>NZ_AGUF01000074.1 GCF_000236785.1 Achromobacter arsenitoxydans SY8 | reverse complement strand
AATCTTGCGCTTGCCCGCCTCGGGGGTTGGCGCGGTGACGACGCTGGCGGATGCGGGCAAGGTGATGGCGCGATTTGGGGCGGTGATTGGGGCGCTGTCTGGATTGTTTGATGCGTTGGCGTCGGTTAAGGCGGCGAAGCGGGCGGGGATCGCAGGAGGCGAAAGTTCCAAAGGTTGGTATTACGGCGCGGCAGTTTCATTTACGGTCACAGCTTTTTTTTCCGGGATGGCCGCATATACCGGCTCGACAGCAATACTTAGCGCTTCTTGGATACTTGGTCCAGTCGGGTGGGCAATTCTACTTGGAATTACTGCTTACATAGCCTGGAAAATTGGCGAAGAGCGCGAATCTTCACCGATCGAGCGTTGGGCCTACTTCAGCCACTTCGGCAATGCGGAGGAGAATAAATTCGCTGACGCTAGTACGGCGCTTTCTGCATTGAACGGGGTAGTGCTTGGACTAGATGCGCATGTGAGCTTTGGTTTTAAGCAATTGAAATACCAAATTGTTCTGCCTCGATACGACTCCTCCCTATCCGGCTATGCCTGGAAACTCATAGTGAAGCGCTATTCCGGTGAAGAGTTGTTGGTATCTGACACGTATCAATTGACACGGGCTACGTCAGAGGCCGAATACAAGCCACCGAACTGGCTCGACTACGATCCAACGACTACGGCGCCCATTTTTAGGCAACGCGTCGTCACCGGCGTCGATGGTGCGAAAACCAATTTCCTAATTGTGGATGGAGACGTCGAATTGAATTTTCCGCACGATATTGACGAGGCGAAAATCATTATTGAGTATCTGCCTAGCGTTCATGATCCCGAGATGGTTGCCACTATGGAGATCGTGGAGATCAAATGACTGAAAAAAAGAGAAAGCAGCTTTTAGACGCCCCAACAAAAGGCTGGAAGGCTGATCTCCCCCTTCCTCAAATCCCGCCTTCTGAGCCTCTGCTGGCTATTGGCCTACCTCCTAATTTCGCAGACGATACTTGCCTTGAACTACATACTTCCAGAATTCTGAATCGGACAGGTGCGGCCTGCTGTGCATTCGGCGTAATTTTGTGTGCCCTCATGTGGATCTTTCTTGCATTTTTTGAGATCCGCTTTAAAACAATGGCAGGAGACCCTTTGTTGGCCGTGATGGTGATCGGCGGAGTTATTGGGTTACCCATCGCTGGCATTGGCATGTTGCGCACAGTCATTGCCCCTCCCCGCGACGAACCAATCCGCTTCAATCGCAAGCGCGGCAAAGTCTACCTCTACCGCTTCCATAGCGGCGGACCATTAAGCCGCAAGGGCTGGGGCGTAGTCCCGGTTGTATTCAACTGGGCCGACCTGCGCGCCGAAGCCTGGAGCCGCATGGCGGCAACAACCAGTGCGCCGATCTTTGCCTGGGGCGTGGATATCGCGGTAGTTGAACCCGGCACCAATCACGTCATCGACCGCTTCCAACTGGCCGGCAGCAACGCCAACGGCGAACACATGTGGGCCATGGCGCGCGCCTTCATGAACCAGGGGCCGGAAGCCTTGCCGAAATATCCGCGTCCGCCTCGAGACTGGAACAACGACGTGCCCCCATACCACTTGGTGCTGCGCCTCGCGCCCAAGGTTCAATGGCCGGCCGACATGGACCGCGAGTCCCGGACTGCGCCGTAAGGCTCACCCTGGTGGGAACGGCGGTACTTGATCTCAGCAACCACGACCACCTGAACTGGAGCGATTTCAACAAGCTCCAGACGCCCATCAGCAAGTTCATCGTCAGCGCACACATATGACCCAGATCGTCGTCACGATGAAGGTGGGCACGCCCCCGCCCGCCAAGCACCGTCCACCCACCGAACACCCCCAATCCCCCATTTGTCCACCCCCCGCGACTTTTAGTACTATCATTCCCAGAAATTCTATATACGTACAAATGTTCGCATATAGAACACAAAGATTTTTCTGGCCAAGCAAGCACAGAAAGGCACTCCTGGAAGAGACAGAGTTCGCCCTGATCCCCCGCGTGCCCGCCTGCAAGCAGCAGCCGCAAGCACCAAGCGAGCCATCATGGATACTCCCCTCAAGAACGTCGCCATCATCGGCGCAGGCGCCATGGGCAGCGGCATCGCCGCGCTGTTCGCCTCGAAAGGACTCGACGTCGTCCTGATCGACCCGATGGAAGGCGCCCTTGAGCGGGCCCTGAAAACCATCGACCGGCAACTCAACGTCTACGCCCCCGGCCAGGTCCAGGAAGCCATCCAGCGCATCCGCCTCGAACCCGGCCTGGAAGCCGCCGCCACCAGCGACCTCGTCATCGAAGCCGTCCCGGAAAACCTGGACCTCAAGCGCGGCATCTTCGCCAAGCTCGACTCCCTGTGCCCCGCGCACACCATCTTCGCCACCAACACCTCCGGCCTGTCCATCAACGCCATCGCCAGCGCCGTCCTGCGCCGCGACCGCTTCGCCGGCACCCACTTCTTCACCCCCGCCGACGTCATCCCCCTCGTCGAGGTCGTCCGCAACGACGCCACCTCCGAAGACACCGTCGCCAAAGTCATGGCCACCCTGCGCTTTGCCGGCAAGCGGCCCGTCCTGGTGCGCCAGGACATCCCCGGCTTCATCGCCAACCGCATCCAGCACGCCCTGGCCCGCGAAGCCATCTCGCTGCTGGAAAAAGGCGTCGCCAGCGCCGAAGACATCGACGAAGTCGTCAAGTGGAGCCTCGGCATCCGTCTGGCCCTGTCCGGTCCGCTGGAACAGCGCGACATGAACGGCATCGACGTTCACTACGCCATCGCCAGCTACCTCTATAAAGACCTCGAAAACCGCACCGAACCGTCCGACCTGCTGAAAAGCAAAGTCGAAAGCGGCCAGATCGGCGCCAAGAGCGGCCAGGGCTTCTACACCTGGAGCCCCGAACGCCGCGAACGCGTGCTGCGCGAAAAAAGCGCCGCGCTCGGCGAACTGGCCGCCTGGCTGAACGGCAAGACCAGCGCCTCCTGACCAGGTTCTCCCGAATCCACAAAACAAGGCGCGGCGGCCAAGACCGACCGCGCCATCGGGCCACGAGCCCAACCACACAAAGAAAAGCAATCGTCCCGCCCCCGCGCATCGCCACCCGGCGCGCGGCGGCCCAGGACATCAGAGAACCCGCCTTACGGAGTTTGTTGGAGGCACCATGAATAAACTGGCTTCATTCTTTACCGAGCTGATGCGCAAGTATCTGCCCGACCCCTTCGTCTTTGCCATCGCGCTGACCCTGCTTACCGTATTGCTGGCCACGGGCATCGAAGGCCAGGGCATCGGCGACATCACCCGCGCCTGGGGCAAAGGCTTCTGGAGCCTGCTGGCCTTCACCACCCAGATGGCCGTCATCCTCGCCATGGGCTACGTCCTGGCCACCGCACCGCTGACCGACCGCATGCTCAACCGCATCGTCAGCCACGTGCACAGGCCGCACACTGCCATCATCGTCGCCACCCTGGTCGGCGGCGTCGGCAGCTACCTGAACTGGGGCTTCGGCCTGGTCATCGGCGGCATCGTCGCCAAAAAGCTGGCCCTGAAGGTCAAGGGCGTGCACTACCCGCTGATCATCGCGGCGGCCTACAGCGGCTTCACCATGTACGGCCTGGGCCTCTCGGCCAGCATCCCCGTCCTGGTCGCCACCCCCGGCCACCCCACCGCCAAGCAGATGGGCACCATCCCGCTGTCGGAAACCATCTTCTCCGTGCCCATGCTGATCACCAGCCTGGTCATCATCGTCACGCTGCCCCTGCTCAACGCCTGGCTGCACCCCAAGAAAGGCGAGAAGATCGTTGAAGTCAATCCGGACATCGACCGCGACGCCAACGCATCCAGCGCCGCCGAAGACATGCTGGAAAAGGGCACCCTGGCCTCCAAGCTCAACAACAGCCGCCTGCTCAGCCTGCTGATCGGCGCCCTGGGCGTGGCCTACGTGGTCTTCCACTTCATGGACGGCGGCTCGCTGGACCTGAACCTGATCAACTTCATCATCCTGTTCCTGGGCATCATCCTGCTCGGCACGCCGGCCGCCTATGTCGCCAAGCTGACCGAAGGCATCAAGACCATCTCCGGGATCATCCTGCAGTACCCGTTCTACGCCGGCATCATGGCCATCATGGCCGCCTCGGGCCTCGTCACCACGATCTCCAAGGTCTTCGTCGACGTCGCCACGCCCGAAACCCTGCCGTTCTGGGGCCTGATCAGCTCGTTCGTCATCAACTTCTTCGCGCCGTCCGCCGGCGGTCACTGGGTCATCCAGGGTCCGTTCATGATCGACGCCGCCAAGGAAATCGGCAGCGCCCTGAACCAGACCACCATGGCCGTCATGCTGGGTAACGCATGGAACGACCTGGTGCAGCCCTTCTGGATCCTGCCGGCGCTGGCCCTGTCCAAGCTGAAACTGCGCGACGTGATGGGCTATACCGTCATCATGATGCTGTGGGTCGGCGTGATCCACATCACCGCCGTCCTCGCCTGGGGCTACCTGACCCATTGATTTTTTGAACCGAACGGAATTGATATGACCAAACCCACCGCATATCTCGTCACCGGCGGCAGCGCCGGGATCGGCGCCGCCATCATCCGCATGCTGCTCGATGCCGGCCACAATGTGGTCAACATCGACTACAAGCTGCCCGAGAATCCGCCGGCGGGTCTGGTCTCGTATCAGGCCGACCTGACCGATGAAGCGCGCACCCAGGAAGTCGCCCGTGAAGTCACCAGCGCCTACAACATCGTCGGCCTGGTCAACAACGCCGGCGCGACCCGCCCCGGCACGGCCGACACGGCCACGCTGGCCGACCTGGACTATGTGGTGAACCTGCACCTGCGCACCGCGCTCATCCTGGTGCAGGCCGCGCTGCCCGCCATGCGCGAAGCCGGCTTCGGCCGCATCGTGAACATGTCGTCGCGCGCCGCACTGGGCAAGCCGGATCGCGTCGTGTATTCGGCCACCAAGGCGGGCCTGGTGGGCCTGACCCGCACGCTCGCCATGGAACTGGGCGGCGACGGCATCACCGTCAACGCCATCGGCCCCGGCCCCATCGCGACTGACCTCTTCACCAAGAGCAATCCGGCCGGCGCGCCGCAGACCGAGCGCATCATCAACAGCATCGTCGTCAAGCGCCTGGGTACACCCGAAGACGTGGCGCGCGCCGCGATGTTCTTCCTGTCTCCCGACAACGGCTTCGTCACCGGCCAGATGCTGTATGTCTGCGGCGGCACGACGCTGGGCGTCGCCCCCATCTGAGCGCGGCCGCCATGTCCGTCCAGACCGGCCTCGCGCTTGCCCGCTGGCGTTGCCTAGCGGCGCAGCAGCGCGTGGTTGATCTGGTCGGCGGCGCGGCGCAGCGGCGGCAGGAACGCCGCCAGCATGGCCTCGCGAGAAAACCGGTTGGCATGACCGCTGACGTTCATCGCGGCGATCACGCGGCCGCTGCGGTCGATGATGGGCACCGCCACGGACTGCAACCCCGGCTCCAGTTCCTGCGCCACGCAGGCGTAGCCGTCGGCGCGCACGCCGGCCAGCACACGCTTGATCTCGGCGATGTCGGTGACGGTATCCGCGGTGTAGGCCTGGATCTGGCTCATCGCCAGCACCCGGTCCAGTTCCGCCTCCGGCAGGCCGGCCAGCAGCACGCGGCCCATCGACGTCACCCACGCCGGCAGGCGGCTGCCCACGGCCAGGTTGATCGTCATCACCTTGTGCGTGGACAGACGCAGGATGTAGACAATGTCCGCGCCTTCCAGCACCGACACGGAACAGGACTCGCGCGTCTGCTCGGCCACTTCTTCCATGTAGGGCAGCGCCAGGTTCCACAGCGGCGTGCCCGACAGATAGGCGTAGCCGAGTTCCAGGATGCGCGGCGTCAGCGAGAACTTGCGGTCGTAGATCGACACATAGCCCAGGTGTTCCAGCGTCAGCAGGATGCGGCGTGCGCCGGCGCGGGTCAGCCCCGTCACCGCCGCGACCTCGGACAGCGTCATCTGCGAACGGTCGGGGCCGAATGCCCGGATCACCGACAGGCCGCGCGCAAAGGATTGCACGTAGCTGTCGCTGGGTTGCTGGGGATCTTGCTCGGCCATCCGTCTGGTCCCAAGAGTAAAAGGCCCGCCGCCGGCGGGCCGTCCGTTGCCCCTTACGGGCGACTCCGAACGATGGAGATTGCGGTGTCCGGGCTTGCCTTGACGCCCCGCATTCCCCATGAAACGATGTTCTTCAGAAGAACGAAAGTTCTAATGAAGAACAAATTATGACACGCCACCTATGAGCGAACATCATGATCTCTAAGCTTGTTGCAAGCGCGGCGGCCGCCCTGGCGGACGTACCCGACGGCGCCACCGTCATGATCGGCGGCTTCGGCACCGCCGGCCAGCCCATGGAACTGATCGACGCCCTGCTGGAGCAGGGCGCCAAGGACCTGGTCATCATCAACAACAACGCCGGCAACGGCACCACCGGCCTGGCCGCCCTGCTGGGCGCCAACCGCGTGCGCAAGATCATCTGCTCGTTCCCGCGCCAGGCGGACTCGCAGATCTTCGACGGCCTGTACCGCAGCGGCAAGCTGGAACTGGAACTGGTGCCCCAGGGCAACCTGGCCGAGCGCATCCGCGCCGCCGGCGCCGGCATCGGCGCGTTCTTCACGCCCACCGGCTACGGCACGCCGCTGGCCGACGGCAAGGAAACGCGCGAAATCAACGGCCGCCAGTACGTGCTGGAGTATCCGCTGCACGCCGACTACGCGCTCATCAAGGCCGAACGCGGCGACCGCTGGGGCAACCTGGTCTACCGCAAGACCGCCCGCAACTTCGGCCCCATCATGGCCAGCGCCGCGCGCGTTGCCGTGGCCCAGGTGCGTGAAGTCGTCGAGCTGGGCGAGCTGGACCCCGAAACCGTCGTCACCCCCGGCATCTTCGTCAAGCGCGTCGTGCAGATCGCAGGCCAGCCGGCCGCCAAGGAGCAGCAATGAGCACCAAACTGACCCGCGACCAGATCGCCGCCCGCGTCGCGCAGGACATTCCCGAAGGCGCCTACGTCAACCTGGGCATCGGCCTGCCCACGCTGGTGGCCAACCATCTGCCGGCCGGCCGCGAAGTCATCCTGCACACCGAGAACGGCATGCTGGGCATGGGCCCCGCGCCCGCCAAGGGCGAGGAAGACTATGACCTGATCAACGCCGGCAAGCAGCCCGTGACCGAGCTGCCCGGCTGCTCGTTCTTCCACCACGCCGATTCGTTCGCCATGATGCGCGGCGGCCATCTGGACATCTGCGTGCTGGGCGCCTTCCAGGTGTCGCAGCACGGCGACCTGGCCAACTGGCACACCGGCGCGCCCGACGCCATCCCCGCCGTCGGCGGCGCGATGGACCTGGCCATCGGCGCCAAGGACGTTTTCGTGATGATGGAACTGCAGACGCGCGAAGGCCAGAGCAAGCTGGTCGAGACCTGCACCTATCCGCTGACCGGCGTGCGCTGCGTGTCGCGCGTTTACACGGACGTGGCCGTGTTCGACATCCGCGCCGACGGCGTGACCGTGACCGACATGTTCGGCGACGTCACCGCCGACGAACTGCTGCGCCTGACCGGCCTGCCGCTGAAGTTTTCCCGCTGATTTTTTGCCTATACACCGTCCCGGCGCGCCGGGACGGCATCATGGAGAGTCCATCATGTTGTTCATGGTTCAAATGCAAGTCAATCTGCCCGTCGACATGCCCGCCGACCGCGCGGACAAACTGAAAGCCGACGAAAAGGCCCTGGCGCAGCAGCTCCAGCGCGACGGCAAGTGGAAGAGCCTGTGGCGCGTTGTCGGCCGCTACGCCAACGTCAGCATCTTCGACGTCGAAAACAACGACGAACTGCACACCCTGCTGTCGTCCCTGCCGCTGTTTCCCTACATGGATATCGAAGTCACGGCGCTCGCGCGCCATCCCTCGGCGATCTGACAGGAGCATCGCATGCCCTACATCATCGAAACCTTCGACAAGCCCAACCACCAGGAAATGCGCCAGCAGCATCGCGCCAAGCACCTGGAATACCTGGACGCCAACAAGCAGCTGCTGCTGGCCTGCGGCGCCAAGCTGCAGGACGACGGCAAGGACGCCGGCGGCGGCCTGTACATCGTCGACGTGGAAACGCGTGAAGCCGCGCAGCAGTTCATCGACGCCGACCCGTTCGCCCAAGCCGACCTCTTCGACCGCGTGACCATCACCCGCTGGCGCAAGGCCTATGTAGACGGCGTCTGCCACCTGTAATACCCCTGCGGCCGCCGTTCGCGCGGCCGCTGCTTTCCCCAAGGAATCCCACATGTCTTTTGCCGATCTCAGCCAGGCACGGCTGTTCTACGTCATAGATGGTCCCGCCGACGCGCCGGTGCTTGTGCTCTCCAATTCGCTGGGCACCTGCTCCGACATGTGGGCCCGCCAGATCCCCGAACTGACCAAGCACTTCCGCGTGCTGCGCTACGACACCCGCGGCCACGGCAAGTCCTCGGTCCCCGAAGGCGAATACAGCTTCGAGCAGCTTGGCAACGACGTCGCCGAACTGCTGGTTCACCTGGACATCAAGCGCGCGCACTTCTGCGGCCTGTCGATGGGCGGCCCCACCGGCCTGTGGCTGGCGCTTGCCCGTCCTGAACTGGTCGGCAAGCTGGTCCTGTGCAACACCGCCGCGCGCATCGGTTCGGCCGAAGGCTGGAGCGCCCGCATCGCCGCCGTCGCCGAACAGACCCTGGAAAAGATGGCGCCCACGCTGGTCGAGCGCTGGCTCACCGACGGCTACCGCGCGGCCGAGCCGGGCCTGACGCAGGTGCTGATCGACATGCTGCGCCGCACGCCGGACGCCGGCTACTCCGGCAACTGCGCCGCGCTGCGCGACGCCGACTTCCGTGAACAGGTGTCCTCCATCCAGGCGCCCACGCTGGTCATCGGCGGCACGCACGACCTGGCCGCCACGCCCGCGCAGGGCCGCGAGCTGGCCGCCGCCATCCCTGGCGCGCGCTACGTGGAACTGAACACCTCCCACATCTCGAACTGGGAGCAACCGGAAGCCTTCACCCGCGCGGTCGTCGACTTCCTGACGGAGTAAGCCGCATGCAACGCTGGAAGCAACGGCCCGAAGGCTCCAACTGGGGCGATTTCGGGCCCGACGACCAACTTGGCCGCCTGAACCTCATCACCGAAGAACAGGTCTTGAAGGGCGCGCGCGAGATCCGCGCCGGCAAGACCTTCTGCCTGTCCCTGCCGCTGGACCTGCCGGGCGGCAACGTGCTGAACCCGCGCCGCCATCCGCCGCGCCTGAGCCCCACCACGCTCAAGGACACGCCGTACCTGAACTTCCCCTTGAAGAACGTCAATCCGGATGCGCTGGACGTCCTGAGCGACGACCAGGTGCTGCTGTCCATGCAGTACTCCACGCAATGGGATGCGCTGGCGCACGTGGGCGCCCTGTTCGACGCCGACGGCGACGGCAAGCCCGAGCTGCGCTACTACAACGGCTTCCAGGCCGGCGTGGATGTCGTGGGCCCCGCCGATGGCGACCACACCGGCTGCGGCTGCAATAGCGGCGGCCCGTCCGCCGCGCTGAAGCTGGGCGTCGAAAACCTGGCGCAGAAAGGCATGCAGGGCCGCGGCGTGCTGGTGGACCTGTTCCGCCACTACGGCCCGGGCCGCACGTTGATCGGCCACGCGGAACTGATGCACGTGCTGGCGACGGACCACATCGAGGTCGAACCCGGCGACATGCTGGTGCTGCGCACCGGCTACGCCGAAGCCGTGGTCGCCATGAACGGCACGCCGGACCCCGAGGTGCTGCACACCTACGGCGCCGCGCTGGACGGCACTGACGAGGCCCTGCTGCAATGGATCACGGACAGCGGCATCGCCGCCATCTGCGCCGACAACTACGCGGTAGAAGCCTATCCTGCCCGCGAGAAGTCCGGCGCGCGCGCCATGCTGCCGCTGCATCACCACTGCCTCTTCAAGCTGGGCCTGCCGCTGGCTGAACTCTGGTACCTGAAGGACCTGGCCGAGTTCCTGCACGCCAACGGCCGCCACCGCTTCATGCTGACCGCCCCGCCGCTGCGGCTGCCGCACGCTATCGGTTCCCCGGTCACGCCGATCGCGACGGTCTAAGCGCCCGGGCATGGCAGCAGTCTCGGCCAGGTGTCTGACACCCCCAAGAGACTGCCGTCAGCCCTTCAGGCAGGTGCTCATGAACGTCTTGCGCGCCTCGCCGGCCAGCTTTTGCTCGCCCGCCTTGGCGTTGCAGTCCTTCATCTTCTGCTGCTGCGGCGTCAGTTGCTTGGCGGGTTCCTCGCCCTTCAGGCAACTGCTCATGTAGGCCTTGCGGTCGTCGCCCTTCTTGCCCTCGGCGGACTTGTTGCAGTCCGCCATCCGCTGCTGCTGCGGCGTGGGCGTCTTGGTGGTCGAGGGCGCGGCGGGGGTCTGGGCCTGGGCGCCGGCAAAGCATGCGGACAACAGGATGGCCGAAGCCAACTGGCTGGTACGGGAAAGCATGAGTTCCTCCCTTGAGCGCCCGCGGGCGTGATGACACGCGCATGACGGACGGCACGGTCCGCCGGCCAAGGCGCCGGCCCGGTCATCATCGGACAATCCGCGCGGCCGCGCAACGGCAGCCGCAACCTGTTACCCAATCATCCATCTGGCCTGTTGTATCCCGGCGCGGAAAGGAGTGAGATAGCCATGCCCCGCGCATCGCGGACAGAAGCAGGCCGCGCCAGATGCAAGGGGTTCCCGGAGACATCCATGAAACCAAAACTTGCCCTTGCGGCAATCGTCGCGCTTGCCGCCCTGTCCGGCGCCGCGGGCGCGCAAAGCCTGGCCTACGGCGTCACGCTGGGCAACGTCCAGGCCGTGCGCGACGTCAACCAGAACCTGTCCACCATCACCGGCTTCCTGGCCAACCAGTCCGCGCGCCCCGTCAACAGCATCCTGCTGACCTACGTGCTGTACGACGCGCAGAATCGCGAGGTCGGCCGGGTAAGCGAGGACGTCGTCGGCCCCCTGGGGCCCGGCCAGATCAAGGTCGTCAAGGCCGTCACCCCGCTGGAATTCGCCCGCGTGGCGCCGCTGGACGTGTTCGCCCGGTAGCCCCTGCGGCATGCGCCAGGACAAAAAAACCCTTATCAGATCAGGGTTTAGACAGGGGGTTATCAGGCCAGTTATGGGAAAATCCTGGCTGCCGGCTCGATAAAAGGGGCTTCCACACGAAGCCCCTTCTTGCGTCTGCCGGCGCGCCAGCACGCCTGGCCTCGATACTAGGAAGTGAAGATCATGTTTCCCAAAAGACTCTCTGAAGGCTATCAATCTTTCCTGGACGGGCGCTTCCAGACGGAAAGCAGCCGCTATCAAAAGCTGGCCGAAATCGGCCAAAGCCCGGAAATCCTGATCATCGGCTGTTGCGACTCGCGCGTTTCGCCCGAAGTCATCTTCGACGCCGGACCCGGCGAAATGTTCGTGGTGCGCAACGTGGCCAACCTCGTGCCGCCCTGTGACCCCGACTCGGAATCGTCGTACCACGGCACCAGCGCCGCCATCGAATTCGCGGTGAACGGCCTGAACGTCAAGCACATCGTCGTGCTGGGCCACGCGTCCTGCGGCGGCATCCGCTTCTTCTTCGACGACGCCAAGCCGCTGACCAAGGGCGACTTCATCGGCAAGTGGATGTCGCAGATCGAACCCGCTGCCGAAGGCCTGGACCGCGGCGCCGGCGACCGCGAAGCCAACCTGAAGCGCCTGGAACTGGCCACGGTCGAGCACAGCCTGAACAACCTGATGACCTTCCCGTCCATCCGCCGCCGCGTCGAAAAGGGCGAACTGGAACTGCACGGCACCTACTTTGGCGTCGCCACCGGCGTCCTGTTCCTGCGCGACCCCGAATCCGGGGAGTTCAATCCCTGCCTGGAAACCGGCGTCACCGAGTAAACGCCGCGCGCCGCACCGCAACGGTTCCGGCGCCGCCGACAGGCCAGGCGCGCATCCCCTGCGCGCCCGCCTGGCTTTCACGCCGTCGTTCAAGCCGCTAGCGGCCATCGTCGGCGATCTCCCTTTTCATGTCTTCCCGTCCGTCATCCGCACGCAAGCTGGACAGCGTTCGCCCCCTGCGCAACACTGACGGCTCTCACCGACAGGGAACCCCATGAAAATCTTCTTCTCGCCTGCTTCGCCCTTCGTACGCAAGTGCATGGTCATTGCCCATGAACTGGGCCTGGCCGACCGTATTGAAAAGCTGCCCAGCGCCGCCGGCCCCGTCGCGCGCGACCAGACCATCATCCCCAGCAACCCGCTGGGCCAGGTGCCCACTTTCATCACCGACGATGGCCAGGCGCTGTTCGACAGCCGCGTGGTGTGCGAGTACCTGAACGACCTGGGCGGCGGCTCGCTGTTCCCCACCGGCAAGACCCGCTGGCAGGTCCTGACGGAGCAAGCGATGGCCGATGGCATGCTGGGCGCCGCGCTGCTCGCCCGCTACGAGAACGTCCTGCGCCCCGAGGCCCTGCGCTGGGACGGCTGGGTCGAAGGCCAGCTGGGCAAGGTCCGCGACGGCCTCGCGCTCATCGAGAAGAACGCTGCCGGCCTCGAAGGCCGCCTGGACATCGGCACCATCACCATCGGCTGCGCGCTGGGTTACCTGGACTTCCGCTTCCCGGACCTGGACTGGCGCGCCTCGCACCCGGCCGCCGCGGCCTGGTACGAAGGGTTTAGCCAGCGTCCGTCGATGCAGGCCACCAAGCCTTGATTCAGTGTGACGACACATAGGTGGCGTCCGCGAACGCCGGCAAGGCGAAGCCTTCGCGCATGCGTCGCGCCTCCGCCGCCGGCGTCAGGCCAAACAGGCGCTTGAACTCGCGGCTGAACTGGGACGGGCTCGTGTAGCCCACCGCCTGGCTCGCCGTCTCGGCCGTCAGGTCCTGCCGCACCATCAAGAGACGCGCCTGATGCAGGCGCGTCGATTTCACGTACTGCATGGGAGAGAGCTGCGTCACCGCCTTGAAATGGCTGTGAAAGCTCGGGACGCTCATGTCTGCCTCATCCGCCAGCCGCGTCACGTCCAACGGCCGGGCGTATTCCGCGTGGATGAGGCGCAAGGACTTGCCGATCCGGCCAAACTGCCCGCGCAGGGACAGCGCCTCTCGCATCGAACTGCCCTGCGGGCCGGTGAGCACGCGGAAATAGAGTTCGCGCAGCAGGCCCGGTCCCAGCACGGCGGCTTCAAGCGGCCGGGTCATGGCCTCGACGAATCGCAGCACCGACATGCGCATCGCGTCATTCATGGGGGTCGACATCATGCTTTGCGGCGCCTGGGGAGCCGCCGCGACGCCGGCGCCGTCGATCTGTGAAGCCAGTTCCGCCGCCAACACAAAATCCAGGTGCAGATAAAGCGCCAGCAACGGGCGCTCGGGCGTGGCGTCGGTCTCCATGCTGAAAGGCACCGGGACGGACACGGCCAGGTAATGCTGCTCGTCGTACAGGTACAGCCGATCCCCGAAATATCCGCGCTTGCGTCCCTGGCAGACGATCACGATGCCGGGGTCATATAGCACCGGCGTGCGCGCCATCGCCCGGTTGGCGCGCAGCACGCGCACGCTGGGCAACGCTGTCAGGTTGTAGCCCTCGTCAGGCGCCAGGCCACGCAGCAGCGCAGCCATGCGGCTTTCAGCGGGAGCGGAACCCACCGCATCGCCGGGGGCCGTGGAAATCGCGTTCATAGTTTTGTGCAAGATAAGCAGTGAAATACGGCTTATTCATAAGTTTTGGCAAGACTACCATGCATTCTCCAGTGACTTCGGAGCCTTATCCATGACCTCCCCCCAAACCTTGCTCATCACGGGCGTCAGCAGCGGCTTCGGCCGCGCCTTGGCCGAGGAAGCCCTTGCCGCAGGCCATCGCGTCGTCGGAACGGTACGCGGCGAGCCGGCCCGCATCGCCTTTGAAGCCCTGTCGCCCGGCGCCGCCATCGGCCGCCTATTGGACGTCACCGACTTCGACGCGATCGACGGCGTCGTGGCCGATATCGAGGCCAACGTCGGCCCCATCGACGTACTGGTCAACAACGCGGGCTACGGCCATGAAGGCGTGATGGAAGAGTCGCCGCTGTCGGAAATGCGCCGCCAATTCGACGTGAACGTATTTGGCGCGGTCGCGATGATGAAGGCCGTCCTGCCCTTCATGCGCCAGCGCCGGCGGGGCCACATCCTGAACATCACCTCCATGGGCGGCCACATCACCATGCCCGGTATCACGTACTACTGCGGCAGCAAGTTCGCGCTGGAGGGCATATCCGAGGCCTTGGGCAAGGAAGTGCAGCCCTTGGGCATCGCCGTGACGGCCGTGGCGCCGGGGTCGTTCCGCACCGACTGGGCGGGTCGATCCATGACGCGCACCCCCCGTGCCATTGCGGACTACGACGCCATCTTCGACCCCATCCGGAAAGCCCGTGAAGAGAAAAGCGGCCATCAACTGGGAGATCCTCGCAAGGCGGCGCGCGCCATGCTGGCGGCCATCAAGGCCGATGAGCCGCCCGCGCACCTGCTGCTCGGCAGCGATGCGCTCGGGTTGGTGCAGAGCAAGCTGGCCGCCTTGCAGGAGGAATTGACGCGCTGGGAGACGGTTACGAAATCCACAGATGGATAAAACCTGGCCGCGCGGGGCGTGCGGGGCTCTGCTACAGTGAACTCGCAACTCCCTGGACAGACCAACCAGAAGGTCAACCTCGACAAGGAGCCCCGCATGTCCCTTTCTGCGATCTCCGCCATCCCCGGCGTCGCCGCGCCCTACCCCGCGCGCGTATCGCCGCTGGACGAGAACCGCCCCGCCTGGGAAGCCGAACGCGCCGCGCAGAACTATGCGGCCCGGCAGGCTCAGCGCACCGCGCAAGCCCAGGCTGCCCGCGAAGCTCAGCGCGTGGAACGCGCCCAGGCCGACAAGGCGGCCCGGTTCGACCAAGACACCGCGCCCGTCAGAGACAAGGCTGACGTTGTTGTCGCGCCCCTGCTTTCAACCGCCCCCGCCATCAATGTGGACGACTTGCGTGAGCTGTACGCGGACTCCCGGATGCGGCGCGCGGTCGAGGAGTTTGCCGCGCGCCCGGACCCGGCGGCCCAACGCGCCGACACTGCGAACAACTGGGGCACCATCGACGGCCTGGCGCCGCTGCAGCCCTACCGCGTCGCGATGGGCAATCCCCAGGTGGAATTGCAGGCGGCTGTCGCATTGAAGGCTGCCGGCGTCGGCATTCCCAAAGTGGCCAACATCGGCGCCACCGAAAACGCGACCGACAACGCCCGTTACCGGCCCGGCGCCGCGCCCTGACCGCGATGCAAAGGCGGTTGCCGGCCATCCTGCCGGCCTGAATGAAAATGGCCGCCTGTTTTGCGCAAGCGGCCATTTCTATCAGGAGCGGTCAGGATCAGTGGAAAAATTCCGCGATCATCGTGGCGCCCAGGAAGGTGCCGGCGTTGGCGGCCAGCGACACCACCACGATCTTCCAGCCCAGTTTGCGGAAGGCCGGCAGGTCCTTCAGGATCGACAGGCCAGCCATGGCCAGGATCACGGTCGTGAACGGCAGGAAGTTCACCTTGCCGACCATCGCGATGATCTGGTCCGAATACGGCAGCACGCCGGGGCAGCCTGCCGTCATGGCGATCAGCGACAGCACGAACACGGCCGGCAGCTTGGGAATCACGCGCAGGATCAGGTCGGTGATGACCACCAGCAAGATGATGATGCCCATGCCGGGCAGCGCATCCGCGAAGGGCACGTTGTAGCCCAGGCGGTTGCCCACCAGCGCGAACAGGCCGCAAATGACATAGGCGGTCAGGCGGTCGCCAAAGCCCATCTTCGTGCTGTGCGCCGGCACGTCTTCCGAGACGCTGTTGTCGACGACCGACTCGTCGGCCTTGCCGCGCGAAAAGCGGCCCAGCACCGGCTCCAGCTTGCCGTACAGGAAGATGGTCGTGGGCAGCGAAATGAACAGCGTGAAGTACACGCCCACCACGGTTGTCAGCAGGTTGGCGGCAGCGGCCAGGGCGGCTACCTGATGCGCCATTTCAGGCGTCTGCTGGGAGGCGATCGCGCCCACGCCGGCGGCCATCATGCTGCCCGAGCCCACGCCGGCGCCCATCGCGAGCGAGCGCGGGTCAAAAATGTTCAGGCTGGTGATGAAGCCTGCCATCAGCGCGACGAACAGCGCGCCGATCACGGTGCCCGTGATGTACTCGGCCATCACGCCGCGGCCTTCCGGCGAATTCATGCCGTAGCGCTCGCCGATGATCGCCAGGCTGGGCTCGCGGCCCACCGAGAACGTGGCGCCGATGGCCTCGCGCTTGATGCCCAGCAGCAGCGCCAGCGGCAGGCCGATAGCCATGGTGCCGAAGAAGTGGCCGAATTCCTGGAACACCAGCGCCCAGCCGGCCTCGCGCACCTGCGGCAGGGCGCCGCCCACCATCAGGCCCAGCTTGGCCAGGAACGGCAGCAGCGCGTATTGCAGATAGCCGCTGATGCGGGTCTGCATCGCCTTGTCGATGCCGACGCCCGCGGGCAGGCGCTGGCCGAACGCCGCCACGATGGCGCCGATGAAGATGGCCCAGAGCATCGGCTGCAGAATGATCTTGCCGGGGCCCACCGCGAAAGTGACGCTGCCGATCGCTTCGGAAATCACCACCACCAGCAGGATGGCGGCGAGCATGCGGACGCGGTCCGATAGCGGCATGGTGGGCAAGGCCAGGCTGGCGCTGGCATGAGACATTCGGATTCCCCTGAAGTACGTGAGTAGTAGTCGTGGCGGCGGACCGCAAGCCGGGGCGGCAACAGCGCCCCATCCCGGGCAAATCGGACAGGCGGCGCAAGGCGCGCCAGCGCCTCGGGCGGCACGGGGGATTTTCGCCCGGGGGTCCGGCGGGCAACCATGACACCACAGGCGCATTAGCGTTGCGTAAAATGCAACACAAGACCCATTCCTGGGAAAATTTTGCACGGAAGTCATCTGAATTGGGGTAAACCCTAATCAACTTCCGTGGGTATTCCGCCGCAATCCCGCCCCGGAGTTCGCGCCATGGATGAAAAACTCGATTCCCGCCGCACCCATTACTTCATGCAGGTCATGAGCCGCGGTTCGGTGCGCGGCGCCGCCGAAGCGCTGGACATGGACCCGTCCGCCGTCAGCCGGGCCATCGCCGCGCTGGAGCGCGATTGCGGCATCGCGCTATTCGAGCGCCGCGGGCGCGGCGTCGTGCCTACCGACGCCGGCCACATCCTGGCTCGCTACGTCACGCGGCAGCAGAACATCCAGGAGAGCTTCTTTTCCGAAATCGACAGCCTGCGCAAGGCCGAACGCGGTCACATCGACCTGGTGCTGGGTGAGGGCTTCGTGGAACTCATGTTCGACCGCGTGCTGCCCGGCTACTGGCGCAGCCACCCGGAAGTCACGCTGGACATTGATGTTGCGCGCACCTCGGAAATTGTCCAGCGCATCGTCGACGACCGCGCCTATATAGGACTGGTCTTCCAGCCGCCCACCGACGCCCGCCTGCGCACGCATTACTCGCGGCCCGAGCCCATCCGCGCCATCGTGCGCCAGGACCACCCGCTGACGCGGCTGGGGCGCCCCCTGCTGCTGACCGACCTGGCCGACTACCCCGGCGCCTCCATGCAGGAAGGCTTCGGCGTGCGCCAGCACATCCAGGCCGCCGAGATCAGCGAGCAGGTGCGGCTGCGCAACGTGCTGACCACCTCGTCCTTCAAAGCGCTGTGGCAGTTCGCGGCGGCCGGCATCGGCTATGCGCTCACGCCGCCCATCGCCGTCACGGCCGACATGCAGGCTCAGCGGCTGGCCAGCCTGCCGCTTGCCAATCCCATCCTGAACCAGGGCAGCCTGCACGTCCTCAGCCGCGCCGGCCGCCACATCTCTCCCGCGGCGCGCGAACTGCTGGACCACATCGTGCGCGGCATCGGCGAACCCGCCGCCCCGCCATCTGATACGGCCGCCTGAGACGAATCTGCATCTGTCGGCCCGCCCCCCGTGCGTCTACAGTGGCCCTGTCCGCCTATCCGCCAGGAGCCGCATATGCTTAGTATCTTGCGCACGGCCCGCTC
The DNA here is from genome assembly GCF_000236785.1 of Achromobacter arsenitoxydans SY8. GTDB lineage: Bacteria > Pseudomonadota > Gammaproteobacteria > Burkholderiales > Burkholderiaceae_B > Achromobacter > Achromobacter arsenitoxydans. The sequence goes on along the minus strand of NZ_AGUF01000074.1, from coordinate 177,309 downwards.
CGTGCTCTGGGCCTTCTTCGGCGTACGCCGCGGCCGCGGCTACGACGCCGACATCGCCCACAACAAACCCGGCCCGCTCATCGCCACCGGCCTGGTGCTGGCCGCCAGCCTGGTGACCATCCTGGTGTTCGTGGCTCGCTGGGCGGTCAACGCGGCGTTGTAGCGGCAAGCGAGACGCGTGCCAAATGGTGCGCGTATCTATATAGACTTTCCGCATGTGGTTTCCTTGCACATAAAGCAGGTCGCCCGCCGGCCCAGACACCGGTTCACGCAACGAGCGTAGCGCCCAACCTCCGCAAGAACAGCCGCCCCGCCGCCCGGCCGCCCGAAGGCGGGGCAGCCCCCTCGGGGGGCAGCAAGCGCGCGAAGCGCGCGCGGCGTGGGGGCCCTTCCCCGGGGCTCTTCCCCGGGGCCCTTATTTCTTTATTACCAGAATGACTTAGACGCTCTAGACGGCTGGCTGTTACGGTTATGAACCCCCCTTTGCCGGCGCCTTGCGCCTGCCGCCTACAGGGGCTCAGACCGAGAAGACTTCAAGGGCAGTAGACATGTACGTGTATGACCCCGTCGATCAACAGCTAGTCGAGCAGCGTGTCGCGCAATTCGCCGATCAGACGCGCCGCTTCCTCGACGGCCAGCTTACCGAAGATGATTTCCGCGTTCTGCGCCTGCAGAATGGCCTGTACATCCAGCGCCACGCGCCCATGCTGCGCGTCGCCATTCCCTACGGCATGCTGGCGTCGCGCCAGCTGCGCACCCTGGCGCACATCGCGCGCAAGTGGGACCGCGGCTACGGGCACTTCAGCACGCGCCAGAACATCCAGTTCAACTGGCCCAAGCTTGAAGACGTGCCGGACATCCTGGCCGAACTGGCCACCGTCCAGATGCACGCCATCCAGACCAGCGGCAACTGCATCCGCAACACCACCACCGACCACTTCGCCGGCGTCGCGCCGGACGAACTCGTGGACCCGCTGGTCTGGTGCGAGATCATCCGTCAATGGTCCACGCTGCATCCGGAATTCGCCTTCCTGCCGCGCAAGTTCAAGATCGCGGTCAGCGGCGCCGTGCAGGACCGCGCCGCCGTGGGCGTGCACGACATCGGCCTGCAGGCGGTCGAGCGCGACGGCAAGCTGGGCTTTCGCGTGTGGATCGGCGGCGGCATGGGCCGCACGCCCATCGTCGGCAAGCTCATCAACCCCTTCGTCGAATGGCAAGACCTGCTGACCTATATGCAGGCCGCGCTGCGCGTCTACAACCTGCACGGCCGCCGCGACAACAAGTACAAGGCGCGCATCAAGATCCTGGTCAAGGACCTGACGCCCGAAGTCTATGCGCAGCAGGTCGATGAAGAGTGGCAGCGCATCAAGGGCGGCCCCGACACTATCACGCAGGAATTCGTCGACACCATCAAGTCGCGCTTCGTGTGGCCGCAGTACGACGCGTCCGCCGCCGCCGACTCCGACGACACCGCTGCGCTGGCCGCCGCCGACAAGCGCTTTGCGCGCTGGCTGCGCACCAACGTGCACGCGCACAAGGTGGCCGGCTATGCCGCCGTCACCGTGTCGCTCAAGCCCACCGGCGTGCCGCCGGGCGACATCACCGCCGACCAGATGGACGCCGTGGCCGACCTTGCCGACGACTTCGGCTTTGGCGAGCTGCGCGTGTCGCATGAACAGAACCTGATCCTGGCCGACGTGCGCCGCGCGCGCCTGCACGAACTCTGGCAGAAGCTTGAAGCCCTGAACCTGGCCACGCCCAATGTCGGCCTGCTGACCAACATCATCGCCTGTCCGGGCGGAGACTTCTGCGCGCTGGCCAATGCCGTCTCCATTCCCGTGGCCGAGGCCATCCAGCGCCAGTTCGACGACCTGGACTACCTGTTCGAAATCGGCGAACTGGACCTGAACATCTCGGGCTGCATCAACTCCTGCGGCCACCATCACGTGGGGCACATCGGCATCCTCGGCGTCGACAAGGCCGGCGAGGAGTGGTACCAGGTCACGCTGGGCGGCCGCCAGAACGGCGCCGCCAAGCCCCTGCCCGATCTCGAATCCACGCGCGGCGGCGGCGCTGCCGTGGGCCGCATCATCGGTCCGTCCTTCGCCCGCCACCAGGTGCCCGGCGTGGTCGACCGCCTGATCCGCACCTATCTGGGCCTGCGCGACAGCGAAGAGGAACGCTTCATCGACGTGGTCGACCGCGTCGGCATCGACCCCTTCAAGCAGGATGTCTACGCCGACCCTGCCTTCGCCAAACCCAGCCAGACCGCGGAGGCCGCTCATGTCTGAAATCTACGCCCACGACGCCCCCGGCCCGCACCTGATCCGCAACGGCAGACTGGAAGCCGACACGTCGCGTCCTTTCGTGCCGGAACCCGAAGTGCCCGCCGAAGGCCAGGTGCCCGGCGACGAGCCCGGCTGGATCGTGCCGCTGTCCGTGTGGAAGACCTCGCGCGCCACACTGCGCCGTCACCAGCACCCGGTTGCCGTGCTGCTGGACCCGGACGCCGACCTGGCCGACCTGGCCGACGCCGACGGCACGCTGAACCCCGCAGGCATCGCCTTCATTGCGGTGGACTTCCCCGTCTACACCGATGGCCGCGGCTATTCGCTGGCGCAGCTGCTGCGCACCCGCTACCAGTGGCAGGGCGAACTGCGCGCGGTCGGCGACGTGATGATCGACACGATCCACTACCAGGCGCGCGTCGGCTTCGACAGTTTCCTGGTCAAGCCCGGACACGATCCGCACAAGGCGCTGGACGCGTTCAAGACCTTCACCGTGCATTACCAGAAGACGTACCGCGCGCCGACGCCCGCGGCGGCCTGAGCCGCCTGCGCTCACGCGCCCTCTCCGGGCAACACCCAGTGCGGCATCCCGGGTTCGTTCTGCGCCAGTTGCGCGCGGATCAGCTCGGCGATGTTGCGCTGGCGCGGCGCCTGCATGCGGCTGATCAGGCTGGATACGCTGACCGCCAGCCGCGGATAGCCGCCTGCATCGCATAGCGCAACGCCGACGCCCAGCACCCCCGGCACCGCGGCGTTGCCCACCACGGCCCAGCCGCGGTCTCGCGTGTTCTCCACCAGCCGCCGCATCTGCGCGACGGTCATGCCGCCATAGGCGCGCAGCGCCTGTTCATTCTGCGTCAGCACGTCCTCGGCCTCGCCGGGCGGCAAGGCGCCCAGCAGCGCCAGTCCGGCCGCGCCCACGCCCAGCGGCTGGCGATGCCCCACCGTGACGGCCAGCACCTGCACGGGATAGTTGCCGACCTCGCGGTGCAGGCACAGGGAATCGTTCGCGGCGCGGCAGATGAGAAAGGCGGAATCCCCGCTGACATCGCTGATCTGGCGCAGCACCGGCCGCAGGCTGCGCACCGCCTGCGCGTGCGGATCGCCGGCCATCATGACGCCCAGTTCGGCGACGCGCCAGCGCGGCGCGCCCGATTCGCGCAGGGCATATCCCTCTTCCACCAGCACATCCAGGTAGCGATACACCGTGGACCGCTGCATGCCCGCGGCCCGCGCAATATCCACCACATGCATGCCGGCCGCGCCCGCCTGCCGCAGCACGCCCAGCACCCGCAGCCCTCGGCGCAGGATGCGCGGCCCGGAGCCTTCGGATTCCGCCTTGTTCATTTTTTGGACACCTTGCGTTGATGACGCCCCGATCAAAGCCGAATATGAAGGCGGGCGGACGAAGATCTGTCCAAATATTAGACAAAACAGGACGGAGACAACAATGAAGACATTCAGCAAGCGCTGGACCGTGGCAGCGGTGACCTTGAGCGGCGGCCTGCTCGCCGGCGCGTCCGCCTGGGCGGCCAAGCCCTACCCCGAACGCCCCGTGACGCTGGTCGTGGGCTATGCCGCCGGCGGCGCGACCGATATCGTCGCGCGCCTGATGGCCAAATCGCTGGCGGAGGAACTGGGCCAGACGGTCGTCGTCGAGAACAAGACCGGCGCCAACAGCAACATCGGCGCCGAGATCGTCTCGCGCGCGGCGCCGGACGGCTACACGCTGTATGTCGGCTCCATCGCCAACACCATCAATCGCACGCTGTACAGCCAGCTCAACTATGACTTCGTCAAAGGCTTCGAGCCGGTGGGCCTGCTGGCGACCATCCCGAACATCCTGGTCGTCAATCCCAAGCTGCCGATCAAGACCGTGCCGGAGTACATCGCCTACGCGAAGCAGCATCCCGGCAAGCTGACCTGCGCCTCGTCCGGCAGCGGCTCGTCCATCCACCTGTCGTGCGAACTCTTCAAGATGAAGACCGGCACGGACATCCTGCACGTGCCCTATCGCGGCAGCGGCCCGGCGGTGGCCGACCTGCTGGGCGGCCAGGTCGACTCCATGTTCGACAACCTGCCTTCGTCCCTGCCGCACGTGCAGGCGGGCAAGCTGCGCGCGATTGGCGTCACGTCGCCGCAGCGCCTGCCCGTCACGCCGGACGTCCCCACGCTGGCCGAATCCGGCCTGCCGGGCTTCGATGTGGAGTCCTGGTTCGGCCTGGTGGCGCCGGCCGGCACGCCCCGCCCCGTCATCGACCGTCTGAATCAGGCGATGAACAAGGCGCTGGCCAGCCCGGCCCTGCAGGCCTCGTACCAGCAGTCGGGCTTCTTCCCACCGCAGGCGCCCAACACGCCCGAGACCTTCGGCAAGAAGATCGCCAGCGAAATCGACAAGTGGGGTGCGGTCGTGAAAAGCGCCAACCTCAAGGCCAATTAGCGTTCCAAGGAGCACAGGTGTACCCGATTGATTTCTTCTTCCGCGCGGCCGAACAGCATCCGGATCGCGTGGCGCTGGACGGCCCCGACGGCCAGGTCACGTACTCGCGGCTGGCGGCCGACACCCGCGCGCTGGCCGCAGCCCTGCAAGACCTGGACCCCGCGCCCCAGACCCGCGTGGCGATCTGCGCCGGCAATTCCGCGCGCCACATCCTGGCGTTGCTGGCCGTGCTGGCCAGCGGCAAGGTCTGGGTGCCGCTGAACTACCGCAGCACCGCAAGCGAGATCGGCCGCATCCTGGACGCCACGGCGCCGTCCATCGTGATCGTGGACGGCGTGGGCGCCCCGCTGGTGCAGGCGGGGCCGGCGCGGCGCATCGAGCTGGAGGACGACGCCGCGGAGCTGGCGCTGTCCGCGCTGCTGGCGCGCTGCGCGGGCCGCGAGCCGGCGCGCCACCCGCTGCCGCGCGACGCCACGCAGGCCATCAAGTTCACCGGCGGCACCACCGGCCTGCCCAAGGGCGTGATGCAGCCCTATCACGCCTGGAACGCCGGCATCATCAACCAGATCATCAGCTGGGGACTCACGCCAGACGACCGCTATGTGGTGTCCGCGCCCATCACCCACGGCACGGGCACCTACCTGCTGCCGGTGCTGGCGCAGGGCGGATCGCACCTGCTGCTGGACAGCGTAACGCCCGCCACCATCACGGCGGCGTTCCGCGAGCGCGGCGGCACGCTGAGCTTCATGCCGCCCACGCTGATCTACATGATCATGGCGCAGCCCGGCGTGTCCCGCGCAGACTTTCCGCGCCTGCGCAACCTGATCTATGGCGGGGCGCCCATGCCCGTCGAAAAAATCGAGCGCGCGCGCGCCTTCTTCGGTCCGGTGCTGGGCACGACCTACGGCCAGACCGAAGCGCCGCAGATCGTCACGGTCCTGCGCCCCGCCGACCTGGAAATCCCCGGCAACCGCGCCTCGGTCGGGCGCGTCACGCACCTGACCGACGTGGCGATCATGGCCCCAGACGGCGCGCTGCTGCCGCGCGGCGAGATCGGCGAGGTCGTGGTGCAGGGCGACCTGGTAATGACGGGCTACTGGCGCCTGCCGGACAAGACGGCCGAAACCGTGATCGACGGCTGGCTGCATACCGGCGACACCGGCCTGATCGACGCGCGCGGCTACCTGTTCCTGAAAGACCGGCTACGCGACGTCATCATCACGGGCGGCTTCAACATCTATCCCGTCGACGTCGAGAACGCGCTGTCCTCGCACCCCGCCGTGTACGAATGTTCCGTGTTCGGGCTGCCGGACGACAAATGGGGCGAAGCCGTCCACGCCGCCGTGCAGCTGCAGCCCGGCGCGCACGCCAGCGACGACGAGCTCAAGGCCCACGTGCGCGCGCTGCTCGGCCCGGTGGCCACGCCCAAGCAGATCCACATCCACGCCAGCCTGCCGCGCTCCAGCGTGGGCAAGGTGCTGAAGAACGCAGTGCGCGACGCCGCACTGAAGGAGACCCCATGAACAAGCCCGAAACCCGGCTCTGCGCCCACCACCTGACCGGCATGTCCTACCGCGACGTCGACCTGGTGGAAGACCTGATCGGCAAGAAGACGTTCACCGAGGTCATGATCATGCAGATCCTGGGGCGCGATGCGCGTCCCGTGGACCTGCGCATCGTGGACGCCGTGCTGGTCACGCTGATGGAACACGGCATGACGCCCAGCGCGATCGCCACACGGCTGATCTACATGAGCGCGCCAGAGAACCTGCAAGGCGCCGTCGCCTCGGGGCTGATGGCCGTGGGCAGCCAGTTCGTCGGCACCATGGAAAACTGCTCGCGCCTGCTGGACCGGATCCGCCAGGCCCCCGACGCGCAGGCCGAGGCCCTGGCGATCGCGCGCGAGTTCCGTGCCGCCCGCAGCCCGCTGCCCGGCTTCGGCCACCACCTGCACAAGCCGGACGATCCGCGCGCGATCAAGCTGCTGGCCCTGGCCGAAGCCGAAAGCGACCTGGACGGCGCATCCATCAAGGCGCTGCGGCTGCTGGCCGGCGCGATCGACGAAACCTACGGCAAGCACATCACCATCAATGCCACCGGCGCCGTCGCCGCCCTGCTCAGCGAGATCGGCGTGCCCACCGACCTGATGCGCGGCTTCGCCGTCATCTCGCGGGCGGCCGGCCTGGTGTCCCACGTCGCCGAAGAACAGCAAAGCCCCTCTGGCCGCTACATCTGGGAAACCATTGATCACGCCATCCCTTACGTCGGCAAGGGCAAGACCCATCAACAGGACGGCGGGCAATGACGCCGGCGGCCATTCCCGGCAAGCGCCTGGCGGGCAAGGTCGCGCTGGTGGCGGGCGCGGGGGCATCCGCCCCCGGCTGGAGCATTGGCAAGGCCAGCTGCGTGACGCTGGCGCGCCAGGGCGCGTCCATCATCGCGCTGGACGCCAGCCTGGCCGCCGCGCAAGACGCCGCGCATGAGGTGGAACTGGCCGGTGGCGACGCACTGCCGGTACAGGCCGACGTCGCCGATCCCGACGCCATGCAGGCGGCGGTCGACGCCGCGATGCGCCGCCATGGCCGCATCGACATCCTGCAGGCCAACGCCGGCATCGGCAAGGTGGGCGGCCCCGAAGATATTTCGGTGCAGGACTGGGACCGCATCCAGCAGGTCAACGTGACCAGCCTGCTGGTCGCCACACGGCTCCTGGCGCCCATCATGCGCGCGCAGGGCGGCGGGGCCATCGTCGCGGTCTCTTCGATCGCGGGCATCCGCTACACCGGCTATCCGCACCTGGCCTACAGCGTCAGCAAGGCGGCGGTCATCCACTTCGCGCGCATGGCCGCGCAGCAATACGCCGCAGACCGTATCCGCGTGAACACGGTGATTCCGGGACTGATCGACACGCCGCGCGTCGCCGGCAACGTTGCGCGGATGTTCGACAAGGACGATCTGGACGCCGCCCGCGCGGCGCGCGACCGGCAGGTGCCGATGGGGCGCATGGGCACGCCCTGGGAAGTCGCCAACGCCGTCGCCTTCCTGGCCTCCGACGAAGCGTCATACATCACGGGCACGGAACTGCTGGTGGATGGCGGCCTGACCGGCAAGTACGCGTAGACCGCCATCGGGACCGCGCCCTACTCGGCCTTGATGCCCCCGCGCTGGATCACCGCGGTCCACTTCGCCACGTCGTCGCGGATGCGCTGCGCAAATTGCGCGGGCGTGCTGCCCACCGGCTGGAAACCCATGCCGGCCAGCTTGTCGCGCAGTTCGCCATTGCGCACGGAATCCGCCAGCGTCGCCGACAGGCGTTCGATGATGGCTTCGGGCACGCCGGCGGGCGCAACCACTCCGAACAGCGGCGAAATATCCACGCCCGGCAGGCCGGCTTCCGTGAACGTGGGCACGTCGGGCAGTTGGCTCGCGCGCTGAGGGCTGGTGACGGCCAGCGCGCGCAGGCGCCCGCCCTTGATGTGCTCCAGCAGCGTGGGCACGGTGGCGAAGGCAAACTGCACCTGGCCGCCCAGGAGGTCGGTGATGACCGTGCCGCCGCCGCGATACGGCACGTGCAGCACGTCCACGCCCGCCTGCTGGCGCAGTTGCTCGCCCGCCAGGTGCGGCCCGCTGCCGACACCCGCCGATCCGTACGACAGCGTACCCGGCTGCGCCTTGGCCAGCGCCAGGAACGACGCCAGGTCCGTCGCCTTGACGGACGGGTGCACCACCATGACGAAAGGCGCCGTCGCCATCAGCGAAACAGGCGCGAAATCCTTGATCGCATCGTAGGGCTGGCGGTCGCCCAGCAGCGCGGGATTGATGGTGAATGTGGAATCGACCATGCCGATGGTGTAGCCGTCCGGCGCCGACACGGCCAGCGCGCGCGTGCCGATGGTTGTGCCGCCGCCGCCGCGATTTTCCACGACGAAGGGCTGGCCCAGGGCCTGGGCATAGACCTGGCCCGCCATGCGCCCGAGGGTGTCGGTGGCCGCCCCCGGCGGATACGGAATGAACAGGCGCACGGCCTTGTCCGGATACTGCGCGGCCCGGGCCGTGATGGCCCAGGGCAGCGCGGCCGCGCCCAGGGCCATGGCCGTGCCGTTGATCAGGAACGATCTGCGGGATTGATGCATGTCTTTGTCTCCGTGTTTATGTTCTATGCGGCCGCAAGGCCCTGCGCCGCCATGGCGCATCAATGTCATGCGCTATAGCGGCCCTCGGCAAGTTCGGCTTCGGGGTCCGCGCCCAGCCCGGGCCCGTCCGGAACTTGCACCCAGCCGTCCACGATCGGCACGCTGCGCCCGTACGGCACGTGCGCCAGCTCGACGTATAGGCGCTCCAGCGATACCTCCGCCTGCTGGGCCGCAATCAGATGCAGGCTGGCAAGATAGCCCGGGCCGAAGAACGCGACCTGGGGCGCGCAGGTCACGGCCGTACCGGCGCACTTCTGCGCGATGCGCCATGCGGCGGTCAAACCCAGCTTGATGACGCTGGGTTGCACATACTGCGCCGCCTCGTCGTCCACCAGCCGCTCCAGGTCGGTAGCGCTGCCGGCGTTCTCGCCCACCGCCAAAGGAATGCCGCAGGCGCGCTTCAGCCTGGCCAGCGCGCGGGCGTCCTCCGGCGGCCAGAGCGGCTCTTCGATCCAGTACGGATCATGCGGACGCATGGCGTCGATGGCGGCTTCGGCTTCGCCAGGCAGCCACGCGCAATTCGTGTCCACCATGATGGGCACGCCCGGCCCCGTGCTGCGGCGCACGGCGGCCAGCGCATCGGCGGTGCGCTCGTGCAGCTTGATTTCGGTATAGCCCTCGTTCAGCGCGCGCGTGGTCACCGCGTCCAGGCGTTCCGCGTTGCCGTAGTACTGCAGCAGCGACGCATAGACGCGCACGCGCTCCCGGCGCTTGCCGCCCAGCAATTCATACAGGGGCACGCCGGCGCGCTTGGCGCGCAGGTCCCACAACGCGATATCCAGTCCTGCCAGCGCATGCACCACGGGGCCGGACCGTCCCAGGTTATGCAGCGTGCGCTGCATGCCGGGCAGCAGCGTGGCGTCGTCCGCGTCGCGGCCGCAGGCCAGCGGCGCGATCAGGGTTTCGAAGATGGCCTGCAGGGCGCGCGGCTCCACACAGTACGACTCGCCCCACGCCACCGCGCCGTCTTCGGTCTGCACGCGCACCAGCGCGCTGTCCAGCTTGTCGCGCGGACGGCCGGCGAACAGCGGCGACGGGCTCCAGTGATGAAACGGCAGACGCAGCGGAATGCAGGCGACGGAAACAATGGTGTTGGCGGGCATAACGGTTACGCGGCTCCAGGGTTCAATGCCGGTTATTCTGGCGGCCGCGCATTCATATGGTCAAATAGATGAATTGACTATTTCCATATAAATTTCATATGTTAAATCGCCGAGAACTCCTGCTGCTGCGCGCGATGTACCGGCACGACACCGTCACGGCCGCCGCCGCATCGGTCAACATGACACAACCCGCCGCCAGCGCGCTGCTGCGCGACATGGAAACGCGCCTGGGCTTCGCGCTGTTCAGCCGGGAGAACCGGCGGCTGCATCTCACCAGCCAGGGCCGTTCACTGATACCCGAAGTGCTCAACGCGCTGGCCGGCATCGAAGCCGTCGACCGGCTTGCCGTCGATATCCGGCAGGGCGCCATGACGCGCCTGGACGTGGGCGCGGTCGCCATCGCCGCATCCAGCCTGCTGCCCGCGGCCCTGGCCGGCATGCGCCCGGCGCACCCCGGCGTCGCCGTCACGATCCGGGCCGGCACTGCGCTGGAGATCATCGAAATGGCGGTGGACCACCGCATCGACTTGGGCATCATCATCGGATCGCCTTCCGACATCGACCGCGTGGACAGCCTGCGGCTCGCGCCCCTGGGCCTGCATGCGGTCATGCGCCAGGACCACCCCTGGGCGCGGCAGCCGGCGCTGACGCTGGACGAGGTGGCGGCGGCCGGCCCCATCGTGCTGGCGACCGCCCTGCCCGCAGGCCGCGCCACCAGCCAGGCCCTGGAGTCGCGCGGCCTGCCCTGCCGCCCCATCATCGAAGCGGCGCAGTCCTCGGCCGCCTGCGCGCTGGCCGCGCAAGGGCTGGGCGTCGCCATCGTCGAAAGCCTGGGCGCGCACTACGCCGAACGGCAAGGTCTGGCCGTGCGCCATCTGCTGGCGCTGGAAGACCCCGTGCTGGCGGTCGTGTGGTCGCGCGACCGGGCGATGAGCGCGCCGGCCCAACGGCTGCGCGAGGAATTGGCGGAACAGGCGCGGACCTGGCTGGTGCGCACGCCTGCCGCGGCCGCGCGGCGCAAGCGCGCCTGTAAGCTCGCTTACCAGGACGTCGTGTAGGCGCCGGGGAACTGCTTGGCGACGAAGGCCTTTACCTCGTCGGACTGGTAAGCCTTGATGAAGCGGGCGATGCGCGGATCGTTCTTGTTGTCTTCACGCGCGGCGATCACCACCGCCGCGAACGGCGCATCCTTGCTTTCCAGCGCCAGCGCGTCCTTGGCGGGCGACAGGCCTGCCGGGATGGCGTAGGCCGAATTCACCGCGGCGGCGTCCACGTCCTTGAGCGAATGCGGCAGTTGCGCGGCCTCGATCTCGACGAACTTCAGGTTCTTGGGGTTCTCGACGATGTCGAAGATCGACGCCGTCACCGTCACGCCGTCCTTCAGCTTGATCAGCTTGGCGGCCTGCAGCACCAGCAGCGCGCGCGCACCGTTGGTCGGATCGTTCGGGATGGCCACCTTGCCGCCCTGCGGCAGCTCGTCCAGCGACTTCACGCGCTTGGAATAGATGCCCATCTGCTGCACCACGGCAGTCGCCACCGGCACCAGCTTGTAGCCGCGCGCCTTGTTCTGCGATTCCAGGAAGGGCTTGTGCTGATAGATGTTCAGGTCCAGTTCCTTCGCATCCAACGCGGCGTTCGGCTGGATGAAGTCGCTGAATTCGACAAGCTTGACCTTCAGGCCGTCCTTCGCGGCGACCTGCTGCACGACTTCGCCGATCTGCGCGTGCGGACCGACGGTCACGCCCACCTTGAGTTCGGCGTCCTGCGCCATCGCCTGCGTGCTGGCGAAACCGATCAGGGTGGCAAGGACAGCCAGGGAATGGCGAAGACGCATGGGAATCTCTACAGGCAAGTAAGAATGACCCAGGATTCTAGAGACCATGCTTCAAAACCGGAAGCGATGAATATTCATATTGATATGCGGAATTCCATATGAAGGGCGCGATGACAGCGCCGCCGCATGCGGACACAATAGAGCCCTGCCTTTCATTCACGCATCCTCAAGCCATGTCTACCACCACAGAACTGCATCCGCACGCGCGCGCGCTGCTGGCCGACCACTACGCCGCCGTGGACCCCGACCTGCCCGTCCTGCTGGACCTGCTGTTCGCGCGCAGCGCCGGCGAAGACTGGCACAAGGCCGGCACGTTCAAACATCACCTGCTGGGCGTCTACCGCACGCTCGCGCTCTGGAATCAGCCGCGCGAAGTACGCCTGCTTGGCCTGTTCCACAGCGTCTACGGCAACGAATACGTGGACCTCACCCTGTTCGACCGCGAACGCGAGCGCAACACGCTGCGCGAAGCGCTGGGCGAAGAAGCCGAGGAATGGGTCAGCCTCTTCTGCGCCATGCCGCGCACGAAGTTCGTGCAGGCCATCCTGCAAGGCCAGGGCGCCGGCGCCGACGGCCTGACGCTGGAAGGCGCGGACGGACAGACCTACACGTTCACGCCGCGCCAGGTCGCCGCCTTCACCGTCGTGTCGGCCGCCGACATCGGCGAACAATGGCATAGCTGGCAGGACGAGATCTTCGCGGGCTACCCGCAGCAACAGCGCCGCGACCTGAAAACGAATTGGGCGTCGTCGCTGTGGCCCGGTCCGCTCAAGCCGCCGTCGAACATCCTGTCGATGCTGTCGCACCTGCTGGCCCCGCTGTCGCGCATGCCGCAAGACACCGGCATCCCCATTCCGCCCGCGTTCGACGCCTGCCGCGCCACGCTCAGCCCGCGCGACGAGGCCGCGGCCAGCGCGCTGTACTGGCAGGTCATCACCCGCATGCACCCCCTGACCGAAATGGACAGCGCCCGCCACATGCTGGAAGCGGCGGTCGAACACAATCCATGGGTGGGCGAACCGCGCCTGCTGCTGGCGCAGCTGGCGCTGACGGCGGGCGATTTCGACGCCGCCGAACGGCACGCCGCAGCCGGCCTTGCCGCGCTGCAGGCCTGGGGCACGGCATGGGACAAACGCATCGAATGGGCCGGCTGGATGGCGTGGGCGCGGATCGAACTGCAGAACGCGCGCGCCCGCAAATGGCCGGAAAACCTGGGCGCGCTGAACGGCCTGGGGCTGGTGGAGTAAGCGCGGCCGCGATCAGCAGCGCCCCGCTCGCGGGGCGTGCCTGCCACGGCGGGCATGCTTGCGGGCGGGCTTACGGAATGCTCATGGCGGCGCTTGCGGGGCTGCTTGCGCAAGCCGGTCCGAGCGGGCTCGCGGTCCGCAGTTGCCTGCGCCGGTCCTAAGTGCCTTCCCAGTGCGGGCCGGGCACGACGATATCGAAAAGCTCCAGCACGCGCGCCACGGTATGGTCCACCATCTCTTCGATGGACGCAGGGCGGTGATAGAACGCCGGCAGCGGCGGGAAGACGATGCCGCCCATTTCGGTCACCGCCGTCATGTTGCGCAGGTGGGCCAGGTTGAAGGGCGTCTCGCGCACCATCAGCACCAGGCGCCGGCGCTCCTTGAGCGTGACGTCGGCGGCGCGGGTAATGAGGTTGTCGGACAGGCCATGGGCCACGGCCGCCAGCGTGCGCATCGAACACGGCACGATCACCATGCCCGCGGTCTGGAACGCGCCGCTGGCCAGCGTGGCGCCCACGTCGCGCACGCTGTGGACGTGATCCGCCAGCGCGTAGACGTCCTGGCGGCTGACGTCCAGTTCGTGCTTGATGTTCAGCACCCCGGACGCGGACACCACCAGATGGGTCTCGACATCGTCTACGCCGCGCAGCGCCTGCAGCATGCGCACCGCGTAAAGGGCGCCGGTTGCACCCGTGATGCCGATGACCAGCCGCCGCATGATGGCCTTAAGCCGTGGCGCCGGATTGCTCCAGCAGCGTCTTCAGTTCGCCGGACTCGTTCATTTCATTCATGATGTCCGAACCGCCGATGAACTCGCCGGACACATACAGCTGCGGAATGGTCGGCCAGCTGGAGAACTCTTTGATGCCCTGGCGGACTTCGTCGTCCTCCAGCACATTGACCGTGACCAGCTTCTTCACGCCACAGCTCTTGAGGATCTGGATGGCCTTGCCGGAAAAGCCGCATTGCGGAAACTGGGCGGTGCCCTTCATGAACAGCACGACGGGGTGCTGGGTCACGGTTTCGCGGATGAATTCTTGAACGTCGCTCATGGTGGTCTCTTGGACAGGCAAATCGGAATATGCCAATTATAGGTACAGCCGGGAAATCGCCCCCGATTACCCCGGCGCGGCGCCGGTTTATCAGGAAAATTCAAGTGCTGCCGGGGTGTAACGGATACCGTCCCCCCGATATCCGCTCAATCCCCGCCAGATCCTTCCGGCTGCATACATCCTGGAATCCGGCCTGCGCCAGCATGTCCCGCACAGCCTGCGCCTGGTCCCAGCCGTGCTCCATCCACAGCGCGCCCCCGGGCTTCAGGTGGTTCGCCGCCCCCTGCACGATCCGCCGCAGGTCATCCAGCCCGCCCGCCCCGTCGGTAAGCGCCCCGCGCGGCTCGAAGCGCAGGTCGCCCTGATCCAGGTGCGGATCGTCGCTGGCCACATAGGGCGGATTGGACACGATCAGGTCAAAGCCTTCACCCGCGGGCACGGCCTCGTACCAGCTGCCTTCCACGAAACGCACCGCCGCCGTCAGGTCCCAGGCATTGGCGGCCGCCACGGCCAGCGCAGCCGCGCTGACGTCGGACGCCATCACCCGCGCATCACGGCGCGCCAGCGCGATGGAGATGGCGATCGCCCCGCTGCCTGTCCCCAGGTCCAGCACGGCGGGGCCCGCAATGGCCGCCACGCACTCCAGCGCGGTCTCAACCAGCACCTCGGTATCCGGGCGCGGGATCAGCACATCGGGCGTCACCCGGAACATATGCCCCATGAACTCCCGGCTGCCAAGCAGATACGCCATGGGCTCGCCGGCGATGCGGCGCCGCGCCAGGGCCTCGTACGCCGCCGCGACCTCGGGCGCCAACGGATCAGTGTCATGCGCCAGCAGCCACGCGCGCGGTTTGGCCAGCACATGCTCCAGCAGCATCCGCACCTCCAGGCGCGGCAGGCGGGCGTCCAACAGCAGGCTCTTGAGCTGGGGCTCGCTCATCGCGCCGGCCTCAGATGTCGTCGCCCAGGGCCGCAAGCTGCTCGGCCTGGTGTTCCGCGATCAGCGCGCCGGTCAGTTCTTCCAGGTCGCCTTCCATGATCTGCTGCAGCTTGTACAGCGTCAGGTTGATGCGGTGGTCGGTCACCCGGCCCTGCGGGAAGTTGTACGTGCGGATGCGCTCGGAGCGGTCGCCCGTGCCGATCAGGCTCTTGCGCTCGGCGGCTTCCTTGCTCTGGCGTTCGCGCTCTTCCTTGTCTTTCAGGCGGGCCGCCAGCACCTGCATGGCCTTGTCCTTGTTGCGGTGCTGCGAGCGGTCGTCCTGGCATTCCACCACCAGCCCGGTCGGCAGGTGGGTGATGCGCACCGCCGAATCCGTCTTGTTGATGTGCTGGCCGCCCGCGCCGCTGGCGCGGAAGGTGTCGATGCGCAGCTCGCTGGGATTGATGACGATTTCGGACATCGCATCGGCCTCGGCCATGATAGCCACCGTGCAAGCCGACGTATGGATCCGGCCCTGCGCCTCGGTGGCGGGCACGCGCTGCACGCGGTGCGCGCCCGACTCGAACTTCAGTCGACCATAGGCGCCGTCGCCGTCGATGCGCGCGATCACTTCCTTGTAGCCGCCCAGCTCGGACGGGCTCTCGGACATCAGCTCGACGCGCCAGCCGCGCTGCTCCGCGTAGCGCGTGTACATGCGCAGCAGGTCGCCGGAAAACAGCGCGCTTTCGTCGCCGCCCGTGCCCGCGCGGATTTCCAGGAACACGCTGCGCCCGTCGTTGGGATCGCGCGGCAGCAGCAGAAGCTGCAGCGCGGATTCCAGCGATTCCAGCTTGCCGCGGCCGGCCTTGATCTCGTCCTCGGCCATGGCCTTCAATTCAGGATCGGACAGCATCTCCTGGGCGGCAGCCAGGTCTTCTTCAGTGCGGGCGAAGGCGGTGAACGCCTCAACCACCGGCTCCAGTTCGGCACGTTCGCGGGAGAGCTTGCGGAAGCGGTCCATATCGGACGCGGTTTCCGGTTCGGCGAGCAGCGCGTCAACCTCGATCAGGCGGTGGCACAGATGCTCCAGCCGGCTGCGCATGGAAGATTTCATGGGGGGATGACCAAAGAGAAAACAGGAACAGCGGGCGCCCAGAAAACGAACGCCCGCCAGGAGGCGGGACGTGGGGCAGAGCCGCTAACGGCGGGAGTCGCGGCCGGGGAAGAGGCGCGGCATCCAGGCAAGCAACTGCTTGCGGTCGTCGCCTTCGCTGCGGTTCAGCGCCGCCAGCGGGCCGTGCAGGTATTTCTGGGTCAGGCCGTGGGCCAGTTGCTCAAGCACGGCCTCGGGCGATTCGCCCCGCGCCAGCAGGCGGCGCGCGCGTTCCAGTTCGGCGGCGCGGACGTCTTCGGCGGCCTGATGCAGGTCGCGGATGACGGGCACCACTTCGCGGGACTGCATCCAGTGCATGAAACCCTGGACGCGGGTTTCGATGATGGCCTCGGCCTGCACCACCGCGGCGCGGCGGGCGTCGGTGCCGGTCTGCACCAGGCGGCCCAGGTCGTCCACCGAATACAGATAGACGTCGTCCAGGCGGCCGACTTCGGGTTCGATGTCGCGCGGCACGGCCAGGTCGATCATGACCATCGGGCGGTGACGGCGCAGGCGCGTAGCCCGTTCCACCATCCCCAGGCCGAGGATGGGCAGGGAGCTTGCCGTACAGGAAACGATGACGTCGAACTCGGACAGGCGGTCGGTCAGATCCGACAGCTTCATCGTGCTGGCCGAAAAGCGGTTGGCCAGGAGTTCGGCGCGCTCGGCCGTGCGATTGGCCACCACCATGCTGCGCGGACGCTGCGCGGCAAAGTGCGTGGCGCACAATTCGATCATTTCGCCCGCGCCGATGAACAGCGTGCGGGCCTGGTCCAGGTTGCCGAACACGCGTTCGGCCAGACGCACGGCGGCGGCGGCCATGGACACCGACTCCGCGCCGATGGCGGTCTGCGACCGCACTTCCTTGGCCACCGAGAAGGTGCGCTGGAACATCTGGTGCAGCAGCGTGCCCAGCGAACCGGCTTCGCCGGCGGCGCGCACGGCGTCCTTCATCTGGCCCACGATCTGGGTTTCGCCCAGCACCATGGAATCCAGGCCGCTGGCGACGCGGAACGCGTGGCGGACGGCGTCGTCCTGGTGATGGCGATAGAGGTGCGGGCGCAGCGTGCCGGCGTCCAGGCGGTTGTGTTCGGCCAGCCAGGCGGGCAATTGATCCGCCACGTGGCCGTCGGCCGCGCAATAGATCTCGGTGCGATTACAGGTGGACAGGATGGCGGCTTCGCGGACCGAGCCGCCGAACGCCGAACGCAGGCCTTCCAGCGCGGGCTTGACCAGATCGACGGGCATGGACACGCGTTCGCGAACCGAAACCGGCGCGGACGTGTGATTCAGACCGAAGGCAAGGACAGCTACCGACATATGAGAGAGATGGCCAAGGCCACCCGCGGCTAAGCGTTAAGTACTGCCACTATAAGAACAATGCATCACAGCCGGCTTGTGCCGCGTCAAACGCGCGCGGCCAACCGCCTGTAACAACAAACCGCTAAGGATTATACCCCTGCGGGTTATCCCCAGGCCATCCCCGGCCCCAACCGCGACCTTATGCCGCAGCTTCCGTGCCGTGGACCCAACACTCGGACGCCTCGCCCACCCCCGGACGCCCCCGCAATTCCGTCCAGATCCCAAAAAAGCAGCCTTTTCCCCCGCAGCTGGCACAAGTCGAAAAAATTGTGTATAGTTGCGGACTTCGTTGGCCTGGTAGCTCAGTCGGTAGAGCAGAGGATTGAAAATCCTTGTGTCGGTGGTTCGATTCCGCCCCAGGCCACCAGAATCTGGAAAGCCCAGCCCATTCAAAATGGCTGGGCTTTCTGCTTTGCGGCACCCCATCCGCATCCCCTTCAAGCGCAAGGCATTTCGCGATATCGTGAGATGCCGCCATCCCCGCCTCACATTCCTGCACTTAGCCGCAAGTCCATAGCCCGCAGTCCGCAGCCCCAACGGAGTCGCGATATGCGCGCCCGCGCACGAATCTTCTTCTGCTTCTTTGGACTGGCCCTTTCGGTGTGGGCGCGCCTGGCGCTTGGGGCTGACACGCCTGCAACCGCCGAGCACGAGGCGCCGATAGCCGCCATCCAGATGGCCGATATCCCCCTGCGCGCGGATACCGACCTGCGCTACGCCGAAGGCGTGCTGCAGCGCGCCGCCACGGCGGATCCCGTTGCCGCGTTCATGCCTGCGCTGGATGTGATCGCCAGGTCTGCCGACGAAAAGCTCTACGAGTTCCAGCCTGCCCAGCTGCGCAACTTTCCCATCATGCGGCTGGAAAGCCTGGAGCGGCATTGGCTGTTCGACGCCCGCCGGCTGGCGCGCTGGCGCACCGACACGCGGCAGGCGATCGCCTGGTACGCCAGCGACGCGGCGGAATTGCTGCGGCGGCGCACTGCGTGGCAGGCAATTAAGGACGGGCCGGGCGCCTCCAGCCTGCCGGCCGCCCTGGCCGACCGCGTCGACGCGGTGATCACGCAACTGACTGCGGCAGGCCAGGCGCTTTCCGGCCCGCTGTCGCGCCAGGTCGAGCTTGAACAGCGCGCCAGCGCCATCGAGGAGCAGATCAAGGCGGGACAGCGACAGGTGACCGAAGCGATCGAATACGTCGACGCCCGATTGATGCGCGTGGACTCGCCCCCGCTGTGGGCGCTGGCCGGGACGGCGGAGTCGAACGAACACACGCTGACCGTTCTGCGGCAAGGGCTGGACATCGAATTGCGCTTTGCGCGCGACTACAACGCGGCGGGCACCGGAAACCAGCGGGCCCTGCACACCCTGCAGTTGCTGCTGCTGCCCTTGCTGCTCTGGCTTGCCCGGAAAAGCCGCAACGCGATCCGCACCGGCGTGATGAGCGAAACAGCCGCCGGCGTGCTGGGCCGCCCCCTGTCCACCTGGCTGCTGCTATCCATGCTGGGCGTACTGGCGCTGGAGCCGGACGCGCCGCTGATGGTGCAGCAGATCGCGCTGGTGCTGGCGGCCCTGCCGGTGATGCGCCTGCTGCCGCCTTCGAGCCGCCGCCACCTGGATTACTGGCCGCGCGTCATCACCCTGCTTTTCCTGGCGGAACGCCTGGGCTTCCTGTTTCTGGCCAACACGCTGTTCTACCGCGTCTCCACCGTCGTCATGGCTACGCTGGCGCTGGCATCCATCCTGTGGCTCCTGGCGCGCGGAAAACGCCAGGAATACCCGGCTGGATCCGAACGGCTGGTGCGCGCGTTGCGCGCCGTGGCCTGGGGCGCCGCCGCCCTGCTGTGCGTGTCGCTGGCAGCCAATCTGGTCGGCAACGTGTCGCTGTCCGAAATGCTGACCAGCGGCATCATCGGCAGCGGCTACTTCGGCCTGGTGCTGTATGCCGGCGTCACGGTCATCATCACCCTGCTGCAACTGCTGCTGGCGCGCCAGGGCGTCTCCCGCTTCCGGCTGGCGCGGGAACATGCGCCGCCGCTGGTGCAGCTGCTGATCCGGCTGCTGATGGCCGCCGCCGTCGCCGGCTGGGCCGTCTACACCATGGACCGATTTCGGGTGCTGCGTCCCGCCTATGCCTTCGCGGCCGATATGCTGTCCTACACGCTGACGGTGGGCGAGGTGTCCATCAGCCTGGGCAACGTGCTGGTATTCGTCATCTCGGTGCCCATCGCGTTCTGGACGGCCCGGATGATCCGGCTGTTGCTGCGTGACGAAATCATGACGCGCATGTCCCTGCCGCGCGGCGTCGGCAACAGCGTCGCATCGCTGTCGTACTACCTGGTGCTGCTGCTGGGGCTGGCGGTGGCCCTGTCGGCCGCGGGGTTCAAGACCAATCAGCTGACCATTGTGTTCGGCGCGCTGGGCGTGGGCATCGGCTTCGGGCTCCAAGCCGTGGTGAACAACTTTGTGTCGGGCCTGATCCTGATGTTCGAGCGCCCCATCCAGCCCGGCGACGTGATCGAAATCAGCGGCACCTCCGGGCAGGTGCGCGACATCGGCATGCGGGCCACGCGGATCAAGACGTTCGAAGGCGCGGACGTCATCGTGCCCAACGGCACGCTGCTGTCCGAAAAGCTGACCAACTGGACGCTGCTGGACCGCAGCCGCCGCATCGACGGGAACGTCGGCGTGGCCTATGGCACCGACCCGCGCCAGGTGATCGCGCTGCTGGACACGGTGGCGCGCAACACGCCGGGCATCGACGCCACCCCGGCGCCCGTGGTGCTGTTCATGGGTTTTGGGGAGAGCGCGATGAACTTCAGCCTGCGCGCCTGGACCACTGACTTCGACCGCTGGATAGATATCCGCAGCGACATGCTCACGAACATGTACGACGCGCTGCGGCAGGCAGGCATCGAGATTCCTTTCCCGCAGCAGGATCTGCATCTGACCAGTATTTCGGATGCGGCCAGCGCCGCCATGGCGCGGCGGCCGCCGGCTTAGCGCCGCCTAGGCTGGCATGGCTATTTTTACGAGTTCGACCCAGTACTGAGCGCCCAGCGGCAGGATGTCGTCGTTGAAGTCGTAATACGGGTTATGCACCGGCGGATTATCCGCATCCGGCCGCGCCGCGCCGAAGAACACATAGGCGCCCGGCCGCTGCTCCAGCATGTACGCAAAATCTTCCGATCCCATGCGCGGCGTGCAGGCCGCGTCCACCTTATCGGCCCCGACGACGCGCGCTGCGGCGCGCGCAGCCAGGTCGACCTGGGCCGCCGTGTTGACGCAGGCCGGATAGCCCCGGAACATCTGCACATCAATCGACGCGCCCGACGTCAGCGCCACGCCCGCGCACACCTCGCGCAAGCGGCGTTCGGCCAGTTCGCGCGTGGCGGCCGTCAGCGTGCGGCAGCTGCCGCGTAGCAGCACGCTGTTGGGCACCACGTTCCAGGTGTCGCCCGCGTGGATCTGCGTGATGCTCAACGCCAGCGCATCCGTGGGTTTCACATTGCGGCTGACGATGGTCTGCATGGCAGTGACCAGCTGCGCCGCCGCCACCACGGGGTCCACGCCATGCTCCGGCTGCGCAGCGTGGCAGCCCTTGCCGGTGACGGTGATCTCGTAGGTATCGCAGTTGGCCATCACCGTGCCTACGCGCGTGGCCATGGTGCCAAACGGCAGGTTGGGCGAGTTATGCAAGGCGTACACCGCATCGCAGGGGAACTGATCGAACAGCCCGTCTTTCACCATGGCCAGCCCGCCGCCCGCATGCTCTTCGGCCGGCTGGAAGATCAGGTGCAGGGTGCCGCGCCAACCCGGGTCGGCAGCCAGATGGTGCGCCGCCCCAAGCAACATGGCGGTATGGCCGTCGTGGCCGCAACCATGCATCTTGCCGGGGATGGTCGAGCGGTGCGCGGCGCCGCTCAGCTCCTGCATGTCCAGCGCGTCCATGTCCGCGCGCAACCCGATCACCGGCCCGTCGCCGCGCGCCAGGGTGCCGACCACGCCGGTGCCGCCCAAGCCACGGTGTACCCGCGCCCCCGCCCGCTCCAACTCCCGGGCGACCAGATCCGACGTGCGAAATTCACAGAAGGCGGTTTCGGGATGGGCGTGCAGGTCGTGCCGCCATGCGCGCATGCTGCGCAGCAGTTCGGGCGACAAGGGCGATTCGACGTTAGCCATGAGCATGGTCTCCGTGGGACGAGGCTTTGGGGGAAATACGCCTATCGACTATAGACAGGGGCAGGTAAAAAGCCGATAGCAACGATCACACCTAATTGATGCGATTCCTGCAACGATTCAACCCCCACCGATACCGCGGCCAGCAATGGCCTTGGCAAGGACCTGCCTCATGGATGACCCCCTCGATTTCAAGCGCACGCTGTGCCTGCTGCAAGTCATAGAAACCGGAACGCTGCGCGCCGCCGCCGATCAGCTGAACACCGACCCTTCCGCCATCAGCCGCGCCATCGCCCGGCTGGAAGCCGAAACCGGGCTGACATTGCTGGAACGCCGGGGCCGCGGCGTAGTGCCGACTGACGCAGGCCGTCTGGTGGCCCTGTTCGCGCGCCGCCAGCAGGACCTGAACGAATCCTTCCAGGCCGAGGTCAACAACCTGAAAAGCGCCACGCGCGGCCATGTGGAACTGGCGTTGGGCGAGGGCTTCGTGGACATGCTGCTGGAGCCCGTGCTTCTGTCCTTCGTGCGCCGGCACCCGGACATCACCTATGGCATCCATGTTGCCGGCACCAATGAAACCGTGCGCTGCATTGTCGAGGAACGCGCGCAGATTGCGCTGGCGTTTCAGCCGCCCAACGATGTACGGCTGCGGTCCCATTATTCGCGGCCTGCGCCCATGCGCGTGCATGTGCACAAAGACCATCCGCTGGCGCGTACGCGCCGGGCCTTGAAGCTGGCGGACCTGGCGCCGCATGGCTGGGCGGCCATGGACGAATCATTCGGCGTGCGCCAGCACATCCAGGCCGCCGAGCTGGACGAAAACGTCAAGCTCAAGCCCGCCCTGCTGACGAATTCGTTCAAGATCCTGTGGGAGTTCGCCAGCCAGGGGCTGGGCTATGTAGTTAATCCGCTGTCGATGCCGCTCAAGGGCGCGCAGTTCCGCCAGATGGTGTCGCTGCCGCTGGCCAACCCCATCCTGAACAACAGCCGTACGCATGTCATCACCCTGGCGGGCCGCCATCTGCCGCCGGCAACTGCCAGCATGCTGCGCCATATCCTGAATACCTATCCCGCCCTGCAATCGCGGCGCGCCTGACGCCGCCCGCGCATCGTTGCGGATTTCACAACGATCCGACTCGGGCCTGGTCATTGATATGGGTAAACGCCGCTGCCTAGACTGCATGCGACAGTCTGGCAATCGGGCTGCATAAGAATCAATGGCAAGGGAGAATCAGCATGCGTTGGATGCTTTGGAGTTTTCTGCACCGGGAAAATACCCGCCAAGAGCCCGAGGGCCGAAGCCGGCCGACAGGCTGGCGGCCCATCGCGCGCGCCGCCGCGATATGCCTGGCCGCCTGCGTGGCCACAGCCCCGGCGCATGCGGCGGACTATCCCGCCAAGAAGCCCTTGAGCCTGATCGTGCCCTATCCCGCCGGCGGCGCGAGCGATGCGTCGGCCAGGCAATTCGGCGTGCACATCGCCGCGGCGCTCAAGCAGCAGGTGGTGGTGGAAAACGTGGGCGGCGGCGCGGGCATGCTGGGCGCGCGGCGCGTGCTCACCAGCCCGGCCGACGGCTACACCTTTTTGCACGGCTCGCCCAACGAAATCATCCTTAGTCCCTTTCTGAACGCCGCCGCCCATTACAAGCCCGAAGACTTCCGGCTGACCCAGCCCATCAGCGAAGCCACCATCGTGCTGCTCGCGCGCGCCGACCTGCCGGTCGACAACGTGGACGAATTCATCGCCTACGCGAAGCGCCCGGGGGCTCGCCCGCTGACGTTCGGCAGCGTCGGCATTGGCTCGCTGTACCACATCATGACGGAGTACCTGGGCCGCAAGGTTGGCGCGGAATTCCTGCATGTGCCGTATCGCGGCGCGGCGCCTGCGCTGCAAGACCTGATCGGCCGCCAGGTCGATTTCGCCGTGCTGCCCTACCAGCAGGCGATGCAGGGCATGGCCGCGCAGCAGCAGCTGAAGATCCTGACCAGCTTCTCCACCGCCTTGCCCCCGCAGCTGGCCGCCCTCCCGCTGATCTCGCAAAGCAAGACCATTCCTGATTTCGTCTACACGATTGCCGGCGGCTACTACGTGCGCCACGACACGCCGGGGCCGGAGGTCGCCGCCTTGCGCCGCGCCGTGGGCCATGCGCTGGAACAGCCCGACTTGCGGGAACGGATGGAGGCCGAAGGACGTGTGCTGCTGCAGCCGATGAGCCAGGAGGACGCGGACGCGTATGCCCAGGCGCAGGTCGCTAAATATCGCGAAATGATCCAGACGCTGGGGCTCAAGCCGATGTAGCCATCGGATCTGCCGGCAGCGGGCGGCAGCGGGCGGCTTTAGACCGGCAGCGGCACCGTCAGCCCGTTCTTCACCCGGTTCATCACCACCAGCGTCGAGAAGCGCTTGACGTTGGGGTTGCCCCAGAAGTGGCGCTGGGCAAAGCCTTCGTAGTCCGCCATGTCGGCCATTGTCAGGGTCAGCACGAAATCGACCTCGCCCGTCACCGACAGGCATTGCATGATTTCCGGTGCGCCGAGCATGGCGCGCTTGAACAGGTCCAGCTTGTCGGCGCGTTCGCTCTCCAGCGACACCAGCACCACCATCATGATCCCGCGCCCCACGGCGGCGGGGTCCACCACCGAAACATCGGCCGTCACCACCTTGGATTCGCGCAGCCGCTTCATGCGGCGCAGGCAGGACACCGGCGACAGGTTGACGCGCTGGGCGACGTCCTGGCTGGTGCGCTGGTTGTCTTCCTGCATGCTTTGCAGGATCTGGAGGTCGAAATCGTCAAGTTCCATGGGTGTCTCGGAACGCAAAGGGGCCGAATATGACAGCGCGTGAATGAGCGCGCTTGCGGCTATCCGCCGATTCTAATCTTGGCCGCGACGCCGTCCGCCCCCAATTCGACGGGAATTTTCATTTTCGGCCCCGCAGACGCACATTTTCATCAGCCCGCTTGCTTACACTGGGAACCCTCCCCCCGCGCCGCGGGATTTTCCGCCGTATCCCGCAATGCCCTCGCTCCAGCTTTTCCTGCTTTTCCTCGCCGCCGATGCGGCGCTCAAACTCACGCCCGGCCCAGACATGGCGCTGACCCTGTCGCGAGGCATGACCCAGGGGTTCCGCCCCGCCTTTCATAGCGTGCTGGGCAATGTGGCGGCCGGTTTCATCCAGGTGCCGGCCGTGGTGCTGGGCCTGGCGTCCGTGCTGCGCGCCTTCCCCGCCCTGTTCGTCGGCATCAAGGCTGCGGGCGGGCTCTACCTGGGGTATCTGGGCATCAAAGCGATCGTGCGCTGCGCCCGGTCGGCCGAAGTGTCGCTGGCGGCTCGCCCCGGCGATGCCCGCGACGCATTCTGGCAGGGCTTCATCACCAACCTGCTCAATCCGAAGGTGCTGTTGTTCATGATTGCCTTCCTGCCGCAGTTCACCAGCCCGGACAACGGCCCGGTCTGGGTGCAGATGCTGGTGCTGGGCGTCACGATGAAGGTCCTGAGCCTGCCCTATGGCAGTTTTTTCGCCTATGGCGCATCGCGCATTCGCGGCTGGGTCGGGCGCAATCCGTGGTTTCTGCGCGCGCAGCAGGGATTGCTGGGCGCCATCATGCTGGGGCTGGCGCTGTATGTGCTCTACTCCACCGCCTTGAATCCGACGCCCTGAACCGCACGCCTCGACGCCGTCCCGAATCCCCACGCATTACGCAAGCTCTTCACCATGACCGCCGCAACCCTGAACAACGGACACAACGCCTCCACGTCCACCCTGCTCCCCACCCTGTCGCTGATCGGCGCGATGGCGTCCCTGTGCGTCGGCACCTCGTTCGCGAAGTCGCTATTTCCGGAAGTGGGCGCGCAGGGCACGACCGCCTATCGCATCGTGATCGGCGCCATCATTCTGCTGGCGTTCTGGCGGCCCTGGCGTTTTCCGCTTACGCGCCAGAACGCGGCCAAGATCGCGCTGTACGGCGTGACGCTGGCCTGCATGAACCTGCTGTTCTACATGGCGTTGCGCACACTGCCCCTGGGCGTGGCCATCGCCATCGAATTCACCGGGCCGCTGACGCTGGCCGTGGTTCTGTCGCGGCGCGCAATCGACTTTGTCTGGATCGGCTGCGCGCTGGCCGGCCTGATCCTGCTGATTCCTACCGGGCAGTCCGTCCACGACCTCGATCCGGAAGGCATCGCCTACGCGCTGGGCGCCGCCGTCTGCTGGGCGCTGTACATCATCTTCGGCAAGATGGCCGGCAATGTGCATGGCGGCCAGGCGACGTCGCTGGGGCTGCTGGCGGCCGCGATGGTCGCCCTGCCTGTCGGGGCGGCCCACGCGGGCATGGCCCTGCTCGATCCCAAGCTCGTGCTGGCCGGCATCGCGGTCGGCATCCTGTCCAGCGCACTGCCCTACTCGCTGGAAATGGTGGCGCTGCGCCGCTTGCCGCAAAAGACCTTCGGCGTACTGCTCAGCATGGAACCCGCCATGGGCGCGCTGGCCGGCGTGATCGTGCTGAACGAACACCTGTCCCAGACGCAATGGCTGGCCATCTGCGGCATCATCGTCGCATCCGCGGGCTGCGCGGCGACGGCGCAGCGCAGCCGCAAGCGGCCGGCGCCCAAGAAGCCCGGCGCCTGACCTTCCGCGCGCTCAGCCAAAGCCCGGCTCGCGCTGGGGCGGCGACAGCGGGTCGAAATCTTCCCAATGGCTGTTGCGCCAGCGGCCGTTGGCATGCTCCACGTCGGCGCCGCCGGCATCGCGCAGAATGCGGCAAGCCAGCATTTCGCGCTGCGGCCGGGTCCGCACGGCGACCATCACGCCGGCCTGGCGGATCTCGGCATGCGCGTCCGGATTGAAGTGCCCATGCTGGGTCGTGCCATGGCCGGTTACCCACAGCGCGCCAAACAGCGACCCCAGATAGGCGCCCACGCCCGCCGCGGCCAGGATCGCCGCGATGGAATCGCTGAGTTCCGACGCCACAAAGCCGCCAAACACGGCGAACACGGCCCCCACCCCTCCCGCGCCCAGGTACGCCCCCATGTCGGCGCGCCCGGAATCCGGATCGGAGCGCCGGTCGCCACCCAGGGGAAAGCGGCCGTGCTCGCCGGCCGGATTCACATAGAAGGTGTGGACATCCCAGTCTGGAAAGCCGGCGGCGGTCAGCCGGCTGGCAGCGGCTTTGGCCGCTTCGAAGCCCTCGAATCGGGCTGCTACGATCAGTGACATGGCGATCTCCTCGCCCGGATCCCGGGCTGGATGCTCATCGTCTTATCGTACGCCCGGGCCGGCGGGATGGACGGCCCGGTTACACCTTGCGGCGGCTGTTACGCGGCCGGCTCACTCCACTGAAATGCCTTTGCCGCGGATGACCGCGCCCCAGCGTTCGTACTCCTGGCGCGCATACCCGGCGAACGCCAGGCACGATGGGCAGCGACGATGCGCGTGGCAAGGTCGCCGCCATCCGCATGCGCAGCATGCCTTGGAACATAAGGTGGACTCCTATGACGCTAGGGTGATGGGCGGACGCTCACGCCCGCGCGGCGCTGAGCCACCGCAGGCCGGCGGAGGTCGATCCCGCAGGCCGGTATTCGCAGCCGATCCATCCCTTGTAGTCCAGCTCGCGCAGCACGCCGAACAGCCAGCCGTAATCCAGCTCGCCCCGATCCGGCTCCTGGCGCAGCGGCACGCCAGCAATCTGCAGATGCCCGACGCGCCCGGTCGGCAGGTACTGGCGCAGTTTCATCGTGACGTCGCCTTCGACGATCTGGCAGTGGTACAGATCCATCTGCACCTTCAGGTTGGGCGCGTTGACCGCCTGCACGACGGCATGCGCTTCGTCCTGGCGGTTCAGGAAATAGCCGGGAATGTCGCGCGTGTTGATGGGTTCGATCAGCACGGTCACGCCGGCCGAGCGGGCCTGGCGTGCAGCCCAGTCCAGGTTCTCGTGGTAGCAGTCCAGCATCGCCTCGCGCGGCAGGTCCGCCGGCGCCACGCCAGCCATAACGTGCAGGTTGGGGCAAGCAAGCGCCGTCGCATACGCCAGCGCCTGGTCAATGCCTGCCTGAAACTCCGCCTGGCGGCCCGGCAAGGCGGCCAGGCCGCGCTCGCCCCGGCTGGCGATACCCGGTGGCGCGTTGAACAGCACCTGAGACACGCCCGCCGCATCCATACGTTCGCGCACAAAGGCCGCCGGCTCTTCATAAGGGAACATGCATTCCACGCCCGCATAACCGTCCGCGGCAGCGGCCGCGTAGCGGTCCAGGAACGAATGTTCCTGATACATCATCGACAGATTGGCGGCGAACTTCAACATGGCGGCGCTCCGGAGCGGAAAGGATTCCCCCGGGAAATTAGCACACCGCGGCGCCGTCACGCGCCCTGGTCTGGCGCCGGATGCAGCGTCAGCCGCGGTCCCGCTTTCAGGATCTGGCTGGGAATGTCATGCCCGACCAACGCAGGCAACGTAGCCGCGATATCCAGGATGCGCGTCAGATCCACGCCCGTGTCATAGCCCATCAGCTCCAGCATGTGCACCAGTTCTTCCGTACACACGTTGCCGCTGGCGCCCGGCGCGTAGGGGCAGCCGCCCAGCCCGCCCAGCGACGCGTCGAAGCGGTCGATGCCCGCCTCCAGCGCCGCCAGCGTATTGGCCAGCGCCATGCCGCGCGTGTTGTGAAAGTGCATGGTCGTCGTCAGGTTCGGGAACAGCTTGCGGACCTCGCGCCCGATCTTGCCCACCTGGGTCGGATACGCCATGCCCGTGGTGTCGCACAGCGTCACCCCGTCCACGCCGAGCGCCGCAAAGCGCCCCACCAGTTCCAGCACGTCGAAGGCGTTGATATCGCCTTCCATCGGGCAGCCAAACACCGTTGACAGCGACACATTGATCGCGACCCGGCTGCCGCGCACTGCGCTCACCACATCGCTCAATTGCTCGAACGATTGCTCGCGCGTCATGCGCAGGTTGGCGCGGTTGTGCGTCTCGCTGACCGACATCACCAGGTTGACTTCGTCCACATTGCATTCCAGCGCACGCTGCGCCCCGCGCACATTGGGCACCAGAACCGTGTAGATCACGTCGGGATTGCGCACGATCTCGTGCATCACGACTTCGGCGTCGCGCAGCGCCGGTATCGCCTTGGGCGACGTGAACGAGGTCGCCTCGATCTTGGCGTAGCCGCTTTGCGACAGCGCGTTGATAAAGTCGATCTTGTCCTGGGTTTCGATGAACTGCTTTTCGTTCTGGAAGCCGTCCCGGGGCGCGACGTCCTGGATGTACAGCGTCTTGCGATTTGCGCTCGGTTCGCTCATGACCTTCCCTTTCAGATGATGCCGCGCGCGCGCCATGCGGTGCGCGTCGCCTCGTCCACGCCCAGCCCGCCCAGCACCTCGTCCGTGTCCTGCCCCAGCGCCGGCGCGGCGCTGCGCACCTCGCCCGGCGTCTCGGACAGCTTGGGCACGATGCCCGGCAGCTTGATCGGCGTGCCGTCGGGCAGCTCGCCGTCCAGGATCATGCCGCGCGCCTGGTAGTGGGGGTCGGCGGCGATGTCCGCCACGTCATAGATCTTGCCGGCCGGGATCTGTCCTTCGTTCAGGCGCGCCAGCACCACGTCCAGCGCATGCTGCCCCGTCCATTGCGAGATCGCGTCGTCCAGCATCACCACATGCTTCACGCGGCCGGCGTTGTTGGCCAGATCGGGCGACTCGGCCAGGTCCGGACGGCCGATCACGCCCATCAGGCGCTTGAAGATGCTGTCGCCATTGCCGGCGACCAGCACGTACTTGTTGTCCTGGCAGCGGTACGCGTTGCTGGGCGCGATGCCCGGCAGGCTGCTGCCCGCAGGCTGGCGCACCTCGTTGAACACGGCGTACTCCGGCAGCAGGCTTTCCATCATGTTGAAGACGGACTCATACAGCGCCACGTCGATCATCTGGCCCTGGCCGTTCTGGTCCCGCGCGCGCAGCGCCAGCAGGATGCCGATGACGCCGTGCAGCGCCGACAGCGAATCGCCAATCGAAATTCCCACGCGCACCGGCGTGCGGTCCGGCTCGCCGCTCAAGTGGCGCAGACCGCCCATGGCCTCGCCAATGGCGCCAAAGCCCGGCAGATCACGGTACGGTCCGGTCTGGCCGTAGCCCGACACGCGCAGCATCACCAGACGCGGATTGATCGCGCGCAGGTCTTCCCAGCCCAGGCCCCAGCCTTCCATCGTGCCGGGCTTGAAGTTCTCCACGACCACGTCGATGTCTTTGACCAGCGCGCGGATCAGGTCCTGCGCTTCAGGCTGGCGCAGGTCCAGGCTGACAGATTTCTTGTTGCGCGACTGCACCTGCCACCAGACGGACGTGCCTTCATGGATCAGGCGCCAGTTGCGCAAGGGGTCGCCCTTTCCGGGCGGCTCTATCTTGATGACTTCGGCGCCGAATTCGCCCAGCATCTTGGCGGCGAACGGCCCGGCGATCAGCTGGCCCAACTCCAGCACACGGATACCGCTCAATGGTTTGGATGACATGATTGCCTCGTCAGCTCTTGTGTTTTCCCAGATAGGCTTCGCGCACGCGCTCGCTGGCCAGCAATTCCTGGCCGGTGCCTTCCATCACGATGGAACCCACCTCCAGCACATACGCGCGGTCGGAAATGGCCAGCGCCTGGTTGGCCATCTGCTCAACCAGCAAAATGGTCATGCCGCTTTCCTTGAGCGCCTTGATGATCTTGAAAATCTCGGCCACGATCAGCGGCGCCAGCCCCAGCGACGGTTCGTCCAGCATCAGGATGCGCGGCTTGCTCATCAGCGCGCGGCAGATGGCCAGCATCTGCTGTTCGCCGCCCGACAGCGTGCCGGCGTATTGATCCCGCCGTTCCTTCAGCCGCGGGAACATCGCGAAGCAGCGCTCGATCTCGCCCGCCAGTTCATCGGGCGACTCGCGGCGCAGGAAGGCGCCCAGCATCAGGTTGTCGAATACGCTCTGGTCAGGGAACACCTGACGGCCTTCCGGCACATGCGCGATGCCTAGCGCCACACGCTTGTGCGCGCTGACGCCGGCCAGATCCTGCCCGCCGAACGTGATCACGCCCGTGGACTTCTCGATGCCCGACAGCGCGCGCATCATGGTGCTCTTGCCCGCGCCATTGCCGCCAATGATGGTCACGATCTCGTTCGTGTCCACATGCAGCGACACCTGCTTCAAAGCATTGACGGCGCCATAGTTCACCGCCAGGTTCTTGATATCCAGCAATCGGCTCATTCGTGTGTCTCCTATGCGGGCGCGCCCAGGTAGGCTTCGATCACTTTCGGATTCTCCTGGATGTGGTTCGGCAGGCCGGAGGCGATCTTCACGCCGTAGTCCAGCACAACGATGTGATCCGAAATTGCCATGACCAGATCCATGTGATGCTCGATCAGCAGAATGGTCAGGCCCATGTCTTTGAGCTTCACGATGAGTTCGGTCAGCTGGTCCGTCTCGGCCGGGTTCAGGCCGGCGGCGGGTTCGTCCAGCAGCAACAGGTCAGGCATGGCCGCCACCGCGCGGGCGATCTCAAGCCGGCGCTGCAAACCGTAAGGCAGGCTATTGGCCGCGTCGTCCGCATAGCGGTCCAGCTCGAAGAACTTCAGGATGGCGTATGCCTCGCGGCGCATGCGGCGTTCTTCGGCCAGGCTGGCGGGCAGACCCAGCAGGTTCGAGAAAAATCCCGACTTCTGCACGCGATAAAACCCCACCATCACGTTTTCCAGCGCCGTCAGCCCGTCGAACAGCTTCAGGTTCTGGAACGTGCGCCCGATGCCGCTGGCCGCGATTTCATTAGGCGACAAGCCCACCATCTGCCGGTTTTTGAAGCGGATGCTGCCGGCGTCCGGCACGACCAGCCCAGACAACAAGTTCAGCGTCGTCGTCTTGCCCGCGCCGTTAGGGCCGATCAGCGACACCACCGCGCCTTGCTCCAGCGAGAACGACACCTTGTTGGTCGGCACCACGCCGCCAAAGGCCTTGTACAGATCCTTCACTTCCAGGAAGCCGGCAGCGCCGCCGGCGGTCTTGGACGTGGCCGTGGCGCGCTCGGGCGACCAATCGGCGTTTGACGCCGTGCGCGCCAGCGCCTCGCGCTGACCGCGCTGCGGCCACACGCGGCGCAACAGGCCGGCCAGCCCTTCGGGCATGGCGTACAGCGCGAACAGCAATATCAGGCCGTAAGCGAAATGCTGCACTTCGGGCCAGCGCGCCAGCATGGCGTCCAGCACCGTCAGCACCACGGCCCCCAGGAAGGAACCGACCGGCGTGCGCCCGCCAAACAGCACCAGCACCAGGAAAAACACCGACAGGTTGAAATTGACGAAGTCGGAATTGATGTACTGGTTCTGCTGCGCCACCAGGCCGCCCGCGATCCCGCAGGTGATGGCGCTGATGACGAACGCCAGAATCTTGAAGCGGTACACGCTGATGCCCACGCTCTCCGCCGCGATCTCAGACGTGCGCACGGCGGCAAAGCCCCGGCCGAAACGGCCGTTCAAGAGCAGCGACGTCATCGCGTGCAGCGCCAGGCCCAGCACCACCACCACAACCACCCATTGGCGGCTGTCCAGCGTGGCGCCGTTGAACGTCAGGCCGGTGATGCCGTAGAAGCCTTCCTGGCCCTTGAACACGTCCGTCCATTCGGACACGATTTTTTCGATCAACAGGCCGAACGCGATGGTGACCATGGCCAGGCTCGGCCCCTTCACCTTCAGGGCCGGAATCGCGATGACCACGCCGAACACGGCGGACACGCCCGCCGCGCACAACAGCGCCAGCCACGGGTTGACCTGGTAGTTCACCGTCAGCAGCGCCACCGTATAGGCGCCCACGCCGAACAGGCCGGCATGGCCCAGCGACTTCTGCCCGGTCTGGCCGACCAGAATGTTGAAGCCGGTGGCGGCAATGTAATAGACCCCGATATTGAACAGGATCAACAGATAAAAATCGTTCAGGCCCGAATAGGCAAAACCCACGGCCAGCAAGGCAATGACGATCGGAATGAGTAGTTTCGACATGTTCACACCTTCTCCGCATGCACGCGGCCAAGGATGCCCGCCGGGCGGAAGTACAGCACCACGATGATCAGCGCGAACACCGCGATCTCGCGAAGGTTCGAATACCAAAGACCAATCAGCGACTCCAGCAGGCCGATCAGAAAGCCGCCGAAGATGCAGCCGCGCGGGTTCTCCAGGCCGCCCAGGATGGCGGCGGAAAACGCTTTCAACGACAGCAGCGTGCCCACGAACACCGAGGCCGTCGCGATCGGCGCGATCATCACGCCCGCAATCGCGGCCAGCGCCGAGCTGATGACGAACACCGCCACCGCCACCGCGTTCGCGTTGATGCCCATCAGGCTGGCGGTGGACTTGCTGAACGCCACCGCGCGCACGGCCTTGCCCATCTTTGTCTTGTGCAGCGCCCAGTCAAACACGATCATCAGCGCGAGCGTGGTGCCGAACACCAGGATCTCCTGCGGGCGCACGCCCGTGCCGAAAATGGTGATGATGCCTTCACCCAGCGGCGAGGCCACCGCGATGGGCGCAGGGCCCCAGATCAGCAACGCCAGGTTCTGGATGATGATGCCAAAGCCGATGGTGCTCATCACCCAGGACAACCCCGCCTCGCCAACAAAGTGCTTGATGGCGGTGATGTACAGCACGAAGCCAAGCAGGCCCAGCACCAGCATGGCCGCCAGCAGCGCGAACAGGAACGATCCCCACGTCACGTCTTCCGGGCTGGGAAAGCCGATCAGCTTGCCCTGCGTCACGAGCAGGATGGCGCTGATGCCGATGAGGCTGGCCAGCGCCAGGAACGCGCCCTGGCCAAAGTTGAACGTCTTGGTGGTGGTGTAGGTAATGCTGAACCCGAACGCGACCAGGGCATAGACGCTGCCCATGGCCAATCCACTCAATATGGCTTGTAGTATTTGCATGCTGATGGCCCCCTTTTGACGACTCCGGCGCGGCGCCGCGCCGGAGAGATCCTTGATGTACCGCTAAATTCGTTGCCGCCTGTTCGCGCTTACAGCTTCAGGTCTTCCGGCTTGATGGCGCGCATGAACTCGTCGTCCACCGTCACGACCTTGCCGTCGACCCAGCGCACCAGGCGGAAGTCCTTCACCGACAGCGCTTCATGGTTGTCTGCCGAGAACGGCTGCTGGTACGTCTTGATCACGCCCTTGGCCTGGCCCAGTTGTTGCAGCGCGGCCTGCACGGCGGCGCCGTCGGTCGACTTGGCCTGCTCCATGGCGGCGGCGATCAGCTTCACGGAGTCATACGCCTGCGCGGCCATCACATACGTGGGCACGCGGCCATTGCCCTTCATCAGCGTGTCGTACAGTGCTTTGGATTCGGGCGAGGAATCTTCGGTGATGGACGCCGTGAAGATCATCTTGGCGGCCAGTTCCGGCCCGGCGATGCGCAGGAACGGCGAACTCAAGTTGGCCCAGGAGGCCAGCGTGGTCGGGAAGTAGCTGATCTTCTCCAGGCTGCGCATCACGTGCGCGTTGGAATCGGCCAGCGCGTAGACAATCAGCGTGTCCGCACCCGAAGCCTTGATTTTGTTCAGCTGCGAGCTCATGTCCGTGTCCTTCGGACCGAACTTCTCGTTGGCCACCGGCGTGATCTTGTGCAGCGCCAGGATCTCCAGCGCGTCCTTGGCGCCTTGCTGGCCATAGCCCGTGGTGTCGGCAATGATCGCCACCTTGCCGGACTTGCTGGCGCGCGCCGCGTAGGCGGCCAGCAGCGCGATCTGGTCGCGGTCGCGCATGGACACGCGGAACACATAGTTCGGCGGCGATTTCGCATAGCGGCCGGTGATATCGGTGGCGGTAGCCACGGGCGAGATCGTCGGGATCTTCTTCTGCTGCACGATATGCAGCCAGGCCAGCATATTGCCCGAGTTCACGCCGCCCAGCATCGCGTTGACCTTGACGTTGTCCACCAGCTCGTTGGTGTTCTGGATGGCCTTGGGCGGGGCGCCGACGTCATCGCGTTCCACGATGACGACCTTCTTGCCCAGCACGCCGCCGGCCGCGTTCAGCTCTTCGGCCGCCTGGCGCGCACCAGCCAGCGCCGAAATGCCAAAGTCCGCCGAACCGGTGGCCGACATATCGCTGTTGAAGCCGATCTTGATGTCATCGGCCAGCGCGGCAGCGCTGGCGCCCATCAGCGCCGCCGACAGCAGCAGGGCCTTCATCGTCTTGGGGAAATGCAGGGAATTCACGTTGTCTCCTAGGGATCACTCGGGTGATCGCGTCTTGGTTTTCAGGATTGTTTGATCAGGTCGGCCGCCTTGTTGCCGATCATCATGGTGGCCGCGCAGATGTTTGCCGACGGCATGGCGGGCATGACCGACGAGTCGATCACGCGCAGGTTCTGCACGCCGTGCACGCGCAGCTGCGCATCCACCACGGCGTACCGGTCGCCGGCCGGCCCCATGCGGGCCGTGCCGTTGACGTGGTAGGACGACACGCCCAGGCGGCGGGCGAAGTCCAGCAGCTCGGAATCGGACTCGCACAAGGGGCCAGGCAGCGATTCGCTGTCGAAGTACGGCGCCAGCGCCTGCGACTGCAACAGCCGGCGAGCCAGCCGGATGCCGCGCACCAGCGTGACCTGATCGCGCTCGTCGGCCAGATAGTTGGCGTGGATGACCGGGTCCTGCAAGGGGTCGGACGAACGGATTCGGACCTGGCCACGGCTGTCAGGCCGGTGCTGCCAGACCCCCGCCGTCATGCCGGGAAAGTCGTCCAGCATGCCCACATAGCCTTCCTTGTAGCTGGCCGGCGTGAACACGCCTTGCAGGTCGGGCGCGGTGAGTTCGGGCGTGGACTTCCAGAAGTAGTGCAGCAGCGACGGGCTCAAGGCCATGATGCTGGGCCGCTTCATCATCCAGCGCCCGATCTGGCCGGCCAGACTCAAGCCCTTGACCAGCTCGTTCATCGTCTTGCTGTTCTTGACGCGCGCCACGATGCGCACGGAGTAGTGGTCGCTCAGGTTTTCGCCGACGCCAGGCAGGTCGCGCACCACGGGGATGCCGTGCTGGCGCAGCAGATCCGCCGGGCCCAGGCCCGACAGTTGCAGCAGCTTAGGCGTGTTGATCGCGCCACAGGCCACGATCACTTCGCGGCTGGCGCGCACCGCGCGCAAGCGGGCCGGATGCGCGGGATGGCAATAGGCCACGCCGATGGCGCGCGTGCCGTCGAACAGCACGCGCGTCGCCTGCGCATAGGTGCGCACGTCCAGGTTCTTGCGCGCCATGGCGGGCTTCAGGAAGCACTTGGCGGTGCTCATGCGCCAGCCGTTGCGGATGGTTCGCTGGAAGTAGCCGACGCCGGCTTGCTCCGCGCCGTTGTAGTCCGGATTCCGGGGAATGCCCTGCTCCACCGCGCCGGCGATGAAGGCTTCGCACAGGGGATGGATCCAGTCGATGTCGGTGACGGGCAGCTCGCCCTGCCGGCCGCGATAGCGCTCATCGCCGCCTTCGCGACGCTCCATGGACTTGAAGTACGGCAGCACGTCCGCATAGGCCCAGCCCGGGTTGCCCAGGCTGGCCCAGTGATCGAAATCCGCCGCCTGGCCACGGTTGTAGACCAGGCCATTGATGGACGTGGACCCGCCCAGCGTGCGGCCCTGCGGGATCGGCACGCGCCGCCCCTTGGTCTGGTCCGTGCCTTCGCTGGAAAACTGCCAGGCGTATTTCTTGTTGAACACCGCCTTGATGAAGCCGGCCGGGATGTGCAGGAAGGGGCTGTTGTCCGGCGGGCCGGCCTCCAGCACGCATACGGTCGCGCCGTCGGCGGACAGACGATTGGCCAGGATGGACCCGGCCGCGCCGGAACCCACAATCACGTAATCGAAGGTGTCGGCGTCCCGCAGAGACGCGTCTGGTGTTTGGCTCATGACTGGAATCCGGTGGCTTAGCGCGGCGCTTTGAACGACTTGCCGGCCAGGCACACGTATTTGATTTCTAGGAACTCTTCGATGCCGTACTTGGAACCCTCACGGCCCACGCCCGATTCCTTGACGCCGCCAAAGGGGCCGACCTCGTTGGAGACCGCGCCCGTGTTCACACCCACGATGCCGTATTCCAGCGCTTCCATCACGCGCCACACGCGCTCCAGGTTGGCCGTGTAGAAGTACGCGGCCAGGCCCGATGCGCTGTCGTTGGCCCGTGCCAGCACCGCCGCTTCGGACTCAAAGGTGCTGATGCCCACCACCGGCCCGAAGATCTCTTCGTGCGCCAGTTCCATGGCGTCGGTAATCCCCGTGAGCAAGGTCGGTTCATACAGCAGCGTGCCGGCTTCGCGCAGCTTGCCGCCGGCCAGCAGCGAGGCGCCGTGCGCGGTGGCGTCGGCCACCAGCCGCGTCACCTTGTCCACGGCGCGCTGGTCGATCAGCGGGCCTTGCGTAACGCCCGCTTCCAGCCCGCCGCCCACTTTCATGCGGCGGATTTCGGCCAGCAGTTTGTCATTGAAGGCCTCCGCCACGCTGGCGTGCACATACACGCGGTTGGCGCAAACGCAGGTCTGGCCCGCATTGCGGAACTTGGACAGCACCAGCCCGGCCACCGCCTCGTCCAGGTCGGCGTCTTCAAACACGATGAAGGGCGCGTTGCCGCCCAGCTCCAGCGACAGCTTCTTGATGTTGGACGCGCTTTGCTGCATCAGCAGCCGGCCCGTCTGCGTGGACCCGGTGAAGGTCAGCTTGCGCACGGTGGGATTCTGCGTCAATTCCGTGCCTATGGGCGCCGGGTCGCCGATGACCACGTTCAGCACGCCGGGCGGAATACCGGCCTGCTCGCCCAGCCAGGCCAGCGCCAGCGCCGTGAAGGGCGTCAGTTCCGAGGGCTTGAGCACAACTGTGCAGCCGGCGGCCAGCGCCGGGCTGACCTTGCGGGTCACCAGCGCCGACGGGAAATTCCACGCGATGATGGCCGCGCACACGCCCACCGGCTGGCGGATGGCCAGCATGCGCTGGTCGCCGCGCGGCGTAGGCAGCACATCGCCATAGACGCGCTTGGCTTCCTCGGCGAACCATTCCACAAAGGACAGCGCGTAGTTCAGCTCGCCGCGCGCTTCGGCCAGCGGCTTGCCCTGCTCCAGCGTCAGCAGCAAAGCCAGGTCGTCGCTATGGGCTTCGATCAGGGCGTGCCAGCGGCGCAGGATGGCGCCGCGTTCCTTGCCCGTCCTGGCGCGCCATTCCGGCAGCGCGGCATCGGCTGCCGCGATGGCGCGGGCGGTTTCGGCCTGACCAAGATTGGGCACAGTGCCCAGCACGCTGCCGTCGAAAGGGTTGCGCACCGTGATGGTGGCGCGGCTGTCGGCGTCGCACCAGGCGCCGCCAATGTACGCCTGCTGCCGCAGCAGCTGGCTGTTCTGCAAATTCATTGTCTTGCTCCATCCATCATTCTTGTGCCGGCCGCGCACGTTGGCCGGTCACTATTTTTCGTGAGGATAGCCCTGGCCTTGCCGTCCCCAATAGCAGTCATTAACGATGCCGCCATCGCCAACCGCGATGGCAAGCGCGGGCGTGGCTACAATGACGCGTCCTGTCCGCCCTTGCTTGCCGCCATGCGTTTAGACCCCACCTCCCTCAAGCTATTCATCAGCGTGGTCGAACAAGGCACCATCGCCGCCGCGGCCGAACACGAGCACATCGCCGCCGCCGCCATCAGCAAACGCATCAGCGAGCTGGAAGAAAATCTGAAGATCCGGCTGCTGATCCGCACCAACAAGGGCATCCATCCCACGCCGGCGGGCATCGCGCTATCCACCATGGCGCGGCGCGCGCTGCATGAGCTGGACGAAGTTGCCGTGCAGATGCGCGACTACTCGCGCGGCCTGCGCGGCTTCATCCGCGTCTACGCCAACATCTCCGCCATCACGCAGTTCCTGCCGCAAGACATCAAGCTGTTCCTGAATGATTACCCCAACGTGCAGGTGGACCTGGAAGAGAAGATCACGTCCAGCATCATCAAGTCGGTAGCCGAGAACGCGGCGGACGTGGGCATCTTCTCGGGCGATTCTCCTGAAGCCGACGTCGAGATCCGGCCCTACCGCGAAGACACGCTGGCGCTGGTGGTGCCCGCCGATCACCCGCTGCAGGACCGGGCCGGATTTCGCTTCGCCGACGCGCTGGATCATGACTTCATCGGGCTGCATCGCGGCAGCGCCATCAACGGCATCCTGTCCGCCGCCGCCGACTTCGAAAAGCGCAATATCCGCCTCAAGGTGCAGGTCACCGGCTTTGACGCGCTGTGCTTCATGGTGAACTCCGGGCTGGGCATAGGCGTGCTGCCGCTGGACATCGCTCGCCGCTACTCGGTGATGTTCGACCTGCGCATCATCCCGTTGGCCGAACCCTGGGCGCGCCGCAAGATACAGATTTGCGTGCGTTCGTTCGATTCGCTGCCCACCGCCGCCAAGCTCTTCGTCAACCACCTGGGCCGAGGCCAGACCTGAAACGGCCTGGCCCGCGGCTCGCGGCTTACTGCTTCAGATCTTCGGGTTTGATCGCCTGCGTGATGGTGTCGTCCACCGACACCACCTTGCCGTCCACCCAGCGCACCAGCCGGAAGTCCTTGTACGACAGCGCCTCGTGGTTGGCCTTGGCAAACGCGGGCGCGTAGCTCTTGATCACGCCGTCCACCTTGCCCAGGTTGTCCAGCGCCTGCTGCACCTTCTCGCCGTCGGTGGACTTCGCTTGCGTCATTGCGGCCGCCAGGATCTTCACCGAGTCATAGGCGTGCGCCGCGAACACATAGGTGGGCAGCTTGCCCTCCTTCTTCATGATGGTGTCGTACAGCGCCTTGGACTGCGGCGTGGAATCCTCCGTGATAGAGGCCGAGAAGATCATCTTTTTTGCCAGCTCCGGGCCGGCGATGCGCAGGAACGGGGGGCTCAAGTTCGCCCAGGAGCCCAGCGTGGTCGGGTAGTAGCCGATCTTTTCCTGGCTGCGCATCAGGTGGCCGTTGGAGTCGGCCAGCGCGTAGACGATGAGCGTGTCCGCGCCCGAAGCCTTGATCTTGTTCAGCTGCGAGCTCATGTCCGTGTCCTTGGGACCGAACTTTTCGTTCGCCACCGGCGTGATGCCATGCAGCTGCAACACAGCCGCCGCGTCCTTGGCGCCTTGCTGGCCGTAACCCGTGGTGTCGGCGATGATGGCGACCTTCTTGTTCTTGGTGGCGCGCGCCGCGTAGGCGGCCAGCAAGGTGATCTGGTCCAGGTCCCGCATGGAGACGCGGTAAATGTAGTTGGCCGGTTCCTTGCTGTAGCGGTTGGTGATTTCGGTAGCGGTGGCTGACGGCGAAATCGTCGGAATCTTCTTTTGCTGCACGATGTGCAGCCAGGCCAGCATATTGCCCGAGTTGACCCCGCCCAGCATCGCCACGACCTTCTCGTTGTCCACGAGTTCGTTGGCGTTCTGGATGGACTTGGGCGGCGATCCCACGTCGTCGCGCGGCACGATGACGATCTTTCTGCCCAGCACGCCGCCCGCGGCGTTGATCTCTTCGGCTGCCTGGCGCGCGCCCGACAGCGCCGACACGCCGAAGTCGGCCGAACCGCTGGCGGACATGTCGCTGTTGTATCCGATCTTGATGTCGCTCTGCGCCCAGGCGCCCTGCACGACAACCGCCAGGGCGGCGGCGCACGCAATGCGAGAAAGCGGATTCTGCTTGGTCATTGTTTTGTCTCCAGACTTTATGTAATGGTGCTTCGACTTACCTGCCGCCATCGGTCTGTGCGCCGTTCGCGGTCCACCCTGCGGGTTGCGGATGTGGACACTGCCAAGAACCACCTTCCACGACACCTCAACCCGTTAGAGAATCAATTCGATGGGATGCTCCAGAAAATGCCGGACTTCCTTCAGGAAGCGCGCGCCCACGGCGCCGTCCACGACGCGGTGGTCCGCCGACAGCGTCAGGTTCATCACATGGCCGATGGCCAGCGCGTCGCCTTCCACCACCGGCTGGCGGGTGACGGCGCCCGCCGCCAGGATGACGGACTGCGGCGGGTTGATGATGGCGGCAAAGGACTTCACGCCGTGCATGCCAAGGTTGGACACGGTCAGGCTGCCGCCTTCGTATTGCTCGGGCCGCAGCCGCCCGGCGCGCGCCTGCGCCGTCAGCTGGCGCACCTGCGCGGACAGCGCGGATAGGCCGAGCGCAGCGGCGTTGCGCAGAATGGGGGTGATGAGGCCGGCGTCCAGCGCAACGGCGACGCAGATGTCCACCTGATCCTGGCGCAGCACGCCGTCGTCGGTCCATTGAGCGTTGATCTCCGGCACGCGCAGCGCGGCGCGCGCCGCGGCGAGCAGCAGCAGGTCATTCAGCGAGTAGCGCTGCGGGGCTGCACCGGGAGGGGTGATGGATTCCACGCTGCCGTTGAGCGCGGCGCGCGCCGCCATCATGGCGTCCATGCGGCAGTCCACCGACAGGTAGAAGTGCGGGATCTGCTGTTTGGATTGCACCAGGCGGCGCGCGATCGTGGCGCGCATGGGGGTGTGAGGGGTCAGCGCTGCGCCCGGTTCGGGCAGCCGGGTATCGGAGGCGGGCGCAGGCGGGCAATCACGGGTGCGATCCGCCGCGTGTTCGATGTCCACGCGCACGATACGGCCGTTCGGGCCGCTGCCCCTAAGCGTGTTCAAGTCCACGCCCATGAGGCGCGCCAGGCGCCGGGCGGACGGGCTGGCAAAGAGACGATGCGAGGGCTGCGCCGCCGCTGCGGCAACTGCAGCAGGGCCAGGCATGGCAGGCGCAGAAGCGGCAGGCGAAGCCGTGTCAGCCGGGGTCGCGGCAGGCACGGCGGCCGTCGCGGCCGTGGGCGCATGCCCTGCGTCACGCAGCAGCGTCGCGATCACGTCGCCGACCGGAACCTCGGTGTCGCCCGCCTCGACATGGATGCGATCCAGCACACCGTTGTCCACCGCCTCCAGTTCAATGACAGCCTTGTCCGTCTCGATCTCGGCCAGGACATCGCCCACCTTGACCGTATCGCCGGACTGCTTGAGCCACTGAAGAATTTTTCCCTGCGTCGTGCCGGCGCCAATCGCGGGCATCACGACCTCGATATCCATGTCTCACTCGCCTCAGGTGTGGGTTAGGTTTCCCGTCTTTTCGATAAACGCCGCCGCATCCGAAATGTCCGCCACCACCGCATCGCGCGCTCCCCCGGCGTCACGGCGGCGCAGCGCTTGCAGCAGATGGTCGTGATGGTCGAATGACTCCCAGCTTTCCGACTTGCGTTCCTTGCTGCTCATGCTCAAGGAAAACAGCGGCGCGATCTGGAGCCAGATGTTCTCGATCATCGTGACCAGAAGCGGCATGCCCGCCGCCTCGTACAGCGTGAAATGCAGATTGCGGTTCGCGTCTATTGTCTTGAGCGCATCAATCTTGCGCTGATGCCCCAGCTTGTCGAACTCCTGCGCGTAGCGTTCAATGCGCGTCACGGTCGCGTCATCAATGACCTTCACCGCCTGCTCCGCGGCAAAGCCTTCCAGACAGCAGCGGATACGCACGATCTCGCGGAACTTCGGCAGGCTGGGCTTGGGCACGCGCACGCCCCGGCTGGGCAGCATCTCCAGCGCACCCTCGGCCACCAGCTTGTTCACGGCTTCGCGCACCGGCATCGGGCTGGTGTTCAGCGCCGCGGCCAGGCCGCGCAGCGTGACCTTTTCGCCGGGCGGCACCGCGCCGCTCATCAAGAGCGCGCGCGTGCGTTGATAGATCTGGTCCGCGACGGTGACGCGTTCCTGCTTTTCCAGCAGACCTTCCAGGATAGAGTTGTCCATCTGTGTACGCCTATGTCATGTAGACGCCACCGTTCACGTCCAGCGTGGCGCCGCATATGTAGCTTGCGCCATCCGAACACAAGAACGCGATGGGCAAGGCGATCTCGCGGGGCTGGGCCATGCGTCGCAGGGGAATTCTATTCGCATCCAACGGGGCGCCCTGCGTCATGCCGGTATCGGTGGCGCCAGGCGCCACGCTGTTCACCGTCACGCCCGATTCCGCCGCCTTGCGCGCCAGCCATTTCACAAACGCATGCGTGCCGCCCTTGGCCGCAACGTAGTGCGGGCTGGCCGCCAGCCCCCCCATGCGCGCCGCCACCGAAGACACGAGCACCATGCGGCCTGCGCCCGCTTCCGCCATCTTGGCCAGGGCCGCGCGGGTCAGGTGCATGACGCCCAGAAGATTGATGTCGATAACCTGGTGGAAAACGTGGTCCCATCCTTCGGCATTCCAGTCGTCCCAAGGGCAATAGCCCGCGTTGGCGACCAAGGCGTCGAGCCGCTCGATGCCGGCCACGGCCGCTTCGGCGGCGGCGCGATCGGTCACGTCGAAAGCCAGCGCGCGCGCATTTACGCCCTGCTGGCGCAGTTCGGCGGCCAGCGCCTCGGGCGCTTCGCGGTCCGCCAGTACCAGCGATGCGCCCTGCTCGGCGCACACGCGCGCGGTTTCGCTGCCGATGCCCCCGGCGGCGCCCGTGATCAGAATGGTCTTGCCTTCAAGCGCGCAGGGCATGGACGTTTCCTTGATGCGTGGAGACTGCGGGTTGCATGGATGGCGCGCCGTGCCTGGCTTGACCGGCATGTGCCGCAGGCGCAGCAGCGGCGGCCTGCGCCGGGCGCGGGGTTTGCGCGCCATCAGGTGCGACGGCGGTCAGCCCGCTTTCCTGGAGCATGGCGGCAAGCAGCGACCGGATATCGTCCTCACCCGCCAACGCCGCGCGCTCCAGCGCCTGCGACACCGTGGGCGGGGCCCAGCGCCCGGTCACCCGTTGTACGGGCTGATCCAGATAATCGAAGAAGCGGCGCTGGATCTCATCCGCGATCAAGGCGCCCAGGCTCGCGCCGCGGGTCGTCTGTTCCACAATGGCCACCCGGCCCGTCTTCATGACGGACTCGCCTATCGTGTCGTAGTCGATATCCCGCTGCGACAAGGTGCGCAGGTCGATGATGTCGGCGCGCACGCCCAACTCTTTTGCCACCTGCACGCAGCGCTCCACCATGCTCAGCGTCGTCAACAGCGTGATCTGATCGCCCTGCGCCACCCGCTTGGCGCGGCCGATAGGGATGTAGTAGTTCAAATCCTTGGGCACGGGCGTCTTGCGCTTGTGCAGCTCCTGCGGTTCGATCACAAGTACCGGATCCTGGCAGCGCAGGGCCGAATTCATCAGGCCCACATAGTCGAAGGCGTTGGACGGGGCTACGATGCGCCAG
This sequence comes from Achromobacter arsenitoxydans SY8, assembly GCF_000236785.1. Classification (GTDB taxonomy): domain Bacteria; phylum Pseudomonadota; class Gammaproteobacteria; order Burkholderiales; family Burkholderiaceae_B; genus Achromobacter; species Achromobacter arsenitoxydans. The sequence continues at coordinate 133,325 of NZ_AGUF01000074.1, read as the reverse complement.
CCCGGGAACAGCGCAAAGACGCCCGCCGGGTCCATGGAATGCTGCGATCCATAGCCTTCCGCGCCCGGAATGCGCGCGCGCAGCACCAGCGGCACGCTGGCCGTGCCGTTGAACAGATGGCGGATCTTGCCAGCCTGGTTCAGCAGCTGATCGCCCGCCACCAGGAAGAAGTCGCTATACATCAGTTCCACCACCGGCTTCAGACCCGACAGCGCCGCCCCCGTGGCAAGGCCGCAAAAGCCGTTTTCGGTGATGGGCGTGTTGATGAGCCGGCCGGCGTAGGTGTCCGTCAGGCCGCGCGTGGCGCCCACGGTGCCGCCGCCCATGTTGGCCACGTCTTCGCCGAAAACATAGATGCGCTCGTCCTCGGCCATGCGCGCGCCCATGGTGCGCGACATGGCTTCGATGTAGGAAAGCGGCTCCACGTCTTCGTCCGCATAGTCTTCGGCTTCGACGTAGGTCAAGCCGTCGAACTCGCGCATGTCGCTATTCAGGTTGTCGTCCACGCTGGCGGCCGCGGGCCACAGTTCCGGACGAATGCGGGCCGACGAGCCCTCGCCTTGCACGCAGGACGCGGCCGCCGCATCCACGGCGTCGGTCACCGTTGCGTCGATGGCGGCAAGCTCTTCGGCGGTAAGGATGCCCCGCCCAGTCAGTTCGCGCTGCAGGAACAGCCATGGGTCGCGCGCCTTCCAGGCGTTTTCTTCTTCGCGCGTGCGATAGCCGAAGGCGCTGCCCGGAATCGACGAGCTTTGGTGGTAATAGCGGTACACCTCGGCCAGGATGAAGGCGGGCTGACCTTCGCGTTCAATATGTTCCTGCGCCCAGCGGGTGGCCAGCCAGACGGCGAAGGGATTCATGCCATCCACCTTGACGGCAGCGATGCCGTGGCCTTGCGGACGCGTCAGCAGCTCGGTCTGGAAGGTAGATTGCTCCACGCTCATCGACACGGCGTACTTGTTGTTCTCCAGGAAGAAGATCATGGGCAGGCCATACAGCGCCGCCAGATTCATGGCTTCATGGGTGGCGCCCTGATGCACGGCGCCATCGCCGAAGAAGGTGACCATCAGTTTGCCCGATTGGCGCTGCTTTTCGGCGAAGGCGTGGCCGCAGGCGATGGGGATGCCGCCCGCCACGATGGCGTTGGTTCCCATGATGCCGAGGTCTTCGCGGCGCAGGTGCATGGAGCCGCCGCGTCCGCCCGTCCAGCCATCCTTCAGGCCCAGGATCTCATGCATCAGGCCCTGGATTTCTTCGCGCATGCGTGGACTCAGTCCATTGGCCGCCGGGTCCATGCCGTCTTCGTAAAGCGCGTTGACGGCCTTCGCCACGCACTGATGGTGCGCGCGGTGCGTGCCATTCATGAGGGTGTTGGTGGGCAGCGCCGCAATGCAGCCCGCCGCGCCGCCTTCCTGGCCAATGCTTGAATGCGCCGGTCCATGCACCAGGTTCAGCTTGTCCAGCAGCAGAATCTTCTCCTCGAAGCGGCGCGCCGACAGGAACAGCGTTGTCAGACGCATGGCTTCGAAGCGCGTGAGCTGCGCCCAGTCGCTCTCTTGCACGATCAGGCTGCGGGCCGGCGAGGCCTGCCCAATGTCCTCGAATTGCATGTCTCCTCCTCGTGTGGGCCGGTTCAATGCCGGCCGCCTGCTTTCAACGGTGCGCGGGTCTCGGGTCTGATCCAGGCGCCTCCCGGCCCAGGCCTTCGGCGCCGCCGCGGAACGTCCGTGCCCCGCAGTCCTTGTCAGCGTTTGGCTCAGATATGCGCGGTGACGCCGCCGTCCACCACCAGGCTGGCGCCAGTCACGAAATCCGACGCCGCACTGGCCAGGAACAGCGTCGAACCGATCAAGTCTTCGGGTTCGCCCCAACGGGCGAGCGGCGTGGTGGCCACGACGCGCTCTGCATGGCCGGGAATGTCGACGCGCGCCTGGCGCGACAGGGCGGTGTCGATCCAGCCCGGCTGGATCACGTTGACGGTGATGCCGTCGGCGGCCCAGGCGCAGGCCAGCGATCGCGTGAGTTGCAGCACGCCTCCCTTGCTGGCCGAATACGCCGCCGTCACGGCATTGGAGGCCAGGGCGAGGATCGACCCGATGTTGATGATCTTGCCCTTGCCGGCCAGCGTCATTGGCGCATGCACCGCCTGGCACATGTTGAAGGTGCCCTTCAGGTTGATATCGACGATGCGATCCCATTCCTCTTCGGCGTATAGCTCTGGGCGCATGCGGGTATTGACGCCGGCGCAGTTGATCAACACGTCGACGCCGCCGTGCCTGGCGACTGCTGCGGCCACTGCATTGGCGCAGGCTTCGCGGTTTTCGACCTGAAGCGCGATGGCATCGCTCTTTACGCCGGTTGCGCGCAACTCCGCGCCCAGCGCGTCCAGCCTTTCCCCCGGCAGGTCGGCCAGCAACAACGTCGCTCCCCCTTCGCCGAAAGCCCGGCTGAGCGCGGCGCCGATGCCACCGGCGGCGCCAGTAATTAAAACGATCTTGTCTCGGACACTGAATAGTTGTTGGGTCATGCTCTGTTTCGCCGCTGACCGCGTGGCGGCGGATGCCGCACGCTATTTTTGATATGTGATCACAAATCTGATTCTAGGAATGGATTTTTCCAGCGTCAATGGCATCGGGATCGGGGTCTTCCCGTAGCCTTGCATCTTCGCAGCGCAAAAAAACAGCCGGGGCTTTTGGCCCCGGCTGTGCGAGCACTGCCTGAGATGCGTCGGTGCGGCGCGAGCGCCGCCGGTTCATCCCGATAGGCGGATCAGTAGGTCATGCGCACGCCCAGCATGACGCTGCGGCCGGGCAGCGGCGCCACCGACGAGATGAACGACGCGTGGTTGTACGCCAGCTTGTTCAGCAGGTTGGTGCCGCGCAGGAAGACCTCGTAGCCGGTTGCGCCGTACTGGCCGCGATAGGCCACGACCGCATTGACCATGTTGTAGCCCGGCGTGCTGTCTTCATAGTCGGCGATGTCCTTCTGCGCAAACACGCGCGCGTATTCGACGCCGCCCGACCACTGCTGCCACTTCACGTTGCCGCGCACACCCGCGCGCGCCGCCGGAATGCGCGGCAGGTTGCCGTCGCCGCCGGTCAGCTTGCCGCGCACGTAGTCGCCAAAGACCGCCGCCGAGAAGATCGGCGTGAACTGGTGGCGCAGTTCGCCTTCCACGCCGGTGAACTCCGCGTCCTGCTGCGTGTATTCGATGAGGCGGAAGTCCTCATAGCGGTCCAGCGTATTGGCGTAGATATAGTTCTTCACGCGGTTGTGGAAAACGCTGGCCGAGAACGTCGTATCGCCGGAGTGCTTGCGCAGCGTCAGGTCGATGTTGTGCGACGTTTCGCGGGTCAGGTCCGGATTGCCCAGTTCATACGTATTGGTGGCCATATGAATGCCGTCCGCATACAGTTCCTGGACGTTCGGCAGCCGCTGCGAGCGCGACAGCGACAGCGCCACCGAGTATTGCGGCGCGAAATCCCAGATGGCCGCAGCCGACAAGGACGTTCCGGACATACTGTTGCGCGGCGCGCCGTCCGACGGCGAGATACGCTGCCAGTCCTGGCGCGCGCCCAGCTCGAAGCGCCAGTCGTTCAGCTGGTATTCCTCCAGCACGAACAGCCCATATGAACGCGTCTTGCTGCGCGGCAGGAAGGCCTCTTCGCCATCCGCGCGGAAGTCGCTGTAGGCATTCTGCATGCCGACCACGCCGCGCCAGCCCGCGATGGGCTTGTGTTGCAGCTCCAGCCGCAGGTCGTAGCCCTTGTTCTTGAAGCGGGTGCTGACCTCGCCGCCTTCGATCTCGTCGTGCTGGTAGTCGGTCAGCCCACCGCGCAGGCGGATCCTCTCGAATCCGGCGAACGGATCCTGGTATTCGGCGCGCAGGTCCATGCGGTTGCTGCGCAGCTTCACGTAGGGCACGCCGCCATGCTCGTGGTCATGGTCGTGATCGTGGCCCTCTTCCTCGTCGTGGTCATGGTCGTGGCCGCCGCAATGCAGGTGCGTGCCGTGCGGGTGGCAGCCCTCGTACTCGTGGCTATGGCCGGGCAGACCATACTCGCTTTCCAGATGCGTGAACGCCAGGCCGACGTAGCCGCGCGGCGTGATCCAGGACATGCCGACCGACCCCTGCGTCGATTCGCTGTACGACCCTTCCAGCTTGCCGCCCGGCCAATCCGGCACGTCGTAATCGCTGGTGCGGCGCTTCATGCCTTCGACGCGCACCGCGAACTGGCCCTCTCCCGCGGTAATGCCCACCGCCCCGGCGCGTTCCTTCGTGCCGGTCGCACCACGCAGCTCGGCCTCCGCCGCAATGCCTTTCTCCGGCACTTCGGTCGGAATCTTCTTGTCCACGACGTTGACCACGCCGCCAATCGCGCCGCCGCCATACAGCAGGGTGGCCGGACCGCGCAGCACTTCGATGCGCTCGGCCAGCATCGGCTCCACGGTCACCGCATGGTCCGGAGAGATGTTCGACGCGTCCATCACTTCGGAGCCGTCGGACAGCACCTTCACGCGCGGCGCCGTCTGGCCGCGGATCACTGGCCGGCTCGCGCCGCCGCCAAAGGTGTCGCTGTTGACGCCAGGCAGGTTCTTGAGCGTTTCGCCCAGCGTGCCGTTGCGCTGCTCGATCAGCGCATCGCCTTCGAGCACCGAGGCCGGCATCGTGGTGCTGTTCAGATCCAGCCCCAGGGGATTGGCGGATACCGTGATCGGCGCCACGGTTTTCACCTGCGCGTCGTTGGCTTCGGACTGGGCATGGGCGACGGGCGCCATCAGCATCAACGAGCACACCAGCGGTTTCAGGGGAGTCCTGCGGCGTGCGCGGCGGGGGAATGCCGTGCCGCCGGCACTCTGGATCCCCTGTTTCTTACCTTTCATCTTTACCCTCTTGGATGTTATATCATTACAAATAGAATTCGGATGATATAACATTTCAAGCCTGGCGCAAGAGAACGCAGGGGCTGACGAGCATCGCGCATGCCGCGGCAGGTGTCTGACACCCACGTGACAACCCTTCAGGCTGAAGACCGTCTCGCTCGGGTGTCAGACACCGGGTTTCGAACGCGCGCTCGAGGTCAGGGGGACGACCGGCAAGGCCGCCCCCATCCCGTCATCCCGCCTTGAATTCCTTGTTCCAGAATTCCAGCATCTCCGCCTTCTTCTCCGTCAGGCCCTTCAGGTCATACGCATGCAGCAGCTTGACCTCGGCGTCCGAGAAGCCGACGCGCTTCAAGGCCTCGGGCAGCGAGGCGTTGGTGACGGTAGGCGCATAGCCCATTTTTTCAGCGAAGCCGATCTGACCCTGCGGGTCCAGCATCGCATTCAAGTAAGCCCACGCGGCGTCTTTGTTGCGGCTGTTCTTGGCCACGGCGGCCTCGAACGATACGGGCACGGAGCCTTCCTTGGGAATCACGAAGCCCAGCGGCAAGCCGCTGTCCTTCCATTGCAGCGCGCGGGCCTTCCACATGACCGCAATCGCGATTTCGCCTGACTTAAAGGCGGCGGCGACCGCCTCGTTGGACGGATAGATGCGCGGCGCGTTGGGCTTGAGCTTGGCCAGGAAGCGCTTGCCGCCCTCGAAGTCCTTCGTGGTGCCGCCAGCGCCCAGGCCGACGAACACGGAGTTGTAGAGATACAGAATGTCCGAGAACCCCACCTGCCCCTTCCACTTCGGATCCAGCAGCACTTCCAGCGAATCCGGCGGCGTGGGGAATTTCTCGGTGTTGTAGACCAGGGTCATGGCGCTGAAGATGTGCGGAATCGAATACGGCGTCTTCAGCGTGTCGATGGCGTGCGCCAGGTTGGGCAGCTTCTTGGCGTCCACGGGTTCCAGCGTGCCGGAGCGCTCGGCGTCGTACATGTCCACTTCGCCCAGCAGCGCGACATCCATGCTGCCGCGGCGCGAGTTCTTTTCCGCGCGCAGCTTGGTGACGCGGCCCACGGCGTTGCCCGTGTCGTACACGACCTTCACGTCCTGTTTGGCCACGATGGGATTGATGATCTGCTGCAGCAGATTCTGGTAATCGCCGCCCCAGGTGCCCACCACGATGTCTTTCTCCGCGGCGAGCGCCATGCCGGGCGCCCAGCCCAGGGCGGGAGCCAGGGCCAGGCCGGAGGCCGTCTTGATGAAGCCACGGCGAGTCAGGTTTTTCTCTTGCATAACAACCTCGTATCGAAGGGAACTGACGACTAGCTACGATGCGCCGCGCGGCGGGCCATGCCCGGTCCCGCGGCCTTGGGTTCAACGGCGTTCAAGCCAGCATCTCTACCGCCGCGCCGGGCGCGGACGCGCCGATTTCGTCCGCCTCGATGTCGCGCGCGATGACGATGATTGCGTCGCGCGCATCAGGCTGGCGCGTCAGGCGCTGCGGCGCGCTGAAGGTCGAGCCGACGGACTGGATCAATATGGGTTCCTCGCAGTCGCTGACGCGCACCACGGCCTTGACGCGCAGCAGCCGTTCTCCGCAAAGGCCGGCCAGGTTATCCAGCCATTCGGAAAAGTCGGTCCAGCTGATGCCGGCACGGGCGCGGGCCGCCATGACGCGGATGCGGGGATGCGCCGGGCTCTGCCCGCCCGCCGACAGCATGCGCGCCGCCAGGCCGGCCAGGTCCGCCACGCCCTGCGACGGCGCGAACGCCGCCTGCACTGCGCGCCGGCGGTCAGGATCCGCCACGACGGCAGCCAGCGGGTTCAATGCGGCGGCTCGCAGGGCGCGCGCCTCAATCCCTGACGGCGGCAGCAGATCGGTCTTGGTCAGCACGATGCGATGGGCGGCGCCGAATTGCGCCATTGCCTCGTCCATCTCCGCCAGCGCGTCCGGATCGCGCGCGCAGTCGTCAGTGCAGACCACCGTCAGCCGCAGTCCCCGGCCGGCGAGTTCCGGATCCGCCAGCGACGCGATGATCGGACCGGGCCGCGACAAGCCGCTGCATTCCAGGACGACGCGCGCGAGCGGACCAGCCCCTTCGGGCCGGGGCGCATCCAGCAACGCGCTCAGCGTGTACACCAGGTCGCTGCGCAACGAGCAGCACACGCAGCCGTTGGCCATCAGGGTCATGGGCACGTTGTCGCTGTCGTTGGCGACGATGGCGCCATCGACGCCGACTTCGCCCGCCTCATTGACGATCACGCCCGTGTCCCGGGATTCCGGGTCGCGCAGGTAGTCCACCAGCAGCGTGGTCTTGCCGCTGCCGAGGAATCCGCAGAGCAGGAACAGATCGACGGCCATCAGGACGCGTCCTCGCCGGTATCGCAGGGCGATCCCGCGGGCGCTCCGCCCGTGGGCGGGCGTTCACCGTCTGGGTCGTCCGCCCAGCTGTCCCGGACCATGGCGCGCACGTCCGCCAGCAGTTCCGCGGTGTCGTACACCACGCCCGACTTGATGGTGGTCTGCAGGCAGCGCTTCCACTCGACCTTGGCGGTATCGTCGTTCAGGCGCATGGCGCCGGTGCCAAACAGCAGCTTGAAATCGGTCAGGGGATTCTGGTCGTGGATCAGCAGGTCGGCGCGCTTCTGCACGTCGATCGAGCCGGTGTCCTCGTCGATGCCCAGAAGCGCCGCGCTGTGCGACGTTGCCGCGCGCAGCACTTCGATGGGATGAAAACCCGCCTCCTGCAGCAGCTCAAGCTCGCGGACGAAGCCAAACCCATAGATCTGATAGATGAAGCCCGAATCGCTGCCCGCGCAGACGCGGCCGCCCAGGTTCTTGTATTCGTTGATGAACTGCATCCACAGCCGGTAATTCTGCTTCCATTCGATTTCGTTGGTGGTGCTCCAGCGGTACCAGTAAGCCCCATGCCCGCCGCGCTGCGGCTGGAAGTAGCGCCACACCGCCTTCCAGGTGTATTCGTCGTGCCAGTCGGCACGGCGCGCGCGCATCACGTCGCGGTTGGCGTCGTAGATGTTGAAGGTGGGCACGAAGGTGTGGCCGATTTCCAGGAACTCGTCCATGACCTGGCGCCACTTGGCCGAACCCGGCTGCGCGGCCTGCATGAAGGTCTGGCCCGCCACTGCAAAACGGTAGTATTCGTCGCTGTAGTTGTAGTCCGTGGGAAAGGACTGCACCACACGGTCTTCAAACAGCGCCTCGGGCAAGCCGTAATAGTGCTCGGAACTGGTCAGCCCCCAGCGCGCCGACTTCAGCGCGTTCACGCGCGTGACCGCCATCTGCGCGTGATGGCAGCCCGAGCGCAGCCCCTGCTTGGCCGCTTCGTCCAGCGCGGCCTCCATGATGGCGGGCGGCGCCCCGAAGAACTTGATGCCGTCCGCGCCGCGCGCGGCCAGCTTGCGCACCCATTCCCGCCCCTGCTCGGGGGTGTGGATGGTCTTGACGCGGTCGTTCACGGCCGGGAACACCGAATGCACGATCATGCGCGGCGCGGCGATCTTGTTGGCGGCAGAGAGCTCGCGCTGCTCCATCGTCCATCCCAGCCCGCCCATCGCGCCCATCTCGCGCACGGTGGTGACGCCATGCGCCAGCCACAGCTTGTAGATGTAGTCGGCGGGCGGAACGATGCCGCTCATGGCGTGATAGGGCGTGCCGATATGGGCGTGCGCATCCACGAAGCCCGGGGTCACGAACTTGCCGTGGCAGTCGATCTCGTGGTCTCCCGGACCCGGGCGGCGCTTGGGATCAATGGCCTTGTGCGGCGTGCCCACGTTGACCAGCGCCGTGATCCGGTCGTTCTCGATCACGATGTCCACCGGCCCCCAGGGCGGCGCGCCGGTGCCGTCGATGATCGTGGCGCCGCGCAGAATCAACCGCGGAAACGCCCGACCGCCCGCCGATCGCGGGCGGCGGGCGCCGACGGCGGATGCCAGCCCTTGGCGGCGTTGACGTCGCGCGACTCTTCGCCGACTTCCGACTGCGAAAACGTGGGATCGCTCATGGCGCTTACACCCCCAGTCCGTTGTGTTCGATTTCCCCGCCCTTCATGATGAGGTCGATGTGTTCGCCCTGCCCCAGCAGGCAGGACAGGTCGCGGTACGGATTGCCATCCACCAGCAGCACGTCCGCCAGCGCGCCGGTCTGGATGCGGCCCAGCTGGCCCACCTGGTTCAGCACTTCGGCGGCGGTGGTGGTGGCGCACTGGATGACTTCCTGCGCGGACAGCACCTCGCGGCGGATACGGAACTCGTCGCTCTGCAGGCGCTGCGACGGCCCCAGCAGATCGGAGCCGTAGCCTATCTTCACGCCGGCCTTCTTGTAGATTTCCAGCGAGTGCAGGCCGGCGGTTCGCACGGTGGCGATCTTCGCGACGGAATCGGGCGGCAGGCCGTAGTCGGCCCCTTCATTGGCCAGCGCCTCGTAGGTGACCAGCGTCGGCACCACGAAGGCGCCCTTCTCCGCCATGAACCGCGCCACGCGCTCATCCACCAGGTTGCCGTGCTCGATGGTGCGCACGCCGTTGCGGATGGCGCGCTCGATCGCGTCCGCCGTGTACGAATGCGCCATCACATAGGTCTGGCGGCTGGCCGCCTCGTCGACGATGACGCGGATCTCTTCTTCCGAATAGCCGTAGGAGGCGATGGGATCAGTAGGCGACGCCACGCCGCCGGACGCCATCATCTTGATCTGGTCCGCGCCCATCTGCAGCTCTTGGCGCACGGCCTTGCGCACGTCGTCGATGCCGTCGGCCACCCGGCCGATATCGCCGGCCCGGAAGCAGCAGCCGCAGAAGCTCATAGGGCGCAGGTGATCGGAGCGCGGGCGCGGATCGCCATGGCCGCCGGTCTGGCTGATGGCGCGGCCCGAGATGAACAGGCGCGGCCCCTTTACTGTGCCTTCGTTGACCGCGCATTTCAGGCCCCAGCCCGCCCCGCCTGCGTCGCGCACAGTAGTGAAACCGCGTCGCAGCATCGCCGCCATGATGGGCACCGCCCGCATCATGACCAGTGCGTCGGGCAGCACGCCTTGCGTGCTCAGATTCAGCTGCGTGGCCAGCACATGCACGTGCAGGTCGATCAGCCCAGGCATCAGCGTGCGGCCCGCGGCGTCGATCACGCGGGCGCTGGCTGCGCCAATCGGCTTGTCCGACACTTCCTTGATGACGCCGTCCTCCACCAGCACATGGTGCCCTTCCAGCAGGTCGGGCTGCAGGGGATCGAGAAGGTTCGCATTCTTGAACAACACAGCGGACATGGAGGATTTCCTTGTTGTGGGATCGTGATCAGGACGCCATGGTCTTGATATAGCGGCGGTGGATCAGCCAGTTCGAAAACAGCGCGATAACGAGCGTGCCGCAGACCAGGATGACGGCCAGCGCGGCGCCGAACGGCCAGTTCGAGGCCTTGGTGATCTGGTCGTACAGCGCCGGCGCCATCATGGTCAGGCCGGAGCCGCCCAGCAGCACCGGGGTGGCGTACGCATTCATGCACAGGATGAACACCAGCATGGTGCCGGCCGCCACGCCCGGCGCGGCAATGGGCAGCACGATGCGGCGGAAGGTGGTGAAGAAGCTGGCGCCCACATTGCGCGCGGCCTCTTCCACCGACAGGTCCATGCCTTCCAGCACGCTTTGCAGCGTCAGGATCAGGTAGGGCATGACGACGGCGGTGGTGCCGATCACGACGGCCGTCGGCGTGTACATCAGCGTCAGCGGCTTGTCGATAAGGCCCAGCCCCTGCAGCACGGCGTTGACGACGCCGGCGTTGCCCAGCGCAACCATCCACCCGGCCGCCCGCACCACGTTTCCGACCATCAAAGGAAACACCAGCAGGATCACGAAGAGGCTCTTGTACCGGCTTTGCGTACGCGCCAGGAAATACGCCACCGGAAATCCCAGCACCAGCGCCAGCACCGTGCACAGCGCGGCGACGCCCAGGGTCGTGAAGAAGATGTCGCGATAGTAGGGATCGCCAAAGAATTTGGCGTAATTTTCGAAGGTAAAGGCGGTCTGCATCATCTCGACGGGATCGAAATGATTGAAGCTGTAGCGCGCCAGCTGGAGGATGGGAATCATGATGATCACCAGCACCACCAGCGAGGCCGGAAACGCCAGCCCCGGGCCCAGCCAGCGGCTGGGGCGTCCGTCCTGCGTTGCGGTCGTCATCGCGCCCCCCTATTGCGTGAACGCAACGCAGTCGTCGGGCTCGAAGCACGCATAGACGCGCGCGCCCGGCGCCGGCGGCGCGCCGCGCGCGCCACCATTGACGATCTGGCTGATCATGCGATCGCCGCCGTCGAGCTGCACCCGCACCTCCAGCACCGATCCCAGGTACAGCGACGATTCGACCACGCCCGCCAGCGCATTGGCGCCCGTAGGCTGGTCCTGCAGGCGGACCCGCTCGGGCCGCACCCCCACATGCGTCGCGCCGCCGCCGCCCGGCGCGGCGATCTGCTGGCCCGCCTTGGTCTGGAAGGTATTGTCCGCCTGGCCGCGTCCGGTAAAGACGTTCATCTTGCCCAGGAAGTCCGCCACGAAAAGATTTGCCGGACGCTCGTACAGCGTGTCGGGCGCGCCCACCTGCTGCACGATGCCGTCGTGCATGATGGCCATGCGGTCGGCGATCGCCAGCGCCTCTTCCTGGTCGTGCGTAACGAATACGGTAGTCAGGCCCAGGCGCTGCTGCAGGGCGCGGATCTCCTCGCGGACCTCCAGGCGCAGCTTCGCATCCAGGTTGGACAGCGGCTCATCCAGCAGGAAGACCTTGGGTTCGATGGCCAGCGCGCGCGCAATCGCCACGCGCTGCTGCTGCCCGCCGGAAAGCTGGCGCGGATAGCGTTCGCGCAGTTCAGTCATGCGCACCATGTCCAGCACGCGCCGGATGCGAGCGTCGCGGTCCGATTTCGGAACCTTGTGCATCTCCAGCCCGAACGCCACGTTCTCGGCCACCGTCATGTGCGGAAACAGCGCGTAGCGCTGAAACACCATGCCTGTGTCCCGCTTGTGCACGGGCAGCCGCGTGACGTCGGTTTCGCCGATGCGGATGCGCCCGGCCGTGGGCGTGATGAAACCGGCGATCATCCGCAGCGTCGTCGTCTTGCCGCAGCCGCTGGGCCCCAGGAACGTAACCAGTTCGCCTTCCGCGATTTCCAGGGAAAAATCCGACACCGCCACTGCCGCGCCAAACTGCTTGCGGATGTTTTCGATCGAGACCTTCGCCATTTCTTACACCACCTGACTCAGTTTCACATAGCGGTCGGTCACAAGCATGATGATGCCCAACAGCAGGATTTGCACGGAGGCCACCGACGCGATGGTCGGGTCCAGATTGAATTCGAGGTACTGCATGATCGCGATGGGCAGCGTGGTCCGGCCCGGGCCCACCAGCGACAGCGACAGTTCCAGGTTTTCAAAGGACACGACGAAGCTGAACAGCGCGGCCGCGACGATGGACGGCCGCAGCATCGGCAGTGTCACGCGCATGAATGCCACCGGCGCGCTGGCGCCGAGGTTGCGCGCCGCTTCCTCGATGGAGCCGTCCAGCCCCGCCATGCCCGCCGTGACAAGACGCACGGTCCAGGGAATCGTCAGGCACACGTGGGCGATGACCAAGCCGCCGAAGGTGCCGACCAGATCCTGATCCAGCACCTCTTCGGCGCGCAGGTAGAACAGGTAGATGCCCACGCCCGCGACGATGCCGGGAATCAGCAGCGGAGACAGCAGCAGCGTGTTGACGCCCTTGCTGCCCAGGAAGCGGTAGCGGGCGATGGCGACCGCGGCCAGCACGCCCATCGCCACGCCGATGAACGCGGCCACCAGCGACACCTGCAAACTGAACAGGAATCCATTGACGAACGCCGGGTTCTCCCAGGCTTTCACGTACCAGGACAGCGTGTAGCCGGATGGCGGGAAGTAAAGGATGGCGTCTTTGAAGAAGCTCAGCCAGACCACCAGCACGATGGGGCTGAGCATGAACGCATACATGAGGACGACGAAGACGCGGTGCAGCCACGTGGCCCACGGGATCACGCGCAATGGCTTTTCCCGCGAGGCCGCGACGGCTGAGTTCAAAGGAGGCGCGCTATGCAAATCCGGTTCCTTTCAGCAACTGCCGGCTCTGTTTGAAACTCCTCCGGAGACTCTTTGGCCCCTCTGGTTAACCAAAGGATATCGACGGGTTGCTGCGCGACTCAACTAGGGATAACCCACGGCAAGTCCAAACTCGCGGGTAATCCCTGCGCTCGCGTAAGAACAGGTGAAACCCGCCGCTGCGCGCACGCCGCGCAGGTGCAACCTGCGGAGAAACGCGTGCGGCTAGCGCTCGAATTCCAGGCCGCTAGGCCCTTGCTGCGCTGCCCGCGGCGAAAGGCGCGGCAACCTTCATCCACGCCGTCAGGGCCATCGCCATCAGGACCAGCAGCGAGGGATACAGCATGCTGAGATTGCGCGCCTCGCCCTCGGCGGCAAACAGCAGGAACAACTGAACATTGACGGCCAGGGCCGCCAGCACGTGCAGGCGGAATGCCGCCGGCAGACGGCCCCAGCCCGTGGCGGCCACGCCCGCGATCATCAGCACCATCACGGCGCTCAAGCCCTTGGGCAGCGCGATACCGTAGGTGCTTTCTGTGCGGAACCAATTGCCCGGGTCCAGGAAATAGATCAGATTCGCGCCCGGCTGAAAACTAACCGTACCGCCAGGGTTGCCCGCGTAGCGCACGCGCAGCGCCAGATACACGCAGCCGCAGATGAACACCAGAATGCCCACGACGCCAGCCGCCTTGATCCGCGACAGGCTCAGCCGCAGGATCGGATACAGCGTCGCCGCGAAGAAGAAGAATGCCTCCTTGTTCCAGCTAGCGATGGCGGCAACGATGGCCAGCAAGCCCAGGCGCGCCGCCGCGCGGACCGGCGCTTCCACGGGAATGCGCCAGGCCAGCAGCATCGCACAGGCCATGAACAGCAATTCGAAGAAATCGTAGAAGTAGCCGCCTTCGGTCAGGTAGAACGGCAGCAGCAAGGCGACGACCAGGGGCGCGGCCGTTGCCGCCGGCGCGCTTGCCCCCGCCCTCAGGCACAGCGCGCGCATCGCGAACAGAGACCCGAGCAGTGCCAGGAAAGTCAGGTAATAGACGATGTGATAGCGCAGCGTGACCGGCGCCAGCATGGCCTCGGAGGCCGGGTAGCGCATCGCCAGCCCCGACCGGCTGTTCACGCGCCGCGGGTCCGCCAGCCGCTCGGAGAGGCGTTCGACCGTCGCTGCTGGCAGCAGGGCCTGTATGCCATTGGCGATAGCAGGCGCGAATTGCCGGTAGACATAGGGCCGGTATGCCGTGCCGTCCACCATCGAAGCCAGCGATTGCGGGGCGCGGCCGTCGTTCAATCGCCACTTCGTATAGAACCCATTGAACGCCGCGGCGGCGACCATCACGTAAAGCAGGGCCAACAGGAAGCGGCGGTAGCCCACGCTATTGAAAAAACGGATCATCGAACTTCCAGGGTTGCGCCGGGATTCGCGCCGGACTGCGGCGCCATCCATTTGGCCAGTGCGAGCGCCAGCAGGCACAACAGGGACGGATACAGCATGCTCAGGTTGCGCATTTCGCCGGGCGAGCAGAACAGCACGAACAGCGGCAGGTTGATGGCCAGCACCAGCTTCGCGTGCCGGCGCAGGGCCGGCGCCAGGCGCGTCCAGCCGTTGACGGCGATGCCGGCAAACGCCAGCAGGCCCACCAGGCTAAAACTACGCGGCAACAGCACGCCGTAGGTGTTTTCCGTGCGCAGCCAATTGCCCGGGTCGACGTAGAAGCGCAAGTTGTCCCAAAGCTGAAAATCCGCGGTCGATCCGGGATTGCCCGCATAGCGCGTGCGAAGCGCCAGATACACGCAGCCGCAGATGAACATCAGCAGCGTCACCAGCCCGGCCGCCTGAATTCGCGACAGATTGCGGCGCAGCAGCGGGTACAGGGCCGGCGTGAAAAAGAGGAAGGCTTCCTTGTTCCAGGCCGCCAGGCCCGCCAGCGCCAGCAGGGCAGCAAGGCGCAGCGGCGTTCCACGCGAGACGCCCATCGCCAGCACGATGGCGCTCATCATGAAAAGCACCTCGACGAAATCGTAGAAATAGCCGCCTCCGGTCAGGAAAAATGGCAGCATCAGCGCGAACACCGCGGGCGCAGCCGTCGCGGACGCCGCGGGTGCCCCGGCTTGCAGGCATACGCGCCGCATAACGAACAACGCCGCCAGCAGGGCCAGGAACGTCAGGTAGTAGACCAGGTGGTAGCGCAGGGTGACGGCGGGCGACAGCGCTTCCGAAGCCGGATAGCGCATTGCCAGGCCCGACCTGCTGTTCACGCGCCGCGGTTCGGACAGGCGTTCGGACAGGCGCGCCACGGTCGCCTGCGGCAGCAACGCCTGGATGCCGTTGGCCAACGCCGGCACCAACTGGCGATAGACGTAGGGGCGATGGGCCGTGCCTTCGACCATCTGCGACAGCCCCAACGCCGGATGGCCATCATTGAGCCGCCATTTCGTGTAGAAGCCATTGATCACGGCGGCCGCGACCACGACATAGGCGCAGGACAACAGGAACCAGCGATAGCCCGCACTGCTGAAGAAGCGTTTCATGGATTGCTCGCGCGCCCTATCGGGACATCAGGAAGACGCCGACCGCGATGCAGGCCGCCCCCGCCATCCGCATGGCGGAGATGGATTCCGCGCCCGACACCAGGCCGTAGAGAAAAACGCCCACGATCGCACACGCCACCATGAGCGGGTAGGCCAGGGTCAAGTCGAGCTGGCGCAGCGCCAGCGCGTAGAGGGCGAAGCCCAGCCCGTATGCGCCGACCGCGCCCAGGTAGGGGAGCGCCTGCGCCGTCAGGGTCGCCTGCGCCGAACCGGCGCCTGCGGCCTTGAGCGCCACGCTGGCCGCCACGCTGCAGGCCCCGCTGAGGATCAGCCACAGATATGCCATGTTCACGTCCCCACAAGTAGAACCACTACCGCCACCCGGACCAGCACCACGATGCGAATCTGGCTGCCGGCGAGCAGATCCCGGCAGGGGCTTCCCGCCCGACCCGCCTCAGTACAGTTGATAGATGTAGCGAAAGACGCCGAAAGCCACAATGGGCAAGGACGTGACCAGATGCTGCGCGCCACGCGACGCGACGGCTTAGGCGTCCCCGTTTTACGGGCCGTAGGCAAGCAGGGGCGCGCTGGCGGTAATGGCCGCCAGGATGTCCAGCAATTGCGGCGAATAGTGGCGCAATCACGCGCGTAGGGTCTGGAAACTGCGATTGTGTAGCCATGCTGCCTTCGCGACGGAACCCGGCCGATCCAGGCCGTCACAAACTATGCCGGAAAAAAGGCCGGATTCTGTACGCACTTGCGTAATCTCAGACTCCGGCCTGCATGAACGCTGCGGCAAATTCAATTGCCCACCGCGTCAAGTCATTTGTCATCACCCGGCAGCCTGTTGCCCACTGAGCGCCGCCGCGCTTGCCGCTACAGCGAATACTTGTAGTCGCAGTTCAGCGTGGCCTGCAGCGGCGTGGCGTAGCCGCTGGCCTCCTTGCCGCCGGGACGCGGAGCCAGCAGCCTGGCCTGGAAAGCCCCCGCCATATCGCCGTCCGCATTCTTTTTCACCGCCACCGTGGACGGCAGCGCGTATAGGGTCAGCGCCTGGCCGTCGTACGGCGCGATCAGTGTGAATACCGACTGCGGAAAATTCGCCACCACGTAGCCGGGCGAATTGTCGGACGTGAACTTCAGCGTGGACTTGACGTAGGTCAACGTCAGCGCCAGTTCATCCGACGACGGCGAGGGGATGACGCCAGCCAGCGCCACCTTGCCGCTTTCCGACACGCAGGACAGCGACGCCGGCGCGGAACCGGCATGGGCCGCGCCCGCCAGGATCATCAGGGTCAGAAAGCAGGCGGCGCGAGCGGTCATCGTGGGTTCCATGGAGATTGGACGAGGCAAGGGGCAAGTGTAGGCGCAAAGCGCCGCCCCGGCCGCGCGTGACCGCCGCCGCGCGGCGGATCGTTCAATCCGCCGATCGCGCGGCGCCCTCCTTCAGCTCGAGCGCCTCCTTGAGCAGCTCGCGGGCGCCATGACGGATGGCGGAAACGCAGCGCGCAAGAATGCCGCGCAGCAGGTCTTCGGACGGCAACTGGTCCGCTGCGGCGATAACGGCCTCGATCGCCGCCGACACGCGGCTGGCCGCGTCGCCGCCTCCTTGCGGAAGGGTCAGCTTGACGGCCTTGCAGCGGTGGTTGACGGTATTGAGCACCTCCAGCAGGGTGTCCTTGCTCATGCCCAGCTCTTCGGCAGAGACGAAGTTCGGGTAGATCAGACGCATGAACTCCGGATCTTTCTCGGTCAGGCTGAAGTACATGGTGCCCAGATCGGGATGGCGGAACAGCACGTCGCCGTCTTCATCCACCTGTGCAACCAGGCCCAGCTCTTCCTGGACGACACGTTGATAAAGAGCGGCGAGCGGGGTGGTGTTGGACATGTTTGGATTCTCCGTGGGGTTGGAAGGCGGCGGGAAAATCCGCGCCCTTGCCTATCGCTACGTTCCGGTCCGGAAAAGGTTCGGAAAAAAACGCCGGAAATATATCAAACCTTTTTGGCGGCCACGCGTAGTCCTTCATGCAGGCATCCGCCTTCCCAACCCGAAAAGGAATCCCCATGCAAGGAAAAGAATTGCGCGACGTGCTGGCACTGGCAAAGACCCATGGCGCCCGCATCCACCGTGGCGACGGCATCGCCGCACTGCTGTTCCTGTTGGCCACCACCGTGCTGTCGGCGATTACCGTGCGCATGATGGGATCTCACGCCAGCCTGAGTTTCTATGAACTGCTGCGCCTGCTCAATAGCGGCGACGTGCAAGGGGCGATGGTCGGCCGGGGCTCGGGCGCCGGCTGGTATGCGCTGCTGTGGCTGCTTGCCGTCGCCGGCCCCCTGCTGCCATCGCTGCTGCCGCGGCGCGCCGCAAGCCTCGGCTACTTCGCGCCGCTGGCGCTGTGGGGCATCGCGCTGGCGGGCGTCATCGCCCAGGTGCGCGAACTGATGAGCGCCAGCCGCCAATTGGCGGGCTTCCTGGGCAGCTCGCGCGCCAGCCGCAGCATGGCGCAGGACATGGCATCGACCATCTGGAGCAGCCTGAGCTTTGGCCTGGGCCTCTATCTGTCGCTGGCGATCGCCCTGGGCCTGGCCGTCCGCGGCATCTTCGTCCTGCGCCGCCGCGCTTGATTTTCCGGCCCTGCGCGGCTAAGGTTCCGCTGCCCTCGCCCGGGCAGGCTGCGGCGCCTTCGCGTCGCCGGGCCTGCGCGCTGCGACGGGTCCGGCCACCAGAATCCTCACCATGAACACGCTAGATCCCAAGCGTTACGTCATCAACAACGTCGACGCGCTGCTGCGCATCCTGCATGCCGATCCCCGCTATGCGCTGGACTTCCGCAACAAGGCCGAACAGCACATCACGCTCAAGCTGCGCAAGAAATTCTTCAACGCCTCGCCGGACGGCGTGGTGGACGCCTTCAACAATGCGCTGATGAAATTCCTGCAGGCCCGCACGTTCCGCGACGAGGGCTTTCTCGCCGGCCAGCCGGCCGAAGGCTGGTCGGCGCACGAGCTGGCGCTGGGCAAGCTGGGCGGCTATCTGTATCGCGGATCCCTGCATGAGCTGATCCAGGCGCACCGCCGCATCCGGCAAGAGGTGCAGTGGAAGCAACCGGCGCAAGACGACTTGCTGGACGACAACGCCCTGGACGAGATTGAAACGTTGAGCGATCCCTCGCCGTTCGCGGATCCCGCCCGCGCCTACGAGCACCTGTCGGTGATCCGGCGCATGCGCGCCTGCCTCGACAAGCTCAGCGATACGCTGCGCGCCACCATGTTCCTGTACCTGGACGAAACGCCGATGGAACAGATCGCCAGGCTGCAGGATCTGCATGTGCCCACCGTCAAGAGCCGCCTGCACGCCGCGCGCAAGCTCGTGGCCGATTGCACGCGCAAAGGAATGGATTGACCATGGCTGAAGACAGAATCCTGTCCTACCTGTCCGGCGAATTGGACGACGACGCCTGCCGCGCCTTTGAAGCCCAGCTGGCGCGCGATCCCGCGCTGCGGGCAGAGGTCGAGGAATGGCGCGCGCTGGCGCAGGCGCGCCAACTGGCGCACAACGAGATCGGACAGGCCGGCCGCGACAGCGCCTTCCTGCGCGCGCTGGCCCAAAGCCAGCAACCCGCGCCTGCACGGCAATCCGCCGGGCGCCGTCTCTGGCGCTGGTTGTGGCCGGAGACTTCCCGTTTGCTGATGCCCATGGGCTGGGCGCTGGCCGTCATGCTGTCGGTAACGCTGGCGCTGCAGGCGCCGCCCGATGAACTGGCGCCCGGCGGCACGCTCACCCGCGGCGGCGGCTCCTGCCCGACGCTGACGGTGGACCTGCCCGATGGCGTCACCGCCCGGCAGCTGCGCAACACGCTGGCCCAGTACGCCGTGGCCATCGTCGCCGGCCCCGACGCGGACGGCCGCTTCCTGCTGGCCGCCCCGCGCGAATCGTCGTTGCGCGATGCGGCCGAGGCGCTGGGCGCGCTGTCCGCGACGCCCGGACCGGCTGGCGAGTGCCCGCGTCCATGAACGCTTTCAAGGCTCCCATGAAAACCCGGGCGGCTTTCGCCGTCCGCCGTCGCCTGCTCGCGGCCGCGCTGGCCGCCCTGGGCGCCGACACGATGCGCCCACTGACCAGCTACGCCTCCACGCCAGCACCCCTGCCCGCGCCGCTTCCGGCTAAGCGCAAATACGCGCTGGTCATCGGCAACGCGCGCTACGCCGTCGCCGCCAACATCCTGACCAACCCCGTCAACGACGCCCGCCTCATCGCCGACTCCCTGCGCAAGCGCGGCTTCGACGTCGCCATGCTGACGGACGTCACCACCACGCAAATGGAAGCCGCCGTCGACGAGTTCGCCGGGCGCGCCGCGGACGCGGACCTGGCCTTGGTCTACTTCGCCGGCCACGCCGTGGCGGTGGACGACGTGAACTATCTGTTCGGCGTTGAACTGCCGTTGCCGCTGGCCGAGGTGCGCATTCGCGCCGCGCAGCAGAACTCCCTGAGCCTGCGACGCGTATCGCAGACGCTGCGCCGCGCCGGCATCCGGGCGCGCCTGCTGGTTCTGGACGCCTGCCGCACCAATCTGACGCGCGGCGCCCCGGCGGCCGGGCTGGTCCATACCGTCCCGGCGGGCGGCGAACTGATCGCATTCTCGACGCAGCCCGGCGCAACGGCCGAGGACGGCTTTGGCCGCGACGGCCCTCGCCACAGTCCCTACGCCTTTTATTTCGCGCAAGGACTGGACACGCTGCCCGCGTCGGCGCCCGTGGAAAACTTCTTCAAGCAACTGACGGGCGATGTGCAGGTCGCCACCGCGTACCGGCAGGTCCCGCATTACGCGAGCAGCCTCGTCGGCGCCGTCACCTTCACCAGCCTGGCCGACGGCCAGACGCCCGCAACGCCCGGCGGCCAGCCTCCACAGCCTGGCAGGGGCCCCTCGCCCACGCTGGGACGCGACCTGATCAAGGCCCGCATGAGCGCGTGGGAATACGAGATCGAGCGCGGTGCGCAATATCTGGACGAACCGCGGCTCGAATCTCTGGTCGCGCGCGCCAGGGCCGGCGACGTCGTGGCCATGACCACATTGGGGCTGGTCGCCGAAAACGGCGACCACGTGGAACAGAACTACCAGACCGCCGCCCTCTGGTACCAGCGGGCGGCCGACCAGGGCTTCGCGCCCGCGCAAACCTACCTGGGCGAGCTTACCGGGATGGGCCGGGGCGTTCCCAAGAACTACAACGCGGCCGAGCGGCTGTTCCGCGCCGCCGCCGAGGCCGGCCATCGCCGCGCCGCGCTGGACCTGCTGGACCTGAAGGTGCGCATGGGCGAACCCGTCGATCCGCGCGAGTGGACAGCGGTGCTGCAGGACGCCGTGCGCAATCCGCCGGGCTTTCCGCAGCCCGGCATGCCGCCCATCCAGGGATTGCCGGACACGCCGTGGATGCGGGCGCTGGGCGTGCGGCCGCCAGCCCAGCCCTGAGTGTCGGGGACCGCGCAGCGCCGGTCCCGGCCGCCAATCAGGCAACCATCGCTTCGGGCTTAAACGGACAGGCCCCTCGTTCGTCTAGCAATAGGACTTGGATCTGCTGCCGCGCGCACGCGATCCGCTCCGCCGACGAGGCCCACCCTTACCCGACCGTCCGATGACAACTTCCAAGATCGCGCCGCGAGCGCGCATGCGCCAAAGGCGCTACCCGCTGCTGCTCGGCCTGGCGCTGGCCGCGCCCACGCATGCGCAGCCAGCCCCTCCCAACACGCAGGGCGTGCAAACGCTGCCTTCCATCAACGTCCGCGGCGACGCACCGGATAACGCGGCCACGGGTCCGATCCAGGGCTATGTGGCACGCGAAACCACCACCGGCAGCAAGACCGCGACGCCGCTGCTGGAGATCCCTCAGTCGGTCTCCGTCGTGGGGGCCGAGGAAATGCGGGATCGCGCCGTGCAGACGGTCTCACAGGCAATTCAGTACGTGCCGGGCGTGCAGATCACGAACTTCGGCGGCGCGGAAGTCCGCAACGACTGGATCGTGCTGCGCGGCTTCGATGCCAAGCTGACCGGAGACTTCCGCGACGGCCTCAGCCAGCTTCCCTACGACCAGATCCGGGCCCGTACCGACCCCTATGCGCTGGAGCGCGTGGAAGTCATCCGCGGTCCATCGTCCGTGCTGTACGGCCAGGTGGCGCCGGGCGGGCTGGTGAATCGCATTACGAAGCGTCCGACCGACGAGGCGTTCGGCGAGGTCGTGCTGCAGGCCGGCAACTTCGACCGGCGCCAGGCCGCGTTCGACATAGGCGGACCGATCGACCAGGACGGAAAGTACCTGTACCGCATGACCGGCATCCTGCGCGATGCGGGCACCCAGGTCAAATACGATTCCAGCCACCGCTATCCGGACGACCTGGCCTACATCGCTCCCGCCTTCACCTGGCGGCCGAACGCCGACACGTCGCTGACGCTGCTGACCAACTTCCAGCGCGATCGCACAGATGGCGAGTCGCGCCCTGTGTATCCCACGCATGTGCCGGTCGGGGACTACGACTTCAACAGGTATGACCGCAGGCAGTACGCCATCGGCTATTTGCTGGAACACCGCTACAACAACGCGCTGACGCTGCGCCAGAATGCGCGCTACCAATACGGAAAACTGGACCAGCGCGATCTCTACAATCTGCGCCTGCGGCCGGACGGACACACCATTCAGCGCTACGCGCTGGTCTCCAAGGAAAGCGCCGACGGCGTCGTGATCGACAACCAGGCGGAGTACCGGTTCCAGCTGGGACGCGTCTCGCACACTTTGCTGGCGGGCCTGGACTACAAGTTCCAGGACGGCCAGCAGTGGTATCGCCAAGGCATGGCGCCCGATCTGGATCTGGATAATCCGGTCTACGGCCAGAATATCCCGTACCCATCCGCGGCAAACACCATCATCGACCAGAAAGACGTGAACCGGCAGCTGGGCGTTTACGTGCAGGATCAGATCAGGGTCGACAAGGTGGTCGTGACCCTGGGCGGCCGGCAGGACTGGGCGCGCGGATCCAGCCGCAACCGCCTCACGGACACCACTGTCGAGCAGCGCGACACGGCCTTCACCGGCCGCCTTGGCCTGGCCTACCTCTTTGATTCCGGCGTCACGCCCTACGTCAGCTACTCAACGTCGTTCCTGCCGCAGAGCGGCGTCAGCATGGACAGCACGCCGTTCAAGCCAACCCGGGGAGAGCAGTACGAGTTCGGCGTGAAGTACCAGCCTCCCGGATCCAACAGCCTGGTTGCGATCTCGGTGTTCGACCTGACGCAGCGCAACGCGCTGACGCCGGATCCGCGCAACACGAACTTCAGCGTCCAGACGGGGGAAATCGGATCGCGAGGCATCGAGCTGGAGGGCAAGGCGAACCTGACGCGCGGCCTCGACCTGATTGCGTCGTACACATTGAACGACGTCAAGGTGAATAAGAGCAATAACCCGGCGGAAGAGGGCAACACGCCCATCGTCACGCCGCGCCACATGGCTTCGGCGTGGATGAACTACACCTTGCCCGACACGGTCTTCAAGGGCCTGGGCTTCGGCGCGGGCGTGCGCTACATCGGCAAGACCTACGTCAACGTGGCCAACACCATCGAGAACGGATCCTCGTTCATGGTGGATGCCGGCGTGCATTACCAGGTGGATGGCTGGCGGTTCGCGGTTGATGCGACCAACCTCTTCAACCGGGAAACCATCGTTTGCCGCAACAACACGCTGAACTGCCGCTATGGCCTTGAGCGGACGGTGATCGCATCCGTCGCCTACCGCTGGTAGCAGCCGAACCGCCCGCCGGCGCCAGCGCGACGGCGGGCGGCTGCCCGGACTATCCAGGCAACAGATATTCTCTGCAGGGGCTCAGCTCGGCATCGGCGTCGCGGATCATGAAGTTGACCAGCGTGGCCGACACGCCGAGCTCGCGCGCCACATCCCGTTGCGAGCAACCTTCGAACCGATGCAGTTCGAACGCCCGGCGCGTGCGCGAGGACATCCTGGCCAGGGCTTGCGCCGCGAGCGCCAGCGCCTGGTGACTTACCGCCGCGTCCTCCGCCACCGCGTTCGACACCGCATGCTCCACGCCATCATGCCCCGCGAACAGGCGCGACTCCAGGGCGCGCCGCCGCAGGTAGTCGATGGCGAGGTGGCGGACGGTCTGGAACAAATAGGCCACCGGCTCGCGCAGGTCTTCCGGCGCGGGACGCTCAAGCAGTTTCAGATAGGCGTCCTGCACCACATCGTCTGCCAGGTCTCTTGATCCGAGTATGCGCGCCGCCGTATGCAGCAGCTGCCGGCGGTGCGTCTGATACAGGGCGGCCAGGGTATCCCTGGCGCAGGCCGCGTGCGGCATGATGCCTCTCCTCTTTTCTGGGCCCCGCGGCCGACCCGGCTGCGGCGATTCCCTTGCAATGCGGAAGTTGCCGTCGCGGCAGGCTCAATAGCGGTACGCCACGGCGGCAAGCACCGTGCGTTCGACGCCATAGCGGCAATTGACGCGGTCGTTTCGGCAGACCACGGCTTCTTGATTGAACAGATTCATTGCGTCGACGGAGAAGCGCCAGGCGCCCGCGTCATAGGCCAGCTGGGCGTCAAACACCGTGGCGCCGCGGTTCTTCATCGTGTTCGCCACATCCACGTAGGTCGACCCGATGTAGCGCGCCCCCAAGCCGGCCTGCCAGCCGGCCAGGGCCCCGCGCGAGAACCGGTGACCCACCCAAAGCGCCGCCATGTGGCGCGGTGTGACGATGGGCGTCTTGCCCTGCCCGCCGTCGTTGCTGGATTCGTTGGTGACGAGGTTGTACGTGTAGGCGGCCACCAGGTCCCAGCCCTCGCGCGCGCTGATCTTGGCCTCGAGTTCGAGGCCCCGGGATCGCAGGCGCCCCGACTGCACGCTGAAGCCCGCATGCGCCGGATCCGGATCGGCAGACAGCGCATTGCGCTGATTCAGATCGAAGACCGCGAGCGTATAAAGGTCCCGCGAGTCCGGGGGCTGATACTTCATTCCCGCCTCGACCTGCCTAGATTCCGCCGGAGAAAACGGCGATCCGCCAAAGTCGGTTCCGGGTTGCGGCAGAAAGCCCGTGGCATAACTGGCGTAGGGCGCGGCGCCTGAAGCGAAGGCATAGGAGACGCCCGCCCGCCAGGTCAACGCGTCGTCGCGTGCGCGGACACGGGTTCCCGCCAGATGATCGTCCGTCTCGTCGGCCAGGCGGTCGTGGCGCACGCCCAGCGTCAGCGTCCAGTCGCCTGCCTGGATCTGGTCCTGCAGGTACAGGCCCATTTGCGTACTGACCTGGCGCAGGTCCAGGATGGCCTGATCCGCACCGGGCATGGCGATCGGCTGGTTGTAAACCGGATTTTCGATATCCAGCGCGGGCGCCGCGGCCTGGCGATACTCCTGGCGGCCCGTCAGTCTGCGGTAGTCCAGCCCAGCCAGCACGGTGTGCCGAAGGCCTGCGCCTTCGATAACGCCTTCGATCTGAGTATCCACCGCCACGCCGTCGGCGCGTTCGCGCGCCGCAAGCTGCATGCGGGCGAGCGTGCGCCCGTCGCCGCCGAGCGCCAACGGATAAAGGTTGCGAAGTGTCGCGCTGCCGGACTGATAGCGCGCGTTCTGCCGGACCATCCAAGCATCGCCGATGCGATGCTCGAAAAGGTAGCCCACGCTGTGGAAGTCACGCTCGTTCCGGTCATAGCCGTAGTCGCCCACCAGCGTCCGCGTCGGGTAGTAGGCGCGCGACTCGCCATCGTTGCGGTCGCGCTGGTAATGCGCCAGAACGGTCAGCGACGTATCCGCGCCGCCCCATCGGAATGCCGGCGCGACATATGCCAGGTCGTCGCGGTAGCGGTGGCCATCGTCATACTTGTCCTGCGTGCCGGCATCCCGCAGCGTGGCGGTCAGCCGGTAACTGGCGCGGCCGCGCTCGCCAGCGGCGCCGCCCAGATCCAGAAAAGCCTGGCGATTGTCGAAAGACCCGGCCTGCACCGCTATTTCCCGCAGTTCCACATCCGTCGGGCGCTTGGTCACCCGATTGACGATGCCGCCCGGCGCCACCTGCCCATACAACGAAGAAGAAGGCCCGCGCACCGCCTCGATGCTCTCCAGCGCGTAAGCGGGCACGCGCGCGCGGATCTGGTCGTAAGGCATCTGGCTCAGGCCGTCGCGGTAATCGCCCGTCAGCTTCGCGTCGAAGCCGCGCAGCACAAGCCAGTCGTTGCGCACCTCGTTGCTGCCGAAGTTATTGACCTGCACCCCGGGCGTGTACTGCAGGGCCTGTGTCACCGTGCGCGCGGCACGGGCCTGCATTTCCTGGGCCGTCACCACGGACACGGACTGCGGAATTCGATTGATCGGGGTCGCGGTCTTGGTGGCGGCCGTGGCGGAGCGCGCCACGAAGCCATCGGCGCCGACCGCCGCGCCCTCCACCCGGGTCAGGGGCAGCAACTCGGCTGAAGGCGTCCACGCCGGCAGAACCTGATAGCTCCCGGGCAGGTCCTGACGCGCCTCAAGGCCATGGGCGGAAAGCACTTGCTCAAACGCCTGCTCGACGGTGTAGCGACCATTAAGGCCATCGCTGGAAAGGTCGCGCGTGAGCGCTGGGTCGAAGTAGACCAGCACGCCGGCCTCGCTGGCGATCCGCTGCAACACGCTCACCAACGAGCCAGCCGGCACCGCGTAGGGCTGGCTGAGGCTGGCGCGCGCCGCCGGCGCATCCAGCGCGGCGACGGACTTCCCCGCCAGCGCCGCCAGCGCCAGCACCGCCGCGAAGGCCCAGGTGTGCCCGCCCGTCCTCTTGCGGGGACGAGTCGCGCGCAAGCCGTCGCGTCTCATGCTGGCCATGTTTTCCGATGTCGGTATGTTGAATTTCGGTCCTGTTCACCAAGGAGGACACGCGAAAAGCCAAAACCGGAAAGGCCCGCGGATTTTTTTTGTAAGGCTCGCGTCCCCCAGGCTCAGGCCGGGGCAGAGACCACGACCCAATACGGCGTGCGGCGAGTAATGCCGACCTTCAACAGCCGGCCCACCGCGTCCAGCACCCTGTCCGTGTCTTCCAGGGGAAACAGGCCGGAGACCCTCAGGCGGCCAGCACGCTCGTCGCACGAAATCACACCGGGCCGGTATCGGCTCAGTTCCTCCAGGAACAGGGCCAGCGGCATGTCGTCGGCGGCCAGCTCCCCCCGTAGCCAGGCCGTGTCGCCAGCGCCCACTGGACCGGCCAGGTCTACCCGCTGCCGGGTGCATCGCGCGGTCTGTCCTGGCGCCAGCGTCAGGGCGGCGCCGGCACGCTCCGAAGGTTGTATTTCCACCGCGCCCTCAAGCAGCGCGACATGTACGGCATCGGCCCGCAGGCGCACCGCAAAGCGCGTGCCCCGCGCCGTTATGCGGCCAAAGGCGGTATCGACACGGAACGGCATGGCGGCGTAGCCCGGCGCGCGGCCCGTGGCGACCAGAAGTTCCCCGCGCCGCAGGCTCAGGATGCGCGCTCCCGCCTCGAAGCTGGCATCAACACGCGTATCCGTGTTGAGCGTGATCCGGGTTCCATCCTCCAGGACCGCGTCGCGCCGCTCGCCCACGCCGGTGGCGTAGTCCGGCGAAATACGCAGCCAGCGATTCCTGTCGGCAGCCCAGAGCGCCGGACCGATGCACGTTGCCGCAAAGGCGGCCGCAAACAGAACCTTGCGCCGGCCCTTCTGGTGGCGTCCGGCCGACAGCGCTTCATAGGCGGCCTTTGCCGGCAGGTCGCGCATCCGCGCGTCGGCAAGCGCCAGATGGGCCCAAGCGCGTTCGTGGTCGGGATCGGCGGCCCTCCAGTCCCGCCAGGCGCGCTTGTCTTCCTCGGTCTGCGCGCCGGACAGGAAAAGCACGTACCAGCGCGAGGCCTCTTGCGCCACCCGCGGCGCCAGGGGCAAGCCGCCCGCGTACATCGTACCGGGGGCCTGGCGGCTCATGCGGAATGTTCCTGGGCAAAAAAGCACGCCTGCACGGCGCGCACCATGTAATTGCCTACTGTGCGCGTCGTCACGCCCAAGCGCAATGCGATGTCTTCGTACTTCATTCCTTCCAGCTGCGCCAGCAGGAATGCCTCGCGCGCCTTGGCCGGCAAGGCGTCCAGGGCCCTGTCGATCGCGCACAGCGTCTCCAGCACCTGCCGGCGTTCCTCGGGGCTGGGCGCGAGCGTCTCGGGCAGGCTGGCAAGGGTATCCAGATAAGCACGCTCGATCGCTTCCCGCCGGTAGTGGTTTGCCAGCAGGCGACGCGCGATTGTCGCCAAAAACGCCTTGGGCTCCAGCAAGGCCGGCGTCTCCCTGGCCGTCAGAATGCGGACGAACGTATCCTGCGCCAGATCGGCGGCCGCCTCCTCCCCGCCCATGCGTCGACGCAACCAGCCCGCCAGCCAGGAGTGATGTTCGGCATAGAGCGTCTCCGCCTGGCGGTGCAAACTCGCATCGCTGCTGGACATGGCATGGATCCCCAAGTTTTTGCTGCCTGGCGCGGATGCCAGAAAATGGCAATGATAACCATTATCCATTGACTGCGGCAGCCTCTCCCCTTGCCGGCGGGGACCGCGGCGCTTTGCTCGCCAGGCGGCGCAGGGTGCAGGCGCGACATCGGCTAGGATGGAGGCGGTCTATCAGAAGGAGTTCACCATGCCCTCATTGAGACACGCCGCATGGACGGCAGCGATCGCCGTCCTCCTGCCCTTGGCCGCGCATGCCGAGTCGGTCGTGCTGCAGGTCGAGCAGGCCACCCCCGGCGCCGATCCGCACACCAACGCCCGCGTCGTCGACATCAAGCTCAAGCCCGACAGCACGAAGGCGCTGGCCGATTTCACCCGAGACCGCGTAGGCAAGCGCATCCAGTTCCGCTCGAACGGCATCCTGTTGTCCTCGGCCACCTTGATGAGTCCGCTCGAAGGAGACAGCCTGCGCATCACGGCCGGCGAACATGGCTTTGCCGGCAAGTCGGCCGAGGAGATCGCCCAAGGCATCATGAAAGGCGGCGGCCTGACCCTGGACGACGAGAACCGCTAGCCGCGCTCTCGCTCCCACGCCGCCAAGGCTGACGCCGCGAAAACGGCGTCAGCCTTTTGTTTTTGACATGCAGTTGGAACCACGCGGAGTTTCAGTCATCTGTCATTAACCTTTCACTTCGGACTTCTAGTATTGCTCGTCCCCATCGGGCACAGACCCAACGCCAGGAGTTCAAATGAGCAAGTCCATCTCCGACAAGACCGTCCGCAACCCCAGCCAGAGCAGCCCCTTCAGCGAGATTCTGGAAAAGAACATGTCCCGCCGCATGGTCATGCGCGGCGGCATCGCCGCCGCCTTCGCGACGATGACCAGCCTGGGCCTTGCCGGCTGTAATAGCAGCGATGACGATGACGACGCCGTGGATGGCGGCAACCCGAACCCCACGCCGGAAGTGCCCGGCGAACAGCCCGCGGCCCCGGTCAAGCTGGGCTTCGAGTCCCTGCCCACGTCGATGACCGACGCCTGCGTCGTCCCCGCCGGCTACATCGCCCACGTGTTCGCCCCGTGGGGCACGCCATTCAACGACAACGCCAATCCCTGGGACCGCAACGGCAACAACACCTCGGCGGACCTGCTCAATTCCACCGGCATGCACCATGACGGCATGCATTATTTCCCGATCAACGGCAGCTCCACCGAAGGCCTGCTGGCGGTCAACCACGAATACATTGATCAGAAGACGTTGCACCCCACCGGCGCGACCCTCGTGGCCGGCAAGCGTCCCATCGAGGAAATCCGCAAGGAAATCAACGCGCATGGCGTGGCAATCCTGCACGTGCGCCGCGAGAACGGCCGCTGGAACATCGTCCACAACTCCCGCTACAACCGCCGCTTCACGTCGGCAACGCCCATGAAGCTGGCCGGTCCGGTGGGCGGCACGGACTGGGTCAAGACCCCGTACTCACCCAACGGCACGATGGTGCGCGGCACCAACAACAATTGCGGCAACGGCTACACGCCCTGGGGCACCTACATCACCGCTGAAGAAAACTGGGCCGCCTGCTTCGTGAACACGGGCACCCAGCCGCGCGAGCAGTTGCGCGTAGGCGTGTCCGACGACGTAGGCCGCTACCTTTGGGAAACGGGCGCCGCCGATCCGCTGGAAGTCCAGGGCGAATTCGCGCGCTTCAACGTCACCGAAAGCGGCGCCGACTTCACGCAGGACTGGCGCAACGAAGTCAACGGCTTCGGCTATCTGGTTGAGATTGATCCGTTCGACGAAAACAGCATCGCCACCAAGCGCACCGCGATGGGCCGCTTCGCCCATGAGGGCTGCGCCTACGGCAAGCCGGAAGCCGGCAAGCCCCTGGCCTTCTACAGCGGCGACGATTCGCGCTTCGAATACATCTACCGCTTCGTCTCGGAAGCCGTGTGGGATCCGAAGGACGCCGAACGCACCGACCGCCTCGCTGTCGGCGCCAAGTATCTCGACAAGGGCACGCTGTACGTTGCGCGCTTCGACGCCGACGGCACGGGCGAATGGATCGCCCTGACCGGCGCCACCGTTGGCGCGGGCGGCCGCACGCTGGCCGATGAATTCGGCAGCCTCGAGAACATCATCATCAACACGCGCGGCGCGGCCGACTTCGTCGGCGCCACGCCGATGGACCGCCCCGAATGGACGGCCACGCACCCGACCAACGGCGACATCTACCTGACGCTGACGAACAACAGCAGCCGCAATGCCGGCAAGGGAACCAACCCGCCCAACCCGCGCCTGAACAACGTCAACGGCCACATCGTGCGCTGGCACGACGAGCCCGGCTCGACCAAGTTCAAGTGGGACATCTTCGTGTTCGGCTCCGATGCCGGCGCCGACGCCGACACCAACCGTTCCGGCCTGACCACGCTGAACCAGCTGGCCAGCCCCGACGGCCTGGGCTTCGATCCGCGCGGCATCCTGTGGATCCAGACCGACAACGGCATCGACGGCGGCCGCAACAACAACGTGGCCAAGGCGACCAACGACCAGATGCTGGCCGTGATCCCGGGCGCGCTGGCCGACAGCACGGGCACCGGCCCCGCGATCAACGCGACCAACCAGGCCGACCTGCGCCGCTTCTTCGTCGGCCCGAACGAGGCCGAAGTCACCGGCTTTGCCTTCACGCCGGACTACACCACCATCTTCCTGAACATCCAGCACCCGGTGAACTGGCCGGCCTACGATACGGACGATGCGACGACCGCCACCACGGGCACCGTGCGCGCGCGTTCGTCGACGGTGGTGATCCAGCGCGCCGACGGCGGACCGCTAGGCGTCTGATGACGCGCCCGGGCGGGGTAGCGGGTTCACCCCGCCCGCAAGCGTGAAAACAGCCACCTTCGGGTGGCTTTTCTACATGCGGGAAAGGTAGCGGAAATGCCCTGATCACCAGATGCCGACCGCGTCGACGCTCGCATAATCGGATAGCAGCGGCTCCTCAAGCACGGCCAGGCAGGCCTGGAAAACGCGATCCGCAGGGATTGAATTGATGCCGGCCGATACGTCTTGCGGCACGACTGCCCGGGTGTACTCACGGGCCCAGAACCACTCCGGATTGGAATCATTGAACACGCCTACGTAAGGCACGCAGACGCCCTGTGCAATGTGGGATGGGCCACAGTCGTTTGAAACGATCAAGCGTGCGTGCTGCATCAGCGCCGCCAACTCGGCCACCGGCCGGCAGAACGCCAGACGAAAATCCCGCCGCTGCATGCGCGCCAGGCGTTCATGCTCGGCGGCTTCTGCGGGTCCAAGAACAAATGTGAACTCCGCGCACCCTCCGAGCTGCGCCTGGAGCATGTCTGCCAGGGCCAGGTAGCGATCCAGCGACCACCGCTTGAATTCGCCCGATCCGCCTCCTGGAATCAACACGATTTCCGCCGGCTTCACCTTGCCTTCGCACGGCGCTGCGATCTGGGAAAAGCACTCGCGGGCGGTGGACTGCGCGTCGTGCCCGCGGAGGGTTTCCAGCAACCGCAGGTTGGCCAGGCCGATGTACTCGCGGATGTCCTTTGTGTAGGAATGCGTCCACACGCAATCGCCCAGCCTTCGGTTCTTGAAACCCATGCGCAGCGCGGGCCGGCGCAACAGGTTGATCAGCGCGAAACGCTCGCTGCTATGGTGCAGCGACAGGGACGCACACGCACCGCTGGGAAGCGCCTTGAGCTGGTCGCCGAACGCATCGGCGCAAACGAATTCGTCAACCCAAGGCAAGCTGGTGTAGTAATGCCCCACTTCATACCGGGACACCACCCGAATCCGCCTGTCAGGCCACCATTTCTTCAGCAGATAAAGCGCGGGAAACGCGACAACCTGATCGCCATATCGCGACTGGCTTCGGACAAAAACGACAATATCGGACATGACCCCTGACTCATAGGAATTGAGCGCGGACTCGGACAACGCGCGGTTGGCGCCACCGCGCAGTCCGTTCCTGCCTGGAATCCGCACCTGCAGATGCGGATAGCAAGCTTCATTCCTTTGCTGCCAGAGAACAATCAGACGTGTCTGAAAATGATGGGTCTCACACGCTGCCGGGCATCATTTTTCGCAACCCGCGCCCGTCCGAGACTCGGGCAGCGGGGTATCCCCGGAGGTATTGCCCGCGAACTTCCGGATTTTCTCGGCCAACTCCTTGGTCGGTTTCTCGTAGCCGTAGCAGTAAGGCGGGATCGGCGCCGCCTCCGGGCGGTAATCCTGCAACACCGGCTTCGCATCGCCAAGGTACAGGTTGTCCTTCAACCGCAGGAAGGCCTTGTAATCGCGGGTGTAGCCGTGCTGGGCCTTGCGCTTTTCATAGGCGCCGCGATCCGACTCGCCGTTCTCCAGCGCGCTGCGCTTGGGCGCCACGGGGATATAGCGGCAGTAGTTCACATTGATGCCTTCCACCGTCGGAAAGAACTCGGGCTCCACGCACTGGCGCTGCGCGTCGTTATTGAAGATGTTGCCTTCGACCAGGGCCTTGGCTTCCAGGCTGAAGCTCATGCCGTAGAAATCCCAGTTTTCCACCAGGTTGTTGAACAGATGGAACGTGCCGAACTGCGCCCGGGGATTGCGCTGCACGGTGTTGAAGAAATAGTTGTGATGCAGCGTTACGCGCGCGATCGAATCGCGGTCGTAGTTATGAAAGAGATCCTTCGAGGTAATGTTGTTGAGCAGCATGACCTTGTTCGAGTTGTGGAACTTCGTCCACGAGATCGTGACGTCGGTCGAACCGTTCTTCACGTTGAGCAGACGGTCTGACATCCGCGACAGGTCCATGTGGTCGACCCATACGTCGCGGCTGTTGTTGGCCACGTTCACGGCCTGTGTAAGCCGGTTCAGGCGTCCGTCTATGGTCAGGTGCGTCAGGATGACGTTCTGGACGCCATAGACGCCCAGGCCGTCGTCGATCAACGCCACCCGTTTGCCGCGCCCGTCTATGGTGGTATTGGACGGCACGCGCAACTGGGAATCCAGGACGATGGTCATATCGGACGCGAAGCGTATCCACGTCGGTCCCTTGCGGGCCTGCTTCAGGGCGGCGCGCAGCGTCCCGGGCCCCGAGTCCCTGTCAGAGGTAACCTCGACGAACTTGCCGCCCAGCCCGCCGGTGGCCTTGGCGCCATAGCCTTCGCGCTGCTGCAGCAATTCGGCAACGAAGGGGCACTGTTCATCCGGCGTGGCGCACTGCCCGCTGGCCGCCGCCGCGCCGCCATACAGGCCGGCCAGCGCCATCAGCCAGGCCGAGATCTTCTTTCCTGCACGCATCCAGACTGCTCCTACTCTTGAGCGGAGCGATCCGCGGACGTGACGTGGCGCCAGATGCCGCCGCTCAGGCGCAGGTTCTCCGGCGCGCTCGCCAGGTGTTCACGAAGCCGTTCGAAGTACGCCTTCTGCCAGCGCTGCGCATAGGCTTCGGCATCCTCGCCCGGATTGGCCGCCGGCAGCATCTCCAGCGTGTAGGCGACCTGGCCATTCTCCCAGCGCGGCGCGTAGAACACCGACGGCACGCCCAGGCGATGCGCCAGGTGGGACGCGAAGCTGGAATAGGTGACGTCCTGCCCTTCGAAGGTCGTGCGCGGCGCGGCGGGATTGGCGGCGCCGTCGATGGCCAGGCACAGCACATAGCCGCCGTTGATCGCGCGCATGCACGCCTTGGCGACCTGCGCCTCGGTCTGGTCGGCGGTGGAAATCAATGCGGCGGAATAGCTGCTCTGGGCGATGCTGGGCGCCGTCGCCAGCCAGCGCGACGGAATGCCCACCAGTTCCAGGGCCATCAACCCGGCATACATGGGGCCGACGTGCGCCGTGGCGACAACGACGCCGCGTCCGGCCGCCAGCAGCGGCGCAAAGAAGCGTTCGCCGGTGTCGAGTTCGCCCAGCAGATGCATCGCCTCTTCGACGTCGTCCTCGCGGCATTCCAGCCAGTCGAACAGCAGATGGTCGATCATGTGGCCCCAGCGCGCCCGGCGCTCCCAGGCCGCCCGATCAATGGTCTTGTCGCCGCGCATCGACCACGCCCAGTCCAGGCGCGCCTGCGGGATGGGCGCGGTATCCAGCCTTTCTTCCATGCGGGCCAGGGCTTCCTGGAACGTGCCCGGAAGCAGCGCGCCGCGCCGGGCGACATATTGCTCGAACAACGCCTCCGCCTCGGCCTTGCGGCCCGCCTGCGACAGCGCGCCGATGGCCGAGCGCTGCCACAGCAGCTTTTCCGGGGATTTCTCCACCAGCTTCAACAACTGATCCGCCGCGTCGTCGTACTGCATGGTGTAGCGCAGCGCCCGTGCATACAGACCGCGCGTCTGCTCCAGTTCCGGCGCCAGTTCGATGGCCCGCGCCAGCGGCGCCACCGATTCCTTGTAGCGCCCGGCGCGCAACAGGGTTTCGCCATAGAGCGTCAACAGCCTCACGTCCGCCGGCGCCGCCTTCAGCCCCGCTTCGAAATGCCCTACCGCATGCTCCTTGCGATCCGCTTCCGTGCCGCGGCGCAGGTGCGCAAGCCCCAGCGATGAACGCAGGGCCGCGCAGTCTTGGCCCGCGCGCAGCGCAGCGTCGCCCAGCCCGATCGCCGCCACGTTGCGGCCGTCTTCCATCAGGGCGCGCACGGCCATCGTGGCAACGCGCTCGTTTGGCAGTTTGTCGGGATCCAGCGCGGCGGCGATGCCCGCCGCCTCGGCCGCGTCGCCGTTGCGCACGAACGCCATCATCCAGGAATGCGCTTCGCCCGGCTCGCTCCGGGCCAGCGCAAGAGTCGTCCGGGCGACGTCAGCCGCCTCGGCCACGCGGTCGGCCTGCACACGCAGTTGGATCCGCGCGGCATGCAGCGCCACATTGCCGGGCTCAATGCCGGCAGCGGCGTCCGCCTCGGCGATCGCCCGATCCCACTGGCCCATGCGGCCGAGCACGCTGGCGAGCAGGCGGCGATCGTCGGCACGCTCGGGATAAACAGCGATCAGCACGCGCAGCGCGGCGACCGCGGGCGCGAACCGCGTTTCTCGCATGTAAGGCGCTACCAGCAGCCGGCGGACATCGCGCCAGCCGTCTCGGGTCTGCCGCAGCGCAGGCTCCAGCTCGGCCATATCGCGCTCGGGGTCGTCCGAGGCCAGGATCCGAGCAATGACTTCACGCAGGCGCGCGGTGGCTTCCCGCGCTTCGGCGCCGGCCGCCGGCCGGCTGCTTTCGATAACCGTGTCAACCATGACGCAGCCCCCTCAACAAAGCCATCGCCACGCGAGCGATGAACATGAGCACAAAGCCCAGCGCCAACGCCTGCAACAGCAGGATGCCCGTGCGCGGGCTGCTGGGCCGGTCCGTGGGAACCGGCTGCGCGATGATGGACAGATACCGCTGCAGGCGCAGCGCGTCCGTCATCGCCTGCTGGTACGACTGCTGCGCCAGCGTCAGGTTCGAATCCGCGAACACCTGGGCGTTGCGCAGCGCCTCGTAAGACTTGAGCTGCTTGGCTTCCGTATTGCCGTCTCCGCTCAACCGGTAGCGCACGGATGCGAGCCGCTTCTTCAATGCCGCGACCTGCGTCTGGGCGGGCTTGAGCATGAAGTGGTCCTTGTTGCCCAGCGCCCGGATCTTATCCAGATTGATCTGCGCGCTGCTGAGTTCACTTTCAAGCTGGCTCGACAGATTCAGAAGCATCGACACCGTGGCGGTGGGGTCAATGTTTCCATGCGTCGTGCGCCATGCCGTCAGCGCGTCCCGAGCCGCCAGCGCCTTCTCCTCGGCCAGCTTCATCGACTCTTCGCTCACCTTCAGCTTGTCGGCGACGCCCTTCATGTTCATCGAGCTCACGAATTCCTCGGCCAGGCCGATCAACGCCTTGGACAGCGTGGCAGCGTCCTCCGACGAGAACGCGCTGACGCGCAGCACGTCGATCTGTTCCAACGCATTGAACGAAACTTGCACCGACGCCTGATAGGCGCGATACAGGTCATCCTCGCTGGAATCTTCCGAAAGGCGATTCAGCGGGTCCAGGCCGGTATTCGCCAGATAGCGGCGCAGGCCGACCTTCTTGTCGAGCTGCTGCATGCTGTCGCGCGACTTCAGGAAGTCGGCCACCGCCCAACCGTCCACGAAACCGCCGAGCATGCCGCCCGAATTTCCGGTGGTAAGCAGGCTGGCCGCCGCGCCCGCGCCGCCTTGCTGGCCGGATGCCGACTGCACGAAAAACCGCGATTCCGCCTCATAGCGCGGCGTGGCGACGAAGCTGACATAGAACAGCGCCAGCGCCACCGGCGCCAAGACAATCAGCGCGTTGATCCAGCGATGGCGGCGGCGCTCGCGCAGGGCCGACTGGCGTTCGCTGCGCCGGCGCTCGATCTCGGAGCCGCCCTCAGAACCCGATCTGGCCATCGTCGAAGCCGCCTCCGAGGACGTCGTCGCCTGTGCCGGAGTCGCTCCGAGATCGTCGCGGGGGGTACTTGCGGAGGCACTGGTCGAGGTCGTCTTCGATGCTGAGCGCACTTCGTTCATAGATCAAGCCTTTGAAGCAGTAGTCCGCCAACTGATTCTGGCGGTAACTGGAGAAAATGAGTGTCCGGCCCACCAGCCGCTCTTCGAACAGAGCAAGCCAGAGGCGGGTGAAGCGGCAGGGTTCGAAAGGAATGGTCCCTTCGATCACGTAGACGTCGAACGCCGGCGCAAGCGCCAGTGCGAACGAAAATTCCTGCCGTGCGTAGAGCGGCCAATGCTCCATGGGCTTAGCCAGGCATTTGGGGTCGCTGATCAGGTCCGCGACCAGTTCGTAGGTCGCGTCGGGGTCGATCTCGTACATTTCGCTGACGAAGTCGATCATGGAGAGGCCATTCGCCTTGCCGCGGATAAAGCCTTGCCGGCCGATCGCCCAGGAGACGTTGCCATCGTGCTTGACGAAGCCCTGGCGCGGCGGACGCAGGCAGCACAGCACGTCCACCAGCTGGCGATGCATTTCCGGCGCGGGCGACAGCAAGGCGTAGCGCCCGGCCGGAATGTCGAGATTGGCGTTGGTCAGCAGCGGCTGCCTGCTGCCGAAGGCATAGGGTTCGTCGGTGACGCCATTGAGATGGATCATCTTCCTACCTCACATCGGCTGGACATTGGGGCGCGCCAGTCGCTCGGCGATCAGCGCGACCACCATCAGGAACACCAGCGAGGTCAGGAAGTAACCCAGACTGGCGTCGTGCGACTCGTACGCCTGGAAGTACACCGAGCGCAGCAGCTGCATGCCATGCGCGAACGGCGACCAGAGCATCCACGGACGCAATTGCTCAGGAAATTGCTCCGACACGAAAAATACGGCGGCAAAGATCTGCAGGAAGCGCTCAATGATCGGCGCAAGCCGAAGAAAGAAGTGCCAGTAGGTCGCAATCGACCCGAACAGCACCCCCATCGCGGCGCCACAACATCCCATCAGCACAACAAACAGAATGAATCCCGCCCAGCTTTGCGGCAGCGTGATCAGACCGATCGCGTGGCCAGCACTGATCAGGACCCCGAACACCACCAGATACACCGACACATAGATAAGCGACTGCACCAGCGCGCACATCAGCGGCGTCACGCCCTGGAAATTCAGAAGGCCGCGGGCAGACACGTAGGCCGTGCTGCTCCGGAAGGCGATCTGCCGGAACATGATCCAGGTCGTCGCGCCCAACAGCGAGAACGTCTGCACATCCATGCCCAGGATGTAGTGCGTGCCCATCAGGATGTACAGCGACGAAATCAGCGTCAGCAGCACCACGGGGCCGACCAGCGCCCACACCAGCGCGATGCGGCTCTCGCCGTGCATCACGCGCAGCTGGTAGATGAACATCGCCATCAGCGTGCGCCCCACAGGGCGGGCCTTGCCGGCCATCTCCGCCGGGTGCGACCCGTGCAGAAAGCGCAGCCGGTCCCGCAGGATCGCCAGATCGCCCGTCTCGTCGCGCCCAACCTCGATTTCCAGCGCGATATCGTTGCGCGACGCGTGGCGCCGCGCCTCGCGCGCCTCGTCCTGCTTGCGCCTTTCCGCGCGCCGCGCATGCGCCGCGGCCAGGCGCTCGTCCTCGGCCACCAGCTTGGCCGGCATGTAGCCCGGCGCAAAAACCTCCACGCCCGCGCGGATATCCTGCTCAAGCAGGCGCACGATGATGCGCAGGCGCCGCCGGGAAAAGTCGGCAACGTTCTCGTCGACCTCGCTGCGCGCGATTTCAGACTCAAGCTCCGCCTGCACAGCCTCATACACCGCCCGCCGGGCCGCCACGGAATCGTGGGGCTCGCCCTGCAGGCGGGCGAGCAGCGGCTTGAGCAGGACGGCCGGCGTGGCCTTGGCCTCGAACAGGGCGGCTGGATCCAGCCGCCAGTCGGCGACGCCGGACCCTACCGTGTAGTTGCTGCTTTTCCGGCGCGAGCGCCAGCCTTTGATCCGATCCTCGTTACTCATCGACACGCTATTGCGAGATGCCGGACGAGCCGCCCGAGTCGCTGTCGATGGCCCGCGTAGCGCTGAAGCCCGCGCTCATCGTGACGCGGAAGGCCGACAGCACCTTCTGCACCTGCGTGAACGGCGCGTCCGAGATGTAGATCGCCTGGCCTTCATGCACCGTGAATTCGCGCGCCAGCGCCACCTGCTCCGGACGGGTCAGGTCGAACTGATAGACCACGGGCAGCAAGTCCGGCT
Organism: Achromobacter arsenitoxydans SY8; assembly: GCF_000236785.1. GTDB lineage: Bacteria > Pseudomonadota > Gammaproteobacteria > Burkholderiales > Burkholderiaceae_B > Achromobacter > Achromobacter arsenitoxydans. The sequence continues at coordinate 94,659 of NZ_AGUF01000074.1, read as the reverse complement.
TGCCTTCCGCGCCGGCCTTCGCGGGCGTAAACAGGAACACGGAACGCGGATCCGCCAGCTTGTCGTCCAGGCCGCGGGAATCTGCCAGCGCATCCAGCACGGTGTAATTGCGCTTGCTGATGGCCACGCGCCCCTGGGTGCCGGCCGCGCCCAGCACGGTCAGGAACTCCTTGGAATCGTAGGCGGTAATAACATCGCCCGACCGCAACAGAATGTCGTTGTTCTGGTTGCGGTAGATATCCGACAGCCGCACCGAGGCCACCTGATTGTCGCGGCGCAGGCTGATGATCATCTGCTCGGGATTCTCCTGCACCGGCGCCGCCTGCGCCAGCGCGCTGCTCAGGCGCTGGGCCGTCTGCGTGATGGGATACATGCCGGGCTTGGTCAGGTTGCCCTGCACCGTCACCACCTGTCCGCGCGCGTCCGCGGCGCGCGTCACGCTGACGTCGGCGCCGGACACCAGCTTGCTCAAACGCTTCACCACGCTGTCGTGCAGCTGGCCGAGGGTCTGGCCCTCGGCCCGGAACTTGCCGATGATGGGGAAGGAGACATTGCCGGAACGATCGACGACCTGGTTGCCCAGGTCGCTCACGCCCGACGGATCCGCCGCAAAAACGCCCAGGCCGCCGCGCTCCCACACTTTCACGTTGATACCGTCGCCGGGCACCAGGCGGTCAAAGCCCGCCTCGGTCAGGTCGCGGTAGCGCACGGGGAAGTCGGCCACCTCGGGCACCCTGCTCTTCTGCGCGAGTTCGCGCGACACGGGCATCACGATGACGTCCTTGTCATCGTGAGCCCCCGTCATTTCACTGAGCATCGGGCCGGACCGTGGGAGCTGGCAACCCGTAAGTGTCAGCGCTGCAAGCAGCAGCATGGCAAGCGTCGCGTGGCGCCGCACACCCAGGGCCGGGACGTTCATTAGCATAGGTTCCTTCAGCTTCAACACTTTAAAAAAGAGCAACTGCGAATCACGCCTGCATCAGGCGCTTGGGTGCGACGTCGATGCGCTCGTCGTTCTCGGACTCGGTCATGGCGGGCATGCAGATGCTCATGAACTTGGTGAGCATCGCGTCAAGCGAGAACAGCTTCTGAGCCCGCTGACGGCTGTTCGCCCGCAGGTCCGCATTGCTGCGTACCTGATCCACCATGTTCAAGACCTTCTCGCACGCTTCGTGCATGTCGGGATGATCAACGCAGCTCAGCAGATGGCCCGTCTCGTTCTCGACGAAGCACTCTTCCGCGCCGCCCGCCGGTGTGGAGATCACGGGCACGCCCAGCAGTTGCGCCTCGATCAGCACGTTCGGCAGCCCCTCGTAGCGCGACAGCAGCACACTGGCGTCCATCTGCGAATACCAGTAGCCCACGTGATTCGACAGCCCGACCAGCAGCAGCCGGTCCAACACGTCGTGCTCCTGCGCCAGTGCCTCGATGTTCTCGCGCAGCCGGCCGTCGCCCACGATGAAGAAGCGCGCCTGTGGCCGCTCCTTCAGGTAAAGCGCCGCCATCTTGATCCAGAGCTGGGGACGCTTGTCCGGCTCCAGGCGGAACACGCCGCCGATCGTTTCCGTGGCGTCCTTGGTGCGCTCATGGAAGGCTTCCCACTTTTCCTTGTCGGCTTCCGACGCGTCGGTCGCCAGATCGGGCACGCCGTTGTAGAGGATGTGGAAGCGCTCCAGCGGCAGGTCCAGCCACTCGGCATACGCTTCCGCGGCCTTGCGGCTATTGCTGACGAACACCACGCCCGGCACTTGGGCCAGCGCTTGGAACAGCTCGGGATACTCTTCGCGGAACCGGTCCTTGCGGATGTTCGGCGGCAGGCCGCGGAACACCAGGTGGATCGTCGGCGTGTCGGCCAGTAGCGCCGCCAGCGCACCAAAAAGGCACGTGCCGTCCTGCCACAGGCTCACCACGTCGAACCGGTTGGCGCGCAACACCGGCGCCAGCCGCGTCACGCCGTAGTGCACGGGCGGGGGCAGCTGCTCGAGCAGGCGGCCCAGGCTGCCTTCCGGCACGGACTGGTGCGCCACCGAGATGGCCGGCAGGCGGTTGATTTCCGTGACGGGAATCCGCGCCTTGATGAGCACCGGCAGGAAGAAGTCGTCCTGCTTCTTGGGCGACCCGGACGGCTCGGTGTGCTGTTTGACCAGCACCTCGACCTTCTTGGGCCGCATGAGGATGTCGGGCGGCTGCTGGTCCGGCGACGCGGCCAGACGGGTCAGTTCGCCCGCCAGGCGGGTCAGCTGGCGCTCGGCGCCGCCGGGTCCCAGGCTGCCGGTCACCAGCGCCACCGAGACGGGCTTCTCCGGCGTGTTCTCGGTAATCGTGCGGTTGCGAAAATGCAGGATTGCGTGCTTCATCGACACGATCCGCACGTCCTTGCCCGCCAGCGACTCTTCGGATTCAAAGCGCTGGTAGAACGCGTAGTCGCTGGCCAGCCCCTCGGCCAGTTCGGCCGCCTTGCTGCCCGGCGTCAGGTGCTTGGCCACAGGCGCGATCGCATCCCACGCGTCGGCCAGGAGGCCACGCTTGCGCAGACGCTTGGCAAACTCCACGCGCATGTTGCGATCCGTGTGCTGCGAGATCAGACGCCGGAACAGCGCGTCGGACTGCTCGTGCGCGCGGATGTCGCTCAGCAGCTTCGCCCGGGAAAACAGGCGGTCAGGATTCGTCGTATCGGCCGGCAGGTGACGGTCGACCAGCGCCATGGCTTCGTCCAGGTGCCGTTCCTTCACCAGCCGCGTCGCGCAATAGCGCACGATCTGCAGGTCTTCCGGGCATTCCTCGAGCAAGGTTGCCCATTGCTCGGCCATGCCCTCGTTCAGGCCCGCCGACTCCTGCAGGCGAAGCACAAGGAAGCGGATTGTCGAGTCTTCCATGTGATCGCGGGCAAGCGTCTTGGCCCGCGCCAGGTTTTCCTGAGCGACCTGAACCCGCCCCGATGCCGCAACGATTTCCTCCAACTGCGCTTGAACTTGCTGAAGATCGGACTTGGCGTCCACTCGCTCGGTAATCAGAGGTGGATTCATGCTGCCTTTCTCCGGTTGATCTTCTCGATCCAGACAAGGCAGCGCTCGATGTAATGGTCGTACTGCGCCGGGTTCTCGGAACGTTCCTGCAGCTTCTTCCAGTACGGCAGGGCCTGTTCGAAGCGGTGCAGACGCATGGCGCCCACGGCGGCCAGGCGCAGGCCGATGGGATCATCGGGCACGAGGTTCACAATGCGCTCGCCCAGGGCCAGGCGCTCGGTCGTGCTCGACGATTCCAGCGCGCGCGCTTCGGCGTACAGATAGGCCAGGATGCGACGCTTCTCGTGATCCACTTCCGGCATGCCGGGCCACGATTGGGCCACGCGGTCCAGCAGGTTCCAAGCGCCCTGATGGTCCCCTTCGGACAGGATCTGGCGCGCGCCGCGGATCGCGCGCGGCCCCAGCCTGCCCAGCTGACGCTCCGCTTCGTCGCGGGCGCTCTGGTCGGCGGACGAATGGGCCAGCACGCCCTTGTAAGCGTCGATGGCTTCGCCGTACCAGCCGCCGTTGAACGCGACGCGGGCAAAGTGCAGCTTGGCGCTGAACGGGGCAGCGTCACCGGTTGCGGCCTGTTCCAGATGGCGCATCGCGGTCTTCTTGTCGCCCAGCGCGTCGGCGGCGCGGCCGCGCATCGCGTGCAGTTCGGGGAAGTCCACGTTGGTGTCGATGGCCAGATTGGTCAGCTCGATCACTTCCTTGTGGTTGCCCGCCACCAGCGCGGCGCGAACGCCCAGACGCATGGCGCGTTCGAACGCGCGCTGCGCCCGCGCACCGGCCAGCGCGTCGGGATTGAGCAGGCGGTGCGCGCAAATGCGCTCTGCCGCGTCGCGCAGGCGTCCTTCCTCCAGCGCGCGATTGCCCTCATCGGCCCAGGTCGACGACTGCGTCTGCAGCCACGCGCTGATCTCCTCCTGCTCGCTCTTGGCCAGGCTGCAAGACGCCGCCAGCGTTGCCGCGGCCATGATGCAACCGCGCCACGAGGCTTCCTTGACCAGTTCCAGGGCGTCGGCATCCTCCAGCAAGGGATGCTCGCCGGCCAGGTCGCGCAGCGCGTCGCGGTCGCCAGCCAGCAGCCGGTCGCGCCACAGCACCGCGAAGCCGCGTCCGTAGTTCGGAATCACCGCGCGGACCTCATGAACCCAGCGGATGGCCGCTTCCATGTCGCCCGCGGTCTGCAGCAGCGACAGCACCGTGTCGGCCGCTTCCACCGCCGTCGCGTCCTGCGGCGAGGAAATGCGGAACAGCTGCTTCCAGTTGCCCAGGCTTTCGTCGACGTAGCCCAGGTGGCCCGCCGACACCGCCGCGATGCGGACGATCTCCGGCGTTTCGATCTCGTCGCCCAGCAGGCTTGCCGCCAGCGAGTAAGCCGCCTCATGACGACCCAGCTTGAACTCGTTTCGCATCAGGATCAGCTCGGCCTTGCTGCCCGAGGCCAGGGCGCCGTCCGTGCCGCCCAGCAGCGCCAGCGAGCCTTCGTAGTCGCCCAGCTCTTCCTGGAAACGCGCGAACAGCAGCACGTGGTCGGGCATGGCGGGATAGCGGCGGAGCACGTCGCGCACGCGGCGCGAAGCTTCGCGCAGATCGCCCGAATCCCAGAGCTTTTCGATGCGCTCGACGCTCTCGTCGGCCGCAAGCTTGGGGACCGAGGGTTGCGGGGTGGACGTGCTCATGCGCGGACGCATGAAATTCTTGTACCAATCGGTGTACAGGCGCTCGGCGAAGACCGGGGTGTAATGCGTCAGGTCCAGCCCGCCGTCCTCCATCGCGTCGGCCTGGCCGATCTTGTTCATCAGCGGCGTCGGGTCGTAGCACGGCACGCCGATGCGCTGGGCGGCGGCGGTCACGGCCGCAATCAGCTGCGCCCGCTGTTCGATGGTCACGTTGTCCGGCGTCGTGGCGTTGACGTGCGTGACGAACACCACCTTGTCCCGGCCCAGCAGCTCGACGAGCTGGCGCATTTCCTGCTCGATCTCGTCGTCCGTCTGGTCGCGCTTGACGATGCGGGCGAGCAGGTCGCGGTCGTCCGGGTTCAGGCTCTTGAAGACCGGATCCTGGTCCAGCAGGGCGCGACGCTCCGCAAGCCGGTCGGCGTTGGCCATGGACCAGAACTGGCGGGTGCGCGCCCGGTCAGCGAAGAACTCGCTGAAGTAGCGGACCAGGTAGTTGGACTGGATGGGATAGCCGTCAATGGCCAGGAGCTTGCGCGAGGACAGCTCGACCATGTACAGATCGGCCGGCTTGTGCGTGCCGCGGCGGGCCTGCTCGCCATTCGAGGGGCGGAAGATCAGGCGCTGGACGTCGGCGGGGATGTCGGCCTGGTCGAACATGAAGCGCGCCTGCTGCAGCGCTTCGGCGGCGGTGTGCACGAAGCCGTAGTTGCGGCCCAGTTGCAGTTTGATCGGGTAGCGTCCCACGGCATCGCGCAGCGGCGTATGGATGCGGCAGGTTCCTATCGGAGCGATGGTAAAAGCAGTCATTCAGGGTCTCTCCTGTATTGATGGGCAACGACCTGAACTTAGAGAGTCCAGTACAAGAGGTCGGACGGCAGGCGCTTGGCGTCCAGGACGGACTTCAAGTCGCACACCATGCCGCCGTTCCTGACCAGTTTCGGCAGGTCTTCCCAGATGGAGTCCATGGTTTCGCGATGCGGCACCGCCAGGATCAGGACGTCCATGTCCTGGAACTGGTCACGCTCGACGAGCTTGATGCCGTATTCGTGCTCCATCTGCTCCGGATCGACCATCGGATCGCACGCAACCGGCGTAATGCCGTACTGGCCGAGCGCGTTGTAGAGGTCGACGATCTTCGAATTGCGGATGTCGGGGACGTTTTCCTTGAACGTCATGCCCAGGATGCCCACGCGGGTCGACGCGTTCAGCCGGCCGCTGCGCGCAAGTTGCTGCACCAGGCGCGAAGCGACGTGCGCGGCCATGCCGTCGTTGATCCGGCGGCCCGACAGGATGACTTCGGGGTGATAGCCCAGTTCCTGGGCCTTGGACGTCAGGTAGTAGGGATCGACGCCGATGCAGTGGCCGCCCACCAGTCCGGGCGTGAACTTCAGGAAGTTCCACTTGGTGCCGGCGGCCGCCAGGACCTCCGACGTGCGGATGCCGACCAGATCGCAGATCTTCGACATCTCGTTCATGAGGGCGATGTTGATGTCGCGCTGGGTGTTCTCCAGCACCTTCGCCGCCTCGGCGACCTTGATGGACGAGGCGCGGTGCACGCCCGCGTCGATGATCTGTTCGTAGACCCCGGCAATCACTTCCAGCGATTGCTCGTCCTGGCCGGACACGATCTTGACGATTTTTTCGAGCGGATGCTCGCGGTCGCCCGGGTTGATGCGCTCGGGGCTGTAGCCCAGCTTGAAGTCGATGCCGCAACGCAGGCCCGAGACCCTTTCAAGCTCGGGGCCGCAGATTTCCTCGGTGGCGCCGGGGTGGACGGTCGATTCGAACACCACGATGGAGCCCGGACGCAGGACGGGGCCCAGCGACTGGCACGCGCGCACCAGCAGGGAAAAATCGGGATTGTTCTTCTCGTCGACGGGCGTCGGGACGGCAACCACGAAAAAGTCGCAGCCTTCCAGTTCCGACAGCTTGTCGGTGAACTGCATGGGGGAAGCAAGCAATACGTCGCGTTCGATCTCGCCGGTCCAGTCATCACCCTCTTTCAGCCGTGCGATTCTCCGCTTGTCCACATCAAAGCCGATGACATCAAAGCGCTTGGAAAATGCCACGGCCACGGGAAGGCCGACATATCCAAGGCCACACACTGCGATTCTCTTTACCACGGGGGGACCTCACTGTTTTCGTCGTGTCGCAGACACTAGAAATCGACACCCAACGGCATGTAAATCGACATCAAATCGAAATACGATTGCCGTATAGGGCGAACATATAGCTAAAAATGATTCGCTCAGCTCCCGGTTAAATCTGTTGGGTAGCGAGCCAGGGCATCGTAGAGGTGCCGCACAGCAAACTTTTTTCTAAAGATTTTTATTGCTGTGGAAATAAATCAGGACAACCCGTAATAAACCCGGGGAATCCCTAGAAAAATTACATTCATTACACAAACCGCAACAAGAAGGCGGTGTTGAATGTTAGCGAATGTTAAGAGTCGTTTTTCTTGGTCTGGTTTAACCAAACTGAAAAATCATTATTCCATTTCGCTATCTTATTTACTAATTTCGTAAGGCAATATAAAAAATCGCAGTGAAATGAATACGCGAGGGCCATTATCTTCAGCAAGCGGCATGCCCCGGATCGGCCTATATCCCCAGGCTTTGGACCTTAATACCCCCTCATGCCCAGGCCTGGGGGGATATCGGCGCGGAAAACAAATGCAAAAAAGCCGGCACGCTTGCGCGATACCGGCTTTCAGCCAAAGGTGTCGGGAAACACCTTCATGAATTCGACCACAAAGAAGTGGTCGGGGCGAGAGGATTCGAACCTCCGACTCCTGCGTCCCGAACGCAGTACTCTACCAGGCTGAGCTACGCCCCGATCTTTACAACTTATTCGGCGATGCTCAGTGCCGCCAAATACTTACTGCTTCTACTACTACTGCTCTTTCCGCTTTCGCCAGATCCGATTGCTCAGACCAGCTTTGTGAACCCTCGCTGTTTTGCTACCAGCATCGCTGCCCTTTTTTGGTCAGCGATCTCTATTCACCGCGAAAGCGCAGAATTCTAACAGAGAATTTTGAAAAGGGGAAATGGGGTAGATCGAAAGTGCTTGGCGGGCCAGTTCGGCCTCGGCCACGGCGGCCTGACGGGCGTGCTCCAGGGCATCCGTGGCCTGGATGGCGGCGGCCACGGCGGCGAAGTCGGCGTCGCCCGTCTTGATGGCGTCGCGGATCAGTTGCTGCTGCTCGGGGGTGCCCACTTCCATGACGCGGATCAGCGGCAGGGTCGGCTTGCCCTCGCGCAGGTCGTCGCCCACGTTCTTGCCCAGGGCGGCGGCGTCGCCGCTGTAGTCCAGCACGTCGTCGACCAGCTGGAACGCGGTGCCCACATGGCGGCCATAGGCGGCCGCGGCGGCTTCCTGCTCGGGCGTGGCGCCGGCCAGCACCGCTCCCACCTGGGCAGCGGCCTCGAACAGCTTGGCGGTCTTGTAGCGCACGACCTGCAGATAGCGTTCCTGGGAGACGTCCGGATCATGCACGTTCAGGAGCTGCAGCACCTCGCCCTCGGCGATCACCGTGGTGGCTTCGGACAGGATGCTCATGATGCGCATCGAGTCGGCCTCGACCATCATCTCGAACGAGCGGGAATACAGGTAGTCGCCCACCAGCACGCTGGCCGCGTTGCCGAACACGGCATTAGCGGTTTCGCGGCCTCGGCGCAGGTCGGATTCGTCGACCACGTCGTCGTGCAGCAGCGTGGCCGTGTGAATGAATTCCACCACGGCGGCCAGCAGTTGATGATGCGTGCCCTCGTACCCCAGGGCGCGCGCCACCATCAGCACCATGGCGGGGCGCATGCGCTTGCCGCCGGCCCCAATGATGTAGTCGCCGATCGTGCGGATCAGGACGACATCGGAATTCAACCGCTCGCGGATAACCGCGTCGACGGCTTTCATATCGTCAGCAATGGGGGCAATGAGCGCGGGGAGATTCAAGACGTATCCGACAAGTGTGAAGCGAGCCGCCTGACGGCTCTTACCGCTGGGCCCGCCAGCGGCGGCGGGGGATTCGACCACGGATTATACGGGGAGTGCGGGGGAAATCCGGACGGGCCTGCCGGAAGCGGCAAGGCCCGGCCCGAGCCGCCCCGCCGGGGTCGCGCCTACGCGCCGGATCAGCGTCCGTGGGGCAGGAGGCCGCGGGCGGCAAGGTTGGCGTACAGCGCGCGCACACCAAAGGTCCAGGGCGGGATTTCCGTCGAAAGCCGCAGCTCGTTGACCAGCGCGCCAAGGCGCTCGGAGGCGATGATGACGCGATCACCCATCAGGTGGGTAAAGCCCGTGCCCGGCCCCTTGCGGTCCTTGCTGGGCGAGAACATGGTGCCCAGGAACAGCATGAAGCCGTCGGGATACTGGTGGTGCGCGCCGTGGGTCTGGCGCACCAGGTCCAGCGGATCCCGGCTGATTTCGCGCATGTGGCTCACGCCGTCCAGTTCGAATCCGTCGGCGCCCTCGATGCGCAGCGACACGTCCGCGCCGCGCACGCTGTCCATCGTGAAATCGCCATCGAACAGCCGGATGAACGGGCCGATGGCGCAGGATCCGTTGTTGTCCTTGGCCTTGGTCAGCAACAAGGCGCTGCGACCTTCGATGTCGCGCAGGTTTACGTCGTTGCCCAGCGTGGCGCCCACGGCCTCGCCGCGGCTGTCGACCGCAAGCACGATCTCGGGTTCGGGGTTGTTCCACTGCGACTCAGGCAGCACGCCGATGCGCGCGCCAAAGCCCACCGACGCCATCGGCGGCGTCTTGGAAAAGACTTCGGCGTCGGGGCCGATGCCGACCTCAAGGTACTGGGACCATTGGCCGCGCCCGACCAGTTCCGCCTTCAGCCTGACCGCCTCGGGCGATCCGGGGCGCAGCCGGGACAGGTCGGAGCCGATCAGTGCCCGCATCCGCACGCGGATTTCTTCCGCGCGGCTGGCGTCGCCGCCGGCTTCTTCCTCGATCAGGCGCTCCAGCAGGCTGATGGCGAAGGTGACGCCCGCCGCCTTCACCGGCTGCAGGTCGCAAGGGGCCAGCAGCCGCGGCCCGTCCGCGCCTTGCAGCGTGGCGGCCATCAAGGATTGCACATCGCCCAGGGATTCCCCCTTGGCCTCGCGCGCCAACGCCACCCGGTCCGGGTGGTCGAGCAGATCCGATACGGTGGGGGCCGCCGCGGTGATATCCACCACCTGGCCGCCGCGCACCACGACCACGCTGGGGCCATCGACCGGCGCGGGACGCCAGACGCGGCCCACCAGCAACGCCTGCGTAAGATCGGCAGGCAATAGGCTGTCTTGATTCATGAGTCTCCTCGCTCCGTGCCCTATGTTCGGCATTCTGTCTTGCGGTGCAAGGCAGTCTAGGGGACTTCATTTATCATGTCCAACATCATGACTTTCTGTCCAACCTATTGGAATTCATCGCTTGATGGCCGCTGACTACGACGTTCCCGCCATCCGGCGGACCCATGACATCCTGCGGGTGCTTTCCGACCGCCCCACCCCCGTCAAGGCCGCCGAGCTGGCCCAGGCCTGCCAGCTGCCCAAGAGCACGCTATACCTCCTGCTGGACTGCCTGGAGCAACGCCGCTGGATCGAGCGCCGGGACGGCGGCTACGTCATCGGACTGGAACTGATGGCGCTGGGCTCCGCCTACCTGCGCCACGACGGCCTGCAGCCGGCGTTCCGCCAGGCTGCGGGCGCGTTCGTGGCCCGCAGCAACGAGGTCGTGCAACTGGCGGCGCTGGACGGCTTCGACGTGGTCTATCTGGCGCGCGAAGACGCGCGCCGGCCGGTCAGGCTGGTGTCGGACCTGGGCTTGCGGCTGCCCGCCCACGCCTGCGCGCTGGGCAAGGCTCTGCTGGCCAGCCTGCGGCCCGAAGAACTTGCGGCCTGCCTGCCCGGCGCCCTGCCCCGCGTCACGGACCGCACGATCGCCGATGCCGCCGCCCTGCACCGCGAGCTGGACAGCGTGCGCCAGACCGGACTCGCCCAGGACCAGGAAGAGGTCGCCACCGGCCTGGTCTGCTATGCGGCCTATGTTGGCGTCACGCCGCTGGGCAAGCGGGTGGCGGTCAGCACATCCATCCCCACCGACCGGCTCGACGACGCCCACCGGCATGAAGTCATGGAGGGCATCCGCCGCGTGGCGCGGGACATCGCGCTGCGGGTGATCCCGGGCGGCTGAAGCCTGCACGCCACACCTAAGCCCTTACGCCGCAACAGCTTTTTGACTTTCGGAAAGTCCCAGGCTAATATCCTGGATTCGGTCAGCAATGCCCGAATTACGTCGGTTGTTTACGCCAAGCCACTTGGCAACTTAGCTTGCAACGAAGTCTGCAGCTTCGGAGCCCGGAAATTCATAGGGCGCCCGCCAAGGCGGCAACCTTGCCCAGCAGGGCAGGCAGCGTGAACGAACCCATTTACCTATTTAAGGAACACCCCATGTACGCGGTCGTAAAAACCGGTGGCAAGCAGTATCGCGTTGCCGCTGGCGAAAAACTCAAGATAGAACAGATACCGGCTGACATTGGGCAAGAAATCACCCTGGACCAAGTGCTGTCCGTGGGCGAAGGCGACCAACTGAAAGTTGGCACGCCCCTCGTCTCCGGCGCTGTGGTCAAGGCAACGGTTCTTGCGCAAGGCCGCCACGACAAGGTCAAGATCTTCAAGATGCGCCGTCGCAAGCACTATCAGAAGCGTCAAGGCCACCGTCAGAACTACACCGAAATCCGCATCGAAGCCATCACGGCTTAAGAAGCGACTCGGTACCACTTAGCAGGAGCTAAACATGGCACAGAAAAAGGGCGGCGGCTCTACGCGAAACGGACGCGACTCAGAATCGAAGCGTCTGGGCGTCAAGGCATTCGGCGGTGAACTGATTCCCGCTGGTTCGATCATCGTGCGTCAGCGCGGCACTCGCTTCCACGCTGGCGTGAACGTCGGCATGGGCAAGGACCACACCCTGTTCGCGCTGATCGACGGCAAGGTTCAATTCGGCTTCAAGGGCGCGTTGAACAAGCAGACCGTTTCGATCGTCGCTGCCGAGTAATCGGACAGCAAGGCCGCGGACGCCGAGTCCGCTGGCCAACACGGTCAGGAACGCGGTCCGCCGCGTTCCCGAACGGCAAAAGCCCTGTCGCGTGCGGCAGGGCTTTTTTGTTTCAAGGCAATAGGCGAGTAAGCTCTCGTTTGCCTCCCGGCGGTTCCCCATTTCCGGACGTCCGCCCTCACCCACTACACGCGCATACATCATGAAATTCGTAGACGAAGCCACCATTGAAGTGGTCGCCGGCAAAGGCGGCAATGGCGTGGCGAGCTTTCGCCGCGAAAAATTCATCCCCAAGGGCGGACCGGACGGCGGCGACGGCGGCCGCGGCGGCAGCATCTTCGCGGTGGCCGATCGCAACATCAATACGCTGATCGACTTCCGCTACGCGCGCCTGCACCGCGCCAAAGGCGGCGAAAACGGCCGCGGATCCGACCAATACGGCGCGGCCGCTCCGGACATCACCCTGCGCGTGCCCGTGGGCACCGTGATCCATGACGCCGAAACCGGCGAAGTCCTGTTCGACCTGAACAAGCACGACCAGAAGGTCGTGCTGGCGGCTGGAGGCCAGGGCGGCATGGGCAACATGCATTTCAAGTCCAGCGTGAACCGCGCTCCCAAGCAGTGGACGCCGGGCAAAGAAGGCGAACACCGTTACCTGCGCATGGAATTGAAGGTGCTGGCCGATGTCGGCCTGCTTGGCCTGCCCAATGCCGGCAAGTCCACGCTGATCACGCGCATTTCCAACGCAAAGCCGAAGATCGCCGACTATCCCTTCACCACGCTGCATCCCAACCTGGGCGTGGTGCGCACCTCGCCGTCGCGCAGCTTCGTGGTGGCCGACATTCCGGGCCTGATCGAAGGCGCCTCCGAAGGCGCCGGCCTGGGCCACCTGTTCCTGCGCCATCTGGCGCGCACCCGCGTGCTGCTGCACCTGGTGGACGTGTCCACGCCGGACCCGGACGCCGATCCTGTCGAGCAGGCCGTCGTGGACGCGCGCGCCATCGTCGAGGAACTGCGCCGCTATGATCCCGAACTGGCCGCCAAGCCGCGCTGGCTGATCCTTAACAAGCTGGACATGGTGCCCGATCCCGAGGACACCAAGCGCCGCTTCCTCAAGCTCTACGACTGGAAGGGTCCGGTGTTCGGCATCTCCGGCCTGTCGGGCGAAGGCACCCAGGACCTGATCTACGCGCTGCAAGACTACCTGGACGCCGAACGCGAAAAGGAACAGCTGGCGCAGGACCAGGCCGACGGCACCTACGTGGCGCCGGACCCGCGCTTCGACGACACGCGCACCGATGCCGACAAGCCGGCCGCGCCGCGCGGCAGCGACGAATAAGCCATAATCGCTGTCCCTACGATTACGTCTTTACTCGCGCCGCAGCCGGCCCCCATCATGTCTGCTGAATCACCCGCCGTTTCCGTCGTCACCAACGCCCAGCGCATCGTCGCCAAAGTCGGCTCATCGCTGGTCACAAACGAAGGCCGAGGCCTGGACCGCGCGGCGGTCGCGCACTGGGCCGCCCAGATCGCCGCCCTGCACAAGCAGGGCAAACAGATCGTGCTGGTGTCCAGCGGCGCCATTGCCGAAGGCATGGCGCGGCTGGGCTGGCGCAAGCGCCCGTCCGTCATGCATGAACTGCAGGCGGCGGCGGCCGTGGGCCAGATGGGGCTGTGCCAGGCCTACGAGGCGGCATTCGCCGAATACGGCCTGCGCACCGCGCAGATCCTGCTTACGCACGAAGACCTGGCCGACCGCCACCGCTACCTGAACGCCCGCAGCACCCTGTTTGCGTTGCTGCGTCTGGGCGTCGTGCCGATCGTGAACGAAAACGACACGGTGGTCACCGACGAGATCCGGCTGGGCGACAACGACACGCTCGGCGCGCTGGTCACCAACCTGATCGAAGCCGACACGCTGATCATCCTGACGGATCAGCGCGGACTGTACGACTCCGATCCGCGCAAGAACCCGCAGGCCAGGTTCATGTCGCACGCCCAGGCTGGCGATCCCGCCCTGGAGGCCATGGCGGGCGGCGCCGGCAGCGGCATCGGCACCGGCGGCATGCTGACCAAAGTGCTGGCCGCCAAGCGCGCGGCGCACAGCGGCGCGCACACGGTCATCGCGTCGGGCCGCGAACGCAACGTGCTTACGCGCCTGGCGCAGGGCGAGTGCATCGGCAGCGAACTGCGCGCCGTTCTTCCTGTGTGGTCCGCGCGCAAGCAATGGCTGGCCGACCACCTGCGCCTGCGCGGCCGCGTAGTGCTGGATGATGGCGCGGTGCAAGCGCTGCTGCGCGAGGGCAAGAGTCTGCTGCCCATCGGCGTGACCGACGTGGAAGGCGAGTTCGGACGCGGCGACGTCGTGGCCTGCGTGGACAGCGAAGGCCGCGAATGCGCCAGGGGCCTGATCAACTATTCGTCGGCCGACACCCGCCGCATCCTGCGCCAGCCGTCTTCGCAGATCGCGCGCATCCTGGGCAGCATGACCGAACCCGAGCTCATGCACCGGGACAACCTGGTGGTGCTTTAAGGGGCATCCGCGCGCGGGGACGTGGCGACGCCATAGGGCAGCAAGATATAGCCCCACCCGCGCACCGCCAGCACCGGCAGTTCGATATTGAAACGGCGCGCCTTGGTGCGCAGCCGCGACACAACGACATCGACCCGCCGCGCGCCAGCCCGCGGATCGCTTGCGACGTTGGGAAAGAACCTTTCGCGATGCAGGCAATGGCCAGGGGCATCGAACAAACGCACGAAAAAGGCGCGTTCGCGCACGGTCAGCGGCAGACGTTCGCCGGCGGGCCCGGCCAGCGTGCGTTCCGGTCCCAGGACTCGCCATGCGGACGCGCCGCGATGCCCGCGCCGATACAGGCTGCGCAGCAGGGCGTCCCATTCAAGCGCTTCCATGCCGGCCGACGCGCAGGCATCCACGCCGGCGTCCAGGGCCGCGGCACGTTCAGCCCCGCCGACGTTCCATGCCTGCCAGACCACGGCAAGGCCGGGCACGGTGTGGCGCAGCAGGGCGACAAAATCGGGCAAGCCGGGACACGGGCCGCGCAGCACCACCACGTCGGCGCCGTAGCGCCGCAGGTGCTTGCGCAGCCCCGGCAAGGAAGCGACGACATGGACTTTCCATTGGTACTGGCGCAGCGCGGCAGCAAAATTCTTACCTGCCATTTCATCAGATTGCACGACGAGTACGCTGCCACGCTCCCGCATGAGATTGCCTTTGCAAGTTATCACCTAAGTAATATTTATAGCCACCAAAGTGACAGACCTGCAAGCTTCAATCGCCTTGTGAAAACATTCTCAGACCGACTGAAGCACGCCCGCCTTTTGCGTGGTCACACGCAGAAGACGCTCGCCCGCATGGTGCGCATCTCGCAAAGTGCAATCGGCAGCTACGAAAGTGGTTTGCGGCACTCAAGCCGGTCCGCGCGCAAGCTGGCGCAGGTCCTGAAGGTCGAAGTCGAGTGGCTTGAAACCGGCAAGGGCCCCATGGAAATGCCCATGGACGGCTACGACCTGAGCAATACGCTGCCGGTCTCGGGCGTCGCCGAATCCAGCCCGCGTTCGGGCGGGCGGCCGCGCCCGATGGCGCCCTGGCCTTTTCCCAATATTTCGCCCTCGCAATTCGAATCGCTTACCGCCGAAGACCGCGTAATGCTTGAAGCCCTGACGCAGACCTTTATCGAAACGACGTTGCTACGGCGCGGCATCAAGCCGCGCGGCCGCAAGATAGGCTGAGGCAAATCACCAGCGCCCGCACAGGGCAGCCAGGCCTTCTGAATGGCCTCGCAAAAAAAACCGGCTCTTGCGAGCCGGTTTTTTTGCGTCGCCCGTATCAGGGCTTGGCGGCGGGCGCCGGGGCCGCGCCACCCGCGGGCGGGGTTGCGGCGTCGCCGCGGATCTTGGCGGCGATTTCGGAGGCGGCCTGGGCCGAGGGCACGCCGAAAGCCAGCACGCCGCGATTCAGGGGTTCACCGATGAGCGGCGCAGCGACGAGTTCCTGATCAATGACCAGGGCCAGCACGCTGCCGACGTTGCTGGTGCTGACCGAGGTCAGCTTGCGTGCGCCAGATTCCGAGAAGCGCAGGCCGACGAAATTCTGGCCTTGACGATCGACGAGCGCGGCCGCGTCGGTCAGGTCGGCGCGGGTCAGGACGGGCGTTTCCTGGAGATAGAGTTTGCCGTCAGGCAGATTGACTTCGCGCAGGCCGGGGCCGGCTTCGCGCTTGGCCAGGTAGAAATCCACCCGCGATGCCGCGGCGGGCGTTGCGGCCTGCTGGCCAGCCTGGGGAGTGGCCGTGGTGTCGGACGTCTTAGTCGGGGCGGTCTTGCAACCCGCTAGCGCCAATGTCACGACAACCAAGGCGGGCGCCAATGTGCGTAGGTTCAGTTGCATGCTCGATTCCTTCTTAAGTGGGCTGATGCCGGACGGTAAGACACTAAGACTGTACACGCGGCTGGTCGAAAAAAGTGTACCGAACCTGAATGACGGTGTCTCTTGAGTCTGAATCAAAATGTAAAGCAGTAATACCAGCCCTGCTTTGTCCGGATCGGCCAGCCCGCTTTTTTGCCTGCTGCGGCGAGCAATGGGCGATGGCGGCGCACGATCGCGCCCAGGCTCTATACTTCGCTTTCGCGCAGGGGTACTCGTCCCGCCTTCACGGCGGCGACGGGTTGAGAGAGTCCCTTCGTACCAGTACGGATAATGCCGATGCTGGGAGCCGTATTCCCGCCACGCGTCCCTGCACGCCTGGCGGGAGTCCATTCCCGATCGGCTCCAACCACTCGCTTGGAGCTTTCCATGAACGCCAATCCCAAATTCCTGGCCGCTACCGCCGAAGTCGACGCGGCGGCCGTCGCACCGCTGCCCAAATCCCGCCGCGTGTATGAAGTGGGCTCTCGCCCCGACATCCGCGTGCCGTTCCGGGAGATCGAGCAGGACGACACGCCGACGATGTTCGGCGGGGAAAAGAACCCGCCGCTGACCGTGTATGACTGCAGCGGCCCTTACACGGACCCCGAAGCCAGGATCGACATCCGCCGCGGCCTGCCGGAACTGCGCCGCGCATGGATCGAAGAGCGCGGCGACACGGAAGTGCTGGCGGGCCCCACCAGCGATTACGGCAAGGAACGTCTGACCGATCCCAAGCTGACGGCGATGCGTTTCGACCTGCAGCGTCCGCCGCGCCGCGCCAAGGCCGGCGCCAACGTGTCGCAGATGCACTATGCGCGCCGCGGCATCATCACGCCCGAGATGGAATACGTGGCGATCCGCGAGAGCCTGCGCCGCGAGCATTACCTGCAGACGCTGCGCGACAGCGGCCCGGACGGCGAAAAGATGGTCAAGCGCCTGCTGCGCCAGCATCCGGGACAGTCGTTCGGCGCGGCCATCCCCGCCGCCATCACGCCGGAGTTCGTGCGCGCCGAAATCGCGCGCGGACGCGCCATTATTCCCGCCAACATCAATCACCCCGAAGTGGAGCCGATGGCCATCGGCCGCAACTTCCTGGTGAAGATCAACGCCAACATCGGCAATTCCGCGGTCAGCTCGGGTATCGGCGAGGAAGTGGAGAAGATGACGTGGGCGATCCGCTGGGGCGGCGACACGGTGATGGATTTGTCCACGGGCAAACACATCCACGAAACCCGCGAATGGATCATCCGCAACTCGCCCGTGCCGATCGGCACGGTGCCGATCTACCAGGCGCTGGAGAAGGTGGACGGCAAGGCCGAGGACCTGACCTGGGAGATCTTCCGCGACACGCTGATTGAACAGGCCGAGCAGGGCGTGGACTACTTCACGATCCACGCGGGCGTGCGCCTGCCGTTCATCCCCATGACGGCCGACCGCATGACGGGCATCGTTTCCCGCGGCGGCTCGATCATGGCGAAGTGGTGCCTGGCGCATCACAAAGAGAGCTTCCTGTACGAGCGCTTCGAAGAGATCTGCGAGATCATGAAGGCGTACGACGTGAGCTTTTCGTTGGGCGACGGGTTGCGTCCGGGTTCAGGCTATGACGCCAACGACGAGGCGCAGTTCGCGGAACTGAAGACGCTGGGCGAGCTGACGCAGGTGGCCTGGAAGCACGATGTGCAGGTGATGATCGAAGGCCCGGGCCACGTGCCGATGCAGATGATCAAAGAGAATATGGATCTGCAGCTGGAACATTGCCATGAAGCGCCGTTCTATACGCTGGGACCATTGACCACCGACATCGCGCCGGGCTACGACCACATCACGTCGGGCATCGGCGCGGCGCTGATCGGCTGGTACGGCACGGCGATGCTCTGTTACGTGACGCCGAAGGAGCACCTGGGGCTGCCGAACAAGAAGGACGTGAAGGACGGCATCATCACGTACAAGATCGCGGCGCACGCGGCCGACCTGGCCAAGGGCCATCCGGGCGCGGCGATCCGCGACAACGCGCTGTCCAAGGCGCGCTTCGAGTTCCGCTGGGACGACCAGTTCAACCTGGGGCTGGATCCGGACACCGCGAAGGAATTCCACGACGAGACCCTGCCGAAGGACTCCATGAAGGTGGCGCACTTCTGCTCGATGTGCGGGCCGCATTTCTGCAGCATGAAGATCACGCAGGATGTGCGGGATTATGCGGCGGCTCAGGGCGTCAGCGAGAAGGAGGCGTTGCAGAAGGGGATGCAGGAGAAGTCGGTGGAGTTTGTGAAGAAGGGGGCTGAGGTTTATCACCGGCAATAGGTAGTTGTGCGCCGCCGGACTGGGTTCTTGAGACGCCGGGCTCGGTTCTTGAGACGCCCGGCGCGGCGTGGGCCTGGGGCGGGCGGGGCTACGATTGCGGTCCGGAGCCTTCGCTCCGGACTGGCCTCGGCGGCCCCCCCCCGCGCTCAACCTCGTCCGCCTTCGGCTCCCTTCGGTTTCCGCCGGGCGCATCTACACGCCCCGCCCACCCCAGGCCCACGCCACACCGGGCTCTGGCGGTTTGGTCTTCGCCGTTGCTGGGACGGACGGGGTTCTTAAGCTTCTCGCCAACGCTGGGGAAATAGAGAAATAGCTTGCGGGGCCCGCCCCCGGCCGGCCGCGCGGGCGGCCTTGGGGGGCTTACGCGTTGTCTTGCGTCGGGGGGATGACGCTACGCGTGTGGCGGCTCTCTATTTTTGGTTCTTGCCGAGTAGCTGGGTCCATGGAGAAATTTTGCTCCGCGACGACGCTACGCTCCGCCGGTGTCTAACACCCAAGTGAGACGGAATTCAACTTGCAGCGGCATCTCGGGGGGTGTAAGACACCCTTCGCATGAGACCCTGCGCGCCGCCCATCACCGTTCCCTACCCAACGGCGAGGCGCCATCAGCAAACCACCCGCCGCATGCGCGCGAGCGAACACCGCAGGACGAGCAAACACCCATATGCCGATTGCTGCCGCCCGCGCGGCTGCAATCGGCGACCCTGCAGATTCCCTGCGCTGACCACAGGTCTTGTAGCGCATCACCTCAAGATCGACGTAGCTCGGCGTCGCGGGCGCCGTGGCTGCGAGCAACCTCGATGCGCCCGAGGGAATCGGAAGGCAGTCGCCGGAGGCGACAACGACGATGACGACGGGGCAGTCCGGAGCGAACGCTCCGGACCGCAATCGTGGGCGCTCGCGGACACGGCGACCGCGGCGACGGGCGACCTACGAAGAACTAGAACCCATGCACAACACAAGCAGAACCTACGAAGCTCTGATCAGGCACAAGCCCGACGCCTCAAGAATCCCTCAAAGCAGCTTCCCAGGATTCATGATCCCCGCAGGATCCATCACCTTCTTGATCTCTCGCATCAATCGCAGCTCAACCGGGTCCTTGCTATGCAAGAAATGATCGCGCTTCAGCTGCCCGATCCCGTGTTCCGCCGAAATGCTCCCGCCGTAGCGATTTACCTCGTCCAGCACCGCGTCCGTGATCGCCGCGCCATGCTCGGCGACCCAGTTGCGGTCGGCGCCGGCCGGGCGCGACAGGTTGTAGTGCAGGTTGCCGTCGCCGAAGTGGCCGAAGATGAAGGGGCGGATGTCTGGGTATAGCGCGCGCACGCGGGCCTCGGCCGACTCCATGAAGTCGGGGATGCGCTCGATCGGCAGCGACACGTCGTGCTTCAGGTGCGGGCCATCGGCGCGCTGCGCCTCGGAGATTTCTTCGCGCAATTTCCACAGGGTCTGCAATTGCGCCAGCGACGCCGACACGGCGGCGTCCAGGCACAGACCGCGTTCCAGCGCCGTGCCGATCACCGTTTCCAGCAGCGTGTTCAGGCCGGCTTCGTCCGCCGTGTCCGCCAGCTCCACCAGCACATAGGCCGGATAGCGCTGGTCGAAAGGTTCCTGAACGCCCTCGGCATGCGTCAGCACCAGGTCCAGGCAGTCGCCCGAGAAATACTCGAACGCCTGCAGGCGCGCGCCGCACTGCTCGAACAGGATCTCGAACAGCTGCAAGGCCTGAGCGGGAGATTCGACCGCCGCCAGCACGACCGAGCGCACGTCGGTGCGCGGAAAGAGGCGCAGCGCCACTGCGGTGATCACGCCCAGCGTGCCTTCCGAGCCGATGAGCAATTGCTTGAGGTCGTAGCCGGTGTTGTCTTTGCGCAGGGTGCGCAAACCATGGAAGATTTCTCCGGTGGGCAGCACGGCTTCCAGGCCCAGCACCAGCTCGCGCGCCATGCCGTAGCGCACCACGTTCACGCCGCCGGCGTTGGTGGCGACGTTGCCGCCGATCTGGCTGGAGTCTTCCGCGGCCAGGCTGAGCGGCAGCAGGCGCCCGGCGTCCTGCGCCGCGCGGCGCAGGTTGCCGAGGATGGCGCCGGCTTCCGCGACCATGGTGTTGGCGACGGTGTCGATGGAGCGCACCGCGTTCATGCGGTCCAGGCTGAGCACCACGTTGCGGGCGCCGCCATCAGGCGTCGCGCCGCCGCACAGGCCGGTGTTGCCGCCGCGGGGGACGACCGGAACGCCGGCCTCCTGGCACAGCGCCAGGCAGGCGGCGACTTCGGCGGTGGTTCTAGGGCGGACCACCGCCTGAGCCTGCCCGTTGTACAGGCCGCGCCAGTCGGACAGCCAAGGGGCGATATCCGCCGGGTCGGTGAAGACGGTGTCGGGGCCCAGGGCTTGGACCAGCCGTTGAGAAAAATCGGTAGCGCTCATGATGTCTGCCTGGCGGCGGGAAAGGGTAGATCGAGTTGCAGCCGGCTTGCTGCCTGCTGCAGGTGGCGGATGGCGGCGTGCCGGGCGCGGTCAGGGTCGCGCGCGCGGATCGCCTCGAACACGGCGACGTGTTCCTGGTGGACGGCGGCTGTCAGACCTTCTTGCAGCCGGCTGTTGGACCGCGCGGTGCTGACGGCCAGGCGCAGTTGCAAGTTCAGGTACTGCAGCAGATCCTGGTAGTAGCTGTTGTGGGTGGCGGCCGCGATGGCGACGTGGAAGGAGATATCGTGTTCCACGCCCTGCTCCGGATGGTCCAGATGCGATTCCAGGCAGGCCAGCGCCTGTTCCATGGCGGCCAGGTCGGCGGCGTCGTGGCGGACGGCGGCCAGCGCGGCGGCGCCGCCTTCCAGTTCCATGCGCAGTTCGTAGACATTGGCCAGCTTCTCGCGGCTCACGGCGATGCCGGAGGACACCTGGAAGCCCTGCGCGCCGGTGCGCGACACGACGGTGCTGCCGGAGCCCTGGCGGCTCTGGATCAGGCCTTGGGCGCGCAGGCGCTCCGTGGCCTCGCGGATCACGGCGGCGCTGACGCCATATTGCTCAGCCAGGACGCGGCCGGCCGGCAGCTTGGCGCCGACGGGATGGACGCCGTCGGCGATTTCGCTGGCGAGCTGGCGGGCGACCTGCTCCGTGAGGGTGAGGTTCTTGGTCAACATGCCGGGATTATAGACAGATTTCTCAGGTTATCTGATAACTTTTGATGTGCGCCCTTCCGAACAGGGCCGACCCGACGGCCGGCGGTTGTCTCAGGCCGCGAGGGAGGCGCCGGGCAGGTCTTCGCTCTCGGCGCAGGGGTCGATCGCGTCGACGACGCAGCGGCGGCCGCCTTGCGCCTTGGCCCGGTACAGGGCGGCGTCCGCGGAGTCCAGGGCGGCCTGGGGGGTCCGATTGGCGTTCGACAGGATCGAAATGCCGATAGACAGGCCTACGCTGACGCGCGAGCCGTCCGCCAGGGTAATGGGCTGCGAAACATCGCGCAGCAGATGCTCGCCCAGCCGCAGGGCGGCGGTGGCGTCGATGCCCGTCACCAGCACGATGAACTCGTCGCCTCCGATGCGGGCCGCCACGTCGTCCACGCGCAACATGGCGCGCATGCGGTCCGCGATGGTCTTGAGCACCTGATCCCCGCCCGCGTGGCCGTGGGTGTCGTTGATGCGCTTGAAATCGTCCATGTCCATGTACAGGAGCGCAGCGGCGCTATCGTGCCCACGCGCGCTGGAGCACACCCGCTCCAGCGCCGCCTGCAGGCCGGCGCGGTTGGCCAGCCCCGTCAGCGCGTCCTCGCTGGCGCGGCGGTCGCTGTCCCGTTCGGCCAGCATGGTGGACACCAGGATGCGGTTGAGCCTGTGGGAGGCGACGCTCATGCTGATCAGATAGAAGGGAATCTGGATAAAGACAATCGCCGTCACCCATTCGCCTGTGAAAAGCGCGCCCAGGCACATGGGCCCCAGGCTCAGGAAGATCATGGCCCCAACCAGCCTGGGCGCGCCGTAGTTGCGGAAGCAGATGCCCCCCGCCATGGCGCCGCAGGACACGCCGGCCAGCGTCGCGGCGAGCCAGTCGCCGTTGATGAATGTGATGAAGACGCCGTAGCCCACGCTGAACGCCCACAATAGCGCCAGCAGGATGTAGAGGTCGGTGTGGGTGTTGCCCCCCTTGGGCGCGGCGCGCAGGGCCATCCTGAGGATGGTGACGCGGACCAGGGCCAGGACGACCTCCAGGATCAGCCACGACACATACAGGGGTTCGGGGCGGCGCCAGGTGACCACGCCGGAGATCATGAGCGTGTTGATGACCCCGCCGGCAAAAATGGGCAGCGTGCCGAACAGACTGGCGATGAGCGCCGCGCGGATATCCGCGGGCGTATCCTGCCCCGAATGCGTCAGCCAACGCGTCAGCCGCCATTTGGGCAAGCTGAACTTCAGTCCTGTATCCACGCCGTCACTTCCATAGCCATCTACCCGATTTCAGTAGGCTGCCTGGCGTTATAGCAGGTATTTCAAAGCTTTAGTATTGTTCCCAAGTGCAATAGGGGCCAATTTCAGGTCCGGGCGCGGTGTCCGCAGACCGCGCATTCGAGGTCGCGCTGCACGTTTACGCTGCGCCATTGCATGGTGCGGACGTCCAGCCACAGCAGGCGGCCGGACAGGCTTTCGCCCACGCCGGACAGCAGCTTGAGCGCTTCGGCGGCCTGCATGCTGCCGATGATGCCGACGACCGGCGCAAAGACGCCCATGGTGGCGCAATTGGCTTCCTCGATGTCGTCGGCCTCGGGGAACAGGCAGTGGTAACAGGGCGCGTTGTCGTCGCGCAGGTCGTACACGCTGACCTGGCCGTCAAAGCGGATGGCGGCGCCCGAGACCAGCGGCTTGCGATGCTGAACACAAGCGCGGTTGATGGCGTGCCGGGTCGTGAAATTGTCGGTGCAGTCCAGCACCAGATCGGCCTGGGCAACGGCGTCGGACAGGGCCTGATCCTTCAGGCGTTCGACGCGCGCATGGACCCTGGCCTGCGGGTTGAACGCGGCCAGCATGTCTCGCCCGGATTCGGCCTTGGGCCGGCCGACGCTTGCGGTGGTGTGCAGGATCTGGCGCTGCAGGTTGCTCAGTTCGACGACGTCGTCGTCGGCCAGCGTGATGTCGCCCACGCCGGCGGTCGCCAGGTAAAGCGCGGCGGGCGAACCCAGTCCACCCGCCCCCACGATGAGCACACGCGCCGCCAGCAGTTTTTCCTGCCCCTCGATCCCGAGTTCATCCAGCAGGATGTGGCGGGCGTAGCGCAGCAGTTGCTCGTCGTTCATTTGTCCTTGCTGGGCTCGACTCCGGACGGCGTGATCTTCATGCGCTGGGGCGTGCCGCCGCCGGCCTTGGCGTCAGCCTTGGCCTGGGCGCGGGCGGAACCCTTCTGCACCGGCTTGCCGGCGAGCAGGTTCAGCGCCTGCTGCAGCTGGAAGTCGTCCTTGCCGCCGAATTCGAACACCTTGGCCGGCAGTTCAGTGTTGTCCTGGTCGGCGCTGGACTTCACTTCGTTGGCGGTCTGCTGGTTGGACAGGTGGCGCTGGAGGTCGGCTTCGCGCGGCAGGCGGAACAGGTCGCCTTCGGCGGTATCGGCCACGACGTAGTCGGGTTCGATGCCGGTTGCCTGGATGGAACGGCCGCTGGGCGTGAAGTAGCGCGACGTGGTGAGCTTGACCGCGGTGGTTTCCGACAGCGGCAGGATGACCTGCACCGAGCCCTTGCCGAACGTGCGGTTGCCCAGCACCTTGGCGCGCTTGTGGTCCTGCAGCGCGCCGGCCACGATTTCGGACGCCGAGGCCGAACCGACGTTGACCAGCACGACCATCGGCACGGTCTTGGTCCAGGCCGGCAGACCGGACAGGTAGTTGCTTTCGCCGCGGGCGTACTCGGACGGCGTGGCCATGTACTTGTGGCGGGCGTCCGGCGTGCGGCCGTCGGTGGACACCACCAGGGTGTCAGGCGGCAGGAACGCGCCGGACACGCCGATGGCGCTGGTCAGCAGGCCGCCCGGGTCGTTGCGCAGGTCCAGCACCAGGCCCTTGGGCGCTTCCTTGGCGCCCAGGTCCTTCAGTTGCTTGGCCAGGTCGGCGCCGGTCTTTTCCTGGAACTGGGCGACGCGCACGTAGCCGATGCCGTTGTCCAGCATCTTGCTGCGCACGCTGCGCACCTTGATGATGTCGCGGACGATCTTCAGCACGATGGGCTGCGGACGGTCGGCGCGCATGATGGTCAGGGTGATGGGCGACTTGGGCGCGCCGCGCATGAGCTTGACCGCTTCGTTCAGGGTCATGCCCTTGGTGGGCGTGTCGTCGATCTTGATGATGAGGTCGCCGGCCATCACGCCTGCGCGCGCGGCGGGCGTGTCCTCGATGGGCGAAATCACCTTCACGAAGCCGTCTTCCGCGCCGACCTCGATGCCCAGGCCGCCGAATTCGCCTTGCGTCGCCGTCTGCATTTCGCGGAACGCGTCGGCATCCAGGTAGGCGGAGTGGGGATCCAGGTTCGACACCATGCCGGAGATGGCGTTGTCGATCAGGGTCTTGTCGTCGACGGCCTCGACGTAGTTGTTCTTGATGGCGGCAAACACATTGCTCAGTTGCCTGAGTTCGTCCAGAGGCAGGGGACTGCCGCGCTGGGCGACCGCGGTCACACCCACGCTAAGCAACACACCAGCCACCGCACCGATGGCAATCAGACCGAAACCGCGAAACTTACGAGTGCCCATGCACACTTCCCGAATTGTGTTTTCGCCGATGGGTTTGGTAATTACCAACGGTTTTACCAACGACATGTATTTGTCAACAGCGTATACGCCAACTACACCAATCTACTGCGCCAGCCACTGGGCCGGGTCCACAGGAGCGCCACGATGGCGAATTTCAAAGTATAGGCCGGATTCCACTTGCCCGCCGGTTGCGCCCACGGTAGCAATCGTGTCCCCACCTGTCACCGAATCTCCTACCCGTTTGAGCAGGCTTTGGTTGTAAGCATAGACGGTCAGATACTGCTGCCCATGATCCACAATGATGAGGTTGCCAAAGCCACGCAGCCAATCGGCGTAGACCACAGTGCCCGGGGCCACCACTTTGACGGGCGTGCCCTCGGGCGCGCGCAGCACCACGCCGCGCCATACGCCGCCATCCGGGCGGTCGACCCCGAACCTGCCCTGCACCTGACCGCGCACCGGCATGGTCAGTCCGTGGCGCAGCCCGTTGCCGCCGCCGACCGGCGGCGCCGCGCGAGCGGCCTGCTGGGGCGGCGCATTACGCGTTTGAGTGGAGGACTCCTCGACAGGTTCCGCCTTTTTGGGGGGATCCGCGGGTTTTGCCTGAGGCGGCTCGTCCGGGGTAGCGATGCGGGTTTGCCGCTGGTCGGCCGCACGCAGGCCGGCGGCGTCCGGGTCGGCCACGGCGACGGGGCCGCGTTGCTGGCGGGCCGCCGCTTCGACCTGTTCGCGCGCCTGGGCGGCTTCCCGGGCATCGCGGTCGCGACGGGCGCTGTCTTCGGCAAGCTTACGGTCGGCGTCGGCCTTCTTGCGGGCCTCCTGGGCCCGGCGTTCGGCCTCGGCACGCTTCCTGGCTTCTTCGGCGGCGCGGCGCGCTTCTTCGATCCGGCGGGCCTCCTCGGCCTTCTTGCGGGCCTCTTCCGCCTTGCGGGCCTCTTCGATCTGCTTGGCGATGGCCGCATCCAGATCGGTGATCAGCCGCGACAGGCGCTGGTCGTCGCGCCCCAGCTTGTTGGCTTCGGCGCGCTGGGCGGCGATCTGTCCCTCAAGTTGGGCAAGCAGGGTGGCGCGCTCTTTCTGCTGGGCGACTAGCGCCGTCTTCTGCTCGGACGTTTCGGCGACGACTTTCTCGATTTCGGCGCGGCGGTCGTCCGCGCGGGTCTGCAGCGCCGCCAGGCGGTCGATGTCGGCCCGCAGCGCCTTCACGGCGTCGGCCCGGGCTTGCGACACGTAGTCCAGGTAGCCCAGGTTGCGGCCCAGCACTTGGGGATCGTCCCCGGAGAGCAGCGCAGTCCAGGGCGATAGGCCGCTGGTGTATTGGGTGCGCAGCTGGTCGGCGAGTTCGACGCGACGCTTGGCCAGCACGGCCTCTTGCGCGACGATCTGCTTTTCCAGCGAGGTCAGGTCAGCCTGCGCCTGGCGGTTGGCCTCGGCCAGTTCCTTCAGGCGCAGGTTGATCCGGGAAATGGCCGATTCCGACTGCTTGAGGGCGTCGGCCGCTTCCTTGCGGGCGGCCTCCCGGCCGTCGATGTCCTTCTGCAGGCTCTCGATGCGGTCGCGCAACGCGGC
Organism: Achromobacter arsenitoxydans SY8; assembly: GCF_000236785.1. GTDB lineage: Bacteria > Pseudomonadota > Gammaproteobacteria > Burkholderiales > Burkholderiaceae_B > Achromobacter > Achromobacter arsenitoxydans. Next base: position 67,891 of record NZ_AGUF01000074.1, on the reverse strand, counting down.
CTGTTGCTTTTCGGCGTCGGACTGGCGTCCGGCGAGGTCGCTGGGCGCGGCGCGGGCGGACACCGCCCCACCTGCCAATATGACCGCCAACAACAACCCTGCCGCGCGACGCATAGAGATATCAGTCCTTCTTGGCCTTGCCCTGGGCTGCCACGGCAGCCATCGCCGCCTCGATCTCGGCGGCATCGCCAAGATAATAGTGGCGGATGGGACGCAGGTCATCATCCAATTCATAGACCAGCGGCTGGCCGGTGGGAATGTTCAGGTTGACGATGTCGTCGTCCGACACGTTGTCCAGGTGCTTGATCAGGGCGCGCAGGCTGTTGCCGTGGGCGGCGATCAGCACCTTGCGGCCCGAGCGGATGGCCGGAGCGATGGATTCGTTCCAGAAAGGCAGCACGCGGGCCACGGTGTCCTTCAGGCACTCGGTGGCGGGCAGCTGGTCGGCCGGAATCTTGGCGTAGCGGCTGTCGAAGCGCGGGTGGCGCTCGTCGTCGAGCGACAGCGGCTCCGGCGCGATGGCGTACGCGCGGCGCCACACCAGCACCTGCTCGTCGCCGTACTTGGCGGCGGTTTCAGCCTTGTTCAGGCCCTGCAGGGCGCCGTAGTGGCGCTCGTTCAGGCGCCAGTTCACGCCGACCGGGGTGTACATGGCGTCCATGGCGTCCAGCGCGATCCACAGGGTGCGGATGGCGCGCTTGAGCACCGAGGAATAGGCCAGATCGAAGGTATAGCCCTCTTTCTTGAGCAGTTCGCCCGCCTTGCGGGCCTGCTCGCGGCCGGTATCGGTAAGGTCGACGTCGGTCCAGCCGGTGAAACGGTTTTCCAGGTTCCACTGGCTTTCGCCGTGACGCATCAGTACGAGTTTATGCATGGTTCGGGTCGCGCGCGGCGCGGGTTAAAGTTAGAGGATGGTTAAGGAATGCGCTCATTTTATAATTGAGTGATTTTGCCCGTGATTTTGCCCCGGCGCACCGCGTCCATTTCCTGGACGCGGCGCATCAGGGTTCGCCCCTACCAGGCAGGCCGGCCCCAGGCCAACGCCCTGCCGACGTACTACAGGAAGCCCCGTGGACCTTTTGCAATTCTTGCTCGATAAAAACAACATTTTCATTGTCGCCGTTGCAGTGGTGTCCGGCGTGATGCTGATCATCCCCGCGCTGCGCAAGGGCCGGACAGGGTCCGCCGTCAGCACGACCGAAGCCATCCAGATGGTCAACCAGCGCAACGCCGTCTGGGTCGACGTGCGTCCGGCCGAGCAATTCCAGGCCGGCCACATTGCCCAGGCCCGTAACGTGCCGGCCGCCGACATCGAACAGAAGGCCGCCTCGCTGCCCAAGAACAAGCCGCTGGTGGTGGTGTGCGACTCCGGCCGCGACTCGGCCCGCGCCGCCGCCAAGCTGCGCGCCCAGGGCTTTGCCGACGTCGTGCCGCTCGAAGGCGGCATGCGCGCCTGGTCGGCCGCCAGCCTGCCGGTCACCCAGAAGGGTTGAATTTCGGGGGCATTGCCCCCATCTACCCACTCTTGTACACACCGGAGCGCCCCTATGAACAAAGTTGTCATGTACAGCAAGGACTATTGTCCCTACTGCGCGCGCGCCAAGTCGCTGCTTGAGCAGCGCGGCGTCGCCGACCTGGAAATCATCCAGATCGACCGGGAACCGTCCCAGCGCGATGTCATGATCGAACGCACCGGCCGGCGCACCGTCCCCCAGATCTTCATCGGCGATACCCATGTCGGCGGTTGCGACGACCTGATGGCCCTGGACCGCTCGGGTGGCCTCACCCCCCTGCTGAACGGCTAATCGCCCCCTTTTTGCCTCTCCCTCCAACGGAAACACTCATGGCTGATCAAGACCAAAACACCCAGCAAGAAGGCGGCAACGACGCGCCCTCGTTCAACCTGCAGCGCGTCTACCTGAAAGACCTTTCGCTGGAAATGCCGAACGCGCCGCACGTCTTCCTGGAACAGGAAGCGCCCCAGGTGGAAGTGAGCATCACCGTGGGCGGCCAACGCCTGGCTGAAACCGTGTTCGAAACCACCGTCACGGTCACCGTCACCACGCGCATCAACGACAAGGTCGTGTACCTGGTCGAAGGCACGCAAGCCGGCATCTTCGAAGCCGCCAACATCCCGGAAGAGCAGCTCGATCCGCTGCTGGGCATTGTCTGCCCGACGATGCTGTACCCCTACCTGCGCGCCAACATCGCCGACGCGATCACCCGCACCTCGATGCCCCCGCTGCACCTGACGGAAGTGAACTTCCAGGCCCTGTACGAACAGCGCATCGCCGAACTGCAACAGCAGCAAGCCGCCGCCAATGGCAACGGCAGCGACTCGGGCATCATCCTGCCGCCCGGCGCCACCCGCCAGTAAGCACCCGCGGCGCCCCATGAACCCGCCCGCTCCGCCGCGCCTGCGCGTCGCCGTCCTGGGTGCTGGCAGTTGGGGCACCGCCCTGGCGGCGGCCGCCAGCCGCCGCCACCCCACCCAACTCTGGGCGCGCGACGCCGCCCAGGCGGCCTCCATGGCCGCCACGCACGAAAACGCCCGCTATCTGCCGGGCGTTTCCCTGCCCAAGAATCTGCAGTTTTCCTCCGACCTGGACGCCACCCTGCGCTGCCTGCAGGATGACGGCGGCCACCGGCTGATCGTGCTGGGCGTGCCGGTCGCCGGCCTGACCGCCATTTGCGACGAACTGTCGCGCCGGCTGCCGGCCCTGGGCCTGGAAGACACCCCCATCGTCTGGACGTGCAAGGGCTTTGAAGCCGACACGGCCAGGCTGCCCCATGAAATCATGCGCGAGGCCCTGCCTGGCGCCACCGGCGGCGCCCTGTCCGGCCCGTCGTTCGCGCGCGAAGTCGCCCAGGGCTTGCCTGTGGCGCTGACCGTCGCCAGCAGCAGCCCCGCCTTGCGCGATGCCACCACTGCCGCGTTCCACGGCGCGGCGCTGCGCGTCTACGCCAGCACCGACCTGATCGGCGTCGAGGTCGGCGGCGCGCTGAAAAACGTGATCGCCGTCGCCTGCGGCATCTGCGATGGCCTTGCGCTGGGCACCAATGCCCGCGCGGCGCTGATCACCCGCGGGCTGGCCGAGATGACCCGCTTTGGCGTGGCGCTGGGCGCGCAGGCCGAGACCTTCGCCGGGCTGACCGGCCTGGGCGACCTGGTGCTGACCGCCACCGGCGAACTGTCGCGCAACCGCCGCGTTGGCCTGGAAATCGGCGCCGGCCGCAAACTGGCCGACATCCTGGCCAGCGGCATCACCGCCGAAGGCGTGCGCTGCGCCCGCGCCGCGCTGGAGCGCGCGCGCGCCATCAATGTCGAACTGCCGATCACCGAAGCCGTCTGCGCGGTGCTATTCGACGGCGTCGCCCCCATGACGGCGGTCTCCGCCCTGCTGGCGCGGGACGCCCGCAACGAAGGGGCCGATTCCGGCAATCCCTTGCAAGGCCCGTCCGGTCCCGCCTGAAGCGTGGCGCCCAGGCGGAACGTCCCGATCCCCCACCGACAACAACACACGACACCTACCCCGAGGAGACATCCTTCATGACGCAAACCCGCAAGTTCCGGGTCGGCCCGCTGCTGCGCGGACTGTGCCTGAGCCTGGCCGCCATCCTGCCCGCTGCCGCCCACGCGGACTGGCCTGATCGTCCGATCCACATGGTTGTGCCCTTCCCGCCCGGCTCGTCTCCCGACATCCTCGCGCGCACGATCTCGGAGCCGCTGTCCCAGGCGCTGGGCCAGCCCATCGTGATCGACAACAAGCCGGGCGCGGGCGGCAACATCGGCACGCGCATCGTGTCGCAGGCCAAGCCCGACGGCTACACGCTGCTCTATACGATCAACGGCCCGCTGGTCACCGCCCCCACGCTATATAAGAAGACGCTGGGCTACGACCCGCTGACCGACCTGGATCCGGTGTCGCTGGTGGGCACCAGCCCCAACGTGCTGGTGGTGCCGGGCAGCCTCAAGGTGGACAACGTCCAGGACTTCGTCAAGCTGGTCAAAAGCCGCGGAAACTCGCTGAACTACGGTTCGGTTGGCCCCGGCAGCTCGGCCCACCTGGCGATGGAGATGTTCAAGGAAAGCGCCGGCGTCGACCTGGCGCACATCCCCTATTCCGGGTTCCCGCAGGTCATCACCGCGATCATCGGCGGCGACGTGCAGGCCGGCTTCATGGTTCCCGCCATCGCCGCGCCCCAGGCCCGCGACGGCAAGGTGAAGCTGCTGGCCGTCACCAGCCTGCAGCCCAGCGATGCGCTGCCCGGCGTCCCCACCATGGCCTCCCAGGGCTACCCCGACTTCGAGGCCATTTCCTGGAATGCGGTGCTGGTCCCGGCCGGTACGCCTACGCCCATCGTCGAGCGGCTCAACAGCGAGCTGGCCCGCATCATCGGCAGCGAAGCCGTCCGCAAGCAATTGGCGCTGCAGTACTTCACACCCGCGTCCTCCACGCCGGAAGCCCTGACCGCCCGCATCAAGAATGAAAAGGCGCGCTGGGACCAGGTGATCAGCAAGCTGAAGCTGTCGCTGGACTGATGTGCCGACCGGAGGGCGGCGCCTACGCGCCCCCTTCGTAGCCCTGCTGCCGCCAGGCCTCGAACACCGTGACCGCCACGGCGTTCGACAGGTTCAGGCTGCGCTGACCGGCGCGCATCGGCAGCCGCAGCCGTTGCTGGGGCGGGAACATCGCCTGGTGCTCGTCCGACAGGCCGGCCGACTCGCGGCCGAACACGAACACGTCGCCAGGCTTGAAGCCGACGTCGGCCACGCTGCGCTGCGCATGCGTGGTCAGCGCGTAGATGCTGGAGGACGCCGCGCCGGTATCGGCCAGGGCTTCCCGCAGCGTGTCATGCACGCGCACCGGCTGCCACTCGTGATAGTCCAGCCCCGCCCGCCGCATGCGGGCGTCATCCAGTTCAAACCCCAGGGGACGCACCAGATGCAGTTGAGCGCCGGTATTGGCGCATAGCCGGATGGCGTTCCCGGTATTGGGAGGGATCTCCGGGCAGACGAGAATGACGTGGAACATGGCGGACGTAAAGGTGGACAGGGCCGCGGCCAGGGCTGGCCGCGCATGCGGGATTGTCGCCGATTTGCCGGCACGTCTCGGCGGGCGGAGCGACCGGCAGGCGGCTCACGGCCTGCGGGCCGCCACCAGCGCTGTCACGCTGGCCGCGCCCGCCTCCAGCAGCGCGGCAGCCGCGGCATTGACGGTGCTGCCCGTGGTCATGACGTCATCCACCACCGCGACGTGGCGGCCATGAAGGGGTTCCACGCAAAGAAACAGGCCCGCCGCGCCCCGTTGCCGGGCGCGCCGGCCCAGGGTGGCCTGGCGAGGAGACTCGCGACGCCGGCGCAGCAGGTGCCGCGGCCCGGGCACGCCCAGCTCCGCCGCCAGGCTGCGGGCGATCTCGGCCGCGGGGTTCATGCCGCGTTGCAGCAGGGACGCGCGGCTGGCGGGAATGGGGACCAGCAGGATATCGGAGGGCAACGAAGCGCCAGCGCGCAGCGCCTGGGCCATCAGCCGCGCCAGCACCGGCGCCGTGTTTAGCCGCAGCCGGGTCTTGAGCATCAGGATCAGCGCATCAGCGGGCGGCACGTAGTCGAAAGCCGCCACGCTGCGGCAAAACGCCCACGACTGCGCCATGCACGCCGCGCAATGCAGCGCGGCGCCGGCCGGCCGCAGCGCGCAACGCGGGCAGCGCGGACCCGCGCCCGGCGGCGCGGCCAGGATGTCGGCCTGGCAGCCCGCGCAAAGCCGAGCCCCCGCCACCCGCGCACCGCACAGCGGGCATTCGCAACCCACCCGCGACAGCAGGCGTCGCCCCATGTCCCGTAGGGGCAATCGGAACCTGCGGCCGGGATGGGCAATAATGTGTGCCATCCCTCATGAAACCATGCTCCGCCCCGGGCCTACCCCTTGGGCGCGACCGAAATGTCCCTGCCAGAATCCGCAACCCTGCCCTCTCTGCCCCTCGTCAGCGCCGACGTGCCCAGGCAGTTCGCCCGCCGCGGCGACCTGTCCGACGCTCAGTTTCTCTACGGCGAGGTGGCGCGGCGCATGCTGGGGCGCCTGCAATACATCCGGGCCCAGCCCCAAGCCATGCTGGACGCGGGTTGCGGCGCCGGCGACAACCTGCCGCTGCTGCGCGAGCGATATCCCGAGGCCGCCTACACCGGCCTGGACAATTGCGAGCCGCTGCTGCAGCAAGCCCGCAAGCGCCACGCGCCCGGCGGCCTGTCGGCCTGGATCGGCAAGCTGGCGCGCCGCGGCCCGGCCGCCCCGGCCTTTGTCAATGCGGATCTGGCGCAAACGGGTCTCGCCCCCGAATCGCTGGAACTGGTCTGGTCGAACCTGGCCATGCACTGGCACCGCGAACCGCACGCCGTGCTGGCCGAATGGCGCCGCATCCTGAAGGTCGGCGGACTGGCGATGTTCTCCTGTCTGGGGCCCGCCACGCTGCGCGAACTGCGGCAGGCCCTGACTGACGCGGGCCTGCGCACCGCCACGCCGTCCTTCGTGGACATGCACGACTTCGGCGACCTGCTGGTGGAAAACGGTTTCGCGGATCCGGTCATGGACCAGGAAATCCTGACCCTGACCTACCGCAGCCCGGAAAAGCTGCTGCAGGACGTGCGCGCGCTCGGCGGCAATCCCGCCGAAGGCCGCCGCGGCGGACTGGTGGGCCGCGACTGGCGCGCCCGCCTGTGCGACGCGCTGGAAGCGCAACGCAACGCGGACGGCCTGATCGCCTTGAGTATCGAAGTGGCCTATGGCCACGCCTGGCGCGCCGCTACGCACCGCACGGTGGCGGGAGAGACCCGCCTGTCCGTCAGCGCGATCGGCGGCAGGCACCGCGGAACTCCCTGAACGGGCGTTCCGCGCCGCGCCTGCCTAGTGCAGGCGCTCCGGCACGGTGACGCCGGGCTCCGAGGCCGCCAGGCCCTGCATGGGCTCGGACGTCGCGCGGATCCGCCGGCGCAACACCGCCGTGGGTTCAGCCGGCGCCGCGGCAGGCGCCGCTTCGCCACGCCACGCATTCGACATGGCCTCCACCATCAGCGGCAGATCGCGCAGGCGGTGATACTGGCTGCGCAGCCAGCGGGCATCGTTGCCGCTGCGCATGGCTTCGTCGCGCAGGGCGGCGATCATGTCGCCCGTGCCCAGCTCTTCGGCCACCGGCATCAGGCGCTGGAACAAGGCGCGCAGATGGTCGATCAGGCGCAGGCGCTGCCCGTCCGGCGTCACGTAGCTGCCCTGCAAGCCGAAGCGGCAGGCCTGGAAATGATTGCTGCGGTAGGACAGCCAGGCGTTGTCGCTGGGATCGTCCTCGCGCATCAGCAGCACGGCCAGCGCCTGGGCGAATGCGGCGATCTGGCAGGCGCGCTCCACGGTCAGGGGCGTATCGCAAACCCGGATCTCCACGGTGCCGTATTCCGGCTTGGGACGAATGTCCCAGTACAGGTCCTTGATGCTCTCGGCCAGGCCATAGGCCCGCAGTTGGGACAGATGCGCCTCGAACTGGTACCAGTCCTTCACTTCCGGCGGCATGTGGCCGGCCAGCGGGAAGCTGTTGACCGCATTCAGGCGCGAGCACGAGAACAGGGTGTCCACCCCTTCGCAGTACGGCGAAGAGGCCGAGAGCGCGATGAAATGCGGCACGTAGGGCGACAGGCGGCGCAGCAGCCGGATCGAGTCGTCGCCGCTCTTCACCCCCAGATGGATGTGCTGGCCGAAAACCGTAAATTGACGCGCCAGGTAACCGTACATTTCGGCCAGGTACTGGAAGCGCGGGGTGTCGGAGATGGACCGTTCCTGCCAACGCATGAACGGGTGAGCGCCGCCGCCGGCGACCGACACGCCGACCGCATCGGCCGCTTCGACCAGCGCATCGCGCATTTCGCGCATTTCGGCCAGGAGGCCCATCGGGTGCTCATGCACCGAGGAATTCAGCTCAATCATGGACCGCGTGATTTCCGGTTTAACGCGGTCGGCGATGGGGTGGTTGGCCATCTGGGCCAACAGTTCGTCGGAGGCTGCCGTCAGGTCAAAACTTCGGGGGTCGATCAGTTGCAGCTCGAGTTCGATGCCCAGGGTGTTGGGGGCCGACGAAATGAACGGGATCTGTTCCATCTCGGACTCCTTTGAATGTTTGGATGAAGGTATGCGCCGTTCGACCTTGAAGCCCGGCAACTTCCCGGGGGGCACTAGACGGCGGCTTGTGAACGCATGATAGCCGCAGGTTTGTGGCAATACGATTGAAAATCGTGACATTTGTGTGCAACATCGAGATGCATCCGGTTTTGCCCTCTGAAGAAAAGCGAGCAAGCACTTACAACGCAGGAATGGCGCGGCCTGCCGGCCGAAGACCGGCGCGAAGCCAGTACTGAAGGGGCTTTTGGGAAGGGGTGGGATAACCCCAATCAGGGTTATCCCTTAGAAAATTCAGCCCTGGCGGGCCTTACTTGCGCCAGAAAATCGGCGTGAAAAGCACCAGCACGGTCAGCAGTTCCAGGCGGCCGATGAGCATGGCGAAGGTGCAGACCCAGATCTGGAAGTCGGACAGCACGGCGAAGCTGCCCATGGGCCCCACCGGACCCAGCCCCGGGCCGGTGTTGTTGACGCTGGCGAACACCGCCGAGAACGCCGTGATGGGGTCCAGCCCGGACAGCAGCAGCAGGCTGGTGAACACCGCGATGGACAGGCCATAGAACAGCATGAAAGCCAGCACTGACGACATCGTCCGCGTTTCGACCGCCCGGCCGTTGATGCGGACCGGACTGACGGCATGCGGGTGCAACATTGTCACGAGCTCATTGCGGGCCTGCTTGACCAGCAGGATCGCCCGGATCATCTTGATCCCGCCTCCCGTCGACCCGGCCGACGTCGCGAACCCGGACAGCAGCAGCATTGTCAGCGGCGCAAACAGGGGCCACTGCGCAAAGTCCGTGTTGGCATAGCCAGTGGTGGTCGCCATGGAGATCGTGTTGAACATGCCGTAGCGCAACGCCTCCAGCGGCTCGCTGTAGACGCCTTTGACCAGCAGATACGCCGAGATGACCAGCCCGACGCCCAGCACGATGACCAGATAGGGGATGGCCTCCGGGCAGCGCAGGTAGGCGCGCGGACTGCGCTGGCGGAAAGCGTTGAAATGCGTGGCGAAGTTGATGCCGGCGATCAGCATGAACACCATGGCCACCATTTCCACCGCCACCGAATCGAAATGCGCGAAGCCGTCGTCCCAGGTGGAAAAACCGCCCAGCCCCATGGTGGTGGCCATGTGGCACCAAGCTTCGAACCAGGACAGTCCGGCAAGCCGGTAGGCCAGGAAACAGAGAATGGAGAACACGAAATAGACCGCATACAGGGCCTTGGCCGTGCTGGCGATGCGGGGAGTGAGCCGTTCGTCTTTCATCGGCCCGGGGGTTTCGGCCCGCACCACCTGGTGCCCGCCGACGCCCAGCAGCGGGAGGATCGCCACGGCCAGCACCAGAATGCCCATGCCGCCGATCCAGATCAGCGTCGCCCGCCACAGGTTGATCGACGGCGGCAGGGTGTCCAGGTTGGTCAGCACCGTGGCGCCCGTGGTCGTCAGCCCCGACATGGCCTCGAAGTAGGCGCCGGTGAACGACAGCGGCAGCCCCGCGCCGTGGAAGTAGAGCAGCAGCGGAATGGCCGCCAGCAGCGGCAGACCGGCCCATACCGCCGACACCAGCACGAAGCCGTCCCGCGCCCGCAGTTCGCTGCGGTTGCGGCGGGTCAGCGCGACCAGGCCCCCGCCGATGCCCACCGAGATCAGGAAGCCGTCCCGGAAGGCATCCCGCGCCCCATCGCTCCCCACATACGCAATGAACAGCGGAATCAGCATGGTGAGGGCGAACATCACCATGGTGAGGCCCAGGATATAGAGGGTGGCCAGGACGCGCTTCATGGGGGCTTATCCGGCCGCTCGAGGCCCGCGGAAAGGGGCGAACGCGCGGCGCATCAGAAGAAAGACGCCGAGACTTGGAACAGCTTTTCCACGCGCGGCATCTGCTGGCGCGAGGGCACGAAGACGATCACGTGGTCGTCGGTTTCGATGACCGTGTCGGCGTCCGGCAGGATGATTTCCTCGCCGCGGACCAGCGCGCCGATGCTGGCGCCCTTGGGCAGGCTGATCTTGCCCACGGGGCGGCCCACCACCTTCGAGGTGGAGCGGTCGCCGTGGGCGATGGCTTCCAGCGCCTCGGCCACGCCCTGGCGCAGCCGGTGGACGGCGGCCACGTCGCCGCGGCGCACGTGGCGCAACAGCTCGCTCATGGTGGCCTGCGACGGCGAAACGGCGATGTCGATATGGCTGCCCTGCATCAGTTCGCCGTATGCCTGGCGATTGATCAGCGCAATCACCTTGCGCGCGCCCAGGCGCTTGGCCAGCAGCGAGGACATGATGTTGTCCTCGTCGTCGCTGGTCAGGGCCAGCCACGTGTCCATGTCTTCGATGTTCTCGCGTTCCAGCAAGGCCTCGTCGGTGCCGCTGCCGTGCAGAACCAGCACGCTGTCGGGCAGCTGGGTGGCCAGGTATTCGCAGCGCTTGAGGTCGTGCTCGATGATGCGGACGCTGTATTTTTCCTCGGCGAGCTGGCGCGCCAGGCGCAGGCCGATATTGCCGCCGCCCGCGATCATCACACGGCGCACCGCCCGTTCGGCGTCGCGCAGCTGCCGCACCGCGCGGCGCGCGTGGTCCGAATCCACCACCAGCACGACCTCGTCGCCCGGCGCGATCACGGTGCCGCTGCCGGCCCGCAGCGGCCGGCCGCCGCGCAGCACGTCGATGACGCGCGCCTTCACGTCCGGCCAGACGTCGCGCAGCTTGTCGACGGAAGAATGCGCCATCGGGCTGCCCGCCCCGACCCGGACGGTCACGACGCTGACGCGGCCCTCGGCGAACTCCACCACCTGCAGGGCTTCGGGGAATTCGATCAGGCTGTGCAGGTAGGTCGTGACGCTGCGCTCGGGGCTGATCAGCGCGTCGATGCAAAAGCCGTCCTCGCTCATGAGTTCCGGATGTTCGGGGAACTCGGCGGAGCGGATACGGGCGATGCGGCGGGGAATGTTGAAGAGCTGGCGCGCGATCTTGCACGCGACCATGTTGGCGGTGTCGGACGCCGCACAGGCGATGAACAGGTCGGTATCCGCGGCGCCGGCGTTTTCCAGCACCGATACCTGCGAGCCGTCTCCGAGGACGACACGCAGGTCGAAGTGTTCTTGCAGGTACTGAAGCTGGGAAGGATCGGAATCAATGACCGTGATGTCGTTCTGTTCGGACACCAGGTTTTCCGCCACGCTGGTGCCTACGCGACCAGCGCCCATGATCAGGATCTTCATGTGCTGCGCTTGCGCGCGGACTCGATGCCCAATTGCTTGAGCTTGCGGTAGAGGTGGGTGCGTTCCAGCCCGGTCCGTTCGGACACGCGCGTCATGCTGTGGCTTTCCCTGACCAGGTGGTATTCGAAATAGATGCGCTCGAATTCGTCGCGCGCTTCGCGCAGCGGCTGATCCAGCGAGATGCTGCCAAGCTGGCCGTTGGACGTGGCCGGCGCTTCGTTGGCGGACACGGCGGCCAGGGCCGGCGGGTCGAGTTCATCTTCCAGGGCCACCACCGGGCTGGCGACGGCCGGGCTGGCGGCGACGGGCGCCGGATGCGGCACGCGGCCGCGCGCCAGGCCCGCGGCGACCGTCTTGAGCAGACGCTGCAGCGTGATGGGCTTTTCCAGGAAATCCATGGCGCCGATGCGGGTGGCCTCGACCGCGGTGTCGATGGTGGCGTGGCCGCTCATCATGATCACCGGCATGTCGAGCAGGCCCTGCGAGCCCCACTCTTTCAGCAGGCTGACGCCATCGGTGTCGGGCATCCAGATGTCCAGCAACACCAGATCGGGACGCATGCGAAGACGTGCAGCACGTGCTTGCGCCGCATTTTCGGCCAGTTCGACCGTGTGTCCCTCGTCGTAAAGGATTTCCGACAAAAGCTCGCGTATACCGACTTCGTCGTCAACCACCAGAATTCTGGCCATAAAGCATCCACCTATTGCGTAGCCGCATTATCCTTTTCTTGCGCGGTCGCGTCCATAGTATCGGCCCCGGGAGCCAGCCGGGTCAACAAGATGGAAATCCGCGCGCCTCCTTCCTTGCGGTTTGCAAGGTCGATACGCCCGCCATGCTCTTCGACGATCTTGCGCACGATTGCCAATCCTAACCCAGTCCCGTGGGACTTTGTGGTTACGTAGGGCTCGAACGCGCGCTGCATGACCTGCGGCGGGAAGCCCGGTCCGGTGTCCGCGACCGTAAAGCGCAGGGCTTGATGCTCGGCGCGGTCGGGCTGTTCGCTGCGCATGAGCTGCGTCGTGACGCTGACCCGCCCCTGCCCGCCCAGTTCCGCGATCGCGTCGCGGGCGTTGGAAAGCAGGTTGTGGATCACCTGGCGCAACTGGGTCGGGTCGCCTTCGATGTCGGGCAGGTCCGCCCCCAGGCTTACGTCGAGGTTCAGGGCCTTTTCGGCGGCGCGCGGCACGCCGTCGGGCTCCCAGCCGTACAGCGACAGCACGTCCGCCACCAGCGCATTGAAGTTGATGCGCTGCATGACGGCCGGCGGCGTGCGGGCGTATTCGCGGAAGTCGTCCACCATCTGCTTGAGCGAGGCCACCTGGTTGACGATGGTGTTGGTGGAGCGTTCAACGATCTGCGCTTCGGCCGGGGGCAGCTTGCCCTCGAGCTTCATGGCCAGGCGCTCGGCGGAAAGCTGGATCGGGGTCAGCGGATTCTTGATCTCGTGGGCCAGCCGGCGGGCCACCTCGCCCCAGGCCACCGTGCGGTTGGCGGAAATCACCTCGGTAATGTCGTCGAACACCACCAGATAGCCGTTGCCGCGCCCGTCCACCCGCAGATGGGTGCCCCGGGCCAGCAACGTAAGCGGCTGCGGCGTGGCAAGGCCATCGGCCTGCGCCGGGCTGATTTCGAACTGCTGCTGCCAGTGCTGGCGTTCGGAGCCCACCGCCGCGTGCGCGGAAAACGCCTGGCGCACGATGTTGGCGAACTCCAGCATGCCGTCGGCCGTCTCCAGCGGACGGCCGATCACGGAACGCAAGTCGGCGCCCAGGATGGTCTGGGCGCCCTGGTTGACGGTGGTGACGCGGAAAGACTCGTCAAACACCAGCACCCCGGACGACAGGTTGGACAACACGCTTTCCAGATAGACGTTGGAACGCTCGAGCTGCTGGCGGTTGCTTTCGACCATGCGCCGCGCCTCGTCGAGCTGGCGCGTCATGGCATTGAACGAGCGGGTGAGCTGGCCGACCTCGTCGCGTTCGGGCGGTTCGGGCAGGGGCCGGTAGTCGCCCACGCCCACCGCCTGCGTCCCGCCCGCCAAGCTGAGCAGCGGCCGCACCAGCCGCTTGGACAGGGACAGCGCCACCGCGATGGCGCCGAACGCGGCCAGCAGCAGGGCCAGCGTCAGCGTGATGCCGTACAGCTTGCGCAGGCCCAGCCGCGACAGCGCCAGTTCCTGGTAGTCGCGAAAGCCCTGCTGCACCAGGTTGGCGTTGTGCGCGATCTGTTCGGGCACCGGCTGCAGAAGTTGCAGCCACCGCGGCTCCGAAGCAGGGCCCAGCAGGTTGTCGTAGCTGTCGGGCCCGTTCAGCGGGATCACCACGCGCAGGTGCAGGCCGCCCTCCGCGCCCGGCGCGACCGGGTCGTCGGCCTCGGCTGCGGAATAGCCGCGCGCCAGCCGCAACTGGTTCATGACGGTGGGAGGCGGCATGGCGGGCAAAAGCTGGCCGTACTGGCTGGTCGAAAACGCCACCATGCGGCCGCTGCCCGTAAACACCATGGCTTCCTGCACGCCGTTGGCTTCGCGCAGGCGCGTCAAGGCCAGGGTCACGCCGCTGTCGGTGTTGCGGCTTAGCTCCATAGCCATGGACCGCGCGCGCACGTCCAGGTCCGCCAACAGGGAATCCAGCGCGGCGCGGCCCAGGTTCAGGCCGGCTTCCAGCGCCGTGTCCACGCGCACGTTGAACCAGGATTCGATGGACCGCGACATAAACTGCACCGACACGGTGTAGATCAGGGCCCCGGGCACCACGCCGATCAAGGCGAACGCCAGCGAAAAGCGCGCCGTCAGCCGCGCGCCGAACTGGCGCCGGCGGATCTGCCGGGCCAGCCGCACCGTTAGCGCCACCACCCAGATGAAGAGGGCCAGCGCGAAGATGCCGTTCAGGACCAGCAGCGTGTCGTAGTAGCGCGCAAAGCGCGAGGCGTTGCCGGTGGACCAGGCCAACAGGCCCAGCAGCGCCAGCCCGCTCACGGCGCCGACCATCAGGGCCAGCCGAAGCAAAAGCCTCATGAGGGATCTTTCTCCTTGTCGTTCAACATGAACGAGAAGTCCATCCAGGGCGTCGCCTGCGCCCACGAACTGCTGTTCAAGGCGTTGACCTGGAACGGCCTGGGCAATAGCGACGTATCCAGGCGCAGGCGCAACTGCCCGCCGTACTCGACACCGGCGTCGAAATCGCCGGCGTCGGCCACCCGCCAATTGCGGATATGCCGGATGACGCTCATGGCGTCGTCCAGGGAGGCGACCGGAAACGACAGTTCGCCCACTCCGGCGCGCCATTGCCGGGTAAGCGCGTTATAGACCACGCGCCAGGTACGGGACGTGTCCACCAGGGACTTGTCGAACCAGTACCAGCGTTCCCGGGTGATGGTGAGGTCCGCCGTGAAATACAGCGGGACGCCGCGCTGGGCGGCATCCCGCAACTGCTGGTTCAGCTCGAATTCGATGTCCGCGTCGATCTCGAGGTTGCCGCCGCGCAATACTGGCTCTACCCGCGTGACCCGGGCGTCGGAGGCATGCGCCTCGCCACCCGGCGCAAAAGAAAGCAAGGCAGATACCAGCAACAACCCAAGAAATAAGCGCGAAATAATGGACATACGGCACCGGAACTACGTCATGCCCCTATTCTTCGGGATTCAGGACTGCTTGGCAAACAAGGCGTAGAAAAATCCGTCGTGTTGGCCCGCCGGTGTTGCATCGACCGCAACTGGCAGCAATTGGCCCGGGGCATCCAGCCGCGTCGCCTCCGGGTGCCGCTGCAGGAATTCCAGCGCCTGGCGCGTGCCTTCGATGGGAAACACCGAGCAGGTCACGTAGAGCAGGCGGCCGCCCGGCGCCACCGTGGCCCACAGCGAGTCCAGGATGCGGGCCTGCAGGGCGGCCGTGCGGCGCAGGTCATTTTCCCGGCGCAGCCAGCGGATATCCGGGTGGCGGCGCACGATGCCCGAAGCCGTGCAAGGCACGTCCGCCAGCACCGCGTCGAAGGGCTTGCCATCCCACCAGGCGTCCAGGTCGGCAGCATCGGCGGCCTTGACCTGGACATGCGCGCCCGCCAGGCCCAGGCGTTCAAGGTTCTGTTCCACCCGGGCCAGCCGGTCCGCATCGGCATCCAAAGCCAGGAGGTTGATATCGGCCAGCTCCAACAGGTGGGCCGTCTTGCCGCCCGGCGCCGAGCAGGCGTCCAGGACGCGCATGCCGTCCTTGGGCGCCAGCAGCTCGGCCGCCAATTGCGCGCCCGCGTCCTGCACCGACCACCAGCCCTCGGCAAAGCCGGGCAGCTGCGTCACGGGCTTGGGCGTGGCGAGCACCAGGCCGGACTGGCCCACGGGCTCGGCCGCCAGGCCGGCGTCCTGGAACGCCGCCAGCACCTGTTCGCGGCTGGCGCGCCGGCGGTTGACCCGCAAGGTCAGCGGCGCCGGCACGTTGGCCGCCGCCAGGATCTCCTGCCATTGGCGCGGATAAGCCACGGTCAGTTGCTTGACCCACCAGCCGGGATGGTTCCATTTCGCCTCGGGGCTGTCGGCCACCGCGGCCTCCAGCGCGGCGCGTTCGCGCAGGAAGCGCCGCAGGCAGGCGTTGAGCATGCCTTTATAGGACGCAAGGCTGCGCGTGCCGGACGCCGCGGTCACCGCCTGGTCCACAACGGTGTGGGGCGCGTACACCGGCATGCCGGGCAAGGCGACGGCGGCGTCGCCTTCTTCTTTCAGCAGGGTCAGCGACACCAGCAGCAGGGATTCGAAGAGGACGCTGGGATAGCGCTGCACCATCTCGCGGCCCACGGCGTCGGCCCAGCCCAGATAGCGCATGGCATGGAAAGAGACCGCCTGGGTGGCGGGACGCAGGGACGATTCGACATCCGCCAGGGCTTCCGTCAGGGAACGCCCTTCCAGAACGTCCTCCACCACCCCTGCGCTGGCAAGAAGAACAGAGGAAAGCGGAGGAGCCAGATTGGGGGAGTCGGAACGCGTGGACATGGTGATAAATCAAAGAGTAAGACCGCTATGGTAGCCCGGACCTGGACGGACGGCGGCGGGCGCGGCACACTGACCCCTTGTCCCGGAGCCCCCTTGCATGACCCTCGCCACCCTGCTGCTTTTCATCCTGGCCTCTGCCGTCACCATCATCACCCCCGGGCCCACTGTCCTGCTCGCCATGAGCAACGGATCGCGCCACGGCGTGCGCGCGGCCTGCTGGGGCATGGGCGGCGCGGTGCTGGCCGACCTGATCCTGATCGGCGCGGTGGCCTGCGGCCTGGGCGTGGTGCTGGCGGCGTCCGAGATTGCCTTCCAGGTCGTCAAGTGGGCGGGCGCAGCGTATCTGGCATGGCTGGGCTGGAAGCTGCTGCGCGCGGACGCGGCGCTGGCGATGCCATCCGTGCAGGCGCGCACCGACCGGCCGACCGGCTTGGCCCTGGGGCTGCGCAGCTTCGTCGTCGCCCTGACCAACCCCAAGGCCCTGCTCTTCATGTCGGCCTTCCTGCCGCAATTCATCAACCCGGCCGCCCCGCTGCCCACGCAGTACGCCATCCTGGCCGCCGTCATGGCGCTGATGAACGTGGCGACGATGCTGGCCTACGCGGCGCTGGGCGCGCAAATGGTGCGCGCCTTCCAGGGCGGCGGACTGCGCTGGCTGAATCGCGTCTGCGGGGGGCTGCTGATCGGATTGGCGGGTACGCTGGCGCTGTATCGGCGCGCAGCGCCCTGAGCCGGGCGGCTCGGGAACCGTCATGGGAACGCCGACGCAGAGCGTTTCCGTCCCCGATTCCGCAAATATCGTCCGTGCCCTGTTGCAACGACTCCCGGGCCTTTACTACCCCCGCATACGGCAATGCCGTATAATCCTGCGCTACCCCGCTATTGCCTACGGTGCGGCCGCCAGCCTGAATTCGGTTGGCGCAGAAATGCCGCGCCGTCCATCCCATTGAATACGTTATGAAGAAGGCTGTCCCGCCCGCCCGGTCCGTCCGGTGGCAGGCGTCGCATATCAGCGAAGCGCGCAATCGCGTCGGCCTGCCGCAGGCGGATTTCGCGGAGTTGCTGGGCGTGAGCGTGCGCACCTTGCAGGATTGGGAACAGGGCCGGCGCAACCCCTCCGGCGCCGCTCAGACGCTGCTGCGGGTCGCCATGCTGTCCCCCGAAACACTGCGCGAGCTTTCCTCCCAGGATGCTCCTGCCTGGCCCTGAATATTTGACGATTACCCCCGCACGCGGATTGCCCGTGCGCGAACCTACGGTGAATTAGATTGGAAGTTTTTGAACATTCCCGGCCCGGCAAAGGCGCCGGCACTGCCGCCAGCAACGACGCCAACTCGACCCTGGACGCTATCGCCGCGGCCGCTCAGGAAGCCAACCCCGGCCGCGCCCCGCGCGTGGGGTTCGTTTCCCTGGGCTGTCCGAAGGCCCTGGTCGACTCCGAACGCATCCTGACGCAGCTGCGCACCGAAGGGTACGAAGTCACGCCCGAGTACAACGACGCTGACGTCGTGGTCGTCAATACCTGTGGCTTCATCGACAGCGCCAAGGCGGAATCGCTGGAAGCCATCGGCGAGGCCATCGCCGAAAACGGCAAGGTCATCGTGACCGGCTGCATGGGCGTCGAGGAATCCGTGATCCGCGACGTGCACCCCAGCGTGCTGTCCGTGACGGGCCCGCAGCAATATGAAGAGGTGGTGCGCGCCGTCCACGACGCCGCGCCGCCCAAGAAGGACCACAATCCCTACGTGGACCTGGTGCCCCCGCAAGGCGTCAAGCTCACGCCGCGCCACTACGCCTACCTGAAGATCTCGGAAGGCTGCAACCACCGCTGCAGCTTCTGCATCATCCCCTCGATGCGCGGCGACCTGGTGAGCCGTCCGGTGGGCGACGTGCTGAGCGAAGCCGAGCGCCTCGTGAAGGCGGGCGTCAAGGAACTGCTGGTGATTTCGCAGGACACCAGCGCCTACGGCGTGGACATGAAGTACCGCAGCGGCTTCTGGAACGGCCGCCCGGTCAAGACCCGCATGACCGAACTCTGTATGGCCTTGTCCGAGATGGGCGTCTGGACGCGCCTGCACTACGTGTATCCGTATCCGCACGTGGACGAGGTCATCCCGCTGATGGCTGAAGGCAAGATCCTGCCCTACCTGGACATCCCGTTCCAGCACGCCAGCCCGCGCATCCTGAAGGCCATGAAGCGCCCGGCATTCGAAGACAAAACGCTGGCGCGCATCAAGCGCTGGCGCGAGATCTGTCCCGACCTGACGATCCGTTCGACCTTCATTGTGGGCTTCCCCGGCGAGACCGAAGAAGATTTCCAGTACCTGCTGGACTGGATGCAGGAAGCGCAGCTCGACCGCGTCGGCTGTTTCCAGTATTCGCCGGTGGAAGGCGCCCCGGCGAACCTGCTGGACGACCCCGTGCCCGATGACGTCAAACAGGACCGCTGGGAACGCTTCATGGCGCTGCAGCAGTCCATCTCGACCGCACGCCTGGCGTTGAAGGTGGGCCGCGAGATCGACGTGCTGATCGACGAAGTGGACGAGGACGGCGCCGTCGGCCGCAGCGCCGGCGACGCCCCCGAGATCGACGGCTGTGTCTACGTCAGTTCCGACAAGCCCCTCAAGGCGGGCGACATGGTGCGCGTGCGCGTCACCGACTCGGACGAATACGACCTCTGGGCCGACGCGCTGTAAGCGCGATTCCATGAAAGCGCCGGCAGGCGGGCTATCCCCCTGCCGGCGCTTGAACCTGCCGGGTCCGACGCGCGCGGGCCTCAGGTCTTGGCCAGGAAATCCGACATGTCGTCGGCGTGTTCTTCTTCCACGGCCAAAATCTCTTCCAGCATGCGGCGCGTGGTGGAGTCCTGCTCGCCCAGGTATTCGATCATCTGCCGGTAGCTGTCGATGGCGATGCGCTCGGCGATCAGGTTCTCCTTGATCATCTCTTCCAGCGACTTGCCCTCGACATACTCGGAATGGCTGCGGTCCAGCAGCCCCTTGGGCGACAGGTTCGGCTCGCCGCCCAGCTGCACGATGCGTTCGGCAAGCATGTCGGCATGCTGCTGCTCTTGCGTGGCATGTTCGGCGAATTCAGCGGCCACCGGTTCGGCGTTCAGGCCGCGCGCCATGAAGTAATGGCGCTTGTAGCGCAGCACACAGACGATCTCGGTGGCCAGCGCTTCATTCAGGAGCTTGAGCACAGTCTGCCGGTCGGCGCGGTAGGTATCGGTGACCGCGCCGGACTCTATGTCCTTGCGCGCCTTTGCGCGGATCGCCTTGACGTCCATCTCGAACGGGCGGTTGGCCTGCTGCGGGGTGCGGGTTGCTTGTTCCATATCGTTAGCTCCTCTTGGTCAGTGAAAGCAGCACGACGCTGGACTTCCAGTCGTTTCGCACCATTCAGTCTACCGACCGTGAAGGATCATGCTGTGTCCAAACATTGCCCCGGCGCGTGGATCGCCGCCCGCCCCGCCCCGCAAACCGCCTCTCCAACCTTGCGTAAACTATCGGCTTTCCGAAAGGCCACGTGACGTAATTTGTAACGCGGCCGGCAATCTCCGCCCCACTTATGACCCTGAAGAATATTTGCGTGTATTGCGGTTCAAACCCCGGCACTCGCCCGGAGTACATCGAGCAGGCGCGCGTGCTGGCGCGGGAACTCGTCAAGCGCGACCTGGGCCTGGTTTACGGCGGCTCGGTGGTCGGCATCATGGGCGTGGTGGCCAATGAAGTGCTGGCCGGCGGCGGCCGCGTGATCGGTGTGATCCCGGAATTGCTGCTGAAAAAGGAACAGGCGCATCTGGGCCTGACCGAATTGCACATGGTGCAGAATATGCACGAGCGCAAGGCCATGATGATGGAAAAGGCCGACGGCTTTGTCGCGCTGCCCGGCGGCGCCGGCACACTGGAAGAGTTCTTCGAGGTCTGGACCTGGGCCCAACTGAACATGCACCAGAAGCCCTGCGGCCTGCTGAACATCGCGGGCTACTACGATGCGCTCATGCAGTTCATCGACCACTCCGTCGAAGAAGCATTCATCCGCCCTCAGCACCGCGACATGCTGGTGGTTGAGGAAGACCCCGCGTTGCTGCTGGATCGCTACGCCATCTACGAGCCGCCCAACGTCTCGAAATGGTTCGATCCGGTCAGGCAGCCCTGATTTCCCATTCAGCCGAGATCTCTACGGAAGCCCCCGCAATGCCCACCGATTCGCTGTCCCCCGCCTGCACCGAGTCCGTATTGCGCGATTATTTTCACGCCAAGGACGAGAACCGCCCCCACTACATGGCACGCGCGTTCGCGCCGGATGCCGTGCTGAAGATGGCGCTGCGCACGCAGGCCATCGCGTTTCCGCCAGAATCCCACGGCCTGGCCGCCATCACCGACACGCTGGTGCGCAAGTTTGGCCAGACCTACGACAACGTCTACACGTTCTATCTGTCCCGCCCCGAGGCCGGCGCCCGCCTGTCCGACTACCAGTGCGACTGGATCGTCGGCATGACGGAAAAGGCCACGGGCAACGTGCGGGTGGGCTGTGGACGATACGACTGGGGGTTCCAGTCCGACCCCTACCGGGCCACCCGCCTGACCATCACCATCGAGACCATGGTGACCCTGCCCGTCGGCGATACCGCCGCGGTGTTCGGCTGGCTGCTGGGGCTGGACTATCCCTGGACCAACGCGGCCCGCGTGGTTGCGAGCGCGCCGCCGCTTGAAGGCCTGGCGCCGGTCGTGCACTATCTGCTTCATCCCCACGGCATGTAGGGCCTGCCCAAGGCTTCTTCCGGCGTGCGCAGGCCCAGGCCCGCACGCCGGCACTGGATTCAAGACTTGAAATACGACATTGCAGCATTCGACTTCGACGGAACCCTGGCCGACACCATGCCCTGGTTCAATTCCATCCTGAACACCGTCGCGGACAAATACGGCTTCCGCAAGATCGACGCATCGGAACGCGAACAGCTGCGCAGCCGCGAAGCGTCCGAAATCCTTAAGTTCCTGAACATCCCCCTGTGGAAGCTGCCGGCGATCATGTCGCACGTGCGTTCCCTGATGCAGGAGATCGACCCCAGTGTGCAACTGTTCGACGGTATTCCGGACGCGCTGGCCCGCCTGAAGGCCAAGGGCCTGCGCCTGGCGGTGGTCAGCTCCAATTCCGTCGAGAACGTGCAGCGCGTGCTGGGCGCCGACACGGCCGCGCTGTTCGACGACTACGAATGCGGCACGGATCTGTTCGGCAAGGCGGCCAAGATCGACCGTCTGCTCAAGCAGCACGGCACCGCGCCCGAGCGCTTCCTGCTGGTGGGCGACGAGATGCGCGACATCGACGCCGCCCGCAAAGCGGGCGTGCGGGTCGGGTCGGTTGCCTGGGGTTATAACCACCTGGAGGCCCTGCGCGACCGCGGGCCCGATGAGCTGTTCCTGACGGTCGCCGACCTGCCCGATACCCTGGCATAACACCGGAATCCTGCCATGCATATTGATCCCGCCCATCTGGTCACCGACGCCAATGCGCTGCAGGCGCTATACGGCGCGCCCGGCGAGGCCTCCATGAAGAAGGAAGTGGACCACGTGCATCCGCACTACCGCGCCTTCATCGAGGCCGCGCCGTTCGCAGTGCTGGCGACCTCGGGCCCCGGCGGGCTGGACGCGTCGCCGCGCGGCGACCCCGCGGGATTCGTGGTGGTGGAAGACGAGAAAACGCTGCTGCTGCCGGACCGCCGCGGCAACAACCGCATGGACAGCCTGCTCAACATCATCGCCGATCCGCGCGTGGCGTTGCTCTTCCTGGTGCCAGGCGTGGGCGAGACCCTGCGCGTCAACGGCGCGGCGCGCGTCAGCGTGGATCCGGCCCTGCTCGCGCGCTTCGAGATGGACGGCAAGCTGCCGCGCTCGGTGCTGGTCATCGACGTGCACACCGTGTATTTCCAGTGCTCGCGCGCCCTGCTGCGCTCGCGGCTCTGGGATCCGCAGACGCAGATTGCGCGCACCGCGCTGCCCAGCGTCGGCCGCATCCTTTCCGACCTGACATCCGGCACATTTGACGGCGTCGCCTACGACCGCGACCTGCCCGCCCGCGTGGCCGGCTCACTGTACTGACCCGGGGCGGCACACATGGCGCGCAACGTGGAAATCAAGGCGCGGGTCGAGAGCCTGGCGGCCATCGAACCCCTGGCGGCCGCGCTGTCCGGGCAGGAACCCGTCTTCATCCACCAGGACGACACGTTCTTCGCGTGCGCCAACGGCCGCCTGAAGCTGCGCGCCTTCGCGGACGGCTCGGGCGAGCTGATCTTCTATCAGCGCGCCGACGACTCGGGCCCCAAAGAGAGCTTCTACGTGATCTCGCCCACGGACGCTCCCGACTCCCTGCGCGAGGCGCTGACCCTGGCCTATGGCTTGGCCGGGCGCGTGAAGAAGCACCGGACGCTGTTCATGGCGGGACGCACCCGCATCCATCTGGACCGGGTGGAAGGCCTGGGCGAATTTCTGGAACTTGAAGTGGTGTTGCGCGACGGCGAAAGCGCGCACGCCGGCATGGAAGAAGCCCGCACCCTGATGGCGGGCCTTGGCGTCGCGCCGGAACAGCTGCTGCCCGGCGCCTACGTGGATCTGCTGGCTGGCTGCGGCCAGCCCTGATCCCTATTCAGCCTGGCTGCCAGCCGCGCACGAACACATCCACCGGCTGGCGCTTGCCGCCCGCCTTCTGCAATTCCAGCAGACGCAGCACGCCCTTGCCGGTGGCGATATCGACGCCCGTCGCGTCCACGCGCACCACGCTGCCGGGCGCCACCGTCGTGGCCTCGTCCAGCGCCTGGGCGCGCCAGACCTTCACCGCGTCGGGCAGGCCAGGCAGGCGGATCGTGGCGCCCGGCACGGGATTGAACGCCCGCACGCGGCGCGCCAGCAGTTCGGCGGGCTGGACGCAGTCCAGCGCGGCCTCGGCCTTGTCCAGCTTGGCGGCGTAGGTCACGCCCTCTTCCGGCTGTTTGCGCGGGGTCAGCGCACCCTTGGCCAGTGCTTCCAGCGCCTCGACAATCGCCTCGCCACCGGCAAGCGCCAGCGCATCGTGCAGCTGCGCCGCATTGGTCTCGTCCGAGATCGGCACGACGCGTTCGAGCAGCATGTCGCCCGTATCCAGGCCCTGGTCCATCTGCATGATGGTCACGCCCGTGCGCGCGTCGCCCGCTTCGATCGCGCGCTGGATCGGCGCCGCGCCGCGCCAGCGCGGCAGCAGGCTGGCGTGGATGTTCAGGCAGCCCAGGCGCGGCAGGTCCAGCACCCATTGCGGCAGGATCAGGCCGTAGGCGGCCACCACCATGACGTCCGGCGCGACGCGTTCCAGCAGCTCGCGGGCCTGCGCGGCCTCATCGGGATAACGGCCATCGAGCCGCAGGCTGCGCGGCTGGGCGACTTCGATGTCGGCGTCCAGCGCGGCCTGCTTGACCGGGCTGGGCGTAAGCTTGAGCCCCCGCCCGGCAGGCCGGTCCGGCTGCGTCATGACGAGGGGAATATCGTGGCCCGCGGCCCGCAGGGCGTCGAACGCAATACGGGCGAATTCCGGCGTGCCGGCAAAGACGATGCGCATGGTGATGACAGGAAAGAATGAGCGGGATGGCCAGACAACGGCGCATGCCCGAAATAAAGGGGTTCTGCCCAATCCGGGGCGCCGCGGATCCGGCTCAGCCGGTTCGCCAGCGCCGCCCCTGGAGGGGCCCCGCCCAAGCGGGTAGGGGGTGGGCCCGCCTCTACGCGCGCAGAGCTTCGCGCTCGGCTTTCTTGAGCTTGGTCTTGATGCGGTTCTGCTTGAGATTGGACAGGTATTCCACGAACACCTTGCCTTCCAGGTGATCCAGTTCGTGCTGCACACACACGGCCAGCAGGCCGTCGGCTTCGAACTCGAACGGCTTGCCGTCGATATCCAGCGCCTTGCAGCGGATACGAGAGGCGCGCTCGACTTCGTCGTAGACGCCCGGCACGGACAGGCAGCCCTCTTCGTAGATCTTGTAGTCGTCGCTGCGCCAGGTGATCTCGGGGTTGATCAGGGTCAGCAGCTGATTGCTTTCCTCGGACACGTCGATCACGACCACGCGCTCGTGCACGTCGACCTGCGTCGCGGCCAAGCCGACGCCCGGCGCGTCGTACATGGTTTCGGCCATGTCGCGCACGAGTTGACGGATGCGGTCATCGACCTCGGCGACCGGCTTGGCCTTTTTATGCAAGCGCGGGTCCGGGTAGCGAAGGATGGGAAGTAAAGCCATTGAAAGGGGATCGCCAGTAGTGATGCGTGCATAAGAGTTTAATTCATTAGAGTCTTGATTTCTAATAGTTTTCGGCTAATTCCGAGATTGCGGACATTGCTATGGCACCGCGCATTTCCGTCCACCCTGGCCGCTGCGGCCGCGCGTCCCGCATGCGACACTCTCGGACCCACGACGCCTTTCTCGCGCCTGTTCCATGCCGCTCACGCAAACCCCCGACGAACTATCCGCCTGGCTGCGGTTGTCCCTGGAACCGAACATCGGTTCCGCCACCGCCTGCATGCTCCTGAGCGCGTTGGGCCTGCCCGACCAGATCTACGCGCAACGCGCCACCGCGCTATCGCGCCACGTGCCCGATACGCTGGCGCGGCAATTGGCCGCCCCCATGCCGGCCGACATGGCGGCCCAGGTGGAAAGCGCGCTGGAATGGGTGCAGGCGCCGGGCCGCCACGTCCTGACGCTGGCGGACCCCACCTACCCGCAAAGCCTGCTCACCATTGCGGACCCGCCCATCCTGCTCTATGTCGCGGGCGACCCCGCCTTTCTGCAGGGCCCGTCGCTGGCGGTCGTGGGCGCGCGCAACGCCACGCCCGGCGGCCAGGAAAATGCGCGCGCCTTCGCCCGTCACCTGGCCGGGCACGGTTGGCGGGTCATCAGCGGGCTGGCGCTAGGCATCGACGCCGCCGCGCACGAAGGCGCACTGGACGCCGGTCCGCAAGGCGCCGGCACCGTGGCGGTCATGGGCACGGGTATCGACCGCATCTACCCCGCCCGCCATCGCGACCTGGCGCACCGCATCGCGGCGCACGGCGCGCTGGTGTCCGAACTGCCGCTGGGCACCGGGGCCCTGCCCCAGCACTTTCCCAAACGCAACCGCATCGTGGCGGGCCTGGCGCGCGGCGTGTTGGTAGTGGAAGCCGCCAAACAGAGCGGTTCGCTGATCACCGCACGGCTGGCGGGCGAAAGCGGGCGCGAAGTATTTGCCATTCCCGGCTCCATCCATTCACCGCTGTCGCGCGGCTGCCATGCGCTGATCCGCCAGGGCGCCAAGCTCGTGGAAACCGCCAGCGACATCACCGACGAACTAGGCGGCGGTCCGGTCCCGGGCTCCTCATTGGCTAGCGTCGCGCGTTCCCGGCCACAGGCGCAGTTGCCCGCCCATCCAGTGCTGGACGCCTTGGGCTTCGATCCCCTGCATCTGGATGCCATCCAGGGCCGTAGCGGCCTCGACACCGCCACCCTGCAGGCGCAGCTGGTCGAACTGGAACTGCAGGGCCGCGTCGCCCGCCTGGACGATGGCCGCTACCAGCGTTTGCCCTAGTGCCGGTTCGCGGGCGCCCGGGCCGCAGCAACGCCGCGTGCGATGGCGCTAATATGAGCGATAGCGCCGCAGTCTTGTAGCGCCGGTCACCCAATACCGATACAGGAAGAGACATGGCATTGCCCTCCCGCGTGAAGATCGTCGAGGTGTCGCCTCGCGACGGTCTGCAGAACGAAAAGGAATTCGTCCCCACCGACATCAAGGTGGAACTGGTCAACCGCCTGGCCGCCGCAGGGTTTCCGAACGTGGAAGCCGCCTCGTTCGTGTCGCCCAAATGGGTGCCGCAAATGGCCGACGGTGCGGACGTGATGGCGCGCATCGAACGCCGCCCGGGCACAATCTATTCCGTGCTGACGCCCAACATGAAGGGATTCGAAGGCGCGCTGGCCGCGCGCGCAGATGAAATCGTGATCTTCGGCGCCGCCAGCGAGGCCTTCTCGCAGAAAAACATCAATTGCTCCATTGCCGAATCCATCGCGCGCTTCGAACCCGTGGTGCAGGCCGCCCGCGAAGCCGGCATCCGCGTGCGCGGCAGCATCAGCTGCGCGCTGGGCTGTCCGTACCAGGGCGAGGTTCCGATCGAATCCGTGGTGGACGTGGCGCAGCGCTACCTGGCCATGCAGGTCGACGAGATCGACGTCGCCGACACCATCGGCGTGGGCACGCCCAAGCGGGTGCGCGAAGTAATGGCCGCCGTCACCCGCGTGGTCGACCCGGCCCGCATTTCAGGCCATTTCCACGACACCTACGGCCAGGCCCTGGCCAACATCCTGGCCGCGCTGGAAACGGACATCTCCATTTTCCACACCTCGGTGGCGGGCCTAGGCGGCTGCCCCTACGCCAAGGGCGCCACCGGCAACGTCGCCACCGAAGACGTGCTCTACATGCTGCGCGGGCTGGACATTGATACGGGCGTGGATTTCGATGCCGTCGTCGATATCGGGCAGTGGATGTCGGCGCACCTGAACCGCAAGGGTTCCAGCCGGGCCGGCAACGCCGTCGCCGCCAAACGGGCCGCATGACCGACGCCACCGACTCCCCCGCGCCCGAAGACCATGCGGCGCTGCTACGCGCCATCGGCCCGCTGCCCCTGGCGGGCCAGGCATGGCCGGACTGGGTGCGCATCCTGACCTGGGTGCTGCTGGCCATCCTGGGCGTGCAGGTGGTGACCACCGCGATCCGCGCGCCATCGCAGCCCTTCGACACCCTGCTGGCCGTGGTGGTGGCGCTGTGCTTCGTGGGCCTGCTATTCGTGTCCTGGCACATGCAGACGTCCATCACCACCATCGACGAACGCGGCTTGCGCCAGACCTGGTTCACGCGGCGCGAGGTGGCCTGGGAAGACGTGCGCTACGCGCGCTTCGTGCCCATGCTGTTTTCAAAGCGGCTGGTGATTTTCACGCACCGGGGAAGGCCGGTGATCTTCCAGGGGGGCACGCGGGAGTTGCGAGCTGCGTTTGTGAAGATTGCACAACTCTACAAATCCTCGGGTGCCTGACACACGGAGTTATCGGATCGGCAACGCGTACATCAGCCCGCCCTGCGTCCATTGCGCATTCAACCCGCGCTTGATCTTGAGCGGGCTGCCCTCGCCCACGTTGCGCTCGAAGCTTTCGCCGTAGTTGCCCACCTGCTTGACGATGTTGTAGGCCCACTTTTCGTCCAGCCCCAGATTGGCGCCGCTGCCCGGCGTCACGCCCAGGATGCGCTTGATATTGGGGTTGGCGCTCTTGGCCTGTTCGTCCACATTCCCGGAAGTCACGCCGTATTCTTCGGCCTCGATCATCGCCGACAGCGACCAGCGCACGATGTTCAGCCAGGCGTCGTCGCCCTGGCGCACGAACGGGCCCAGCGGCTCCTTGGAGATGATCTCGGGCAGCACGACGTAGTCGTCGGGATTCTGCAGCTTGGAAATGCGAATCGACGCCAGGCCCGACGCGTCGGTCGAGAACACGTCGCAGCGGCCAGCCGCGAAGGCGTTGACCACTTCGTTGAAGGTCTCGATCACGACCGGCTTGTAGGTCACGTTGTTGGCGCGCGCCCAGTCGGCCAGCGTGTTCTCGTTGGACGTGCCGGTCTGCAGGCAGATCGTGGCGCCGTTGATTTCCTTGGCGCTCTTCACACCCAGCGATTTCGGCACCAGGAATCCCTGGCCGTCGTAGAAGTTGATGCCAGCGTGGATGATGCCCAGCGCGGTATCGCGCTGCTGCGTCACGGTGGTGTTGCGCGTCAGCACGTCGACCTCGCCGGACTGCAGCGCGGTAAAGCGTTGCTGCGAATTGAGCGGCACGACCTTGATCTTGTTCGCGTCGCCGAAGACCGCTGCGGCGATGGCGCGGCACAGGTCCACATCCAGGCCCTGCCATTTTCCTTGCGCGTCGGGCGCGGAAAAGCCCGCGAAGCCCGTGGTCGTGCCGCAAGCCACGGCGCCGCGCTGGCGCACGACGTCCAACGTTGCCGCCTGCGCGCCCTGCGCCGCCGCCATCAAGAGCGCCGCGCCCACCAACCCTTTTGCAATATTCATGACCTGGATTCCTGTTCTGCCACCTGGCGCGGGGACGCGCCGAGGCAAGAAGCTTATAGACATGAAGCGCCCCGACCAAATAACAAGCGCTTATTTAGGTATGCCGCCGACGCGCACGCCGGCGGCTGGGCACAAGAATAGCAACGGTCAGCGCGCAGGGGGCTGCGCGCGGTCAAGCGGCCAGCGAGATCGACACAGGTTCGTTGGCCTGGCAAGCATCCAGCGCGCGACCCAGGCGCACCATGCCTTGGGCGATCTGGCTTTCATTCATGGTGGCGAACGACATGCGCATGGCGAACAGGTCGGCCTGCGCCGCCTCGGCATAGAAGGCCTTGCCGGGCACGTACACCACTTCGTGTTCGATGGCGTAGGGCAAGAGGCGGGTAGCGTCCACGTCGCCCGTCAGGCGCGCCCAGAAGAACATGCCGCCCTCTGGCTTGCTGAACGTGATGCGGCCGTTGAGCTCGCGCGCCAGGGCGTCGGCCATGGCGTCGCAACGCAGGCCATAGGCGGCGCGGATGCGCGGCACGTGCTCGTCGTAACGGCCGTTGGCCAGGTATTGGGCCACCACTTCCTGGATCCATGCCGACGACGCCATGTCGTCGGCCGCCTTGGCGCTGACGCAGCGGCGGCGGATCTCGGGCGGCGCGACCAGCCAGCCGATCCGCAGCGCGGGCGCCATCGTCTTGGACATGCTGGCCAGGTAAACCGCCCAGTGGCGGGCTTCGCCTTCGGCCAGGGCCGCGATGGGCGGCACGGCCTCGCCGGCAAAGCGCAGCTCGCTGTAGGGGTCGTCTTCGACGATCAGGAAGCGGTGCTTGACGGCCAGTTCCAGCAATCGCAAACGGCGCTGCCGCGTAATGGTGGCGCCGCAGGGATTGGAGAACGAGGCGACGACGCAGACCATCTTGGGTTTGACGCGGGCAGCCAGTTCGTCCAGGGCGTCCACGTCGATGCCGTCGGGGCCGGAGGGCACGGTATGGACCGTGGCGCCGGTGTAGCGCAGGGCCTGCACGGAATTCGGGAATGCCGGCGACTCGATGATGGCGTGGTCGCCCGGCTGCAGCATGACGCGGGTCAGCAGGGCCAGGGCCTGCTGCGATCCGCCGGTCACGACCAGTTCGGTATCGGCGTTGCAGTGCAGGCCGCGCGCCGCGGACAGGCGCGCCAATTCATGGCGCAGGCTGGCCTGCCCGTCGATGTTGGAATACTGCAGGCAGGCGCCCAGCCGGGCCATGACCTGCGTCGATGCGATCGACAGGCCGTCGACGTCGAACAGTTCTTGCGCCGGATAGCCGCCGGCCAGCGAAATGGTGCCCGGGCGCATGGCATAAGGCATGAGCGATCGGATCGGCGAGGCAGGGGGATTCAGGAATGGCGTGGCAAAGGCGTATTCGGGCGCTGCACTGGACATGGCGATGGGGCTGGAAATAAAGGGGGACGTGTCGCCCGAATGGGCGGCGCCGGACGGCATAGAACTTTGAAATATAAACAAATCTCCGCAAATTCTAAGCCTGCCGATTACGCAGGGTCAACGCCGGAAACGGGCCGCGTGGCGTAGCGGTCCAGGCAGGTCCTACACTATGGGACATCCTGTCCCTCCAAGAGAGCTGCATGACCGCCATCGACACCATGGCCGGGCGCCTTGCCCAGATCCAGCAACGCATCGCCCAGGCCTGCGAACGCGCCGGCCGCCCCCCCGAAAGCGTGACGTTGCTGCCCGTCAGCAAAACATTCGGCGTGGACGCCATCCGCGAGGCCATGGCCTTGGGGCTGACGCGCTTCGGCGAGAACAAGACACAGGAAATCCGCCAGAAGGCCGCCGCGCTGGCTGGCCAGGGGCTGCAGTGGGTGCTGATCGGCCATTTGCAGACCAATAAGGCCAAGGACGCCGCCCGCGACGCCGCCGAGGTGCAGTCGCTGGATCGGCCGGACCTGGCCGAGGCCCTGCACCGCCGCCTGCAGAACGAAGGCCGCAGCATCGACGTGCTGGTGCAGGTCAAGACCTCGTCCGAACCCAGCAAATACGGCATGGCGCCCCAGGACGTGCCTGCGTTCCTGCGGCGCATCGCCGCCGAATTCACGACCCTGCGCGTGCGGGGCCTGATGACGCTGGCGGTGAACTCCCCCGACCCCGAAGAAGTCCGGGCGTGCTTTCGCGCGCTGCGCGAACTGCGCGACCGTCTCGCGCAGGAGAACATCCCGGGCATTTCGCTGGATCGTCTGTCGATGGGCATGAGCGGCGACTTCGAACTGGCCATCGAAGAAGGCTCCACCGAAGTGCGCATCGGGACCGCCGTTTTCGGCGCCCGCAGCTATCCGGATCCGCAGTAGCCAGGGGCGTGCGGCGATTGACGGGGCCCAATGCGCGGGCCCCTTTTTGCGTAGACGCAAGGCATAATAGCGACGCAAAAATAATCGCGGCGCAAGTTGACGACGATCAACGACGCAAGCGCCGCGCCACGACATCCCGCACGAGGAGACACCCCATGCACAAGCACGCAAAGCGCTTGCTGGCGCTTGCCGCCCTATCGCTGGCCGCCACCGCGGCTTCCGCCCAATCCTGGCCCACGCAACCGATCCGCTGGATCGTCCCCTACCCCGCCGGCGGCGGCACGGACGTCGTGGCGCGCACCGTGGCAAGCAGCCTGGAAAAGACGCTGGGCCAGACCATCGTGGTCGAGAACCGCCCCGGCGCGGGCACCATCATCGGCGCCACGGCCATCGCCCAGGCCGAACCGAACGGCTACATGGTCGGGACGGCGGACTCCGGCACGCTCGCATTCAATTCGTCGCTGTACGCCAAGCTGTCCTACGATCCCGCCAAGTTCACCTACATCGGCGGCATCGCCAAGTTCCCGCTGCTGCTGGCCGTGAACGTCAACTCGCCCTTCAAGACGGTCGACGACGTGCTTGCAGCGGCCAAGAAGGAACCCGGCAAGCTGACGGCATCCTCCGCCGGCCCGGGTTCGCCACACCACCTGGCGCTTGAGCTGTTCAAGCAGCGCACCGGCGTCAACGTGCTGCACGTGCCGTACAAGGGCGCCGCGCCCGCCATCCAGGACCTGCTGGGCGGACAAGTCGACATGATGTTCATTGACCTGGGCTCGGGCCTGCCCAACGTCAAGGCCGGCAAGCTGCGCGTGCTGGCCGCCGCCACGCCGGAGCGCGTCTCCGTGCTTCCCGATACGCCGACGATGGCCGAACAAGGCGTCGCCAACTTCACCGCCTACGCCTGGCAGGGCCTGGTGGGTCCGGCGGGCCTGCCGGAATCGGTCGTGAAGAAGCTGTCGGCCGACCTGGACGCCACGCTGAAGACGCCGGCCGTCTCGCAGAAGATGCTGGACATGGGCGTCATTCCCATGCCGATGTCCGCGCAGGACTTCAAGGCCTACTCCGAACAGGAGCGCAGCGCCTGGGCAGACGTGATCAAGAAAGCGAACATCAAGCTGGAGTGATCGTCCGCCGCGCGCCACCAGGCGCCAGAAAAGGAAAAGCCGCGGTCATCCGACCGCGGCTTTTTTTTGCGCTGCGTGACTGCTACACCAAGACCCGTTCGATCCCGCCGGCGTTGGCGCGGCGAACGTAGTCTTCCATCCAGCCTTCGCCCAGGATGTGGCGCGCCATCTCGACCACGATGTAGTCGGCTTCCATGCCGGTATCGCCTTCATAGCGCGACAGGCCCTGCAGGCACGACGGGCACGAGGTCAGGACCTTGACGTCGCCCGTGAAGCCGTCGCTGCGGATCGCGGCATCGCCCTTGAGCAGTTCTTCCTGCTTGCGGAAGCGCACCTGCGTGGAGATGTCCGGGCGGCTGACCGCCAGCGTGCCCGATTCGCCGCAGCAGCGGTCGCTCTTGACCGCGCCATCGCCCACCAGCGCGCGCACCGTCTTCATCGGCTCCTGCAGCTTCATCGGCGTATGGCAGGGGTCGTGGTACATGTAGCGCACGCCCTTCGCGCCTTCTAGCTTGATGCCCTTTTCCAGCAGGTATTCGTGAATGTCGATCAGGCGGCAGCCCGGGAAGATCTTCTCGAATTCATAGCCGGCTAGCTGGTCGTAGCAGGTGCCGCAGCTGACCACCACCGTCTTGATGTCCAGGTAGTTCAGCGTGTTGGCCACGCGGTGGAACAGCACCCGGTTGTCGGTGATGATCTGCTCGGCTTTGTCGGTCATGCCGTTGCCGCGCTGGGGATAGCCACAGCACAGGTAGCCCGGCGGCAGCACGGTCTGTACCCCCGCATGCCAGAGCATGGCCTGCGTGGCCAGGCCCACCTGCGAGAACAGGCGCTCCGAACCGCAGCCCGGGAAGTAGAACACCGCTTCCGTGTCGGCCGTGGTGGCCTTGGGATCGCGGATGATAGGCACGTAGTTGGCGTCTTCGATGTCCAGCAGCTTGCGCGCGGCCTGCTTGGGCAGCCCGCCGGGCATCTTCTTGTTCACGAAGTGCACGACCTGCTCGCGCAGCGGCGGCTTGCCGACGGTGGCCGGCGGCGTGGCGGTCTGCTTCTTCACCAGGCCCGAGAACAGGTCATGCGCAGCGCGCTGCACCTTGTAGCCCACGCCCACCATCGCCTTGCGGGTGGCGTTGATCGTGGCCGGGTCCTTGGCGTTCAGGAAGAACATGGCGCTGGCCGTGCCCGGATTGAACGACTTGCGGCCCATGCGGCGCAGCACCGCCCGCATGTTCATCGACACGTCGCCGAAATCAATGTCGACCGGACAGGGGTTGTAGCACTTGTGGCACACCGTGCAGTGGTCGGCCACGTCCTCGAATTCTTCCCAGTGCTTCAGGCTGACGCCGCGCCGGGTTTGCTCTTCGTACAGGAAGGCTTCCACCAGCAACGAGGTCGCCAGGATCTTGTTGCGAGGCGAATACAGCAGGTTCGCGCGCGGCACGTGAGTGGCGCACACCGGCTTGCACTTGCCGCAGCGCAGGCAGTCCTTGATGGATTCAGAAATGGCGCCGATGTCGCTTTGCTGCATGATCAGCGACTCGTGGCCCATCAGGTTGAAGCTGGGCGTCCAGGCGTGGCGCAGGTCGGCGCCCGGCATAAGCTTGCCGGCATTGAAGTGGCCATTGGGGTCCACGCGGCGCTTGTAGTCCTGGAACGGCGCCAACTCCGCTTCAGTCAGGAATTCGTACTTGGTCAGTCCGATGCCGTGCTCGCCCGAAATCACGCCGTCCAGATCGCGGGCGATCTGCATGATGCGCTCGACCGCCGCATGGGCCTCGCCCAGCATCTCGTAGTCATCCGAGTTGACCGGAATGTTGGTGTGCACGTTGCCATCGCCCGCGTGCATGTGCAGCGCCACGAACACGCGGCTCTTGAGCACGCGGCCGTGGATGGCGACGAGTTCGTCGACGATCTTCTTGTAGGCGGCGCCCGAGAACGCGCGCTGCAGGCCCGCCAGCACTTCGGTCTTCCAGGAGACGCGGATGGTGCGATCCTGAACCACATCGAAAACGCGCGCGCCCGGCTGCGCGGCAAGGCGGTCGGTGAGCGTCTTGTGCAGCTCGCCCAGGCCCAGGCCCTCCAGTTGCGGCAGCGCCTCGCCCAGCGGCAGGTCCAGATTGTCCAGCAGCCATTGCCAGCGCTGGCGCGTGGCGGCGATCAGCTCCAGCGCCTGGCGGGTGCGTTCGGCCAGCACTTCGGCGCGCGTGGTCTCGATGTCCGTGTCGTCGGCCTTGCCCACGGGCAGCGGCGTGCACAGGTAGGCGTCCAGCTCGCCCAGCAGCTTGAGCTTGTTGCTGGTCGACAGTTCGATGTTGATGCGCTCGATGTGATCCGTGTATTCGCCCATGCGGGGCAGCGGGATCACGACGTCTTCGTTGATCTTGAAGGCGTTGGTGTGGCGGGCGATCGCGGCGGTGCGCGAGCGGTCCAGCCAGAATTTCTTGCGGGCCTCGGGACTGACGGCCACGAAGCCTTCGCCGTGGCGGGTGTTGGCAAGGCGCACGACCTCGCTGGCGGCCGCGGCCACCGCGTCGTCGTCATCGCCGACGATGTCGCCAATCAGGACCATCTTGGGCAGCACGCCGCGTTTGCTCTTGGTGGCGTAGCCCACCGCGCGCAGATAGCGTTCGTCCAGGTGCTCCAGGCCGGCCAGGATGGCGCCGCGGGCCTTGCCCTCGCCGTCCAGGTAGCCCTTGACCTCGACGATCGACGGGATCGCGTCGCGCGCCTGGCCGAAGAACTCCATACAGACCGTGCGCGTGTGGCGCGGCATGCGGTGCAGCACCCAGCGCGCCGACGTGATCAGGCCGTCGCAGCCTTCCTTCTGGATGCCGGGCAGGCCGGCCAGGAATTTGTCGGTAACGTCCTTGCCCAGGCCCTCCTTGCGGAAGACGCGGCCGTGGATTTCCAGCGTCTCGGTCTTTAGCAGGCGTTCGCCGGGCTTGCCTTTGCCGTCGAACCACTTGAGCTCGAAGCGCGCCACTTCCACGTCATGGATCTTGCCCATGTTGTGGTCCAGGCGCGTCACTTCCAGCCAGTTGCCGTCGGGATCGACCATGCGCCACCAGGCCAGGTTGTCCAGCGCGGTGCCCCACAGCACGGCCTTCTTGCCGCCGGCGTTCATGGCGATGTTGCCGCCCACGCACGAGGCTTCGGCGGACGTCGGATCCACCGCGAACACGAAGCCGGCCGCCTCGGCCGCTTCGGACACCCGCTTGGTCACGACGCCGGCGCCGGCATGGATGACCGCGACCGGTTCGGTGAGCCCGGGCAGAATACAGGACTCGACCTTGCCCAGCTTGTCGAATTTTTCGGTGTTGATGACCGCCGACTTCCAGGTCAGCGGAATGGCGCCGCCGGTGTAGCCCGTGCCGCCGCCGCGCGGGACGATGGTCAGCCCCAGTTCAATACAGGCGGTCACCAGCGCGGCGATTTCGTCCTCGGAATCGGGCGTCAGCACCACGAAGGGATATTCCACGCGCCAGTCGGTCGCGTCGGTCACGTGCGAGACGCGCGACAGGCCATCGAACTTGATGTTGTCGCGCGCCGTGATGCGGCCCAGCACCTTCTGCGCCTGTTTGCGCATCATCGCGGTCTGGTCGAATTCGCCCTCGAAGGCGGCAATGGCCGAACGGGCCCGGGCAAGCAGACCGACGACCTTCTCGTCGCGGTGCGGATCGTGCCCCGCTTCTGCGGGCGCGCCGGGCTCGCGACGCTTGTCGATCTCGCCCAGGCGGTGATGCAGGGCTTCGATGAGCTGCTTGCGGCGCTTTGGGTTGTCGAGCAGATCGTCCTGCAGATAGGGATTGCGGCGAACCACCCAGATGTCGCCCAGCACCTCGTAGAGCATCCGGGCGGAACGGCCCGTGCGGCGTTCGCCGCGCAGGTCGGTCAGCAGGCTCCAGGCGTCTTCGCCAAGCAGCCGGCCAACGATTTCGCGGTCGGAGAACGAGGTGTAGTTGTAGGGGATTTCGCGCAAGCGCGCGGGTGCTGCGGGCGGCATCGCCCCGTTCAAGATGGGGCTGGCGAGTGGGGCGTTCATGGCGGCAAGAGGGGGCCCTTAAAACGGTATTTTATGCCAGAGTCCCGACTTGACCCCTAATACCCCTCTGAAGCCAGCCGAAAGCGCGACAAAGACGGCATGATACGTCCCCTATTAAGTCGGCTGTCAGCGCTAGATTTTGCCCGGGAAGAACCACAGCAGGCCGGCGGTCATGAACAGATAGCGCATGAATTTGCCGATCGCCATATAGAACACGCAGGGCCAGAAAGACAGGCGCAACCAGCCGGCCACGGCGCACAGGGGGTCGCCCACCGCGGGCAGCCACGACAGCAGCAGCGCCGGCGGCCCCATACGGTGCAGCCAATCGTGCGCGCGCTCGTGCCAGCGGCCACGCATGCGGCCGCCTTCGGTCGCATCGGGGTGCGGGTGGGGGTGCTTTTCCTTCCAGCGCTCGACCGCCTTTTCCGCGCCCAGGCCCATGGCGTAGCTGATGGCGCCGCCGACCGTGTTGCCGGCCGTCGCCACCAGGATGGCGGGCCAGAACATCTCGGGCGCAAGCTTGATGTAGCCAAACACCGCCGGCTCGGAGCCCAGCGGCAGCAAGGTGGCGGACACGAGCGACACCGTGAAAATGGCAGACAGGCCCACCGAGGGCAGCGCCAGCACCCCCAGCAGCCAATGAACTGCGGATAAGAGACTTTCTTCCATGGTTGCGGCAGTGTAGCCGCGAGTATCCTGCAAGGCGACCAGGCATTCCCTGCAATAATCCTGCCCACGTCCCCACTCTTGCTACGCGCGCGGCCCATGTCCACTGATTATCTGAAACGCATCCTGACTTCCAAGGTTTATGACGTCGCGGTCGAATCTCCGCTTGAAACAGCGCCCCTGCTGTCCCAGCGGATGTCGAACACGATCATGCTCAAGCGGGAAGATACGCAGGCGGTGTTCAGCTTCAAGCTGCGCGGCGCGTACAACAAGATGGCAAATCTCAGCCCCGCGGCGCGCAACCGCGGCGTCATCGCGGCGTCGGCCGGCAACCACGCCCAGGGCGTCGCCCTTGCGGCCAGCCGCCTGGGCTGCCGCGCCGTCATCGTCATGCCAACCACCAGCCCCCAGGTGAAGATCGACGCGGTCCGCCGGCTGGGCGGCGAGGTCGTGCTGGCCGGAGAGAGTTTCTCCGACGCCTACGCCCACGCGCAGATCCTGGAAAAGAAAGAAAAGCTGACCTTCGTCCACCCCTTCGACGATCCCGACGTGATTGCCGGCCAGGGCACGGTGGGCATGGAAATCCTGCGCCAGCACCCCGGCCCCATCGACGCCATCTTCGTGGCCATCGGCGGCGGCGGCCTGATCGCGGGCGTGGCCGCGTACATCAAGCAGCTGCGCCCCGAGATCAAGATCATCGGCGTGCAGACCGAGGACTCCGACGCGATGCTGCGCAGCGTGCGCGCGGGCCGGCGCGTGCAACTGAACGACGTAGGCCTGTTCTCGGACGGCACCGCGGTCAAGATGGTGGGCGCGGAAACCTTCAAGCTGGCGCGCAAGTACGTCGACGATTACGTGGTGGTCAACACCGATGCGATCTGCGCCGCCATCAAGGACGTCTTCCAGGACACGCGCAGCGTGCTGGAACCGGCGGGCGCCATGGCGGTGGCCGGCGCCAAGCAGTACGCGGCCGAACACCACCTGAAAGGCAAGACCCTCGTGGCGATCGCCTGCGGCGCCAACATGAACTTCGACCGCCTGCGCTTCGTGTCCGAACGCGCCGAGGTCGGCGAAATGCGCGAGGCCGTCTTCGCGGTCACGATGCCCGAGCAGCGCGGCAGCTTCCGCCGCTTTTGCGAACTGGTCGGCGAGCGCAGCGTCACTGAATTCAACTACCGCATCTCGGACGCGGACCGCGCCCACGTCTTTGTCGGCATCCAGGTTTCGTCGGCATCCGAGCCGGACAAGATCGCCGCGAATTTCCGGCGCCACGGCTTCGACACGCTGGACCTGACCCACGATGAAATGGCCAAGACCCACTTGCGCCACATGGTGGGCGGCCGGTCGGCGCTGGCGCGCAATGAACTGCTGTACCGCTTTGAATTCCCGGAGCGCCCGGGCGCGCTGATGCGTTTCCTGAACGCCATGAATCCCGACTGGAACATCAGCCTGTTCCACTACCGCAACCAGGGCGCGGACTACGGGCGCATCCTGATCGGCATTCAGGTGCCGCCGGCGGACAAAAAGCAGTTCCGGAACTTCGTGGCGGAGCTGGGCTATCCGCACTGGAACGAAACCGACAACCCGGCCTACAAGCTGTTCCTGTAGGCCAGAATGCGAGAGGGCCTCCTTGCGGAGGCCCTTCCCTTCTGCGCTCAAGTCACGCCCGGCTGAACCCAATTAGGGGGGG
Source organism: Achromobacter arsenitoxydans SY8 (assembly GCF_000236785.1). Taxonomy (GTDB): domain Bacteria; phylum Pseudomonadota; class Gammaproteobacteria; order Burkholderiales; family Burkholderiaceae_B; genus Achromobacter; species Achromobacter arsenitoxydans. The sequence goes on along the minus strand of NZ_AGUF01000074.1, from coordinate 29,581 downwards.
GTTCGCTGTCACTCGGCGGCCCACGGAGAATGGGCCGCGCATTCAGCAAGGTCCAGCCGGACGTCCTATTGCTTAGAAACGGTGACGCACGCCGATGGCGACGGCCGTATCGGTGGCGTCGCGCTGGAACGCGTAGTTGTCGCCGTAGGAGGCGTACGCGTACAGGTTGGTGCGCTTGGTGAAGTCGTAGGTGTAGCCCAGGCTGTACACGTTGAACGTGGCGTCGTCGCCCGTCAGCTTGTCGTTGCTGGCGGTAGCGCGCTGCCACGAACCGAACACGGCATGGCGGCCCAGGGGCACGGTCGCGCCGATCATGTACGAGTTGGCACGGAAGCCGTCAGCCAGCTTGAACGAGCCGAAGGTGTTCATGCCGTCAGGCGTGGTGCCCATGTTCTGGCCGATGAACCAGCCGTCGCGCGTCTGGCCGAAAGCGGCCGCCAGCTTCACGACTTCAAAGTCGTACGAACCGCCGACGATGTATTCCTGGATGCGCGCCGCGTTCTTGCCGCCAACCTGGTTGTTGGACGGATTGAAGCGGTCGTAGGCAGCGGCGAGGTTCAGCGGGCCATTGACGTATTGCACGCCAGCGGTCAGCACACGGTTGTTGTTGCCCGTGGCGAAGCCGGTCTGCGAGCTGTCGCTGACGGTGTCGTCAGCGCTGAACGAGTAGCCCACGCCAACCTTGAAGCCGCCCAGGCTGGGGGTTTGATACAGGACCATGTTGTCCAGGCGCATCGTGTTGGCGCTGCCGAACGTGGTACCCATGTTGGCGGTGTTGTAGCTGATCGAGAACGGGTCGATCGAGCCAAAGTACTTCGACGCCAGGTTGGTCTGGCGGCCGAATTCCAGGCGGCCCCAGGAATCGCTGTCCAGGCCCACGGTGGCTTGACGGCCGAACAGGCGGTTGCTTTGCAGCGACTTGCCGTTCATGGGGCCGAAACCGCCTTCCAGGGTGAACACGGCGCGCAGGCCATCGCCCAGATCTTCAGTGCCGCGCAGGCCAAAGCGCGAGCCGCTGCTCACGCCCTGCACGCCGCCAAAGCGGCTTTGCGAGGCGCCGTCGAACTTCACTTTTTCGTAACCGACACCGGCGTCGATCAAGCCGTAGAGCGTCACGGAGTCGGCGGCTTGCGCGGCGCCGGCAAAGCCGGTCAGCAACGCGACGGCCAATAGCGTCTTCTTCATATAAGTCCCCAAAATGGCGAGATGGAAGGCACAACGCAGACACGCCGCGTGACATTGCGGGGCCTGCAAGCCGCTGCCGGTAACGCAGCGGCCCATGCACTAAATCTAGTGTCCAACTTGCAACCAGTCGTAGTAACCAGGATTTCGAAGAACTACTTTCCATGGTTGGGATAATGACGTCTTGCTTAAATCCCAGCGATCGGGATGGTTTGCGCTAACGCATTGAAAACAAATATGAATCATTGCTCACAAAGAGGCGGCGCCCCGAAATCATCATCCTCCTGCCCCTCTCGGATCGGCAAGAGTTGTCGATCCGGCCGGACAGTTTCTGCTGCATAAACGCCACACATTTCAGCAATGAAGGAGGAAGGGCCAAAAAAAACCCCTCGGCGTCATGAGGGGTTTTCCGTGACCTCCGGGTTGCCGGACATCCGGCCTGGGCTTAGCGGCCCTTGGGCGGGTAGTCCAGTTCGCCGAAGGTGTACTCGCCGCGGGCCTTGGCGTCGGCCAGTTCCTGGCGGACTTGCTCGCGGGTCTTGCCCGCAGACTGCGACACGGTCTTGGGCGGGTAATCCAGTTCAGCGGACGTCACTTGGCCGGCGGCCTTGGCGCTTTGCAGTTCCTGCTGAACCTGTTCACGCGACAGGCTGGTGTTCTGCGCGGCGGCGGGCGGATAGTCCAGTTCGCCGAACGTGACCTGGCCGGCAGCCTTGGCGGCCTGCAGTTCCTGCTGAACCTGTTCACGCGTCTTGCCATCGGCGTGAGCGGCGGACATGCCAACCAGAGTTGCGGTGACCATTAGTGCGGTAGCTAGTGCTTTCATTGAGATGACTCCATCCTAAACTTGCACACCGTCTTCTGCCAGGCTGGCAGCTGCGATATGACAATTTGATTGCTGGGACGAAGTATCTGGCTATTAAAGCCTAGTAAAAACCCTTATTTTGGGGAACATATTTGCACCGGTGGGACAATTGCAAGTCGTATCCCGCCAAATGTGCTCAAGCGCTGACCATCCCCCTGGCGGATCAAGCGCCGGCAAGCCTTGCAGGCATTCAGCCTCCAGCAAGCTCGGTAACGGAAAATGAATTCTCCACGCACTGGATGGTTGTGCCGCGTGGAGAAATAGACATTTCTGCTGGCGGGACAATAATTCCATTTATCATACAAATCTGCCAGAAATGGAATTTTGAGTCTCGAGGCCCCCATGGATATCCAGCTTAACGACATCGCGCTTTTTGTCGAAGTCGCCAAGCGCAAGAATTTCAGCCACGCCGCCGAGGCCCTGAACATCCCGACGTCCACGCTGTCGCGCCGAGTCAGCGAGCTGGAACGCAGCGTGGGCATGCGTTTGCTCAACCGCAGCACCCGCAAGATTGATCTCACCGAAGCCGGCGCCATCTACTTCGAACGCTGCCGACACATCGTGGAAGAGGCGCGCATCGCCCATGACCAGTTGCTGGACATGGCCGTGCAGCCCAAGGGGCGATTGCGCATCTCGCTGCCGACCAGCCTGGCGCAATTATTCCTGCCGGCAGTCATCCGGGAATTCCGCGAACAGCATCCCGAGATCGAATGCGACTTCGATCTGAGCATGCGCCCGATTGATCCCATCAGCAATCCGTTCGACCTCATCCTGCGCTTCGGGCAGCAGCCCGACTCCAGCCTGATTTCACGCAAAATCGTGCTGATGGCGCACCAGTTGTATGCGTCGCCCGATTACCTGGCGCGCCACGGCGAGCCCCGGATACCGGCGGATCTATCCCACCACGAATGTCTGCGCCCCACAATGCGCGAGGAATCATCCTTCTGGATGCTTCATTCGGGCGACAAGGTGGAACGCGTGCAGGTGTCGGGGCGCTTGTCCGCGAACAACGTCGGCATGCTGGGACGCCTGGCCGGACATGGGCTGGGAATCACGCCGCTGCTGGTGTTCGATGCGATGGAGCGAGCCATCAAGCAGGCCGGCCTGGTCCGCGTGCTGCCCGAATGGAGCCTGACGCCGCTGCCGCTGTTTGCGCTGCTGCCGTCGCGCATGCTGCCCGCCAAGACGAAGGCGTTCCTGGACTTCATCCAGCCGCGCCTGTCGGACGCTTAAGACGGCAACCCGGAGCCCCGCCTGACGCGGATGGGCGGCGATCGTTACGTCGTCGAGCCCGCCTCGTACTGACAGACGGTGTATAGCGGCGTGCCGGTGGCGGCCACCTTGGCGGACCCGCCCAGGTCCGGCAGATCAATGATGGCGGCGGCCTCGACCACATTGGCGCCCAGTCGCTGCAGCAGCTTGATCGCCGCCAGCATGGTGCCGCCCGTGGCGATCAGGTCGTCCACCAGCAGTACGCGCTGGCCAGTGCGCACGGAATCCGTGTGCATCTCGACCGCCGCATTGCCGTACTCAAGCGAGTACTCTTCCGCGACGGTGCGGTACGGCAACTTGCCCTTCTTGCGCACCGGGACGAAACCCAGGTTGAGCTCATAGGCCAGCACGCTGCCCACGATGAATCCGCGCGCGTCTACGCCCGCAACCAGGTCGAGGCGCTGGCGCATGTATCGGTAGACGAAGAGATCAATCAGAACCCGGAACGCACGCGGATCCTGCAGCACCGGCGTAATGTCGCGGAACACGACGCCGGGTTGGGGCCAGTCCGGAACACTGCGGATGGTGCGCCGGATGAACTCGGCGTTGTCGGTCTGCATGGTGGGCGGCCCTGAAGAATTGAAGCAAGGCGAACTATAACCGCGCAACCGCGCTTAAGCCAGGATTGCCGGCTGCGATGACAAGTCATAGAGCCGGCCGCCGCGCAGCTCGACGCGGCGATGCACCGCAGCGTCCGGCAAGACCGCATGCGTGGCCAGCACAACCGTACGCCCGCGCACAGCGTTTTCCAGGTCCGCGAAGAACGCGGCCTCGGCCGCGGCGTCCAGCCCCGCGGTCGGTTCGTCCAGCACAATGATGGCCGCCGGCGCCAGCAGCGCGCGCGCCAGGCACAGCCGGCGGGCCTGTCCGGCCGACAATTGCGAGCCGGTTTCTCCCGCCCATGTGTCCAGGCCGTCGGGCAGACCGCGCACGAAGTCGCCCAGCTTTGCCGCCTCCAGGACCCGCCACAAGTCGGCGTCGCCGGCTTCGGGATCTCCGATCAGCAGATTGGTGCGCAAGGTTCCCAGGAACAACGGCGCATCCTGCGACAGCAAGGCGATCCGCCGGTGCCAATCCGCCTGCGCGCAATCGCGCGCATCGCGCCCGCCGAACAGCACGCGCCCGCCCTGCGGGTCCTCCAGGCGCAGGAGCAGATGCAGCAGGGTGGACTTGCCCGCGCCGCTGGCGCCCAGGATGGCCACCCGCTCGCCGGGTTCGACGCGCAGGCTGATGTCGTCCAGCACCAGCGGGCTTTCTCCCGACGTGCGCGCAGGATAGGCAAAGCGCACGCGCTCCAGTTCCAGCGCGCCATTGTCGGGCAATGCAAGCGGCGCCGCCGGATCCTGCATGTCGGGGCCGCATTGCGTCACTTCGCGGATGCGGCCCGCGGCCGATATCGCGGACCCCATGCGGGACGCGCCGCGCATGATGGGGCCTGCCACCTCGAAAATGCCGATGACGGCCAGCAACAGCCCCGCCAGCACGGGCCCCTCGATACGCCCGGCCTCGTGCGTAGCCAAACCGAACCAAAGCAGGGCCAGCACGGCGATGCCCGCGGCGATCTGCAGGAACCACTGCCCTCTTACCGCCACCCGCGCCTGACTGCGGCGCGCAAGCGCACTCGCCTCGCAGAGGCGCTCGAAATGCGCCAGCGTTTCCGCCTGCGCGTGCATCGCGACCATGTCGGCATGGCCGTCCACCGCGTCGAGCGTGGCGGCGCGCAATTCCGCGGCGCTTTCCTGGGCAGCCGCGCCCGGCTTGCGGGCTGCGCGCAGCAGCCAGAGCGGCACCGCCACGCAGGCCGCCAGCAACGCCAGCGCGAACACCAGGGCGGCGGCCGGCACCCACAAGCCCAGCACGGCGGTCAGCACCGCGCCCGCCAGGATCGCGGTCGCCAGCGGCGCCAGCACAAACAGGAACACCGTATCCAGCGCATCTACGTCGCCTGTCATGCGCGCGACCAGATCGCCGCTGCGATAGCGCGCAAGCTGGCGCGGCGTCAGCCGGATCAGCGCAGCAAACACCACCCCCCGCAGATCGGCCAGCAGGCGCAACGTGGCGGAATGTCCGACCACCCGGTCGGCGTAGCGCGACACGATGCGCAGAAAGGAAAGCCCGCGCACCAGGGCGGATGGCGCAAACAGGTTGAACATGCCGCCCGCGCCCGCCAGCGCCGCGCCTGTCAGGAACCAACCGGAAACGCCCAACAGGCCGACGCCCGCAGCCACCGTCGCCAGCGCACAGAACAATGCGAGCAAAAGCCCGCTTTTACGGCGCGCGTACAGCGGCAGGAGCAACAACAGATTCTTCATGCCTCTTCCACTTTGCCGCCCGACACGCGCACCACCCGTTTGAACCGGGCGGCAACCGAGGGCGCATGCGTCGCGAGCAACAAGGTGCGGCCCGCGGAGAATTCCAGGATTTCGTCCAGCACCCGGGCCTGCGTGGCGTCGTCCAGGTGCGCAGTGGGCTCGTCCAGCAGAATCAGGCCGGGATCGCGCAGGAACAGCCGAGCCAGCGCCACGCGCTGTGCCTGTCCGCCGGACAGCCCATGGCCCCGGCTTCCCAGCCGCGTGCCCAGCCCCTGCGGCAAGGCGTCCGCAAACTCCAGGACGCAGGCGCGCCGGGCCGCCTCCAGCAGTTGCTCGTCCGTGGCGTCAGGGCGGCCGAGCCGGATGTTGTCGGCGATCGACCCCTCCAGCAGCTGGGGACGCTGCCCGATCAGGGCCACGCGCTGACGCAGCGCGGACTCGTTCCATTCATCCAGGGGCAGGCCGTCGATGCGAATGTCGCCACCAGCCGGGCGCAAGCGCGCGATCGCTTCGATCAGCGTGGACTTTCCGATGCCGCTGGGCCCCATCAACGCCACATGCTCGCCCGGCACAAGCGTCAGACTGGCATCCGACAGCACGGCCTGCGCTCGGCCGGGCGCGTCCACGCGCAGCCCGCTCAAGACAAGATGCGCGCCCTTGCCGGCCCGCGCGGGAATGCTCCCCTTCGGCGCCGCGCCCTCGGCGGTGTCCTGCGGCAAGCCGTCGAACAGGACCGCGATCTGCGTGACGGCAGCAAGCGCCGTGGCGCGATCGTGATAGTGGGCCGCGAACTGGCGCAGCGGCGCGTAGACTTCGGGCGCCATCAGCAGGCAGAACAGCCCGGCCTGCAGGGTCAGCGGCGTCCAGCGCACGTCCAGGAACCCCAGATAGGTCAGTCCGATATAGACCGCCACGCCCGCCACGCCCAGCGCGGCGAAGAACTCCAGCACGGCCGAAGACAGGAACGCGATGCGCAGCACCGACATCGTGCGCTTGCGCAGCGCGTCGCTGGCGGCCACGACGGATTCCGCCTCGGCCTGGGCCCGGCCGTAGAGTTTCAGGGTGGACAGCCCGCGCAGCCGGTCCGCGAAGAACCCGGACAGGCGCGCAAACGCGCGCAGGTGCCGGCGGCTGGCGCCCTGTGCGCCCCACCCCACCAGCGCCATGAACAGCGGAATCAACGGCGCCGTGATCAGCAACACCAGGCCGGCGATCACGTCCACGGGAAGCAGCAGGACCGAGAACGCGACCGGCAGCATCGCCGCGGCGGCCATCGCGGGCAGATACTTGGCGAAGAAGCCGTCCAGCGCCTCCACCTGATCCACCACCGCGCTGGCCAGTTCGCCCGAAGCCTTGCCCCGGCTCCAGTGCGGGCCATGCCGCACCAGGCGCTGGAACAGCGACAGGCGCACATGACGCTTGATGCGCTCGGACGCGTCCGCGCCCGCGCGCTCGCCCGCCCAGCTGATACACGCGCGCAGCAGCATCAGCCCGGCAATGCCCAGAATGCCGCCCAGCAATTCATGCCGCGGCGTCTGCCTGGCGATCGCGGCATCCAGCACGCTGGCCAGCAGCCACGCCTGCACAACGAGCAGCGCGCCGCTGAGCAGCGGCGCCGCCCCCGCCAGGATCAGCGGAAACCGCGCCGTCCTGGCAAGCGTCATCAACCACCGCGACTGTTCGCGCGGTGGTTTCTGCAGGGTTGCCGAGGGATCGTGCTCCAGGCTGCTTGCGCCGCCGCTCACTCGTCGTCGCGGCTGGCGCGCGGGTCATGCGAATGACCCTCGCGCAGCTCGAACCACATTGCATTGAGGATGGCGAAAGCGCACGCCAGGCTCAGGCCGAGTATCCACGAGAAATACCACATGGTGGAGGCTCCTTTAATCAGTACGAGTTGGGCGTGTCGCCCACCGAATCATGGGTGACCTTGCCGCGCATGACGCGGTAGACCCAGCCGGTGTAGACGGTCACGATAGGCAGGAAGATGGCGACGGCAATCACCATGATCCACAGCGTCAGGTGGCTGGAGGATCCGTCCCAGATCGTCAGGCCCGCCTTCGGATTCGTCGACGAGGGCATGATGAACGGGAAGAGCGAAAAGCCCACCGTCAGGATCACGCCTGCGATCGACACCGAGGACGACAGGAACGCCAGCACGTTCGCGCGCACGCTCAGCAGCAAGGCCACCAGCACGGCGCCCGCCACGCCCAGCGCGGGCGCGATCCACATCAGCGGCCACTTCGCGTAGTTGGCCATCCATGCGCCGCCCTGCACCGATACGGTCTTGAGCATCGGGTCGGACGGACCCGCCATGTCCACCGCGCTGGTGATGGTGTGGCCGGGCACGCTGCCCGCCACCCAGAAGCCACCCGCAACGAACAGCGCCGCCGTAAGCAAGGCGGTCAGCCGCCCCCAGTTGCGCGCCCGCGACGAAATGGGATCTTCCGTGCGCCAGGCCAGCAGAACCGCGCCGTGCATGGCCAGCATCACCACGCTCAGCACGCCCGCCAGCAGCGCAAACGGCATGAACAGCTGGAAAAAGTGGCCCTCATAGATCGGCCGCAGCGAAACCGCGTCGAACGTGAAGGGCACGCCCAGAATGATGTTGCCCATGGCGACGCCGAACACCAGCGACGCCACCACGCCCGAAAAACACAGAACGGCGTCCCAGCGGTTGCGCCAGCGCGTGCCTTCCATCTTGCTGCGGTACTTGAAGCCAACCGGCCGCAGGATCAGCGCGATCAGGACCAGCATCATCGCCAGGTAGAACCCGGAGAACGAGGCGGCATACAGCAGCGGCCACGCGGCGAAAATCGCGCCGCCCGCAGTAATGAGCCAGACCTGGTTGCCTTCCCAGACCGGCCCCACCACGTTGATCACGATGCGCCGTTCGGCGTCGGTCTTGGCCACGACCGGCAAGAGCGTGGCGACGCCCAGGTCAAAGCCGTCCATGACGGCAAAGCCGATGAGCAAGGCGCCCAGCAGCACCCACCACACCACGCGCAGGGTGCCGTAGTCGAAAGGAATGAGGTTATCCATCTGCGTCTCTCCCTTAAGCGCGCACGGCGGCGCGGACAGGATCGGCGGCGGCAGCGCCCGGCGCCGGCCCATCGGATTTCGGTCCGGCCTTGATGGCGTGCAACATGACCTTCACGCCGATGATCAGCAGGATCGTGTACAGCACCAGGAAGATCGCCAGGCTGACGACCAGATCCGTCATCGTCAGGCCCGAGGCCGCGTAGTACGTGGGCAGCACGCCTTCGATCACCCAGGGCTGGCGGCCGTATTCGGCCACGAACCAGCCGCTTTCAATGGCGATCCATGGCAGAGGCAGGCTCCATACGGCCACCTTCAGCAGGCCGGGCCGGCTGTCCAGGCGGCCGCGCGAGGCCAGCCAGAAGGCCACGCCGAAGAACACGATCAGGTACATGCCCACCGCCACCATGATGCGGAACGCCCAGAACAGCGGCGCCACGGTCGGGATGGTGTCCAGCGCCGCCTGCTTGATGTCGGCCTCGGTGACCTTGCTGATGTCGGGCTGGTGGCGCTTGACGAGCAGGGCGTAGCCCAGGTCGGGCCAGGTCTTGTCGAAGACCATGCGCGCATCCACGTCCTTGGGATTGGCGCGGATCTTCTGCAGGGCCTCGTAGGCCACGAGGCCGTCGCGGATGCGGTTCTCGGCGCGCAGGACCAGGTCATTGATGCCCAGCAGCGGCGTGGTGAGCGAGCGCGTCCCGATGATGCCCATGACGTAGGGAATCTCGATTGCGAAGTCGTTCCGGCGTTCCGCCTGGTTCGGGATGGCGATCAGGTTGAAGGACGCGGGCGCGGGTTCGGTCTCCCACATGGATTCCATGGCCGCGATCTTCATTTTCTGGTGTTCAGTGGTGAGATAGCCGCTTTCGTCGCCCAGCACCACCACCGACAGCGCCCCGGCCAGGCCGAAGCTCGCCGCCACCGCCATGGAACGCTTGGCCAGGTCGATGTGACGCCCCTTGAGCAGATACCAGGCGCTGATCGACATGACGAACATGGCGCCCGCCACGTAGCCGGCGCTGACCGTATGCACGAATTTGGCCTGGGCGACGGGATTGAAGAGCACCGCCGCAAAGTCGGTCATCTCCATCCGCATCGTGTCGGGATTGAAGAGCGCGCCCACGGGGTTCTGCATCCAGCCGTTGGCGATCAGGATCCACAGCGCCGAGAAGTTGGTGCCGAACGCCACCAGCCAGGTCACCACCAGATGGCTGACCTTGGACATGCGGTTCCAGCCGAAGAAGAACAGGCCGACGAAGGTGGCTTCCAGGAAGAAGGCCATCAACCCTTCAAGCGCCAGCGGCGCGCCGAAGATGTCGCCAACGTAGTGGCTGTAATACGACCAGTTCATACCGAACTGGAACTCCATCACGACGCCAGTGGCGACGCCAAGCGCGAAGTTGATGCCGAACAGGGTGCCCCAGAACATCGTCATCCGCTTCCAGATGGCGCGGCCGGTCATGACGTACACGCTTTCCATGATGGCCAGCATGAACGACAGGCCGAGCGTGAGAGGGACGAACAGGAAGTGATAGAGCGCGGTCGCGGCGAACTGGAATCGCGACAGATTCACGACGTCGAGATCAATCATTGGGCTGCTCCCAAAGCGTTGACGCGCCGCGGCAACCGGCATGGTTCCCAGGCCGTCTCTCGCGCCATGTTAGGGGCGTTGCATACAACTTCATAGAGGTTTCCTGAAAAATCGAGGTCGAGCGTGTCAGCCCTTGCCCCGCAATTTGCCGGCAAAACCCAGCACCTTCTGAACCTTGGAACCCAGTTTCATCAGGTTCTGCAGGGTTTCGGGCGGCAGTCGTTGAACCTCATCGAACCACCCGGTGGACAGTTCGATGAGCTCCAGCATTTCGGTCATTCGTTGTTGCGCGTAAGCCTCGTCGGGACCCGACGGCGGCTCCAGCAGGGTGTCGCGCAGGAGGGTGAGCGTGGGGTCGACTTCACGCTTGCGCTTTTCTTCCATCAGGATGCGGAAGATCTCCCAGACGTCCTTGGGAGTCTCGAAGTAGTCGCGGCGGTCGCCCACCTGGTGGACCAGCTTGACCAGCCGCCAGGATTGCAGCTCTTTCAGCCCCAGGCTGACGTTAGAGCGCGAAAAGCCCAGCGCCTCGGCGATGTCGTCGGCGTTGAGCGGCTTGGGCGCCAGGAACAGCAGTGCGTAGATCTGGCCGACGGTGCGGTTCACGCCCCAACGGCTGCCCATTTCGCCAAAGTGCAGGACGAAACGTTCGTTTTGGGGGGAAAGCGCCATGATGAGTCAGCCAACAGGAAAGACGGCGGAGCTTTGATCGACACAGATCGTTACTCTGCTTTCAGAAATTTCTGAAATTATCGAACAAACGCTGAGAAAGCGCAAACCACACAACTTGTAGGGGCAAGGGCGCAAGCATTGGCCATTCAAGCGACAAACAGCCCAAAATAGCCGTCGAACGTGACAGCCATACAACACTAATCGGGGATAGACCCCGAATCTGGCCCGTGCTCCGCGATGGACTATCCCGCTGAAAAACAAGGGCGCGCGGACGCCGCCCATGGCAAAAACGCCACCGGAAGGGTGGCGTTTATCGGGGGAAATGCGGCAATAGTGGCGGGAGTCAGGCCCGCGGCAACCCGGTGCAGCGGGGTATCAGCCCGCCTTGACGGTGACGGCCGCGGACACGCGCTTGGCCTTGGCGCGGGCAGCGGCCACGTCCTCGGCCACGGCCAGGCCCACGCCCATGCGGCGCTTCACGAAGGATTCGGGCTTGCCGAAGAGGCGAATGTCGGTGCCAGGCTCGGCCAGGGCTTCGGCCACGTTGTGGAACGACACCGCGTCGGCGTCGACCCCGCCGTAAATGACGCTGCTTGCGCCGGGCTGGCGCAGGCTGGTGTCCACGGGCAGCCCCAGCAGGGCGCGGGCGTGCAGTTCGAATTCGTTCTGCGCCTGGGTGATCATGGTGACCATGCCGGTGTCGTGCGGGCGCGGGCTGACTTCCGAGAACCAGACCTGGTCGCCGGCCACGAAGAGTTCGACACCGAAGATGCCCAGCCCGCCCAGTTCGGACGTGACGGCCAGCGCGATGTCCCGGGCGCGCTGGAGCGCGGCGGGCGACATCGGATGGGGCTGCCAGCTTTCGACGTAGTCGCCGTCGACCTGCTTGTGGCCGATGGGTTCGCAGTAGCGTGTCTCGACCTGGCCGTCGGCGCCCCGGGCGCGCACGGTCAACAGGGTGATTTCGTAGTCGAAGCGGATAAAGCCTTCGACGATGGCGCGGCCGCCCCCTACCCGGCCGCCTTCCTGGGCGTAACGCCAGGCGGAGACGAGATCGTCGGCGTTCTTGATCACGGACTGGCCCTTGCCCGACGAAGACATGACCGGCTTGATGACGCAGGGATAGCCGATGCCGCCGTCGATGGCCTGGCGCAGCTCTTCCTCGGTGTCGACAAAGCTGTAGGGCGACGTGGGCAGCCCCAGGGTTTCGGCGGCCAGTCGGCGGATGCCCTCGCGGTTCATGGTCAACTGGGCCGCGCGGGCGGTGGGCGTGACCCGCGCCACGCCCGTGGCTTCGAGTTCGACCAGCAAACTGGTGGCAATGGCCTCGATTTCGGGGACAATAACGTGCGGCTGTTCTTGTTCGATGATTTTCCGCAGGGCCTGCGGGTCCGTCATCGAGACCACATGCGCCCGATGCGCGACCTGATGGCCAGGGGCGTCGGCGTAGCGGTCAACCGCAATGACTTCCACGCCCAACCGCTGCAGGGCAATGATGACCTCTTTGCCCAATTCCCCGGACCCGAGCAACATGACGCGGGTAGCCAGGGGGGAAAGCGGCGTGCCAAAGACGGGGCTGGAAATGCTGGACATGGAGCGGGCCTGGAAAGGAAGTTTGAACTCGGCAGCATGCCATACCCCCCAGTCCGGGGCAAACCAGCATACTGATATTAAAATCCGTCCATGACCGACCATCCCACCACATCGTCCGGCACCGCGCTGGCATCTGCGCGCAGAACGCTACAAATTGAAAGCCAGGGCCTGCAGGACCTGTCCGCCAGGCTGGATGACGCCTTCACCCGGGTCGTGGACCTGCTGCTCGCCTGCCGCGGCCGCGTGGTCGTGAGCGGCATCGGAAAAACGGGACACATCGCCCGCAAGATCGCCGCCACGCTGGCCTCCACCGGCACGCCCGCGTTCTTCGTCCACGCTGCCGAAGCCGTGCACGGCGACCTGGGCATGATCACCCGAGACGACGTGTTGATCGCCATTTCCTATTCCGGATCCGGCGAAGAACTGCTGACCATCCTGCCCGTGGTGCGCCGCATGGGCGCCGGCCTGGTCGCCATCACCGGCAATCCCCAGTCCGAACTGGCCCGGCAGGCGGACATCCACCTGGACGCCAGCGTGGCCCAGGAGGCCTGCCCGCTGAACCTGGCGCCCACCGCCAGCACCACCGCAGCCCTGGCCCTGGGCGATGCCCTGGCCGTGGCCTGCCTGGAAGCGCGCGGTTTCGGCCCGCAGGATTTCGCCCGCTCGCACCCGGGCGGTGCGCTGGGCCGCCGGCTGCTGACCCATGTGCGCGACGTCATGCGCCAGGGCGACGCGCTGCCGATCGTCCTGTCGGACACCCCCGTGTCGCAGGCGCTGGAAGTCATGTCGGCCAAAGGCATGGGCATGACGGTCGTGACAGACGCCCAGCACCGCCCGCTGGGCATATTCACCGACGGCGACCTGCGCCGCCTGATCGCGCGGCACGGCGATATACGCAGCCTGACGGTGGAAGCCGGCATGACGCGGTCGCCGCGCAGCATCAATCCCGACGCGCTTGCCGTCGAGGCCGCCCGGCAGATGGACGAACAGCGGCTCAATCACATGTTGGTGATGGACAATGACGGCGCCCTGCTGGGCGCCCTGCATATGCATGATCTGATGGCCGCTAAAGTGGTATGACTATGAATCTTTCTGCTTCCGTGACTCACCCGGCTGAAGCGCTGGTGCTTGCCCGTATTCCCTCCACCGTGCGCGAGCGCGCCGCGGCCGTTCGCCTGATGGTTTTCGACGTTGACGGCGTGCTCACCGACGGCAGCCTGTATTACGGCGAAAGCGGCGAACTTCAAAAGCGCTTCAACGCGCTGGACGGCCACGGGCTGCGGCTGCTGATGGAAGGCGGCCTGAAGGTGGCCCTGATTACCGGCCGCTCCGGCCCCATCGTCGCGCGCCGCGCGGCCGAATTGGGAATTGCCGAAGTCATCCAGGGCGTTCGCGACAAAGGCAGCGCCCTGACCGAACTTGCTCAGCGCTCCGGTGTCCAACTGAATCAGACCGGCTACATGGGCGATGACATCATCGACCTGCCGGCCATGCAGCGCGCGGGCTTCGCGGCCAGCGTGCCCAACGCGCCCGGCTACGTCAGCCAGGCCGCCCACTGGGTGTCCACCCACCAGGGCGGCAACGGCGCCGTCCGTGAATGCTGCGATCTCCTGCTGGCCTCTCAAGGGCGCCTAGGCGGGTTCCTCGCCGCACCGGGGCTGCTGGGCCCCGGGGCCATCCAATGATCGCCCCGTCAACGAATACGCCCTCGCGGCGAACCTGATGAAAGAACGTTTTCCCTCATTGATCGCGCTGTTCCTGCTGCTGGTGCTGGTCACCAGCTCGTGGTGGGCCGCCGATTACGCGCAGCGGGCCATCCAGGTGGACCCGCCGCGTCGCGTCACGCATGAAATGGACGCCTGGTCGCGCAACTTCGTAATGCTGCGCACCGACCCCACCGGCAAGCCCATCAACCGCCTGGAAGGCGAGTACGCTGAACACTTTCCGGACGATGATTCGTATCACATCACCGCGCCGCGCGCGGTGGGCCAGCGCGAGACCAACCCCATCACGGTCGCCGTTTCCAAGACGGCCGTCATGGAACAAGGCGGCAAGCGCATTGTCATGGACGGCGACGCCCATGTGCTGCGCCAGCCTGACGCCGAAAACGACATGCTGGACGTGCGCAGCCAGCAGCTGATCATCCTGCCCGACGACGACGTCGTCTACACCGACCTGCCCGCGGTTGTCCTCAAGGGACGTTCGCGCATGACGGGCAAGGGCATGCATTACAACAACAAGACGCGCCAATTGCAGGTTTCGGCTTCGACCGACGTTGAAATTGCCGGTTCGGAAGGCAGACAGCAGCGCCGCACCGAAATTCCAGCCAACAACACTGACCAGAAAAAACCATGACCGACCTCCGGACTCTCCTTGCCCCGACGACCCGCCTGATCGGCGCCGTCCTGCTGACGGCCTCGGCGCTTGCGCCGGCTTACGCGGCAGACCCGGCGCCCAAGGCGGCCACGCCGGCCGAAGAGCCCAGCACGCTGATCCTGTCGGACACCCTGCACTATGACGACGTGAAGAAGCAAAGCGTCTTCACGGGCAACGTCAATCTCACGCGCGGCCTGATGACCCTGTCGTCGGACACGCTGCAGATGAACGAAGACGCGAAGGGCAACCAGTACGGCACGGCCACGGCCAACAAGGGCAAGGTGGTCACCATTCGCCAGGAACGCCCCGAGACCTTCGAGCTCATCGAAGGCAAGGGCCTGCGCGCCGAGTACGACGGCACCAATAGCACCTTCGACCTGATCGGCCAGGCCGTGGTGGTCCGTTACGTCTGTGGGAAACCGTTCGATACCATTCGGGGCGAACGGGTACGCTACAACGAGAAGACCGGCACCTATGAAGCCCAGGGCGGCCCCAACTCCGCCGCGGCCGGCGGCCGGGTGCGTTCGGTCGCGGAACCGCGCGCCAAGGCGGACGCGGCCGTAGCCGAATGCCGCAAGCAGCAGGCCGCCAAGAAAGGGCGCTGAAGCGCTCCCCATGCAACACCACTCGCAGCCACGATGAACCAACCTTCAGTGCCGACCCCCGTGACCTCCGCCCCTTCGGGCGTCAAGCAGGGCAGCCTGCGCGCAACCGGATTGCGCAAGACCTATAACGGCCGGACGGTCGTGCAGGATGTCTCCCTGTCCGTGGTAAGCGGCGAAGTCGTCGGCCTGCTGGGCCCCAACGGCGCGGGCAAGACCACCAGCTTCTACATGATCGTGGGACTGGTGCCCGCCGACGCCGGCCGCATCGAAATCGACGGCTCCGTCATCACCGCGATGCCGATCCACAAGCGCGCGCGCATGGGCCTGTCATACCTGCCGCAGGACGCGTCCGTGTTCCGCCGCCTTACGGTCGAACAGAACATCCGCGCGGTCCTGGAACTGCAGGTGGGGCCGGATGGCCGCAGCCTGTCGACCGCCAAGATCAACGAACAGATGGAATCCCTGCTGGAAGAGCTCCAGATCGGACACATCCGCAGCAACGCGGCGATTTCGCTGTCGGGCGGCGAACGGCGCCGCGTGGAAATCGCGCGGGCGCTTGCCACCAGCCCGCGTTTCATCCTGCTGGACGAGCCCTTTGCCGGCGTCGACCCCATCGCGGTCATCGAAATTCAGCGCATCGTACGTTTCCTGAAGGGCCGCGGCATCGGCGTGCTGATCACCGACCACAACGTGCGCGAAACCCTGGGCATCTGCGACCGCGCTTACATCATCAGCGAAGGCAAGGTGCTGACGGACGGCCACCCGGATGAGATCGTGGGAGACCCGGCGGTGCGCCGCGTCTATCTGGGCGAACACTTCCGCATGTAACAGCGCCCCTGGGGAAGACCCTAGGGCGCCCCGAGACAGCGGCGCATAAGCCCTAGGGGCTCAGCCATAAAAATGCCATGTAGTTGCGGTAGGTCAGCTTGTTTTATCGGCCTGAGTCTATACACTAGTACTAAACGAACCTGCTCATTGAAGGAGAACGCCTAACGAATCCATCGCGCATCTTGCGCACCTTTTTTCCTCTTTTAGAAGGAGAGCACACTATGAACCTGAGCATCTGCGGTCGTCACCTCGACGTCACCCCGGCCATCCGGGAATATGTCATGAACAAACTGGCGCGAGTGCTGCGGCATTTCGATCACGTCATCGATACCCAGGTCATGCTCTCGGTAGAGCCCCTGCGGCATAGAGCCGAAATCACCATGCGTCTAAGCGGCAAAGACATTCATTGTGAAGCAACCGATGAAAACCTCTATGCAGCCATAGACCTTCTTGCTGACAAAGTCGACCGTCAGGTCATCAAGCACAAGGACAAGGTAAGAAGTCACTCAGCGGAGTCCGTGAAGCGGCAAGCGGCGAGCCTCTCGCCACCCCAGCAGTAACGCGCTTCATGACCGCTCGCCCTGAGAGACGAGCTAAACAGCGATCACTCGATCCTGCCTAAGTCCCGGTGTCCCGCTAGACCTTGCGTCCAGCCGGGGCATCGGCAACTCCCCCCGCAGTCCCCAATCCCCACTCCGTCTTTTGTCGCTGGCCCGCCCCGGCGGATTCGCGTTTTCCCTGCAATTGCGTCATCAGTCCGGCTACCGCCGCCAGAATGCCCACAACAGAGCGCTATCGGTCTATGCTGTCGCTCTGCCGCCCCTAGGCGCCCAGTCGTCGGGCCCGCCTGGAAAGGCCCATTATTGCAGTGCGTCATAAAACCATATAATGACCCGATGAATCATTTGTCGCGCATCCTACCCGCCGGCAACGTCGTGCTCGATATGCTCGCAACGAGCAAGAAACGCGCGTTCGAACAAGCCGGCCTGCTTTTTGAAAACAACCATGGCCTGGCTCGTGCGCTCGTGTTCGACAGCCTGTTCGCCCGTGAACGCCTGGGCTCCACGGCCCTTGGCCAGGGCGTGGCCGTTCCGCACGGCCGCGTGAAGGGCCTGGAGCAGGCGCTGGCGGCGTTCATCCGCCTGGCCCAGCCCATCCCCTTCGACGCTCCCGACGGACAACCCGTGTCGATGCTGCTCTGCCTGCTCGTCCCGGAAACGGCCACGCAGCAGCATCTGGACATCCTGGCCGAACTCGCCCAGCTCATGTCCAACAAGGCGTTGCGCGAGGCCCTGGCCACCGAGCCCGACCCGGCCATCGTCCACAAGATGCTCACGACCGGCAAACTCTGAAATCACGCGGAAGCGCTGCCATGCTCACGGTGCAGGAACTCGTCGACGACAACGCCGACAAAATCCCCTTTAACTGGATCTCGGGCCAAGGCGCAGCGGACCGCGCCATTCCCGATGACGGCATGGCGGCCGCCGACCTGGTCGGCCACCTGAACCTCATCCACCCGTCGCGCATCCAGGTGTTCGGACAGGAAGAACTGGCGTACTACACGCGCTTCGACCTGCGCCGCCGCATGCACCACATGGACGAGCTGCTGATCGGCGGTGTCCCCGCGATCCTGCTGGCCGACGGCCTGACGCCGCCGCAGGACCTCATCGACCAATGCGACCAGCACCAGGTGCCGCTCCTGTCCACGCCGGTCGCCGCCGCGCAGCTCATCGACCTGCTGCGCATCTACCTGGGCAAGAAACTTGCGCCCACCACCACCGTCCACGGCGTTTTCCTTGATGTGCTGGGGCTGGGCGTGCTGATCACCGGCGAATCGGGCCTGGGCAAGAGCGAACTGGCGCTGGAACTTATCTCGCGCGGACACGGCCTGGTGGCCGACGACGCCGTGGAGTTCTCGCGTACCGCTCCCAACATGATCGAAGGCCACTGTCCGCAACTGCTGCAGAACCTGCTGGAAGTGCGCGGCCTGGGCCTGCTCGACATCCGCACCATCTTCGGCGAAACCTCGGTGCGCCGGAAGATGCGCCTCAAGCTCATCGTGCACCTGGTGCGCGCCACCGCCCAGGACAAATTCGAGCGCCTGCCGCTGCAAGACATCACGCAGGACATGCTGGGCCTGCCCGTGCGCAAGGTGATGCTGCAGGTGGCCGCGGGCCGCAACCTGGCGGTGCTGGTCGAGGCCGCGGTGCGCAACACGATACTCAAGCTGCGCGGCATCGACACGCTTGGCGAATTCATGGAACGCCAGGCCATGGCGATCCTCCAAAGCAGCAAATGAACACACGCCGTCGCCCTGCGGCATCGTGAGCCTTTACGAAACCCTCGCCGACGAGATCGCCAGATCAATCGCATCCGGCGTGCTGCGCGCCGGCGACAAGCTGCCATCGGTACGCGACGCCTGTTCGGCGCGGGGGGTCAGCCCCTCCACCGTATTCCAGGCCTATTACCTGCTCGAAGCGCGCGGCCTCGTGCGCGCGCAGCCGCGCTCGGGCTATTACGTCAATGTGCCGGCCGAGTCGCTGCCGCCCGAGCCCGGGGCCTCATGCCCTGACGGCGAATCAACCGAGCTCGCGATCAGCGAGCGGATCTTCGACATCCTGGACTCCGTCCGCAACCGCGACGTCACACCGCTGGGCTCAGCCTTTCCCTCCCCCTTGCTGTTTCCGCTGCCGCGGCTGGCGCAAGCCATGGCCGCGCATCTCAAGCGGCAGGATCCGCGCGATACGGTCGACGATCTGGCCCCCGGCAATCCGCGCTTGCGCAGACAGATCGCGCTGCGCTATCTGATCGGCGGCATCAACCTTCCCGCCAGCGACATCGTCATCACCAATGGCGCGCTCGAAGCCCTGAACCTGTGCCTGCAGGCGGTCACGCAGCCGGGCGATTCCGTCATGGTCGAAGCGCCCACGTTCTACGGCGCCCTGCAGGCGCTGGAAAGACTGGGACTGAAGGCGCTGGAAGTGCCGACCCATCCGCGCACCGGCATCGACCTGGCAGCGATGGAAGCAGCCATCGAACGCCACGCGCCGCGCGCCTGCTGGCTGATGACGCAGTTCCAGAACCCCCTGGGCAGCCTGATGCCCGACGACAGGAAGCGCCAGCTGGTCGAGCTGCTTGCCCGGCACGACATCCCCCTGATCGAAGACGACGTCTATGGCGAGCTGTACTTCGGACCTGCGCGGCCGGTTCCTGCCAAGGCCTACGACACGCGGGGGCTGGTGCTGCATTGCTCGTCGTTTTCCAAGTGCCTTGCGCCCGGCTACCGGATCGGCTGGGCCAGCGCGGGACGCTACGCGCAGCGCGTGCAGCGCCTGAAGCTGTCGTCCACGCTATCCGCATCCGGACCCGCGCAGGGCGCGATCGCGGAATACCTGGAACAGGGCGGCTATGACCGCCATCTGCGCCGCCTGCGCGAGACCCTGCAGACGCAGCAGGAGCGCATGGCCGACGCGATTGCACATGCGTTTCCGGCGGGCACGCGCGTGACCCGGCAGCAAGGGGGATTCTTCCTGTGGCTGGAGTTGCCAGCGGCCGTCGACGCGCTGGCGCTGCATCGACAGGCCCTGTCGCGCGGCATCAGCGTAGCGCCCGGCCCGATCTTTTCCGCCAGCGGACAGTTCGGCAGCGCGCTGCGCCTGAACTACGGTCACCCGTGGGACGCCCGGACCGAATCGGCCATCCGCGTGCTGGGCGAGCTGGCGCGCGAAGCCTGCTCGCCGGCCGCCAGGATGCGCCCGAGCGCCAACGTATCCCGCGAAGCCCGGCGCCCGCCGCGGTCGAGCTGAGCCTTCGGCGGCGCCTAGTTCAACGTCGATGAGGCGCGCGCGCGCTTGACCTCCAGCGGGGTCACGCCGCCCGCCTGGTTGCCCCAGCTGCCGCGGATGTAGGACACCAGCATCGCGATATCGTTGTCGTTGAGCACCTGCCCGAACGGCGGCATGCCGTGAGGCCGGGGATTCGCGGCGGTGGCCGGCGCATAACCGCCATCGAGCACCATGCGGATAGCGTTCACCGCCGAAGGCGCCGTCACGGTAGGATTGCTCGCCAGCGCGGGCCATGCCGATCCACTGCCCTTGCCGTCCGGCTGGTGGCATTGCGCGCATTGCTGCAGATAGAGCTTGCTGCCCAGTTCCATTGCCGCCGGCGCGGCGCCAGCGCCCGTGGCGCCGGCGGCCGGCGTGGCGGGCAGGGACTTGATGTAGACGCCGATGGCAAGCGCATCCTCGTCGCTCAGGTGCTGCGTGCTGCCCAGCACGACTTCTGCCATGGGCCCGCTGACGGTCGAATGGCGGGAAATGCCGGTCTTGAGCAACGTGGCGATGTCTTGCGCGGTCCAGCGGCCCATACCGGCGCCCATATCGTTGGTGAGCGGCGGCGCATACCAGTCCAGCACCGGGATCAGGCCGCCGGCCAGCGCGTCCGCCGAGCGCGTGGCGCCCAGGCTGTTGCGCGGCGTGTGGCAGGCGGCGCAATGGCCCAGGCCTTCGACCAGGTAGCGGCCACGATTCCACTGCACCGACTGGCCGGGGTCGGGCTCCTGCACGCCCGGCTTGAAGTACAAGGCGCGCCATGCGGCCAACAGGGCGCGCTGGTTATACGGAAAATCCAGCTCCGGCGGCCGGCTGGGCTGGCTGACGGCTGGAACGCTGCGCAGATAGGCGAACAGCGCGTCGGCGTCGCTGCGCGTGACGCGGGTGTACTCGGTGTACGGAAAGGCCGGATACAGCAACGTGCCATCCCGGGACTTGCCGTTATGCAGCGCCTGCCAGAAGTCGTCGGCCGTCCACGCGCCGATGCCG
Source organism: Achromobacter arsenitoxydans SY8 (assembly GCF_000236785.1). Lineage (GTDB taxonomy): Bacteria > Pseudomonadota > Gammaproteobacteria > Burkholderiales > Burkholderiaceae_B > Achromobacter > Achromobacter arsenitoxydans. The sequence goes on along the minus strand of NZ_AGUF01000074.1, from coordinate 8,429 downwards.
GTCTCGGCGTCGGGGGTGATGTTCGGCCCGTAGACCGTGCCAAACGGCGTCGGAATGGGCGTGCCGCCCGCCAGCGCCTTGCCGCCGCGGCTGGTGTGGCAGGCCATGCAGTTGCCCGCCAGCGCCAGATAGCGGCCCCGCTCGATCAGGGCCGCGCCGTCGGCCCCGGCCGCAACGGGGCCGGTGGTGGCGTCGTCGCGCGTGCCCAGCCAGTACAGGCCGCCGATTGCGACAACCGCCAGCAGCAGCGCGATCCCCAGGACTTTCTTCATGAACTTCATCCGGTCCCCCGCTTAACGTTGCGCCTGGCTGCCGCATTCCGCGGGCAGGCGCAGCGAATCCGCGGCGGCCGGCGCATAGGGCTCGGCAATGGGCCGCGACGACAGCCACGCCGCAAGGGCAGCGATGTCGGCAGGGGTGAGCGTGTGGGAAATGTCGGCCATGCAGTCCGGCGCGGCCGCGCGCCGCAGGCCGCTCTTCCAGCTTCCGATCTGCGCGCTGATGTAGTCGCGGGGCAGGCCCAGCAGACCCGGAATCGCCGGCAACACCCCGCTCAGGGAAGCGCCGTGACAGGAGGCGCAGGCGGGCAAGCCGCGCGCGGCGTCGCCGTCCAGGGCCAGCCTGCGGCCCGACTCCAGCATGGCGGCGGAGGCCTCCGCCCGCGGCGGCGCCGGATAAGGCACGTGCTGCTCGGAAAAGAACGCGGCCATTTCACGCAGGTAGTCGTCGGGCAGGCCGGCCAGCAGGTGCGCCATCGGCCGATACTGCCGCCGGCCGTCGCGGAAATTCAGCAGTTGATGATAGAGATAGTCCTGCGGCTTGCCGGCAAGCCGGGGGTAGTAGCCGTCGGCCCCCGCCTTGCCCTGCGCCCCATGACAGGCCGTACAGGCGGCGACGCGCGCCGCCATGGTGTCCGGCTGCAGGACCTGCGCAGAAGTCTGCTGGGCGAGCGCCGGTGTCGCCATAAAGGCAACACTTGCGGCGGCAAACCACCTGAAGATTGCCCAAAACCGCGGCAGTGAAACACTACGAATGGAAATGAGGGCTAACATCTAGGTCGAATTCCAATCCCCCGAATCGCATGACGGCGGGGCGCGTAAAGTGAATCTGCTAAGTATCCGGCCCCAAGCTTACGTCAGGGCGCGCAGACGGGTACAGGCGCAGATCTCGAGTTTATGGCCATATCAGATGCTATCCCGCCGGCATCGTCCTGGAAAAGCGTGCCACAATCATGTCCATGTTGAAAGTCGTCCTCGTCACCGGTATTTCCGGTTCCGGCAAATCCGTCGCGCTGCGCATGCTCGAGGACGCAAGCTATACCTGTGTCGACAATCTGCCGGTCCGTTTCCTGACCGAGTTCATCGCCAATGCCCGCGATGACGGCATGGAGCGGGTAGCCGTCGCCATTGATGTCCGGTCCCCCGGTGAACTCGCCGAACTGCCAGACGTGGTCACTGCGCTGCGCGCCATGGGCACCAGCCTGCGCGTGGTCTTCCTGGACGCCAGCACCGCGACGCTGGTGCAGCGCTACTCCGAATCCCGCCGCCGCCATCCGCTGACCGACCGCCTGCAGCGCGGCGGCACGACGCCGTCGCTGACTGATTGCATCGCCCTTGAAAGGGAACTGCTCGCGCCGCTGCGCGAGCAAGAGCACGTGATCGACACGTCGGACCTGACGCCGGGCCAGTTGCGCGCCTGGATACGCGACCTGATCAAGGCCGACCGCGCGCCGCTGGTGCTCACCTTCGAATCCTTCGCCTACAAGCGCGGCGTCCCCGGCGACGCCGACCTGGTGTTCGACGTGCGCTGCCTGCCCAATCCACACTACGACCGCAACCTGCGTCCGCTGACGGGCCGCGACGAACCCGTGGCCACGTGGCTGGCGGGTTACGAGCAAGTGGGCCAGATGATCGACGACATCGCCGGCTTCCTGAACCGCTGGCTGCCGCAATACACCCAGGACACGCGCAATTACCTGACGGTCGCCATCGGCTGCACCGGCGGCCAGCACCGTTCGGTCTATGTGGTCGAGCAACTGGCGCTGCGGTTTGCCGACCACGACCCTCTGCTGGTGCGCCATCGCACCCAACTGCCCGACGAATCCGCATGACGCTTTCCCGCCCCCTACACCTCATCCTCCTGGTGCTGCTGGCCATTGCCGTGGCAGGCTGCTCTTCCACCGGCGGACGCAAAAAGGGCGGCGGGTACTACAAAGACGACGGGCCGGACGACAACCCGCCGTCCAATCTGGACCAGGTTCCGGATGCGGTGCCAAAGCTGGAGCCCTATGCCAGCGGCGCGAACCGGCCCTATGTCGTGTTCGGCCAGCGTTACGTGCCGGACACCAGCGGGCAGCCCTACAAGAAGCGCGGCACCGCGTCGTGGTACGGCAAGAAGTTCCACGGCAATTCGACATCCATCGGCGAATCCTACGACATGTACGCCATGACGGCCGCCCACACCACGCTGCCGATTCCCAGCTACGCGCGCGTGACCAGCATGGTCAACGGGAAGACGATCGTCGTGCGGGTGAACGACCGCGGTCCGTTCCACAGCGACCGCATCATGGATTTGTCGTATGTGGCGGCCTACAAGCTGGGCATTATCGGCCCGGGCAGCGGCCAGGTGATCGTCGAGGCCATCCCGCAGGATGAGATCCGTCGCATGGCCTCGCAGGGCACACCCGCCGCGCCCGAGCCCGAACCCGCCTCGGCGATAGGATCCACGCCGGTTCAGGCGCCGGTGGCCGCCGTCCCCGTGGCGCTCGCGGCCCAACCGCCGGTCGCGCCCGCGCCCGGTGCCGCGCCTGTCCGCCAGGCGCCCATGGGCGCTGGCGGCAATGTCTACCTTCAGGTGGGCGCATTCAGCCAGCCGGGCAATGCGCAATCGCTGGTCAGCCGCATCAACACGCAGCTGGGCGCCGAAGGCGCGCCGCCCGCTTCCGTCGAGCAGGCCAACAACCTGTACCGCGTCAGGATCGGCCCCTACCCCGACCGCCAAAGCGCCCTGAACGCGGTGCCGGTCGTGTCGGACCGGCTCGGCATCATGCCGAGCATTGCTTCCCAATAGGCTTGGGGCCGGCTACCAGGGCAGTTCGGCCTGGCCTTCGCAAACCCGGCGCGCACGCGCGTTGCGGCTGAGGTATCGGTTGCCTTCGTGCGCCAGTAGCGCCTGCTTGCGCGGCAGCCCGCCTCCGAATCCGGTCAGCGAAGTATCCGCGCCGATCACCCGGTGGCAAGGAATGATGATGATGATCGGATTGCGGCCGACGGCGCCGCCCACCGCCTGCGCGCCCTTGGGCCGGTCGACCGTGCGGGCCAGCTCGCCGTAGCTGGTGAGCGCGCCGAAATCCAGGGCGCACAGCGCATGCCAGACCTGATGCTGGAAGGTGGTGCCCACCGGGTCCAGCGCCACATCGAACGTCCGGCGCCGGCCGGCAAACCATTCGTCCAGTTCGCGGCGCGCCTGCTCCAGGATCGGGTTGTCGTCCGCGAGAGTCCATCCGTCCGCAGAAGGCAGCAGGTCCTGATCGAGAAACCAAGCGCCCCGCAGGCCCTTGGGGCTGGCGACGAGGCGCATCTCCCCCAATGGCGTGGGCATGTCCCGATAGGCGATCGGCTCCAGGGGATCGGCGGGTTTGTTCGACACGACGGTTGCGTACACCATGGCTTACTCCGCCGCTTTCTTGCGGGTCAGTGCCCGGTTGTAGAGCACGTCGCGCGCCTGCCCGGTGACCTTGGCGGCCACACGCGCGGCGTCGCGCACCGACATTGATTCCAGCAAGGCGTCGAGCAGGACGTCGATGCGCGGGTCAGCGTCATCGTCTGCCTGCTCGTCCTCGCGGGCATGGACGATCAGCACGAACTCGCCCTGTTCCCGGTGCGAGTCGGCCGCCAGCCAGGCCGCCGATTCGCCCAGCGGGAAGGTCGCGATTTCCTCGAAGCGCTTGGTCAGCTCGCGCGCTACCGTCAGTTGGCGGTCGGGGCCGCAGACCTCGAGCAGATCCGCGAAGGCCGCCGACAGCCGGTGCGGCGATTCGAACATCACAACGGGCGCGGGCAAAGCGCACCACTGGCGCAGCCAGCGCTGGCGCGCCACGGCCTTGGACGGCGGAAAGCCGGCGAAGGCATAGGCGGGATTCTCGTCCGTGGTGACGCCGCTGCCCATCAGGGCCGCGATCACCGCGCTGGGCCCCGGCACCGGGACCACCGCGTAGCCCGCCGCGCGCACCGCCCGGACCACGCGCGCCCCGGGGTCGCTGACTGCGGGCGCGCCCGCGTCGGACACCAGGGCCACGCGCTGGCCTTGCGCCAGGCGCTCGCAAATGGCCTGGGCAGCCGCCGCCTCGTTGTGGCGATGGGCGGCCATGAGCGGCGTGCTCACGCCCCACGCGTCCAGCAGCGTGCGGCTGGCGCGCGTGTCTTCGGCGGCGATCACGTCGGCTCCCTGCAAGGCATGCCAGGCCCGCAGGCCCAGATCGCCCAGGTTGCCGATCGGCGTCGCCACGACATAGAGCGTCGAGGCGGGCCAATGCTGCCCCGCCACGCGTTCGGCGACGCGGGACCAGGCATCGCCGGCGGCGGGGGAAGAGACGTTTTGATTCATTGCAGCCTGCTGACACGGATAACCATGTCAGTGTAGCCGCCTATGCCCGCCGCCCCAGGAATCCCATGACGGACGACACCCTGCGCCTTGCATGCGAACTTGCCCTGGCGGCCCGCCACCGCGCAGCCAGGCGACGTCGACGAGCAAGCCGCCGCGCGGCGGCCGACCGCCCTGCCCCGAAACGTTCGCCCACGCAACGCCGCGGCGACCACCACGAGGCGGCCGCGCTGCGCCTCTTGCAGTCGCGGGGCCTGACGCTGCTGGCGCGCAACCTGTGGTGCCGCGCCGGCGAAATCGACCTGGCCATGCGCGACGGCGACACGCTGGTCTTCGTCGAGGTCCGGGCGCGCGCGCGCAGCCGCTATGGCGACGCCGCTGCCAGCATCGGCCGCCAGAAGCAGGCCCGCCTCGCCCGCGCGGCGGCGTATTGGCTGCCCGAACTGGCCAGGCGCCATTGGGGCGGCGCGTGCCCGGCCGCCCGCTTCGATGCCGTGGTCTTCGACGACGGCCAGCCGCAGTGGCTGCGCGGCGCGTTCTGGCTGCCCTGATCCGCGCCGGGATCCGGCCGTTTCCGGCAACGCCCCGTCCATTGCCGTTACGCCTGGACGGAACGGCGGTCCTGCCCCGTGAGATAATCGCGCCCATGGATATGACCTCTCGTATGACGTCGCACTTTCGCGACGCCATGGCCGCTTGCGAACAAAGCATGAACGTCCTGGCCGAGCCGCTGGCAGTGGCGGTGGACGTGCTATTCGGCGCCCTGGCGAACAACGGCAAGATTCTGGCTTGCGGCAACGGCGGCTCGGCTGCCGACGCGCAGCATTTCATCGCCGAACTGGTGGGCCGCTTCGAACGCGAACGCCTGCCGCTCGCGGGCATCGCCCTCAATACCGACACCTCGATCCTCACGGCGGTCGGCAACGACTATGGCTTCGACGAGGTCTTCGAACGGCAGGTCAACGCCTTCGGCCAGGCCGGCGACGTGCTCGTGGCCATCTCCACCAGCGGCAATTCGCCCAACGTGGTGCGCGCCATGGAAGCCGCCAGCGCCCGCGAAATGCACGTTTTGGCCCTGACCGGCAAGGGCGGCGGCGTCATGGGGGAACTCATTACGCCGATGGACGTCCATTTATGTGTTCCCAGCGATCGCACGATGCGCATCCAGGAAGTCCATATTCTGCTGCTGCACGCGCTGTGCGACGGCATAGACGCTCTTCTGCTTGGAGACACCGAATGATTTCTGACGTCAGACCCGCCGTCCGCCCGCTCATGCTCGCCGCCGCGCTGTCCACCGCGGCGCTTTCGCTGTCGGCCTGCGCGCCCCTGATCGTGGGCGGCGCCGCCGCCACCACGGCCGTCGTCGTGACCGACCGCCGCACATCCGGCGTCCAACTCGAAGACCAGAACATGGCGTTCAAGGCGCAAAGCCAGATCTCCCAGAAATTGGGCGAAACGGCCCGGGTCAACGCCATGGCCTACGGCGGCCACCTGCTGCTGACCGGCGACGTGCCCACCGAAGAAGCCAAGAGCCAGGCCACCGCCATCGCCCAGGGCGTGGAAAACGTCAAGCAGGTCATCAACCAGTTGAACGTGGGCCCCATCGCCTCGTTTGGCACGCGCTCCAACGACACCTGGCTGACGTCCAAGGTCAAGACCGCCCTGATCAACACCAAGTACGTGCCCTCGGGCACCATTGCCCTGACGACCGACCGCAGCGTCGTCTACCTGATGGGCAAGGTCACCCAGGCCGAAGGCGAATACGCCGCCAATGCCGCCGCGGACGTGGGCGGCGTCGCCAAGGTGGTCAAGCTCTTCGAAACCATCAGCCGCGAAGAAGCCATCCGGTTGTCGGGCAGCGGCTCCAAGTCCAACACCACAGAAACCAAGGCGCCCATCGAAAGCGGCGCCGGCGCGGCTGGCAGCGACGGCGCGTCCGGCACGAGCAGCGGCGTAGAAGCAATGCCCATCAAATGAAAAAAGCCATCGTAGCCCTGGCCGTCCTCGTGGCCGTCGGCATCGGCGCCTGGTTTGCCCTGCGCCCGGCCCAGACGGCCCCCGACGTCACCTTCACCACCCTGGAAGGCAAGACCTTCTCCATGCAGGATCTGCGCGGCAAGGTCGTGCTGGTCAAATTCTGGGCAACCAGCTGTGTCACCTGCGTCAAGCAGATGCCCGACACGATCTCGGCCTACAACGAGTACGCGGGCAAGGGATACGAGGCGATCGCGGTCGCCATGAATTACGACCCGCCCAACTTCGTGCTGAACTTCGCGGAAACGCGCAAGCTGCCGTTCCCGGTCGCGCTGGACACCAAGGGCGATATCGCACGCGCCTTCGGCGACATCCGCCTCACGCCCACGGCCTTCCTGATCGACAAGCAGGGGCGCATCATCAAGCGCTACCTGGGCGAATACGACAAGGCCGAGTTCCACGCCACCGTCCAGAAAGCCCTGGCCGCAGGCTGAGGCCGCGACACCCCGCTTAAAAAAATCGCCCGCTGTAGCGGGCGATTAATGGGCAGGGCGAATGTGTAAGCTGCGGGCGTCCGAGCCGCCCGCCAGGCCTGCATCAGAAGGCCGGCACCACCGCGCCCTTGTACTTTTCCTGGATGAATGTCTTCACCTCGGGCGAGTGCAGCGCCTCGACCAGCTTCTTGATCCCCGGCGCGTCCTTGTTGTCGCTGCGGGTCACCAGCACATTGGCGTACGGCGAATCGGCGCCTTCGATGAACAGCGCGTCCTTGGTCGGGACGAGGCCGGCTTCCAGCGCATAGTTCGTATTGATCAGCGCCAGGTCCACGTCATCCAGCGCGCGCGGCAGCATCGCGGCTTCCAGTTCGCGGAACTTCAGCTTCTTGGGATTTTCGACCACGTCCGCGGCCGTCGCCAGGATGTTGGCCGGATCCTTCAGTTTGATCACGCCCTGCTTTTGCAGCAGGACCAGCGCGCGGCCGCCGTTGGACGGATCGTTGGGAATGGCGACGGTAGCGCCGTCCTTGAGTTCGGACAGGCTCTTGATCTTCTTGGAATAGCCGCCGAACGGCTCCACGTGAACCAGGGCCACCGGCACCAGCGTGGCCTTGCGGTCCTTGTTGAAGGAGTCCAGATAAGGCTTGTGCTGGAAGAAATTGGCGTCCAGCTGCTTGTCCGCCAGTTGCAGGTTGGGCTGCACGTAGTCGCTGAACACCTTGATGTCGAGCTCCACGCCTTCCTTGGCGAGCTTGGGTTTCACCACTTCAAGGATCTCGGCGTGCGGCACCTGGGTGGCGCCCACCACCACTTTTTCGGCATGGGCGGCGTTGGCCGCGACCAGGAGGACCGACGCCACCAGGGCGGAACGGACGAAGTTCAAACGCATGTCTTGCCTCTTTTATAGGTAAAAATGGGGAGCGATGCCCCGCCAGTACGGATCGGCCCCCTTTTGCGGGGCGCGCCGTTGCGAAAACGCCCCCAATTTACCTGAATGCCGGTTATTTGTCGGGCATAAGGACATGGGTTTGCAGCATAAGAAACCTGTGGGTACTACAATCCGTCGTATGCTTGCGCTAGCGCGTCCCAAACGCGTTCTTGTGCAGGCATTTTTTTACCGCCCTTCAACTTTACTGATTACTTATTTGCCGACTTAGCTGCCATGACCGACACCCCCGACCCTGCTGCCGTTTCGTCTCCTGCTGTCAAAGCCGCTGTGCTGTCCGAAGCGCTGCCGTATATCCGACGATTTCACGGCAAGACCATCGTGGTCAAGTACGGCGGCAACGCCATGACGGAAGAGCGATTGCAGCGCAGCTTTGCGCACGATGTCGTGCTGCTCAAGCTGGTGGGTCT
>NZ_AGUF01000075.1 GCF_000236785.1 Achromobacter arsenitoxydans SY8 | reverse complement strand
AGTCTTACGCCTGCCGGCCTCGGGCGTTGGCGCGGTGACGACGCTGGCGGATGCGGGCAAGGTGATGGCGCGATTTGGGGCGGTGATTGGGGCGCTGTCTGGATTGTTTGATGCGTTGGCGTCGGTTAAGGCGGCGAAACGGGCTCGCGCTGCGGGGGGCGAAGCGGCCGGATACTGGTATTTTGGCGCGTCAGCCTTATTTGGCCTAAGTGCAGGCTTTGCGGCTTACGCTGCCTACACCGTGTCGACGACGCTCTTGAGCGCCTCATGGATACTCGGACCAGTCGCGTGGGCGATTCTATCGGGCATTGCTGCTTTCATAGCCTGGAAAATCGGCGGAGAGGGTGAATCGTCTCCGCTGGAACGGTGGGCTTACTACAGCCATTTCGGGAATGCGAAATATAATAAATTCGCAGACGCGAACTCCGCGCTTTCCGCATTGAATGGGCTAGCACTGGGAGTAGATGCACATGTGAGCTTTGGCATCAGACAATTGAAATACCAAATTGCTCTGCCTCACTACGACTCCTCGCTGTCGGGCTACGCCTGGAAACTTATAGTGAAGCGCTATTCCGGTGAAGAGTTGTTGGTATCTGACATGTACCAATTGACGCAAGCTTCGTCGATTACCGAATACAAACCGCCGAAACGGCTGGACTACGATCCAACGACCACGGCACCCACTTTTAGGGAGCGCATCGTTATCGGCGTTGATGGCAGAAAAGCCAATTTCCTGATTGTGGAGGGAGACGTCGAATTGAATTATCTACACGATATAGATGAGGCGCAAATTGCTATTGAATACCTGCCGAATATTCAGGATCCCGAGATGACAGCCACTATGAGGATAGTGGAACTCAAATGACTGAAAAAAAGAGAAAACAGCTTTTAGACAAGCCAACAAAGGGCTGGAAGGCTGACCTCCCCCTTCCTCAAATCCCGCCCCATGAGCCGTTGCTGAACATCGGTCTGCCGCCGAATTTTGCGGACGATATTTGTCTTGAACTACATACTTCCAGGCTGTTGAATAGGACGGGCATAGTTGCCTGCGCTGCAGGCATGTTTTGGGCAGCCAGTCTGGTTTATGAACCCCTGTTCTTAGAACTAAGAATTAGTGACTTTGCAAGAACACCGGTTCCAATCTTCGTAATGTTTTTTGCCTTTCTCGTCGGCGGAATAGCAGGTTTTGCAATGTTAAGGTCAGCCATTGCGCCCCCTCGCGACGAACCAATCCGCTTCAACCGCAAGCGCGGCAAAGTCTACGTCTACCGCTTCCACAGCGGCGGACCATTAAGCCGCAAGGGCTGGGGCGTAGTCCCGGTTGTATTCAACTGGGCCGACCTTCGCGCCGAAGCCTGGAGCCGCATGGCGGCAACAACCAGTGCACCGATCTTTGCCTGGGGCGTGGATATCGCGGTAGTCGAACCCGGCACCAATCACGTCATCGACCGCTTCCAACTGGCCGGCAGCAACGCCAACGGCGAACACATGTGGGCCATGGCGCGCGCCTTCATGAACCAGGGGCCGGAAGCCTTGCCGAAGTATCCGCGTCCGCCGCGCGACTGGAACAACGACGTGCCCCCATACCACTTGGCGCTGCGTCTAGCGCCCAAGGTTCAATGGCCGGCCGACATGGATCGTGAGTCTCGGACTGCGCCGTGATGATCATCCTGATGGGAACGGCGGTACTTGATCTCAGCAACCAGGAAGAACCGAACTGGAGCCAATCAGATCCAGATACAGTTTTCTCCCCCCTTGTAAGGAAACTGACGGGAACTCCATCTACCATCGCCGCAACCGAATTATTACGCCGCGATGACGTGTCATGGATTTCCTGGAAAGCTTCAACCAGTCCCTGTTTCTTCTGATCAACGCCGACCCCGCCACGCCGGCGTGGCGGATCCAAGCCGCCATGCTGGCCGCCAACAGGCTCATCCTGCTGGTGCCCGGCATCATGGCCGCCGCCTGGCTGTGGGGCGGCGAACAACAGCGCAGCCTCATGCTCAAAGCGCTGGCCAGCATTGCCGTGGCGCTGTTCGCCAGCTACCTGTGCGGCTTGCTGTGGCCGCATCCGCGGCCGTTCGTCATCGGCCTGGGACACGCGTTTTTCGCGCACAAGCCCACGTCCTCGTTTCCCAGCAACCACACGATCATCATCGCCACGTTCGCGTTCGCGCTGATCCTGGACCGGCGCCGGGCCGCCTGGGGCTGGCTGGCGCTGGCCGGCGCGGTTGTAGTGGGGACGTCGCGCGTCTACCTGGGCGTGCATTTTCCGCTGGACATCGCGGGCGGGCTGGCGCTGGCGCCCGTGGCCGCCGCGCTGACCGCGCCGGCATGGCGGCGCGCGGGGGGCCCGCTGACGGCGGCGGCTCAGGGCCTGTACCGCAAAATGCTGGCCCTGCCGATCGCGCGCGGCTGGATCCGCGCGTGACCGCAGCGCGCCGCGCTGGACGCAATCAGTTGATCGCGACCTTGGCTTCCTTGACCAGCTTGGCGTAGTTCTCGGTATCGGCGCCGATGCGCGCCTTCATCTGCGCCGGCGTATCGCCGATCGGCACCGCCCCGATCTCCGCCATCCGCCGGGTGAAGTCTGGCGAACGGATGATCTTCACCATCTCCGCGTTCAGGCGGTCCACCACTTCCTTGGGCGCGGCGGCCGGCGCCAGCACGCCGAACCACGTCCCCATGTTGAAAGGCTTCAGGCCGGCCTCCTCCATCGTCGGCACGTCCGGCAGCGCGGCCGAGCGCTGATTGGTGGTGACGGCCAGCGCCCGCAGCTTGCCGCTCTGGATGTGCGCAAGCACCGGGGTGATGGTGTCGAACGACATGTCGATCTGGCCGCCCAGCAGGTCCGTCGTCAGCGGACCGCTGCCCTTGTAGGGCACGTGCAGCAGCTGCACGTGGCCCGCGCGCTCAAACTGCGCGCCGATCAGGTGCTGGCCGGTGCCCATGCCGTTGGAGCCGTAGGTCAGCTTGCCGGGCGCGGCCTGCGCCAGTTTCAGCAGCCCCGCCACGTCCTTGGCGTCCAGCTTCGGATTGACCACCAGCACATTGGGCACGAGCGCCACCGTGGTCACGGGCGCGAAGTCCTTCTGGAAGTCGTAGTGCAGGCTCTTGTAGACGCTGGTGGCGATGGTGTGATGCACCGCGCCCATCAGCAGCGTGTAGCCGTCCGGCGCCGCCTTGGCCACGTAGTCCGCGCCCAGCGTGGATCCCGCGCCCGGCTTGTTCTCCACTACCACCGGCTGGCCCAGGCTCTTGGCCAGTTCCTGGCCCAGCGCGCGCGCCAGCACGTCCGTGGTGCCGCCGGCCGGAAACGGCACGATCAGATTCACGGGCCGCGCGGGATAGGACTGCGCCTGCGCGCCGCCCGCGAAGGGCAGCCCCAGCAGGCAGGCGAACGCCAGGGCGCGCGCCGAGATCGGTTTCTTATGCATGGTTTGTCTCCTGGATACGAATGGACTTCGCTTTTTATGTGCTGCCAGGTCTCTCCGGCCGGGTGCTGCGCGCCCCGGCTCTCTTGGGCGCCGGACGCCCGGGGCATCCGGCGCTTGGTGCGCTGCGTTCAGGCCGCCTTGGCCGGCGCCGATGCCGCAAGCTTCGCGCAGACGGCCGCCGTGACCTGTTCGGTCGTTGCGCGTCCGCCCAGGTCGCCGGTATGCAGCGACGGATCGGCGGTCACGCTTTCGATGGCCTGCATCAGCCGGGCCGCCGCCTGCGTTTCGCCCAGATGCTCAAGCAGCATGACGACCGACCAGAACGTGCCCACCGGATTGGCCAGGCCCTTGCCCATGATGTCGAAGGCCGACCCGTGGATCGGTTCGAACATCGAGGGATAGCGGCGCTCCGGATCAATATTGCCGGTGGGCGCGATGCCCAGGCTGCCGGCCAGCGCCGCGGCCAGGTCGCTCAGGATGTCGGCGTGCAGGTTGGTGGCCACGATGGTGTCCAGCGTCGCCGGCCGGTTGACCATGCGCGCGGTGGCCGCGTCGACCAGTTCCTTGTCCCAGGTCACATCCGGGAACTCGCGGCTCACCTGCACCGCGATCTCGTCCCACATCACCATGGCGTGGCGCTGCGCGTTGGACTTGGTGACCACGGTCAGCAGCTTGCGCGGCCGGGACTGCGCAAGCTTGAAGGCGAAGCGCAGGATGCGTTCGACGCCGGCGCGCGTCATGATGGACACGTCGGTGGCGGCCTCGATGGGATGGCCCTGGTGCACGCGGCCGCCCACGCCCGAATACTCGCCCTCGGAGTTCTCGCGCACGATGACCCAGTTGAGCTGTTCGGGCGTGCAGCGCTTGAGCGGCGCGTCGATGCCCGGCAGGATGCGGGTGGGACGCACATTGGCGTATTGGTCGAAGCCCTGGCAGATCTTCAGGCGCAGGCCCCACAGCGTGATGTGGTCGGGAATGTCGGGATCGCCCGCCGATCCGAACAAGATGGCGTCCTTGTCGCGCAGTGCGTCCAGGCCGTCGGCCGGCATCATGACGCCGTGCTTGCGGTAGTAGTCGCCACCCCAGTCGAAGTCCTGGAATTCGAAGCGCGGACCGCCCTGGGCGGCCAGTTCCTGCATGATGCGCTGGCCGGCCGGAATCACTTCCTTGCCGATGCCGTCGCCGGGGATGGTTGCAATGCGGTAAGTCTTCATGGGGCGCCAGCGCTCCTTGCGGCTATGAGTCTGCTGGCACTTTACCGAGCGGACCGCGCGGCGCGCGCGCGGAAATTCACAACATTTTCAACCTGGAGTTGAAAGTCCGCCCGCTACGCCGGCCGCCAGCGGGCCTCGTGGTCCAGCAGCCAGCGCTTGCGGTGCAGCCCGCCGCCGTAGCCCGTCAGCGACGCGTTCGCGCCGATCACCCGGTGGCACGGGATGACGATGCCCACGGGATTGGCCCCGTTGGCCAGCCCGACCGCGCGCGCCGCCTCCGGCCGCAACAGGCGCGCAGCCAGCACGCCATAGCTGAGGGTGGTGCCGCTTTCGATGCCGCGCAGCGCCTGCCAGACCAGGCGCTGGAATTCCGTGCCGCCCAGTGCGACAGGCAGGCTGGCGATGGCCGCGACGTCGCCGTCGAAGTAGTCCTCCAACCGGCGGCGCGCCGTGGACGGCTGGCGGGCATCCTGCAACTGGACGGCGTCCTTGCCGTACTGGCGGCGCAACAGGGTGTGCATGCGGGCTTCGTAGTCTTCCCAGTCCACCGCGCGCAGGCGCTGCTGCGCGTCGGTCAGCACGAGCATCCGGCCGATGGGGGTGGGCACGCGTTCAAGCGCGAATGGCTGCGGGGTCATGGCGCCGCTCCTGGCGATGGGGACGAGGCCAATATAGACCCGCCCGGCGGCAGCGCGCTGGCGGTTTTCGGACAGCAGTATGAGATTCACAACCTTGTCCGAAAACCGCTAGATCGCGCCGGGCCGGCGGCGTTAGCATCAAGCCATGACACTGAACCACGACGCCTGCTACAGCGCCATCCAGGTGCGCGACGCCCGCTACGACGGGCGCTTCTTCACGGCCGTGAAGACCACGCGCATCTATTGCCGGCCGGTGTGCCCGGCGCGCACGCCCCTGTCGAAGAACGTCACGTTCTATTCGACCGCCGCCGCCGCGCAGGAGGCCGGCTACCACCCCTGCCTGCGCTGCCGCCCCGAAACGGCGCCGGAACTCGGGCCCGGACATGAGCTGCCCGACAGCGTGGCGCGCGCGCTGCAGCTGATCGAGCTGGGCGCGCTGGACGAGGACGGCGTGGACGCGCTGGCGCAGCGCCTGGGCGTGGGGGAACGGCAGCTGCGGCGCCAGTTCCGCCTGCATCTGGGCGCATCGCCCGTGGCGGTCGCCCAGACGCGGCGCGTACTGCTGGCCAAGCAGCTTATCCATGAAACGCAATTGCCCATGGCCGAGATCGCCTTCGCGGCCGGCTTCGGCAGCATCCGCCGCTTCAACGAAATCTTCCTCGACCTCTTCGGGCGGGCGCCGGGCGCGCTGCGGCGCTCGGGCAAGCCCGAGGTCCCCGCGGGACAGGACGGAGAGATCAAGCTGCTGCTGCGCTATCGCCCGCCCTACGATTGGGACGCCATGCTGGGTTTCCTGCGGCTGCGCGCCATTCCCGGCATCGAACACGTAACCGGCGATACCTACGCGCGCACCATCTGCCTGGATGGCGTCCAGGGCGCCGTGACGGTCAGGCCCGCCGCAGGCGATGCGCTGCAGGCCACGGTGCGTTTTCCCCGCCTGCAGGCGCTGCCGGCCATCATCGCGCGCCTGCGCCGCGTCTTCGACCTGGCCAGCGACCCGGCGGCGATCGCAGCGCAGTTCTCAAGCGATCCCGTGATGACGGCGCTGATGCAGGCGCGGCCCGGACTGCGCGTGCCGGGCGCCTGGGACGGCTTTGAGCTGGCCATGCGCGCCGTGCTGGGCCAGCAGATCACGGTCGTCGCCGCCATCCGCCTGGCCGGCAAACTGGTGGCCGCGCACGGCGAGCCGCTGGCGCAGCCCGACGGCGCGCTGACCCACGTATTTCCGCAGCCGGAGGCGGTGGCCGCGGCCGAACTGGCGTCGCTGGGCATGCCGCGCAGCCGCGCCGCGACACTGTCGGCAGTGGCTGCGGCGGCCGTGGCGGACAGGCATCTGTTCGAATCCGCCGGCGGGCTGGAAGACGCCGTGCGGCGCCTGCGCACGATCCGCGGCGTGGGGGAATGGACGGCGCAGTACATCGCGCTGCGCCAGCTGCGCGAGCCGGACGCGTTTCCGCATGCGGATATCGGGCTGATACGGGCCCTGGAAAGACTGGAATCGCGCGAATACACGCCTGCGCAGCTGCTGGCCCGGTCCGAGTCCTGGCGGCCTTGGCGCGCCTATGCGGCGCAGCATTTGTGGTCCGCCTGAAGGCGGAGCCGCGGCGTCACCAGCGCCCTTCCGAACCTTCCTGGAAGTAGCCCACCAGGAAATCCACAAAGGCCCGCACCTTGGCGGACAGGTGATGCCGCTCGGGGAAGACGGCGTAGATGTCCGCCTGCGGCAGCGCGTAATCTTCCAGCACCTGCACCAGCCGGCCGCTGCGCAGATAGCGCGCCAGGTCCCATTCGGCCCGCTGCAGGATGCCCAGGCCGGCCAGTCCCCAGGTCAGCGTCACTTCGCCGTCGTTGCTGCTGAGGTTGCCGCGCACCTTCACGGTCTCGCTGCGCCGCCCCTTGGCAAAGCGCCACAGGCCGTAGGCGGCCTCGTTCTGGCGCAGCACGATGCATTGATGGCGCGCGAGATCGTGCGGCGTGGCCGGCACGCCGTGCTTTTTCAGATAGCCGGGAGACGCGCAGACCAGCCGGCGGTTGGGCGCGATCTTGCGCGCGATCAGGCTGGTGTCCGGAAGGTCGCCGAAGCGCACGGCGACGTCGAACGCATCGCGCACGAAGTCGGCCGGGCTGTCGGTGAGCTGCAGTTGCAGCGAGACCTCGGGATACTTCTGCGCGAACTCCGCGATGGCGGGCGCGATATAGCTGCGGCCGAATCCCAGCGGCGCGTTGACCTTGAGCAGCCCGCGCGGACTGGCCTGGCGGCTGGCGATCAGTTCGTCCAGGTCTTCGATGTCGCCCAGGATGCGGCGGGCGCTTTCCAGGTAGACCTCGCCCTCGGCAGTCAGGCTGAGCCGGCGCGTGCTGCGGTTGAACAGCCGCACGCCAAGCCGCGCCTCGATCTGCGCCAGCCGCTTGCTGACGGCGGCTGGCGTGACGTCCAGTTCACGCGCGGCCGCCGACATGCCGCCGGCGCGGGCAAGTTCGACGACAAGCTGGAGCTCGCCGGAATGTCCCATCGGTATGGGCGGGGCGGCTCAGTCGCGGAAGTTTTCGAACTGCAAGGGCAGGTCGACGTCCGTCTTTTTCAGCAGCGCGATGGCCGTCTGCAGGTCGTCGCGCTTCTTGCCCGAGATGCGCAGCTTGTCGCCGTTGATCTGGGATTCCACCTTGAGCTTGGCGTTCTTGATGGCGGCGATGAGCTTCTTGGCGACGGGCTGTTCGATGCCCTGCTTGATGGTGACCTTCTGGCGGGCGCCGCCCAGGTTTTCGAGCGGATCGGCGACGTCCAGGCAGCGCACGTCGATGCCGCGGGCAGACAGGCGGCCGCGCAGGATGTCCAGCATCTGCTTGAGCTGGAACGCGCTGGAAGCGATCTGGGTGACGACAAACCCTTCGAGTTCGAACTTGGCGTCCGTGCCCTTGAAGTCGAAGCGCGTGGCCAGTTCGCGGTTCGCCTGGTCGATGGCGTTGGTCAGTTCGTGTTTGTCGACTTCGGAGACGACGTCAAAAGTAGGCATGACACGGGGTCCTGTGGATAAGTGATGGAGGAGCTTTTGCCCGCCATTTTACCGGCCCGGCGCCCTGCGTCACGCCATCATGTCGTCACCACCAGCAGGCGCTCCGGCTGCAGCGGATGCGGGATGACGTGCGCGTCGATGCCGTAGGCCAGATACAGGTTCGCCGGCGTCAGCACCTGCGCCGGCGTGCCGGACGCGATGGCCCGGCCGCCGCAGAGCAGCAGCAGGCGGTCGCACCAGCGCGCCGCCAGATTCATGTCGTGCAGGATCACCAGTACCCCTGTATCGCCCGCGTGCGCCAGGTCGGCCGCGACGCGCAGCAGGTCGCCCTGGTGTTTGGGGTCCAGGCTGGCGGTGGGCTCGTCCAGCAGCAGATAGCGCGGTTCGCCGGCAGCGCGCGCCGCCTTGCACTGCACCAGCACGCGGGCGAACTGCACGCGCTGCTGTTCGCCGCCGGAAAGTTCGGGATAGCGGCGCGCGCCCAGGTGCGTCACGTCCGCCCAGCCCAGCGCCTGATCCACCAGCACCGCCACCTGCGCCGGGGACAGCTCCGGAAACGGATAGGCGCCCATGGCGACCACCTCGCGCACATCCAGGTCAAAGCTCAGTCCGGGCTTTTGCGGCAGCACGGCGCGCAGGCGCGCCTGGCGGCGATGCGCCAGCCCGTGCAGGTCGGCATCGCCCAGGCGCAGCGTTCCCGAATCCGGCGCCAGCTCGGCGGACATGGCGCCCAGCAGCGTCGACTTGCCCGCGCCGTTGGCGCCCAGGAGGCCCACGACTTCGCCGGGGCGCACCGCCAGCGACACCTGATCCAGGATGCGGTTGCCGCCGCGCGTCAGGACAAGATTCTCGGCAGCCAGCATCATCCGTGCCTCCGGCCGCGCGCCAGCAGCCACAAGAAGAAGGGGCCGCCCACCAGGCTGGTCACCAGCCCGATCGGCAACTCCGCGGGCACCACCGCGACGCGCGCCAGCCAGTCGGCCAGGGTCAGCGCCAGGGCGCCGCCCAGCACGCAGGCGGGCAGCAGCCAGCGATGGTTGGCGCCCAGCGTCATGCGCACCAGATGCGGCACCACCAGGCCCACGAAGCCGATGCCGCCGGTCGCCGCCACCAGGGGGCCCACGATCAGCGCGCAGGCCAGCACGAGCTGGGCGCGCACGCGCTTGAGCGCATAGCCCAGGTGCTGGGCTTCGCGCTCGCCCAGCAGCAAGGCGTTCATGACGCGCCACTGGCGCATCAGCCACCACGACATCAGCAGCACCCAGGGCCCCAGGAACGCCAGCAGGCTCCATTTGGCGCCCGCCAGGCTGCCCATGGTCCAGAAGGTCAGGTCGCGCAGCTGGGCATCGTTGGCCACAAAGGTGAACAGGCCGATCATCGCCCCGGCCACCGCATTGATGGCGATGCCCGCCAGCAGCAGGCCCGCCACGCCCGGCACGCGCCGGCCCAGCGTGTAGGCGCAGAAGGTGGCAAGCAGGCTGCCGCCGAAGGCCGCGGGCGCCAGCACCCAGAAGCCGCCCGACGTCAGCACGATGGCGGCCACCGCCCCCAGCGACCCGCCGGCGGATATGCCGATCAGGCCAGGCTCCGCCAGCGGATTGCGGAACAGCGCCTGCATGGCCGCGCCGGAAATGGCCAGCGCGGCGCCGGCCACCATGGCGAACAGCACCCGCGGCAGGCGGATGTCGATCAGCACGTTGCGCCAGAGCGCATCGCCCGGCGCGGGATCGCCCCACAACAGCGCGGGGATGTCGCGCAGGGGAATCTGCACCGCCCCGCTGCTGCTGGCGGCCAGCGCGATCACTGCCATGGCCGCGCCCAGCAACGCCAGCGCCAGCGGCGCCGAAACGCGCCCCGCGCTACCGCCCCATGACACCGGCGGCCTCCCGCTTGAGTTCGGTCAGCGCCAGCGGCAGGCGCGGGCCCATGCCCAGCAGCAGCAGGTCGTCCATCACGATGACGCGCTTGCGCGCGGCGGCGGGCGTGGAGGCGATGCCCGGCTGGGCCAGCAGCTTGTCCAGCCCGCCCGAAGCGTCCAGCGACGTCCGGGTGACGACGATCACGTCCGGCGCCAGCGCGCTGACGGCCTCGGCGGACACCGGCTTATAGCCGTGCTGGTCCTTCAGCACGTTCACCAGCCCCGCCATCGTCATGACCTCGTTGGCGGCCGTGCCGCCGCCCGCGCCCTGCAGGGTGCCGGTGCGGTTGAGCAGCAGGATCGCGCGCGCGCCGGTGCCGGGGATGGCTTCCACCGCCTTCAGGTCGCGCGTGATGTCGGCCACCATGCTTTCGCCGGCGGGCGCGACATCCAGCGCCTCGGCGATGTTGCGGATGCGCGCTTTCAACGAATCCACCGACGGTGTATCCGGCACGGTCACGATGCGCACGCCGACGTCGCCCAGTCGCTTGAGCGCGTCGGGCGGCCCCGCCTGTTCCGACGCCAGGACCAGGTCCGGTTTGAGCGCCAGCACGCCTTCCACCGGCACCGAGCGGTAATAGCCGACGCGCGGCAGCTTGGTCGCCGCCTCGGGATACAGGCTGGAGAGATCGTCTCCGACCAGCTTGTCGCCCTGCCCGAGCTGGTACACGATCTCGGTCACGCTGCCGCCCAGCGTCACCACCCTTTCGGGCGGCGCCGCCTGCGCGCTTGCCGCCGCCAACCACGCCGCCACTGCCAGCCATTTTTTCATCGCTGCTTCCTTATGCGCTCAAGCGGCCAGCGGCGCGCTGCACAGGCCCACCATCAGTTCCCGCCAGCCCGCCAGTTCCGGCTTGCCGGGCTTGCGTTCGCCAAAGAACTGCACGATCAGGTCGCCCGTGGACGCATAGACCTCCAGCGAGGTGACCCAACCGTCGGTCGTGGGCTTGTTGACCACCCACGCCGACGCGATGGCGGTGGTGTCCAGATGCAGGTTGAACTTCGGGTCCAGCACGTTGAACCAGGGCCCCGTGCGGCGCAGCGACTGGACCGGACCGGAGTGGATCTGGATCATGCCGCGGTTGCCCACGAAGCACATGATGGGCAAGGCGGATTCCGACGCCGACTGCAGCATGCGTTCCACGGCGTCGGCCGGCACCGGCTGCGCCAGGTCTTCCCCGGCCGCGGCCAGCGCCGCCAGGCGCGAGACCTTGAACTTGCGCAGCAGCGGGAAGAATTCGTGCGTGTCCTTCATGCCCAGCCAGGCTTCGCGCCAGGCCTGCGCGTCTTCGACCTGATCGGCGTCGGCGGACGGCGCGTAGGGTTCGGCCACGGGCCATTGCGATTCGCCTGCGAATTGCGCGACCAGCGCGTCATAAGCGGCCGCGTCGGTGGCGTCGGTACGGTAGACCTTGTGCACCGCCACGCCCGCGCCGTCGAAGAACTGGAGGCTGTGGCGCCCGTCCTGTTCGACCGCCCAGGCGGATTTCCACGCGGTGAAGAACACGCGCAGATCAATGTCCGGTCCCAGCACCAGGCCCACCGGACCTTCGGCCTGGATGTCCTCATACATGCCGTGGCGCTCGTGCACACACCAGTCATTGCGGGTCAGCGCCATGACCTCGCCCAGCGTGCCCAACTCGCGGAAAATTTCCTGCGGCGCTCCGTGCAGCGCAGTCGCCTTCACGCCGCCACAGCCCGCGGCCACCCATTCGGCCTCGGACACGCCCAGCGCCTGGGCCAGGTTGCGGGCGCGCAGCCCGGGTTGCGAGGCCGCCAGGGCTTCGTTGCGGGCGCGCAGTTCCTCAGCGCGGGTCGTGAAATCGGTATTCGTCATCGTAGGCCCTCCGGCCGGTGCCAAACATTGCTAAAAACCGCCGCCGGGTCCGGTCTGCGCCAGATGGCGGCGGACCGAACTCAATATTGATAAGTCAGTGAGACGCGCACGCTGCGTCCCGGTTCCGTGTACCAGTCGACCGGACGCGGGATCGTGATGGCCCCCGCGGTCGGCACGTTGATGGCTTCCCAGTACTTCTTGTCGAACAGGTTGAACACGCCCGCCTGCACCTGCAAGCCCTTCACCGCGGCAGGACGCCAGTACCCCATCAGGTCCACCACGCCATAGCCCGGCGCCTTGAAGTCCGGGTTGGGCGCACCGGTCGCGGGTTCCGGATACTCGACCTTGTTGCGCTGCAGCGCGGTGGTCAGCATTGCATCCACGCCCCACACGTCGCGGCCGTAGCCCACGCCCAGCACCGCCTTCAGCGGCGCCACGGAATTCAGGTACTGCCCCGTGCCTTCGTCCTTGCCCACGGCCCACGCCAGCGAGCCCCACGTGCGCCAGCCCGGCGCGAACTTCCAGTGCGCGCTGGCCTCGGCGCCGTAGATGCGGACCTTGGCGCGGTTGACGTTGCCCGTCACGCCCAGGGGATACTGCCCCGCCCAGCCCGGCTGCCACTGCGGCGAATTGGGGTTGAGCGGCACATCGCCGTCGATGAAGTTCTGATAACGATTATCAAACAACGATACCGCACCGCCCAGGTCGTCGGAGCCGATCTTCGCGCCCAGCTCCCAGCCCTTGCTGGTTTCGGGCTTCAGGTACGGATTGCCGACGCGCAGGTAGGTGCCCGGGCCGCCGTAGTTGGTGTAGAGCTGCGTGGCGCTGGGCGCCTTGAAGCCGTAAGCGTACTGGGCGTAGAGGCTCAGCTCGTCCGCGGCCTTCCAGGTGGCCAGCAGCTTGGGCGAAAAGCGGCTGCCGCTGTTGGACGGCGGCAGCGGACCCGCGTTCGGATTGCTGTTGTAGCTGGCGCTGGACTGCGGCCGCTGCTCGTAATGGTCGTAGCGCAAGGCCGGCATGATGGTGTAGCGGCCATCGGCGAAGCTGAACTCGTCCTGCACCCACAGCGCCCACTGGTCGCCCTTGGACTGCGGGACGTCGGCCTGATTGGTGTGCAGCATGTCGCACGCGCGCGGGCCCATGGGCGCTCGCGTGCCCGGGGGGATAAACGGGCAGTTGTCGTAGCCGCTGGAGTTCTGTTCGGTCTTGTTGCCGTACCACTCGCCGCCGAACGTCCACAGTTGCGACACCGTCGAGCCAGCCAGGCGCTTGGTGAATTCCGTACTCGCGCCGAACAGCGTCTGCTGAATGGAATTGCTGCGCCCGTAAGGACCATTCGGGAAGCCGTAGCGGAATGGATCGCCTGGTATGGCGTAGGCGCGCGAATCGACGCTGCGGATCGCGTTCTGCGAGTTGTCCAGGCGCACGCGCTGCCAGTACACCACCGCGGTGGCCGTGTCGATCAGGCCGCCAGAGCCCGGCGCCGTGTACGAATAGTCGAACGACACGCGCTCGCGCTCGGTTTCCTTGCGCGTACTGTTTTCGCCGATCAGGTAGCTGGTGCCCGGGCCCTGCTCCCACATGCTGTCGATGTCGGCGTCGCGCTTGAAGTATTCGCCCGTCAGGCCGAAGCGGTGGCCGCCTTCGACGCGCTGCTGCAGTTTCAGCAGGAAGCTGCGCTGGTCGTAGTCCTCGGGGCTGGGCTCGCTGCGCTTGGGGCCGTAGCCGCCAACGTCGCCGCGGTTGTCCAGCTCGTGGCCGTTGCGCACGCCCGCCTGCACCAGCCAGAACGTGTTGCTGTGGATCTGGCCGGCCAGCGCGGCGTTGGCGCCCCAGCTGTTGTCGGCGGAGTCGAAATCGGTCTTGGCCAGCGCGCCGAAGGTCTTGCCGTCGGTCAGCAGGTCCGACGGATTGAGCGTGTGCAGGTCGGCAATGCCGGAAATCGCGCCCGAACCGCCGCTGCTGGCGTCCGCGCCGCGCACGATGTCCAGCCGCGACAGGCTGTTGAAGTCCACGGCCTCGAGGCCGCCCTTCACGCCGCGCGCGCCGTCATCCAGCCAGGGCAGGCGGATGCCGTCGACCCGCGTCAGCACGCGGTCCTGGTCCAGGCCGCGGATGTTGATGCTGTTGTTCTGGCGGTTGAAGCTAACGCCCGGCTCGGCGCGCTTGCCCAGGTCGGACCAGCTCCTGATCTGCAGGTCGTCCATGCGGCGGCGGTCGGTGCTGGTTTCCCAGGCCGGCACGACCGCGGCGAGCTCGCCGTCGACCAGGACGGGCGCAAGCTGCGTTACTCCGCCCTGCGGCAGCGCCTGCAGCACGAACACGCCCGCGCTGCGTTCCTGAACGCCCAGGCCGCTGCCGGCCAGCAGGCGCGAGAAGCCTTCATGCACGGAATACACCCCATCCAGTCCCTGCGTGCGGCGCTGCCCCACCAGCGCGGCGTCGAACAGCACCGTCACGCCGGCGCTGTCCGCAAAGCGCGGCAGCGCGTCGGCCAGCGCGCCGGCCGGAATGCTGTAGCCGCGCGCCCCGGCCTGGGCCACCGCCGCCCCCTGCGCCTGCGCGGGCGACACGGGCAGCATCGCGGCGGATACCGCAGCCAGGGCCAGCGCCGCATGCACCGCGGCGGTAAGACGGGTCAGCCGGCATTGCGCGCCTTGGGCTGGTCGGGAGCCGCTCGCGCGGCCGGCGGGGTAGTAAGCCATGGTCGTCCTTTCGATCCAACAGGTATCGGCATTTGGTTGCCTATACAGACCATGACCCTCGTGAAATCAAAACCGGACAACATTGCCAAAAAAAATTTTCAAGCGGCCGCGGCGCGCGGCGCGATCGTCACCCAGTACGGGGTGCGATAGCGCACCTGCACCGGCAAGGTCGCGGGCAAGGCCGCCAGCACCGCGTCGGTATCGTGCAGCTGGAAGGCTCCCGAAATCCGCAGGTGCGCGATCTCGGGATCGCAGCGCACGATGCCCTGCCGGTAGCGCGCCAGTTCGGCCGCAAAGTGGTCCAGCCGCAGCTCGCTGGCGTACAGCACGCCGCGCATCCAGTCGCCGGCATGCGGGTCGGCCGGAGCCGCCGGGCCCGCCCCTTCGGCCGTCAGGCTGCTCTGCTCGCCCACGGCCAGGTCGATGTAGCTGCCAGGCTGCGCACCGCTGCTGACCCGCACGCGCCCTTCCTGCACGCTGACCTGGCAGTGCGCGCCGTCCTGGCGCACACAGAAGCGCGAAGGCTGCGCCTCGATGTCGCCCAGGCGCGTGCGCACCACGAAGGGCCGCGGATGGGCCGCCGGGTCCGCCACCGCGTGCACGGCGATCTCGCCCGAACGCAGCCGCAGCAGCCGGGTAGCGTCGTCGAACAGCACGTCGACCGCGCTGGCGGTGTTCAGGTGCAGGGTGGAACCGTCCGCCAGCGCCACGGTACGGCGCTCGCCCGCCGCGCTGCGGTAGTCGGCGCTCCAGTCCAGGGGATCGGCGCGCCAGGCGGCCCAGCCGACGGGGCCGGCCACCACCAGCGCCACCAGCGTCTTCAGCGCGGCGCGGCGGCTCTTGAACTCGGGGCGATTCAGGGTCGCCATGCCCAGCGCCGACGGAATCAGGCCGAAGCGCGCATTCACGCGCTGCGCACGCTGCCAGGCGTGCTCGTGCTCGGCCTTGCTGGCGCGCCACTGGTCACAGGCGTGGACGTCGGCATCGGTGGCCCGGCCGGAGCTCAGCCGCAGCAGCCAGCGGGCGGCCTCGCGCGCGACGTTGCGCTCGACGGCGGGCAGTTCCCCTGCCCCTTCCCCCTGCGCGCTCACATCACCGCCATGATGCATTGCTCGAATCCCTTGGTGATGTAGCGGTGGACAGTGCGCAGCGACACATTTAGGCGTTCGGCGATCTCGCCGTGGCTCAGGCCTTCCAGCTGCGCCATCAGGAACGCCTGGCGGGCGGGCAGCGACAGCCCGGCCAGCATCTCGTCGATTTCCTGCAGGGTTTCCAGGATGATCAGGCGCTGTTCCGCGGACGGAGCCAGATCTTCCGGCATCAGCGCCAGCGCTTCCATGTAGGCCTGCTCCACCGAGCGGCGGCGGTGGTGGTTCAGCAGCAGGCGCTTGGCGATCGTGGTCAGGTAGGCGCGCGGCTCGCGCAGGGCGTCCAGCTCGTGCCGGTGGCGCAGCACCCGCACAAACGTGTCCTGGGCCAGGTCCGCTGCGTCGAAAGTGTTGCCCAGCTTGGCGCGCAGCCAGCCGTGCAGCCACCCGTGATGGGCGCGGTACAGAAGGTGAACGGCGTCGCCTGAGGCGAGCACGGGATTCGGCACGGAGGGCTCCCTGAACTCTCAACCACAAATAGAAATCAATCTCATTCTAAATGGAAAACCATGATTTTGGTCAAGTCCGCGCAAGATGGCGCACGGCGATATCATGCGGACAGTCCCGGCCGCCTCCCGCGGCCGCACCACCTACAGGCCGACCGCATGCTCTACGCCTCCTTGAAATTCGTCCACGTCATGGCCGTGATCCTCTGGGTGGGCGGCATGCTGTTCGCGCACTGTTTCCTGCGGCCGGCGGCCGCGCAGCTTGAACCGCCGGTCCGACTCAGGCTGATGGCATCGGTGCTGGGTCCGTTCCTGAACGCCGTCCTGGCGGCCATCGCGGTGATTCTGCTGAGCGGCGCCGGCATGATCGGCGAAGCCGCCAGCCAGGCGACGCAAACGGGCGGCAAGTTCTTCATGCCCCGCAGCTGGACCCTCATGGCCGCCGGCGGCATCGTCATGATGGCCATCTACGGCCATATCCGGTTTGCGCTCTACAAGCGGCTGGCCAAGGCGGTTGCCGCGTCGGACTGGCCCGCGGGCGGCAAGGCCATGGGCGGCATCCGCCGCCTGGTGGGCGTGAACCTGCTGCTGGGCATCGCCATCGTCGCCATTGTCTTCATGGTGTAGGGGGATACCAGCCGCGGGCCGAGCTATCGGCTAACCAGCGACTGGTATCGGGAATCTTCAGGCTGGTGCAATACGCAGTACATCCGCGCTGGCCACACTGCGGATGACTCTCGCGGGTCACGTCCAAGACTACAGGGGTTCCCCATGATCAAACGTGCATTGCATCTGGCCGCCTTCGGCCTCCTCTCCACCAGCGCAGCCGACGCTGCCGCGCCCATCGACAACAGCGCGCTCGACAAGCCGGAGTTCCGCGCGCACAAGGCCACCTACGGTGTCGTCTACCGCCTGCCGCAGGAAGTGAACGCCATCCTGGACGCCAAGGTGAACGGCGCGCTCAAGGAAGACCTGCTGAAGCTGGGCCTGAAGACCGAGGCGGAGACGCCCAACATGCCGCACGTCACCGTGGTCCACATCCACAGCGCCGATCCGGCCACGCCCGCCCGCATGCTCAAGGCGCTGCCCAAGCCGCCTGCCCCGCTGCGCCTCACGCTCAAGACCTTCTACCCCACCGAGGCTGCCAAGGGCGCGGGCCACCCGTGGTGGCTGGACCTGGGCGTGGTCAAGAGCGGCCAGGGCTTCGAAGACATGATGCGCTACAACACCGTGGCCACCGCCGCGCTGGCGCCCTTGCGCGACGGCCCGCTGCCGCGCGTGACCGGCCCGGTGTACGCCAAGATGGGCGATGCCGGCAAGGACCTGGTCAAGACCATGGGCGTGAGCGGCGTGAACATCATGCAGGACGGCAAGGAAGTGCGCGCCCACAACCCGCACACCACGCTGGTCTACAGCATGGCGCCCTATGACGCGCGCCTGCAGGACGCCATGAAGCAGGAGTCGGACAAGTTCAACGCCGTGCTGCCCGACGGCATCGACACCACGTTCAAGGACGTGTCCATCGTCGAGATCGGCTTCGCCGGCAACGTCGTGCGCGAGATCTACCGCGTCAGCCTGGAAGACGGCTCGGTCATCGACGTGGCGACGGGCAAGCCGGCCGGCTCCTGACCGGGTTGCCCCCGGGGCGTGGCGACGCAGGCGCCCCGGATGCTGCCATTCCGTGGCAGCATTACGTATTCCTGCCCGCCGCCTGCGCTCCATGTCCCGCACTGAACGCCTCCTGGACCTGCTCCAGACCCTGCGCCGCCACCGCCTGCCCGTCAGCGGCCACCGGTTGGCGGCCGAAATGGGCATCAGCCTGCGCACGCTGTATCGCGACATCGCGACGCTGCAATGCCAGGGCGCCGAGATCGAAGGCGAACCGGGCGTGGGTTACGTGCTGCGTCCCGGCTTCATGCTGCCGCCGCTGATGTTCAGCACCGAGGAAATCGAGGCGCTGGTGCTGGGCACGCGCTGGGTGGCGGGCCGCTCGGATGCGCACCTGGGCCTGGCCGCGCGCAATGCGCTGGCCAAGATCGGCGCCGTGCTGCCGCAGGAATTGCGGGACGAACTGGACGCCATCCCGCTGCTGGTGGCCCCCAGTGCAGTCGCGGTGACCGACCGCGTGGACGTGTCCCTGATCCGCCAGGCCATCCGCGCCGAACAGAAGCTGGAGATCGCCTACCGGGACGACAAGGGCGTGGATTCGGCGCGGGTGATCTGGCCGTTCGCGCTGGGCTTTTTCGACAGTGTGCGCATCGTCATGGCCTGGTGCGAACTGCGCAACGACTTCCGGCATTTCCGCACCGACCGCATCGCCACCCTGGCCGCCGCGGGCCGCTATCCGCGGCGCCGGCACGCCCTGCTGAAGGAGTGGCGCGCGATCGAGCACGCGCCCCGGAAAACCTGACCCACGCTACTGCCAAAAACTGACAGCACCCCTGCCTAAGATGAGCGCGTCCACCACCAGGAGCGCATCATGTCCGACACCAATTTCGTCATTTTCTACGTGGAAAAGCCCGAGGCCAGCGCCGCGTTCTACAGCGCGCTGCTGCAGCGCCCGCCCCTTGAAAACTCGCCCACGTTCGCCATGTTCAGGCTGGACTCCGGGCTGATGCTGGGCCTGTGGTCGCGCTACACCGTGGAACCCGCCGCAGCCGGACGCGGCGGCGCAACCGAACTGGCCTTCACCGTGGCCGACGCCGACGCCGTCAACCAGCGCCACGTGGACTGGAGCCTGCGCGGCCTGCCCATCCTGCAGGCGCCCACCGACATGGACTTCGGCCGCACGTTCGTCGCGCTGGACCCCGACGGCCATCGCCTGCGCGTGTTCTCGCCCGGGCAGCAATCGGGCACGGCGGCTGCCCGCCCGGAACGCGTCGCCGCCGCGTACTGACGCCACGGCGCCGCTCAGGCCGGCGCCGAAAACAGGTCCGTCATGAACTGCGTGGACTTGAGGCCGGTGCCGGTCAGCAGCACCACCGTGCGTTCACCGGACCGGATCGCGCCGCGCGCCTGCAGCGTATCCAGCGCGGCCGCCGCCGTGGCGCTGGTCGGTTCCGCGTACAGGCCGCGCGCGGCCAGCGCTTTCACTGCCGCAACAATGTCGGCTTCCGGCACCGCCACGGTCTGCCCGCCGCTGGCGCGCACCGCCTGCAGCACCTCGCGCAAGCGCACGGGACGCCTGATGGACGTGCCCTCGGCCACGGTGGGCAGCACCTCGCGCGGCACGGGGCCGTCCGCCCCCGCCTGGAAGCTGGCGTCCACCGGTGAACAATTCAGCGGCTGGGCCACGAACAACCTGGGCAGCCGGCTGATCTGGCCCGCCGCGCGCAGCTCGGCAAAGCCGATTGCGCAGCCCAGCACATTGCTGCCCGCGCCGGCCGGAATCACCACGTTGTCCGGCGCCTGAAAGCCAAAGTCCTCCCACATCTCGTAGGCAATCGACTTGGTGCCCTGCAGGAAGAACGGCTGCCAGTTGTGGCTGGCGTAGAAAATCTCGCGCGAGGCGCGGATGGCCTCGGCTTCCGAATTTTCACGCGGGCCTTCCACCAGGCGCACATCAGCGCCGAACGCCCGGATCTGCGCCACCTTGGCGGCCGACGTATAGGCGGGCGCGAAGATGGTGACGCCCATGCCCGCCGCCGCGCCAAACGCCGCCACCGCCGCGCCGCCGTTGCCCGAGCTGTCCTCTGCTACGGCCTTGATGCCCAGCTGGCGCAGCCACGACAGCATGACGGCCGCGCCGCGGTCCTTGAAGCTGCACGTGGGGTTGAACCATTCCAGCTTGAAATGCGGCCGCAAGGTTCCCCAGACGCGCTCCACCATCGGCGTGCCGCCCTCGCCCATCGACACGGGACGCGCGATGTCGCGCGGCAGCGCCGCCGCATAACGCCACACCGAACGCGTGCGCGTATCAAGGTCGTAACGCGAAATGCCCCGCAGCGGCGAGATCATCAGGGGCGTCTGCGCGTCGGAACACCAGCGCGCGTCGTCAAGCGGATAGCGGTCGCCGGTCAGAGGGTCGATGTAATGAGGATTGGGCATGATGCATGAAGAAATTCGACTCGCCGCAGTCTACGTGCGGCCGCTGCGCCGGCGTTGCAATATCATGTTGCGGTAGACGCAACGGGAGACCCCGCATGGAACGTAGCGCGCTATGGGAATACCAGGTGTTCTGCGCCGTCGCCGAACGCCAGAGCTTCGTGCTGGCGGCGCGCGCGCTGGGCGCATCGCCCAGCGCCGTCACCCGCGCCGTGCAATCGCTGGAGCGCCAGGTGGGCACGCAGCTGCTGTCGCGCAGCAAGAGCAGCGTGGTGCTGACGCCGCAGGGCGAAAGCTACTTCCAGTCCGCCCGCGAACTGCTGCGGCTGGAAGAGCGGGCCCGCGACGCGCTGCGCGACGTCCAGGGCGGCGCACAAGGACGCCTGCGCTTTTCGGCGCCCGACCTGCTGGGCGTGGTCCTGCTGCCTGCAGTCCTGCGCCGCTATTCCGACGCACATCCGGGCGTCAGCATCGACATCCTCTATACCGACAAGTGGGTCGACCCCATCGCCGAAGGTTTGGACTTCGCCATCCGCGGCGGATTTCCCGCGTCCAGCGACCTGCTGGGCGCGCACCTCTGGCCCTACGAACGGATGCTGTGCGCCAGCCCCGGCTACGTGGCCCGGATGGGGCTGCCGCGCGAGCCCGCGGACCTGGCCGCGCATCGCCTGCTGACCCACACCGGGCCGCGCGTGCTCAAGGACTGGCATCTGCGCGACGCCGACCGCATTGTCCGCCTGCACGCCAGGCCGGCGGTGCGCGTCAGCAGCGGCGGCGGCCTGATGGCGATGGTGCTTCAGGGCATGGGCATCGCCCGCCTGGCGGACTGGGCGGCGCTGCCGGAAATCGAGCGCGGCACGCTCGTGCGGGTGTGCCCGGCGTACACGGTGACGTCGGCGCAAGGCGCCGCGCCCCAGATGCACGCCGTGTACGCCTCGCGTTCGCTGCCTGTGCGCGCCCGCGCGATGCTGGCGGCAATCCGGGAGTGCGTCGCCGGGCAGCGCTAGGAAAGGCCTGGACCCGTTACCGCGCCGCCGGACGCGGCCCGGCGCCCGCCCTTATGCCTTCCTGCCCGTTGCCCGCGCGCAGCGCCACGGCCTCGGCGCGCTTCCTGAACAGCAGGTGGTACAGCGCGGCCAGGATCAGCAGGAACGGCACGCCGAACACCAGCGTCATCCTGAACTCGCGGGTGAAGTACGTCGTGACCAGGATCGCCAGCATCGCCACCGCGCCCAGCAGCGTCAGCACCGGAAAGCCCGGCATCCGGAACGACAGCCGCGCGCCCCCTTCCCGCGTCCAGGCGCGGCGGAAGAAGTAGTGCGTGACGAAGATCATCATCCACGTGAACAGCGCGCCGAACATCGAGATGGCCATCATCAGCGTGAACGCCGTCTCGGGATACAGCACATTCAGCACGGTAGCGATGACGATGCCGCTGGTGGACAGCAGCAGCGCGTTCAGCGGCGTGCCGTTGCGTGTCAGCCGGCCCAGCGCCGACGGCGCATGGCCCGCGCGCGACAGGCTGAACATCATGCGGGTGGTGATGTACAGCTGGCTGTTCATGGCGGACAGGGCGGCCACCAGCACGATGAAGTTGATGACGGCCGCCGCGCCAGGAATCTCCAGGGCCTGCATCACCTTCACGAACGGGCTGCCGCCCTGGCCGGCGTCGTCCCAGGGCACTATGGCCAGGATCAGCGCCAGCGACAGCAGGTAGAAGACAATCAGCCGGACGAACGTCGCGCGAAACGCCTGTTTGACGGCGCGCTCGGGGTCTTCGGCCTCGCCCGCCGCCACGGCGATCATCTCGACGCTCAGATAGCTGAAGATCGAAATCACGACCGCGACCCACATGCCCCACACGCCGTTGGGAAAGAACCCGCCGTGCGCGGTGTACTGCGCCACGCCGTACTGCGGATTGCCCCAGACCACATAGGCGCCCAGGATGATGAAGGCCATGATGGCGCTGACCTTGATGGTCGAGAACCAGTATTCGATCGTGCCGAACGCCTTGACGCTAAGCGCGTTGACGAGGATCAGCGCGGCCGAAAACAGGCATACCCATAGCCAGCCCGGCACGCCTGGGAACCAGAAGGCCATGTACTTGGCCACCGCGGTGACCTCGGTGCCCACCGCCAGCACCACGCACGACCAGTATGCGTAGCGCACCAGGAAACCCGCCAGCGGCCCGATGTAGTGTTCCGCGTAGGCCCCGAACGAACCCGACGTGGAATGCGCCACCGTCATCTCCGCCAGACAGGCCATCAGCAGCAGTGTGATCAGCCCGCCGATGGCGTAGCTGAGGATGACGCTGGGGCCGGCAAATCCGATGGCGAACTTGCTGCCCAGGAATAGTCCTGTGCCGATAGCGCCGCCGATGGCAATCATGCTCATCTGGCCGGAGGTCAGGCGGCGCTTGAGCCCCTGCTCGCGTTCGGCGATCCGGCTGAATCCTTTCTGTTGTTGCATAGTCTCCTCCTTGTCCTGCGCTCTCTTTGGATGAAAGGCTCGAATGGCCTGCGCGATAAGGGAATGTTTCGCGGGATCAGGTCACGGCCGACCGCTGCTTGAATTCGGGCTTGTCCCAGGCGCGGGTGTCCAGCACGTCCTTCAGGATGTCGACGGCGTCCCAAATGTCGGCATAGCCCAAATACAGCGGCGTAAGGCCGAATCGCAGCACCTCGGGCTCGCGGTAGTCGCCAATCAGGCCGCGCGCGATCAAGGCTTGCATCACTTCAAAGCCGTTGGGATGGCGCAAGCTCACGTGGCTGCCGCGCTCGGCATGGTTGCGCGGCGTCGCCAGCGTCAGCGGATGGTCCGCGCAGCGCGATTCGACCAGCGCAATGAACAGGTCGCCCAGCGCCAGCGATTTCCTGCGCACTTCGTCCATGCCGGCGGCGTGCGCCACATCCAGGCCGCATTCGACCAGCGACAGCGACACGATGGGCTGCGTGCCGCACAGGTAGCGGCGGATGCCGCCGGCCGGTTCGTAGGCCACGGCCATGTCGAAGGGGCGCGAATGGCCCCACCAGCCGGACAGCGGCTGCCAGAAGTCGCTGGTGTGGCGCGGCGCCACCCAGATGAAGGCGGGCGAGCCGGGGCCGCCGTTTAGATACTTATAGGTGCAGCCCACGGCGAAATCGGCGTCGGCCCCGTTCAGGTCCACCGGCACCGCGCCGGCGGCGTGCGCCAGGTCCCAGATTGCCAGCGCCCCGCGTTCGTGCGCCATGGCGGTGACGGCGGCCATGTCGTGCATATAGCCGCTGCGGTAGTTCACGTGCGACAGCAGCATCACGGCGACGGAATCGTCCAGGGCCTTGTCCAGCGGCAGGTCGTCGTCGATCAGGCGCATTTCGTAGCCCTGCTGCAGCAGGTCGATCATGCCCTGGATCATGTAGAGATCGGTCGGGAAGTTGTCGCGCTCGGACAGGATGACCCGGCGCGCCGGGTGCTTGCCCTGCTGGATGCGCAGCGCGGCGGCCAGCGCCTTGAAGATGTTCAGCGACGTCGTGTCGGTGACGACCATTTCGCCCTCGCGCGCGCCCAGCAGGCCGCCCAGCTTGTCGCCCAGGCGGGCCGGCAGGTCGTACCAGCCCGCCGTGTTCCAGCTGCGGATCAGGTCCGCGCCCCACTCCTTGCGGATCACCTCGGCAGCGCGGGCGGCGGCGGTCTTGGGGAGCACGCCCAGGGAGTTGCCGTCCATATACAGGACGCCGGGCGGCAGGTCGAAACAGTCTTTCAGAGGCGCCAGGGGATCCTTCAGATCGGCGTTGACGCAGGCTTCGCGGGTATTCATGTGTCGTTCCTTCAGGAGAGTTACCGGATACATGCTATCAGCGCGACCAGGCCGATTAATTGCAAAACAGGTCGTGACATACCCGAGTTTTCCGCATTAAATTGCTTCCAGACTAATTTTTTAGAATTGGATTGTGCGATGCAGATCGACCCCATAGACCAGCGCATTCTTGCCCGCCTGCAGGAAGACGGCCACCTCAGCAACCAGGACCTTGCCGAGCAGGTGGCGCTGTCGCCGTCGGCCTGCCTGCGGCGCGTGCGCGCGCTGGAAGAAGCCGGCCTGATCCGCGGCTACCGGGCGGTGCTGGACGCGGAGAAGCTGGGCTTCGAGCTGGAAGCCATCGTGCATGTGTCGCTGGACCAGTCGCGCGCGAGCTGGCACGAAGACTTCCTGGCCGGCATCGCCGTGCTCGAGGAAATCAGCGAAGCCAGCATCGTGACCGGCGCGTCCAACTACATCCTGACGGTGCGCACGCGCAACCTGGCCGCCTTCTCGAACTTCATCGAAGACAAGCTCGGCAGGATTCCCGGCGTGCGGGACCTGTGCTCGCATATCGTCATGCGTAAAGTGAAGAACCGGGAAGGCATGCTGCCGCTGGCGAGCTGGCGCTGAAACTGGCGGGCCTTGAGCCGGCCCTGCCGTGGCGGAGCCTCCCCTAGGCGGGGACATGCTCCAGAAAGCCGAACACCGTCACGAAGTGGCAGGCCGTTCCGGCCATCACGAACAGGTGCCAGATGCCATGCGCATGGCGCCAGCGCTTGTCGTTCACGTAGAACAACGTGCCCGCGGTGTAGATGGCGGCCCCCGCCAGCAGCCAGGCCAGCCCCGCCGACGACAGCCCGCCCGCGATCGGCGCGGCGAACATCACGCCCAGCCAGCCCATCGCCAGGTACAGCGGCAAGGCCGGCGCCGCGCCGCGCGCCCACCACAATTCACGACTGATGCCCACAAAGGCCAGCAGCCAGATGGCCACGCCCATCGCGGCGCCCCAGCCATGATCCACCGGACCATACGCCAGCGGCGTGTACGTGCCGGCAATCAGCAGATAGATGGCGCAGTGGTCCGCCTTGGCCCAGATGGCCTTGCGGCGGCCGCGCGAGCAGTGGAACAGCGCCGACGACGCATATACGGCGATCATGGATGCCGAGAACACCGCATAGGCGACGATCTGGCGCGCGTCCACCCGCAGTTCGGCCGCGCGCGAAATCAGCGCCCCGGACGCCAGCACCGCCAGCGCCAGTCCCGCCAGATGCGTCACGCCGTTGAATCGTTCGCCTTCCTGCATATGCGCCCCCGCCCCGGCCACACGCCGTTGCCTGCCATCTTGGCGGCCTTGTGTGACAGAAGCGGGACAACAACAGGACAGCGGCGGGACAGGCGGCGCCCACGCCGCGTCAGGCGATAAAGTCCACGGCCGCCGGATAGCCTTCGACGGTGCGCGCCGCCAGAATGGCGCGCTGCACGGCGATGGCCATGGCTTCGGCCGCCATGACGCCCAGCAGCATCACGTTGGCGGGCTTGCCCGACGCGCCGGTGCCCAGCGCGAAGATCGTGTCGCCGTCCAGCATGGTGTGGATGGGGTTGATCGTGCGCGCCAGCCCGTCGTGGGCCATGGCTGCAATCTTCTGGGCCTGCGCCTTGGTCAGCCGGGCGTCCGTGGCCACGACGCCGATGGTCGTGGCCGCGCCTTCGCGCATGGACCGGGGCAGGTCGCCGGCCAGGATGGCCGCGCGGGTATCCAGCAGCGACTTGCCGTCGGCGGTGCGCGCGCCGGCCAGAATGCGCCCCGTGGCCGGGTCGATCACATCCCCCACCGCGTTGACGGCGACGATGGCGCCCACCGTCACGCCCGCCACAGTGAGCGACGCGCTGCCGATGCCGCCTTTCATCGCACGCTTGGGACCGTACAGCTTGCCTACCGTCGCGCCCGCCCCCGCGCCCACGTTGCCTTCCTGCGGCGCATCGGGGGTGGCGGACTTGCAGGCCTGATAGCCCGCGGCCGCATCCGGCCTGACGGATGCATCGCCCACGCCCAGATCGAACAGCACCGCCGAAGGCACGATGGGCACGAACGCGACACCCACGTCGAAGCCGATCTTCTTTTCCTCCAGGTAGCGCATGACGCCCGAGGCCGCGTCCAGGCCAAAGGCGCTGCCGCCCGTCAGCACGACCGCGTGCACTTTTTCCACCATGTTCACCGGATTGAGCAGGTCGGTTTCGCGCGTGCCGGGCGCCGCGCCG
Organism: Achromobacter arsenitoxydans SY8; assembly: GCF_000236785.1. Taxonomy (GTDB): domain Bacteria; phylum Pseudomonadota; class Gammaproteobacteria; order Burkholderiales; family Burkholderiaceae_B; genus Achromobacter; species Achromobacter arsenitoxydans. The sequence goes on along the minus strand of NZ_AGUF01000075.1, from coordinate 99,805 downwards.
CGCACATCGACCCCGCCCGTCGCGCCCCCTTCGGCGATGATGACCGTGCAGCCGGTAGGACGGCGCGTGTCCGTGTAGTGCCCCACGCGCAAGCCTGCCACATCAGTGATGCTGCCGCCGCCCAGCGCCCTCACCGCGCCGCCCCCCGCGCCCTGCGCATGCGCCGCCCCTGCCGCGGCGCCCGCAGCGCCTGCCGCCGCCACCATGAATGCGCGCCTGTTCCATTGCTGTTCCACACCCGTCTCCGTCAAGGTACTGTCTGGAAGATCCCCGGCCTGACCGCGCCGGGACTTGGTAACGCCATATGACCCGTGGCTATATTTTTACTATTCCTTATGCTTTGTGGAAAAATAGGCCGGTTGTTAGAGTGCGGCTACGCCGGAGGGCATTGCAGCCCCGCATGCTCTCCACCGAGATATCGCCCATCCGTGGAGCACCGCCATGAAACTCTTCCGTACGCTTCTCGTCGCCGGCCTGGTCCAGGCCGCCGCCCTGTCCGCCGCGCATGCGCAATCCGGGCTGGATCAGATCAAGTCCGCCGGCGTGTTCAAGATCGGCACCGAAGGCACCTACGCTCCCTTCACTTTCCACGACGCATCCGGGCAGCTTACCGGTTTTGACGTGGACATCGGCCGCGCCATCGCAGACCGGCTGGGCGTAAAGGCCCAATTCGTCGAAGGCAAATGGGACGGCCTGATCGCCGGCCTGGACGCCAAGCGCTATGACGCCGTCATCAACCAGGTGGGCATCACCGACGCGCGCCGCGCCAAATACGATTTCTCCGATCCGTACATCTCGTCGGCCGCCGTGCTGATCGTGCGCGACGACAACACCAGCATCAAGTCCTTCGCCGACCTGAAGGGCAAGAAGTCCGCCAACACGCTGACCAGCAACTTCGGCAAGCTGGCGCAAAGCCACGGCGCGGAAGTCGTGGCGGTGCAGGGCTTCAATGAAGCCATCGACCTGCTGACGTCGGGCCGTGTCGAAGCCACCGTGAACGACAACCTGTCGTTCCTGGACTTCAAGAAGCAAAAGCCCAACGCCCGCGTGAAGATCGCCGCCACCGACAAGACGGCGGAGTTCAGCAATTCCGGCGTGCTGATCCGCAAGGGCAACCCCGAACTGCAGGCCGCCATCAACAAGGCGCTGGCCGACATCAAGGCGGACGGCACCTACAAGACCATCTCGGTCAAGTATTTCGGCACGGACCTGTCGGCGCAGTAAGACACTGGAGCGCACATGACGCTGCCCACCTGGCTGCACACCGTCCTGCCCGACTGGCTGCTGGCGAAGATAGGCGAATGGTCGGTGCCGGCCTGGTTGCAGCTCATGGCGGACTCGTTCTGGCCGCTGCTGCACGCCGGCCTGGTCTTCACCGTGCCGCTGACGCTGATGTCGTTTGCGCTGGGCCTGGCGCTCGCCTTCGTGGTGGCGCTGATCCGCCTGTTCGGCCCCGCGCCGCTGGTGGCGCTGGTGCGCTTCTATGTCTGGCTCATCCGCGGCACGCCGCTGCTGGTGCAGCTGTTCGTGATCTTCTACGGCCTGCCCAGCGTGGGCATCGTGCTGGACCCGCTGCCCGCCGCGCTGATCGGTTTTACGCTGAACGTGGGCGCCTACAACTCCGAGGTGATCCGCGGCGCCATCGAATCCATCACCAAGGGCCAATGGGAAGCCGCCTACTCGCTGAGCATGACGCGCGGCCAGGCCCTGCGCCGCACCATCCTGCCGCAGGCGGCGCGCGTGGCCGTGCCGCCGCTGTCCAATTCCTTCATCGCGCTGGTCAAGGACACCTCCCTGGCCGCGGTGCTGACCGTGCCCGAGATCTTCCAGGCCGCGCAGCGCATCGCCGCCGTCACGTATGAGCCGCTGATCCTCTACACCGAGGCCGCGCTGATCTACCTGGTGTTCAGTTCCGTCCTGTCCGCGGCCCAGGTGCGCCTGGAGCGGCGCTTCGGCCAGCATGCAGTGTTTAGCGAGAAGACCCGATGATCCGCCTGGAAAAAATCGAAAAGGCGTTCGGCGGCAATCCCGTGCTCAAGCAGGTGGATGTGCAGATCGCCGAAGGCAGTGTCACCGCCCTGATCGGACCGTCCGGCAGCGGCAAGAGCACCCTGCTGCGGTGCGTGAACCTGCTTGAGGTCCCCGATCGCGGCCTGCTGGAAATCGGACCCGAAACAGTGGACTTCCAGCCCGGCCGCAAGCTGTCGCGCGAGCAGGTCCAGCGCGTGCGGATGCAGACCGGCATGGTGTTCCAGAACTTCCAACTGTTCCCGCACCAGACCGTGATCGGCAATGTGATGGAAGGCCTGGTGACGGTGCAGAAGTGGCCCGCCGACCGCGCCCGCGCGAGGGCGGAAGAACTGCTGCGCAAGGTCGGCATGCTGGAAAAGGCTGACGCCTGGCCCGCCAACCTGTCGGGCGGCCAGCAGCAGCGCGTGGCGATCGCCCGCGCGCTGGCGCCCGCGCCGCGCGTGCTGCTGTGCGACGAACCCACGTCGGCGCTGGATCCGGGCCTGGCCGCCGAAGTGGTGGACGTGCTGCGCCAGCTTGCCGCCGAAGGCATGACCATGCTGATGGCCACGCACGACCTGCGCCTGGCCGCCAGCGTCTCGCGCGAAGTGGTGTTCCTGCTGGACGGCGTGGTGGTTGAAGCCGGCGACTCCCGGACGGTGTTCACGCAACCGGCCGACCCGCGCACCGCCGCGTTCATCTCGACGCTGACGCAGGAAGCGGCGCTGTAGCGCCGGGCGCCGGCCCTGCGCTACTTCGGCGGCAGGGACCCCGCCGGATCGACCGCCTGGCCGTCATAGCGCAATTCAAAGTACAGCCCCACCTGCTTGCTGTCGCTGTTGCCCATTTCGGCGATCTTCTGCCCCTGCGAGACACGTTGCCCTTCCTTGACCAGCAGCTTGCTGTTATGCGCATAGATGCTGAGGAAGCTGGCGTTGTGCTTGACGATGACCAGATGGCCGTAGCCGCGCAGACCGCTGCCCGAATAGGCCACCGTGCCCGGCGCTGCGGACACGACCGGCGTGCCGGCGGAATTGCTGATGACGATGCCGTTCGAACCGGATCCGTCGTAGCCGCGCGTGACCTTGCCCTGCGCGGGCCAGACCAGCGAGATCGCGCCCGGCGGCGCCGTGCGCCGCTTGCCGGAGGACGCGGTGGCGCGCGGCGCCGGCGCCGGCTTGCTGCTCGCCTTTCTGGGTGTAGAAGTGCGCGCCTGGCCCGCGGGCGGTTCGACGCGCAGCACCTGGCCGACTTCGATCGAATTGGAATTGGACAGCTTGTTCCATCGGACCAGGTCGCCGACGCTGGTGCCTTGCTTGCGCGCAATCTGATAGAGCGTGTCGCCCGACTGGACCCGGTAGTAGCCGGGCTGGACCTTGGTGGTGCCGCAGGCGGACAACAGCACCAGCAGCGCCGCCATCAGCACGCCCCGCCACAAACGGGCATAGGCCCCCGCGCGGCCCCGGCCGGGAGCGGACAGGTTCGAAACGGACAAGGTCGGGACGGGCAAGGTCGGAACGGACAAGGAAAGCTCTGAAACCTGGGGCACTGGGTGGCGTGTCGGAACGAAGTGCGTTTAAGGGTACCAAGAATTTGGGAACGCTTGGCATAGAATGCCTGCATGCCGCATCCGACCCGCCTCCTGCACACGCTGCGCGCCCTGCGCGCCGAGGGCGTGCTGTGGCTGGCGCTTGTGGCGCTGACGCTGCGTGCGCTGGTGCCGGCGGGCTACATGCCCGATGCCGGCGCACTGCACGATGGCCGGCTCCAGGTGACCTTTTGCTCCGCGGCGGGCGACCTGTCCGTCCTGAGCGTGGGGATGGCGTCCGACGACAACGGCAAGGACAGGCACGACGCAGCCAGCGCCGGCGCGCTATGCCCCTTCGGCCTGCTCGCGCATGTCGCACCCGCCCCCGCGCCCGCGGCCACGCCCCTGCTGGTGGCGGCGGCGGGCCATGCGCCGCCGCCACCCACCCATCGCGCCCTGCCCGCGCAGCCCGCCCAGGGGCCGCCGCTGGGTTCGCGCGCTCCGCCGCCTCTGGCTTGACTTCGTCCCGGGCTCGCCCGCGCTGACTCCCTAATGGAGACCGGCGCGCGTCGCCCGCCGCCGCGCGGCAACGCCGCGCCCTGCCGACACGTCATCCAGAGGTCCCCATGCATTCCCTCTTCCCGCGCGCGCCCCACGGCGCGACGCACGCCGCCGCACCGGATCCGCGGCGCCGCCTGCTGTTGTCCTCCCTTGCCCTGCTGGCCCTGGCCGGCTGCGGCCAGGATGCTCCGCCCCTCAATGGCATGGACCTGTCCGGCATGCCTGCCGGCGATTTCCTGCTGCAGGACACGGACGGCCGCGAACGCAGGCTGGCCGACTACCGCGGACATCCGGTCATGCTGTTCTTCGGGTTCACGCAATGCCCCGACATCTGCCCGACGGCGCTCACGCGCGCCGTCGAGATCAAGAGCCTGTTGGGCAAGGACGCCGAAAAACTGCGCATCCTGTTCATCAGCGTCGATCCCGAGCGCGACACGCCCGAAATCCTGCGCGCCTATACCCAGGCCTTCGATCCGGGCTTTGTCGGCCTGCGCGGCACCGAGGAACAGACCCGCGCCGCGGCCCAGTCCTTCAAGGTCTTCTATCAGAAGGTGCCGACCGGCTCGTCCTACACCATGGACCACACCGCGCTGACCTACGTCATCGACGCCGAAGGCAAGCTGCGCATCGCCTTGCGCCATCAGCAGACCGCACAGGAATGCGCGCAAGACCTGCGCACCGTGCTTTGAACCACGCAAAGGAAACCATCATGAACAAGATCTCGATCAAACCCCTGGCCGCCGTCTTCGCGCTGGCGCTGGCCGGCTTCAGCCATTCCGTCCTGGCCCAGGATGCCGGCCTGTCCGTGCAGGACGCCTGGGTGCGCGCCACCGTGCCCAACCAGCATGCGACGGGCGTCTTCATGCGCCTGACATCCGCGGCGCCGGGCCGGCTGGTCGCCGTAGAGTCTCAGGCGGCCAAACACGTGGAGGTGCATGAAATGGCGATGCAGGACAACGTCATGAAGATGCGCCAGGTGCCGGGCATCGACCTGCCCGCCGGCCAGGCTGTCGAACTCAAGCCCGGCGGCTACCACGTCATGCTGATCGACCTGGCCGGGCAGATCGCGCCGGGCGACCACGTGCAGCTCACGCTGGTCGTGGAAGACGCCTCGCGCCAGCAACGGCGCGTGCCCGTGGACGCGGTGGCCCGTCCGCTGAACGCGGCCGCCGCGCCCGCCGCCGGCCACGGCCACGGCCACTGACCTATATATATAGAGAGAGGAAGGGCGGCGACCACGCCGGATGCCGGCGAATTTAAGGGACGCATAACGTCCCTTCCGGCCAGCATCCCGCCCCGATTCACCATACAATGCCAGCACATCCCGCCGCCCGCGCCCACCCGGCCAGGCGGCTGCCGGCCACTCCCGCCGCGCATCGGATGCCAGCGTTCCGCGCAGCCGGGCGCCCGTAACTGCCGGCTGGCTGGCCGGCGCCTCTGTGTCTGGATATGCCCGGTAGTTCCGCCTTTTCATTCCTGCGTACCCTCTGCAGCCTGCGCTGGCTCGCCATCGCGGGCCAGGCCGCCACCATCCTGCTGGCCAGCAGCGTGCTGGGCCTGGACCTGCCGCTGGAACCGCTGTGGCTGGGCGTGGGCCTGCTGATCGGCTTCAATGTCTACGCCAGCCTGCGGCTGCGGCGCCCCCGCGACCTCTCCCACGCGACGGCGTTCGGCCACCTGTTCGTCGATATGGCCGTGCTGGCCTGGATGGTGAGCTGGAGCGGCGGCATCAGCAATCCGTTCGGCACGATGTTCCTGATCCTGACCGCGCTGGCGGCCCTGGCGCTGCCGCGCAACTGGGCCCTGGCCGCCGCGCTGGCGGGCGTGCTGGGATACGCCGCCGCCGCCATCTTCGGACAGCCCCTGCGGGGCGACGTCGACACCCACAATCTGCTTTTGTGGGGGATGGGCGCCAACTTCCTGATTTCAGTCGTGGTGGTGCTGGTGTTCTCGACCCGGCTGGCGTCGGACCTGCGCGCCCGCGAACGCGAACTGGCCCGCCTGCGCGAGCGCTTCACCCGCAATGAGGGCATCGTCGCCCTGGCGACCCACGCGGCCGCCATGGCGCACGAGCTGAACACCCCGCTGGCCACCATGACGCTGCTGACCGACGAGATCGCCGCCGAGGTCCACGACGACGAAGACCTGCGGGCCGACGTGACCACGCTGAGCCAGCTTCTGGCCCTGTGCCGGGAACGCATCCGCAACCTGGCGGTCCCAACTGCCGTGGACCTGGTCCGCGTAGTGGGCCAGTGGCGCCTGATCCGGCCGACCATCGACCTGCAGCGCTCCGGCGCCCTGCCCGCCAGCCTGCGGGTGGATCCGGCCATCGCCCACCTGCTGCAGGCCTTGCTCAACAACGCGGCGGACGCCGGCGAAGCCGCCGAAGCCCCCCGCGTGCACTTGCATCTGGAATATGGCTATGGCGCGCTGCGCGGCGAAGTCCGGGACTACGGGCGCGGCTTCGACCCCGACCAGACCCTGCTGCCCGCCACCAGCCTGTTCAACAGCGGCAAGCCGGGAGGGCTGGGCGTGGGCCTGGCGCTGTCGCACGCCACCGTCGAACAGATGGGCGGCGAAATGACCATGACCGCGGCCGACGGCGGCGGCACCCGCATCCGCTTCTACCTGCCCCTCGGCAACCCCGGGACTTCAATGTGATGAAAGCTGACGACCTAGGCCTCCTGATCGACGACGACGAACTCTATGTGCGCACCCTGCAGCGCAGCCTGTCGCGCCGCGGCCTGGAAACCCGGACCGCCACCGGCATCGCCGAGGCGCTGCGCGTGGCCGAGGAGATCCGCCCCGCCTTCGCCCTGGTGGACCTGCGCCTGGGCGAAGATTCCGGCCTGACCCTGATCCGTCCCCTGCGCGCCCTGCGCGAGGACATGCGGATTCTGCTGGTCACCGGCTACGCCAGCGTGGCCACGGCGGTCGAAGCCATCAAGCGCGGCGCGGACGACTACCTGCCCAAGCCCGCCACGGCGCCGATGATTCTGCGCACGCTGGGTTTGGTGAAGCCGGAAACGGTTACGATCGAAACGACCATGACGCCGTTGCACCGCCTAGAATGGGAGCACATCCACCAGGCCCTGCACGAGACCGGCGGCAATGTTTCCGCGGCCGCGCGCCTCTTGGGCATGCACCGGCGCTCGCTCCAGCGCAAACTGGCCAAAAAACCGGGGCCGGAACGCGAGGTCCTCGTCGACTGATTTGTGCGGGTGCGACACATCTTTACAACACCCCTGTGTGCAAGTGCGACATATCGTCGCACCCCCACCCCTCTCCCAGGGGCTTCTTCCCCCTAGGAAAACCCTGAATCCGCGTCCCTTGGGGCGGATTTCTCCCAGGCAATGCGACCATTCGTCGCACGCTTGACCAAGATCAAGCCGATAGGATGGAGGTTGCTGCCTAGCAGCATTCCAGTCTGCTGCTCTGCAGCATTTCCCACCTTCCATCCAAGGCTGTACGTGAAACACCCCCTCCTTGCGACCCTTACGCGCATTTTTGGCGTCGGCGCGGTCATGCTGCTTGGCGGCTGCAACATGGAAATCCTCTCCCCCAAGGGAGATATCGGCATCCAGGAAAAGACGTTGCTGCTGACGGCGACCGGGCTCATGCTCATCGTCGTGATCCCGGTTCTCTTCATGATCGTGGCGTTTGCCTGGAAGTACCGCGCTTCCAACACCAAGGCTGACTACCAGCCCAAGTGGGCCCACTCCACGGCGATCGAAATCGTGGTCTGGACCGTCCCTTGTATCATCGTGGCGATTCTTGCCGTGATCACCTGGCGCTCCACGCACGCGCTGGATCCCTACAAGCCGCTCGTTTCCGAACACAAGCCGGTGACCATCGAGGTGGTTTCGCTGGATTGGAAGTGGCTGTTCATCTACCCCGAGCAGAACATCGCTACGGTCAACGAGATCGCGTTCCCCGTGGACGTTCCGGTCAACTTCCGGATCACTTCGGCCTCGGTCATGAACTCGTTCTTCATTCCCCAGCTCGGCAGCCAGATCTACTCGATGGCCGGCATGGAGACCAAGCTGCACCTGAACGCGCGCGAAATCGGCACCTATGCCGGCATTTCGGCCAACTACAGCGGCGGCGGCTTCTCGGGCATGCGTTTCAAGGCCCACGCCATGTCGCAGGAAGGGTTCGACAACTGGGTCAAGGAAGCCAAGGCTGCCCCCTCCGCCCTGACCCCCGAGGTCTACGCGGAACTGACCAAGCGCAGCGAGCGCAACCCGGTCGTGAAGTACTCGTCGGCGCCGCCCGCCATGTTCGATTTCATTCTGGGCAGCACGATGACCAAGATGGCCGGCGTGGACTCCGCCACGTGCACCTCCACGTCGAATAATCTGATCGCAGGAATCAACTAACAATGCTCGGGAAACTTACCCTCGAGGCCATTCCGTACCATGAACCTATCGTCATGGTTACGCTGGCCGCCGTGTGCCTGGGAGGCCTAGCGGTCTTCGGCGCCATCACCTACTTCAAGAAGTGGAAGTACCTCTGGACGGAATGGCTCACGTCCGTCGACCACAAGCGCATCGGCGTGATGTACATCATCGTCGCGCTGATCATGCTGCTGCGCGGCTTTGCCGACGCCATCATGATGCGTACCCAGCTTGCCGTCGCGTCAGCGGACTCGGCCGGGTTCCTGCCCCCGCACCACTACGACCAGATCTTCACCGCCCACGGCGTCATCATGATTTTCTTCATGGCGATGCCCTTCATCACCGGGCTGATGAACATCGTGGTGCCGCTGCAGATCGGCGCCCGCGACGTGGCCTACCCGTTCCTGAACTCGCTGAGCTTCTGGCTGTTCGGCGCCGGCGTCGCGCTGATGATGATCTCGCTGTTCGTGGGCGAATTCGCCGCGACCGGCTGGCTCGCGTATCCGCCGCTGTCCGGGCTGGACTACAGTCCAAGCGTAGGGGTGGACTACTACCTCTGGGCGCTGCAGATCTCCGGGCTGGGCACAACGCTTAGCGGCATCAACTTCATCGTGACCATCCTGCGCATGCGTGCGCCTGGCATGACCCTGATGAAGATGCCGATCTTCACCTGGACCTCGCTGGTCACCAACGTCCTGATCGTCGCCGCCTTCCCCGTGCTGGCCGCGACGCTGGCGCTGCTGACGATGGACCGCTACCTGGGCACGCACTTCTTCACGAACGATGGTGGCGGCAACGTCATGATGTACGTGAACCTGATCTGGATCTGGGGCCACCCCGAGGTCTACATCCTGGTGCTCCCGGCGTTCGGCGTGTACTCGGAAATCGTTGCCACCTTCGCCCGCAAGACGCTGTTCGGCTACAAGTCCATGGTCTACGCCACGGCCGCCATCGGCGTGCTGTCGTTCCTGGTCTGGCTGCACCACTTCTTCACCATGGGCGCCGGCGCCAACGTCAATGCCTTCTTCGGCATAGCGACAATGATTATCTCGATCCCGACCGGGGCCAAGATTTTCAACTGGCTGTTCACCATCTACCGCGGCCGCCTGCGCATCACCACGCCGGTGCTGTGGACCCTGGGCTTCATGATCGTGTTCGTCATCGGCGGCATGACCGGCGTGATGCTGGCCATCCCCGGCGTGTCGTTCGTGCTGCACAACAGCCTGTTCCTGATCGCCCACTTCCACAACACCATCATCGGTGGCGTGGTGTTCGGCTGCATTGCCGGCATGATCTACTGGTTCCCGAAGGCGTTCGGCTTCACGCTGAACGAGCGTCTGGGCCGCTACTCGTTCTACTGCTGGTTCGTCGGCTTCTTCCTGGCCTTCATGCCGCTGTACGTGCTGGGCTTCAAGGGCATGACGCGCCGCCTGAACCACTACGACAACCCCGAATGGCAGCCGTACCTGCTGGTCGCGCTGGCCGGCGCCGCGCTGATCATGCTGGGCATCTGGTTCCTGCTGCAGCAAGTGTTCGTGTCCGTGCGCCAGCGCAAGCAAAACCAGGACGTCACCGGCGATCCCTGGGATGCCCGCACCCTGGAATGGTCGATCTCTTCGCCCGCTCCTTTCTACAACTTCGCCCACGTTCCTCATGTCGATGAACTGGACCAGTTCTGGGAAGACAAGCAAAGCGGCAAGGCGTACAAGCGCCCGGCCAAGTACGAAGACATCCACATGCCGAAGAACACCGCCGCCGGCGTCTGGATCGGCGCCTTTGGCCTGGTCATGTGCTTTGCGCTGATCTGGCACATCTGGTGGCTGTCGATCGTCGGTTTCGTGGGCATGGTCGGTTCGTTCATCGTTCGCGCCTATGACCGCGACGTCGACTACTGGGTCCCGGCCGCGGAAGTCGAACGCATCGAAAACGCTCACTTTGACAAAATGCAGAAGGCCGCCTGAGCCATGATTCAAGCCGTAGCCACTCACCCCCACGCGGGTCACGACGATCACGCGCATCACGACGATGGATCCAAGACCGTTTTCGGTTTCTGGGTCTATCTGATGAGCGACTTGCTGATCTTCTCGGTGCTGTTCGCCACGTTCGCGGTGTTGTCCAACGCCACCGCGGGCGGCCCCACCGGCAAGGAACTGTTCGACCTGAAGTTCGTTCTGGTCGAAACCCTGCTGCTGCTGGTGTCCAGCTTCACGTTCGGCATGGCCAACCTGAACGTCCACGCCAACAACAAGAGCCGCGCCATGGGCTGGCTCATGGTCACGTTCCTGTTCGGCGCGGGCTTCATCGCGATGGAAATCTATGAATTCCATCACCTGATCAGCATCGGCGCCGGTCCGGGCCGCAGTGCTTACCTGTCGGCGTTCTTCACGCTGATCGGCACGCACGGCCTGCACGTCACGTTCGGCCTGATCTGGATCATCGTCATGCTCGACATGATCCGCCGCCATGGCCTGGACTCGATCAACAAGCGTCGCCTGGCGTGCCTGAGCCTGTTCTGGCACTTCCTGGACATCGTCTGGATCTGCGTCTTCACCTTTGTCTACCTTCTGGGAGCCCTCTGATGTCGCACTCCGCTGCGGCCGCACACGGCCACGACGATCACGCCGCCGACCACGGCAGCCTGAAGTCCTACATCATCGGTTTCGCGCTCTCGCTGCTGCTCACCTTCGGCTCCTTCGGCCTGGTGATGTACGGCGCGCTGTCCCACACCGCCACGGTCATCGGCGTGGTGGCGCTGTGCGTGCTCCAGCTGCTGGTGCAGCTGGTGTACTTCCTGCACATGGGCGCTTCGAAATCGGCCCGCGACAACCTGGCCACGTTTGTCTTCACCGTGATGATCATCGCCATCATCGTCGGCGGGTCGGCCTGGGTGCTGTACAACATGAACGTCAACATGGGTCACGCCATGTAATGACGGTCAGCCGTTGAAGCAAAAAAATCAGGCGCCTTCGGGCGCCTGATTTTTTTTTGGAGCGGCTATCTGTCCGGCGGGCGCCGGAATACCTTCCTGCCCGCCTAGCGGCCCGCCGCGGGCGCGGCCAGATCCACATTTGCGCGCCGCGCCAGTTCGGCCGCGCTGACGCCGATAAACGGCTGCACGCGCGACGTCTGCCGCAGGTCGCAGCTGGCAGCGTCAGCCGCCGCTTCCAGCACCTGCTTCACGGCGCCGGCGCCCATCGGGCTGACCGGGCCGCTGTTGCCCAACTGCCAGGCCAGCACATCCGCCACCGCCATGCCGCAGCGGGCCGGCGTGCGCGCCAGGCCAGCGCTGTGCGCCAGCAGCATCCTGGCCTTGGATTCCTTGCCCAGGTTCAGCATCGTGACCAGCGGCAGCACGTCCGGCGCCGCGACGCCCTCGATGCGGAAATCCGGATCGCTGCGGTCGGAAGGGTCCGCGCCCGCCTTCAGCCAGGCCTCGTAAAGGTCGTCGGGCAGCCATGGCAGGCTCAGCGGCGCGATGCGGTTGCGCCGCAGGCCCGTGGCGTCGCCCGTGTCCGTCAGCGGCACGCCGGCGGCCAGCAGGCGATCGGCCGTGGCGCGCAGCCGGGCGCGCTGGCCGTCCCATTCCGGCCCGTTCTTGCCGGCTGCCGCGCGGGCTTCAACGTCGTTCCAGATTCTCAGGAGGCTCGTCAGCGCTTCCGTCGTCAATGGCGCCTGCGGTTTGCCGGCGGCCTGCGCCAATTGGTCCACCAGTTCCGGCCGCAGGTAGCGGACCGCCAGCGACAGTCCTTCGTTCAGACCGTTGCGCTCGACCGCCTTGCCCGCGGCAAAGCCGCCCACGGCGGAATCCGCGCCATGGGCCAGCGCGAACGTCACGCGAGCCGGCACCGCGTACTGCGACGTAGGCGTGAGCGACCCGGAAGGCGATTCGCGCAGCGCTTCCAGAAGCGGCGTTTCCCACAAGGGGCTGCTGCCGTAATACATGAGGATATAGGCGGCGTTGATGTCCGCGCCCTTGGCCAGCAGCTTTTCAGCGAACCAGAAATTCTTCGGGTTCCGCAGCGCGGCGTGCAGCGGCGTGCGGCCCTTCTTCTCGCCCGCATTCGGGTTGGCGCCCTTGTCCAGCAGGTAGGACAGGTTGTCCTTGTCTTCGCTGTAGTAGGAAACGCGCCGCATCAGCAAGGTCGTGCCGCTGGAGTCCAGGGCGTCCAGCGGCGCGCCCGCCGCGATCAGCATGTCCGCCAGCGCATAGCGCTCAGCTGCCGGCCGCGTGTCCTTGGCGTCAGGCAGCGCGCTGGCCACCAACACGAAGCCATTGTTGGGGCCGTCGGCCTTGGCGCCCGCGTCCAGCAATGCCCGCACGGTTTCGATCTGCTTGCGCGACACGGCGGCGGCCAGCGCAGACGTGCCGTTTTCATTGACGCCATTGGGGTCCTGCCCGGCCGCCAGTTCGGCGCGCACGGCGTCCAGGTCGTCCGCGGCGATCGCCTTGAAGATCGCAAGCCGCGGCCGGCAGGCGTCGGCGCCCAGGGTCTTTTCGTTCAGCGCCGTACCGATGCGGGCAGCGATGTTGGCGGGAATCGGCGCGTCTGCCGCGATCCGGCGGCTGCAATACAGCCGGTAGTCCTCGCGCGCCAGCGCTTCGAAGTAGCCGCGCTTTTCGCCCGCCGTGGCGGCCCGCGTCCAGCGCGCGTCGGCGCGGTTCAGATAGGCCGCGGCGCGGCCGGGATCGCGCCGCAGCACGTCGCTGAGAATGCGGTCCGCCTGCGCCGCGTCGCCCGACTCGGCCAGCCAGAAACCGTAGTCGTTCAGGGCCGTCAGCATTGCCGGATCCTTGCCCTCGGGGTCGATCTCGCGGTAGTCCTGCTCCATCACGAAGCGGCGCAGATCGGCCAGGGCGCGGCCGAACTCGGCCGGCTTGGCGCGCGGGATGGCGCGCGCCACCTGATGCAAGGAGCGAAAGGTGGCCGTCACGTCCAGCGCCGCCTGGTGCTCGAAGCGCACGTCGGCGGGCCACGCCTTCAGGCGCGTCGGGTAGTCCGTCAGCGCTGGCCGCAGCGTCGCCAGGGCCTCCGCGCGGCGGGCCTCGTCCCAGGGCCGGCTACTGGTAATGACCACCCGCTGCGCGTTTGCGGCCACCGTAGCCGCCTCGCCCTTGCTGTCGACGAGAAAGCCCTGCGCCTCGTCGTCGCTGGAGTCGTTGTAGCGATAGCTGACCCAGTAGAAGGCCTCGTCGCCGCGCGGCGCCCTGACGCTCACGTTCTCCTGGCGCGCGGCCTTCCACTGCGCGGGGTCGATCACCAGCGGCGGCGAGCGGAAGTCCAGCCGAAACGCCTTGCCGCCTTCGCGCAGGTAGCGATACAGGTACAGCCGGTTCTCCATCTGCCCGACCAGCACGGCGTCCTTGACGTTTTCCGTGCCCCAGGCGCGGCGCTCAGGCTCGCGCAGCGGGTAGCGGGACAGCCGCATGGACTCGATGACGGCGCCGATGTCGGAAGCGACGGAGGGCGGCGGCGACGCCGCCATGCCGGCCAGCGCCAGCACGACGGCGCCGAACAGACGGGAAACTGCGGGACGGGGGGATTTACGCGGCATGCGTCGATGGGGTGCTGCGAATAAAGGAGGCTGATGATACCGCCCGGCCCACGCCCTTGGGGTATGTCCCGACGCGGATTTCAAGCGCGACGGCAAGAACTGGGCAGTCATTCGTTATATATTCAACAACATAACGCTTTGTTAACAGTTTAACTACCTTGCGACCGCCGCAATCCCGCCATGCAAGCCGTGCTGACTCCCTCCGTGCCGCCCTTTACGCCCGCCCCTGCCGACAGCGCCGACCGGGCCCAACGGATTGCGCGCGCCCTGCTGCGCCATGCGCCTCCCGTGCATCCCGACGCGGGCTTTTTCGCCGCGGTCATCGGCACCAGCCTGGCGCAAGGAGACCTGGCGCGCAGCGGCCTGGCGCCTGCCGAATTGCAGGAACTGGCGGACTGCCTCTTTCCCGGCGCGCTGGGCGGCCACGACAGCGTGCTGTCCGCGCTGCGCGAACAATTCCCCGCCTACGTTGAACACGGCCTCAAAGACCCTCAGCCCGGCTTCACGCTGTTGATGCGCGTCCTGCTGGACGCCTATCGCGCACCCGGCCCGGACACTACGCAATGGGTCACCAGCATTCTTGCGCACGCCTGTCTGCGGCCCGACCACCTGTGGCGCGACCTGGGCCTGTCCGGCCGCGAAGACGTCACCGCCCTGCTCGCGCGGCATTATCCGGGGCTGGTGGCGCGCAATATCCACAACCTGCGATGGAAGAAATTCCTTGCGTATTCGGCGCGCGAACACGCCGGAATGCCCGTGGCCGCCGCGCCGGGCTGCGAAGGCTGCGAGGATCACGCGGTCTGCTACCCTCAAAACCGGTAGGTCGCGCCCAGCCCCAGCCCCGCGCTACGCCCGGCCGCCGGTTCGTAATAGCGTCCATTGGCTTCGTTGACGATGACAGAGCCTGCATAGCGCCGGTCGAAGATATTGTCCACGCGGGCGTACGCGTTCAGCTCCCACGGCCCCACGACCTTGACGTAGCCCACGCTGGCCGCCGCAACGAAGTATCCGGGCGCGTCTCCGTCGTTGGCGTCGTTGACGTAGATTTTGCTCAGGTAGCGCCCTTCCACCGAGGCCTGCCAGCCTTGCGGCGGCGCCCAGGCCAGCGAGGCGAACGCCGCCTGACGGGCGATGCCCGGGATCTTGTTGCCGGCGCGGATGCCGCCGGGGCCGTCGTCCGAATAACGCGCATTCAGCAGGGTATAGGCCAGTTGCGTGCGCCAATGGCGCGCGAATTCGCCGGACCAGCCCAGTTCCAGGCCGTCGCGCCGCGTGCGGCCGGCGTTCTGGAAACTGCTGCGTCCGCCCGAACTGCCCGCCGTGACGATCTCGTCATCGGTGCGGGTGTGGAACACCGCGGCCGTCAGCAGTCCGCCGGCCAGGCGCGCTTTCACGCCCGCTTCCAGGTTGGTGCTGAGCGCGGGCATCAGCCCGAAATTCAGGCCGGGCTGGCCATCCGGACGGTACGAGATCTCGTTGAGCGTGGGTGTTTCGAAGCCCCGCCCGTATGAGCCATAGACGCTGACGCCGTCGTTCACGGCGTAGCGCAACGCGGCCACCGGCAAGGCTTTGCGATAGCGGGCGCCGCCGCTGTCGTCGGCGTTGCCCGGCGCGATGTAGTGGTCGTCGGAATCGAAGCGGACCGTGCTCCAGCGCAGGCCGGCGTCCAGCGTCCAGCGTTCGGCGAAACGCCAAGACGCCTGCGCGTAGGGATCGGCGTTGTACACCGTGTTGGTCTCGTCGCGGCGCAACGCGCCCCGCACGCCCAGTTGCTGGCTGGCGCCCGCGCCGACGAAGTTCTGGTAGCCCTTGCGGTCTTCGCGCATGGAATCGTAGGCAAAGCCGGCGATCAGGGTAAGCGGCCGGCCCGCCACATCCAGTTCCGATGTCCAGCGCAAGTCCGCGCCGCCATACTGGCGCTTCAGGTCGATAACGCCGCCCGCCTGCGTGGGGGCCAGCTGCGCCGCAGGCGGAATCGACTGGTACTGCGTCGTGTCGCGCTGGCCGTAATAGACCATCAGGCGCAGCGCATTGCGGCCGTCGACCTGGTGGTCGTAGACCACGCCGCCCTGCGTCTGGCGCACGGTCTTGCGCGTGTTGTACTGCCGGGCCAGCGGCGCGCTGCGCGGGTCGTCCTGGAACTGCTGGTAAGTGAGCCCCAAGGGGTCCTGCGCCTTCAGGTCCACGCTGTTGACGATGACGGTCAGGCGGCTGGCATCGTCCAGCTGCAGGCCCAGCTTCGCGTTGCCCAGGTTCTTGCGCGCGGCGCTGTGGTCGCGGTAACCATCGGTGGTGAAGCGCGACAGGTCCAGCACGTAGTCCAGTGCGCCGGCGCCCGTGCCCGTGGCCCCGTTGAGCAGCGCCCCATAACGCCACGTGCCGTAGCTGCCGCCCCATCCGCTGACCGTGGCCGAGGGCGGGGCGGCGCCGTCCTCGGTAAAGACCTGAATCACGCCGCCGGAGGAATTGCCGTACAGCGCCGAGAACGGGCCGCGCAGCACCTCGACGCGGTCGATCGAGCCGATGTCGATATTAGAGGTCTGCCCCTGGCCGTCCGGCATGGTCGCCGGTATGCCGTCCACGTACAGGCGCACGCCGCGCACGCCGAAGGTGGACCGCGCGCCGAAACCGCGGCTGGAGATCTGCAGGTCCTGCGCGTAGTTCTGGCGGTTCTGGATCTGCAGGCCGGGCACCCCGGCCAGGCCTTCCGACAGATTGATGCCGGGCTGGCCCCGGCGCACCGCCGCGCCCTCCACCACATCCACCGAGGCCGGCGTATCCAGGACCACCGTGCCCAGGCGCGTGCCGGTCACGACCACGGCGGGCAGCGTCGGCTCCTGCGCCCAGGCGGCTGCGCCCGGCGCCAACGCGAGGACCGCGCCCGCCATCCGCCGCCTTGCCCCGCCGTCCCGCCATCGCCGCTGCGCCAAACCGCTCTCCTGTAGCTGTGCGCGGGAATCGGTTCTAATACCCGCCATGGATAAATCGCAAGACATCGAACGCCGGCTGCTGGACCTTGAAGTCAAGGCCAGCTTCGCGGACGACCTGCTGGAACAGTTGAACCAGATCATCGTCCGCCAGCAACAGCAGATCGACCGGCTCATGCGCGAGGTCGCCGACCTGCGCCAGCAGGCGCCCGAGGGCGCCGCCCCCTTCCGCAGCCTGCGCGACGAACTGCCGCCGCACTACTGAGCTAGTAGTGATAGCGCAGCAGCTGGGTCATGCCGCCCAGGGGCCGCACCCTGCGCATCAGCCATAGCGCCGCCTGCGCAGGCCAGGAATAGCGGGCCCGCTGCCTGCTGTCGTCCGACTCGTAACCGCCGCGCTCGGTGCGCAGCCTCAGACCCGGCACCTGCCCTTCCAGCGCCTGCGGGCTGCGCAGGCTCCAGCGCGTGACGGCGCCGGTTGAACGGATCATGCGGTTGTGCGCCACCCAGGTCAATCCCAGCCGGTTGTAGGAGTCGAACACCACCTCGCCCGACGGAAACTTTGCAGTGACCGTGCGCAGCAATTGCAGCAGCGCGTCTTCCGCCAGGTACAGGAACAGTCCTTCCGCCACGACCAGCGTCGGTCTGCCGGCGGGTATCCGCGCCAGCCATTCCGGATCCGTGACGGGCGAACCCACCAGGGTGCAGCCCGGCCGGGCCGGATACAAGCTGCGGCGCAGCGCAATGACCTCGGGATAGTCGACCTCGTACCAGTCGATACCGGGCGGCGGATCCACACGCTGCACGCGGGTGTCCAGGCCGCAGCCCAGGTGCAGCACGGTGGCCTCGGGATGGGCGGCGATGAATTCGCGGGCCCATCCGTCCAGCGTGTGGGCCCGCAGCGCCAGTCCGATCATCTCGTCCCGCCGCATGCGCAGACGGGAAAAGTCGTAGTTGATGCGGCCAACCGCAGCCGCCGCATGGCGGTCCTTCAGGATGGATTCCGGCAGCAGGCTTTCCCGCGCCTTGGCGTAGAGCGTGATCAGGAGGGTTTCCTTTTCGCGCGTGAGAGCAATCTTTTCCATGCACAACCCCGTGGCGTACTGCGAATTCCTAATTCCATAAATGGGGACTTTGAACAAAATCGAACACCATCTTTCCATTCATGGAAATATCTTTTACGGATATACGGGTTTATCCCTACCTCTAATCGGCGCATTATTCAGCCATCGGGAAACAGCAACGAACCACGACGGATAGGCCGCCGGATTCGCTCCCCCAGGCTCTTGAATCGGAGGTTTACCATGAAGACCCTTGCTACCGCTTTGACTTTCACCCTGGCCGCGCTGAGCGCCGGCGCCTACGCCGCCTCGCCCAACATCGAACCCAACAACGTTCCGTTCCAAGGCGTCTACGGCACACCGTACGAAGGCCCGACCCGCGCCCAGGTGCGGGCTGAACTGGCCGCCGCCAAGGCTGCCGACAAGGCCGCCGGCCGCGACAGCAGCGTCGAACCGAACAACGTGCCCTTCCAGGGCGTCTACGGCACGCCCCACACCGGCAAGACCCGCGCCGAAGTGAAGGCCGAACTGGCCGCCGCCAAGGCCGCCGACAAGGCCGCCGGCCGCGACAGCAGCGTTGAACCGAACAACGTGCCCTTCCAGGGCGTGTACCCCGGCAGCAAGTAAGCCGCCCTCAGATTTACCCTCCCCTTGTTGTACCTTGGCCGCCCGGTTGGGCGGCCTTTTTTGGCGTACTATCGGCTCAGATCCACGCCTCAAACTCGCGTATTGCAACAACGGTCGTGCAGACCAGGGAGCCCATCTTGATGAGATATACCCGCGTTCTTGCTGCAGTGATGATGTCTTGCGGCCTGTCGGCGGCGGCAGTCGCCGCGCCGGCCGTGATGCTCAACGACGCCCTCATCACGCAGATTCCCAAGGCCGACAGCGCGTCGTTCCACGAAGCCGTGGCGCAGTCGCTGAACAATTCCGCCGACGGCCAGCGCACTGAATGGACCAGCACCGTGCAGCGCAAGAAAGCCGCGCCCATCAAGGTGCAACTGACGCCCACCAAGACCACGAAGGTCAAAGACGACCGCGTCTGCCGCTTCCTGGTCGGGGAATTCTCCCGCACCACCACCACGGAAACCTGGCAATTCTGGTTCTGCAAACAGCCGGACGGCACCTGGAAGGCCAGCAGCAACTGATTCCGCCGGACCATGAAAAATGCGCGCCGCTCTTTAAAGAACGGCGCGCATTTTCTTGTGCGCAGGCGCCGCGCTCAGGCGGCGGCGCGCGGCGCGGGGATCAGGGCGCGTCCACCCGGTTGGCGTCCAGCACCGTCATGGCCGTCATGTTGATGATGCGGCGCACGGTGGAGCTGGAGGTCAGGATGTGCACCGGCGCGTTGGCGCCCAGCAGAATGGGGCCGACCGCCACGTTGCCGCCGGCCGCCGTCTTGAGCAGGTTGTAGGCGATGTTGCCCGAGTCCACGTTCGGGCACACCAGCAGGTTGGCTTCGCCCTTGAGCGTGGACGACGGCAGGATGCGCATGCGCAGCGCCTCGTCCAGCGCGCAATCGCCGTGCATTTCACCGTCGACTTCCAGGTCCGGCGCGGCTTCGCGCACCAGTTCCAGCGCGCGGCGCATCTTGGCGCCCGACGCCGAACTGCCCGAACCGAAGTTCGACCGCGACAGCAGCGCCACCTTGGGCGCCAGGTTCATGCGCGCCATTTCCTGCGCGGCCATCACCGTGAATTCGGCGATTTGCTCGGCCGAGGGCTCGTCGTTCACGTGCGTGTCCACCAGCACCACCGTGCGCTCGTTGAGCAGCAGGATGTTCATGGCCGCGTACACGTTGTGGCCCGGGCGGCGGCCGATCACCTCGTCCACGAAACGCAGATGATCATGGTAGGCGCCGACCGTGCCGCAGACCATGCCGTCGGCGTCGCCCAGGTGCACCATCATCGCGCCGATCAGGGTCAGGCGGCGGCGCATTTCCACGCGCGCCATTTCCTTGGTGATGCCGCGGCGGCACATCAGTTCCCAGTACGTCGTCCAGTACTGGTGGAAGCGCTCGTCGTATTCCGGGTTGGTGACTTCAACGTCTTCGCCCAGGCGCAGGCGCAAGCCGAATTTCTCGATGCGCGACAGCAGCACGGCGGGGCGGCCCACCAGGATCGGACGGGCCAGGCCTTCGTCCACGATCACCTGTACCGCGCGCAGCACGCGCTCGTCTTCGCCTTCGGTGAACACGATGCGCGCCTTCCCGCCCGAGCGCACGATGCGCTTGGCGGCCGAGAACAGCGGCTTCATGAACGCGCCCGAGTGGTACACGAACTGCTGCAGCTGCTCTTCGTAGGCTTCCAGGTCGGCCAGCGGGCGCGTGGCCACGCCGCCTTCCATCGCCGCCTTGGCCACGGCCGGCGCGATGCGCACGATCAGGCGCGGGTCGAACGGCTTGGGAATCAGGTATTCGGGACCGAACGAGATGTCATAGGTGCCGTAGGCCGCGGCCACGACTTCGTTCTGCTCTTCTTCGGCCAGCTCGGCGATGGCATAGACCGCCGCCTTCTCCATTTCACGGGTGATGGTCGTGGCGCCCACGTCCAGCGCGCCGCGGAAGATGTACGGGAAGCACAGCACGTTGTTGACCTGGTTCGGGTAGTCCGAACGGCCGGTGGCCATCACCACGTCGTCGCGCACGCCGTGCGCCACTTCCGGCAGGATCTCCGGCGTGGGATTGGCCAGCGCCAGGATCAGCGGGCGCGTGCCCATGGCCGCGACCATCTCGGGCTTGAGCACGCCGCCGGCCGACAGGCCCAGGAACACGTCCGCGCCCTCGATCACTTCGGCCAGCTTGCGCGCGTCGGTCTTTTGCGCAAAGCGCGCCTTGTCCGGGTCCATCAGGGTGGTTCGGCCTTCATAGACCACGCCCTCGATGTCGGTCACCCAGATGTTCTCCAGCGGCAGGCCCAGGTCCACCATCAAATCCAGGCACGCCAGCGCCGCGGCGCCCGCGCCCGACGTCACCACCTTGACCTTCTTGATGTCCTTGCCCACGACCTTCAGGCCGTTGATGAAGGCGGCCGACACGCAGATCGCGGTGCCGTGCTGGTCGTCGTGGAAGACGGGGATCTTCATGCGTTCGCGCAGCTTGCGCTCGACGGTGAAGCACTCCGGCGCCTTGATGTCTTCCAGGTTGATGCCGCCGAAGGTGGCTTCCAGGCCGGCGATGATCTCGACCAGCTTGTCCGGATCGGTTTCGTTGATCTCGATGTCGAACACGTCCAGGCCGGCGAATTTCTTGAACAGCACCGCCTTGCCTTCCATCACCGGCTTGGAAGCCAGCGCGCCGATGTTGCCCAGGCCCAGCACCGCGGAGCCGTTGGTGATCACGCCGACCAGATTGCCGCGGGCGGTGTAGCGGTACACGTTGGCCGGATCGGCCACGATTTCCTCGCAGGCCGCCGCCACGCCGGGCGAGTACGCCAGGGCCAGGTCGCGCTGGTTGACCAGCGGCTTGGAGGCCACGACCGAGATCTTTCCCGGGGTGGGGTACTCGTGATAATCCAGTGCCGCCTGGCGGTCCGATTGCGTCTTCATGGGGCTGTAGCCTCGCTGTCTTGAATGGGAAAAATTCTAGGCCCCGAGACATAAGGCATTCATTCGGATTTAATATTGTTCCATAAGCATTAGATTATGGTCTCTCTATGACACCCTTTGATCCGGATGCTGTCGTCCGGAAACTGACCTCGCGCCTGAAGATGCGCCACCTGATGCTGCTGCTGCAAATCGAGCAGCACGGGTCGCTGACCCGGGTGGCCGAGCACATGGCCACCAGCCAGCCGGCCGTAACCAACGCCCTGGCCGAACTGGAAAGCATGTTCGACGTGCCGCTCTTCGACCGTTCGGTCCGGGGCATGACGCCTACCCCGATGGGCGCCGTGGTGCTGGCCCGCGCCCGGGGGCTGGTCCACGACCTGGGCCACCTGGTGCAGGAAATGGAAGCCGTGGCGGCGGGCCATGCCGCCCACCTGCATATCGGGGTCATCCCCTTTGTGTCCGGCCAGATGCTGTCGGCCGCCATCGGCCGCACCCTGCCGCAGGGGCGGCGCATCACCGCCACCATCCACGAAGGCCAGGGCCCCGCATTGCTGCGCCAGCTGCGCGACCACACGCTGGACGTCGTCGTGGGCTGGGCCACGCCCTCGGTCGACCTGAGCAACATCGGCTTCGAGGTGCTGTACCACCAGCAGCCGCGGCTGATCGCCAGCCGCCGCCTGGCGGCGCGGCTGGGCCGTTCGCGACTGGAATGGAACCGGCTGGCCGACCTGGACTGGATCCTGGGCACGCCCGGCAGCCCGATCCGCGAACAGGTGGCCGACATCTTCCTGCGCGCCGGCCTGGCGCCGCCCCCGCCGTCGGTGCAAAGCGATTCGTCCAAACTGATCGGCGAAATGATCGTGGCCAGCGACCGCGCTGTCTCCATCCTGCCCGCCGACATCGCGGACGAACTGGTCCGCATCGCCGGCGCGGCCATCGTGCCCTATTCCTTCGACTGGACCCTGCCCCCGATCTCGCTGTTCACGCGGTCGGACGGACTGCGGCGCAACGTGGACGCGCAATTCGCGGCGGCCCTGCGCGAGGTCTACACCAAGGGCGCCCGTCCGCCCATGTAACACGGGTCGGCGCGCCCGGGCGTATCATGAAGCCCGGACTGACCCGTGCGGCCCCGCTCCCGGCCCGGTCACGGCGCCAGCCCTCCGGGAGGCCACAGGCAATGACGCAGGCGAACACGCAGGCTCCGCAAGTTCCCCAAACCTGGCACCAGCTCTCTGTCGACGAGACGATGGCTGCGCAAGTCACCAGCCCGTCCGGCCTGTCCCAGGACCAGATCCGGCGCCGCCAGGAAACCTTCGGCCTGAACGCCCTGCCGCCAGCGGCCAGGCGTAGCGCCTGGCTGCGCTTCCTGGGCCATTTCAATGACGTGCTGATCTACATCCTGCTGGGCGCGGCGCTGGTCACGGCGCTGATGGGCCACTGGCTGGACACCGGCGTGATCCTGGCGGTCGCCGTCATCAACGCCGTCATCGGCTATGTGCAGGAAAGCCGGGCCGAACGCTCGCTGGACGGCATCCGCAACATGCTGTCCAACCATGCCCGGGTGGTGCGCGACGGCCAGAAAGAAGAGATCGACGCCCGCGACCTGGTGCCAGGCGACATCGTGATCCTGCGCCCGGGCGACAAGATTCCGGCCGACGTGCGCCTGTTCGACACGCACAACTTCCGGGTCGAGGAATCCATGCTGACGGGCGAATCCACTGTCGTGGAAAAGCACGAAGCGCCCCTGCCGGGCGACGCGCCGCTGGGCGATCGCCTGAACCTGGGATTCTCCGGCACCCATGTCAGCGCCGGCAATGCGCGCGGCATCGTGGTCGCCACCGGCAGCGATACCGAAATCGGCCACATCAACCGCATGATGAGCGACGTGCAGGCGCTGCAGACACCGCTGCTGCGGCAGATGCAGCTCCTGGGCAAGCGCATTTTCCAGGTGGTGCTGGTAATGGTGGCGGCGCTGTTCCTGCTGGGCCGCTACGTGCTCGACATGCCGCTGCCCGATCTGCTGATGTCGCTGATCAGCATCGCGGTGGCGTCCGTGCCCGAAGGGCTGCCCGCCATCATTTCCATCATCCTGTCGCTGGGCGTGCAGCGCATGTCGCGCAACCGCGCCATCATCCGCAAGCTGCCCACCGTAGAGACGCTGGGCGCCATGACGGTGATCTGCTCGGACAAGACCGGCACCCTGACCATGAACGAGATGACGGCCAAGAACGTGCTGCTGGCGCAGGGAGTCTACCGCGTGGCCGGCGACAACTACCGGCCCGAGGGCGAGATCACCCGGGAGTCCGACGGGCTGCCCGTGGACTGGCGGCACGAAGACGCGCTGACGCGCTTCGTGCGCGCCGCGGCGATCTGCAACGACAGCCAGCTGCATGAAGACGCCGACGGCCAGTGGCGGATCGTGGGCGGCCCGACCGAAGGCGCCATGATGGTGCTGGCGGCCAAGGCGGGACAGGGGCTGGACAGCGTGGAAAAGCATGGCAAGGTGCCGTTCGATTCCAGCTACAAGTACATGGCGCGCCGCTGCGACGACCACGGCGAGAACCTGATCTACGTGACGGGCGCGCCCGACGTGCTGTTCGGCCTGTGCGCGCAGGAACAGGGCGAACACGGGCCGCAGCCGCTGCGGCTGGCGTACTGGGAAAGCGGCCTGGAGGCCTTTGCGCACCAGGGGCTGCGCACGCTGGCCGCCGCGTGCAAGCCGGGCCAGCCTGGCGCCACCGCGCTGGATCATGCGGACTTCCAGGACGGGCTGATCCTGCTGGGCGTAGCCGGCATCATGGACCCGCCGCGCCCCGAGGCCATCGAGGCCATCGCCCAGTGCAACCAGGCGGGGATCCGCGTCAAGATGATCACCGGCGACCATCCCGAGACCGCGCTGGCCATTGGCGCCATGCTGGGCATGACCCACGTGCGCGAAGCCATCACCGGGGCCCAGCTGCAGCAGATTGGCGACGACGAGCTGGCCGCGCTGGCGCGCGACCACGACATCTTTGCCCGCACCAGCCCCGAGCACAAGCTGCGCCTGGTGCGCGCGCTGCAGGGCCTGGGCGAAGTGGTCGGCATGACGGGGGACGGCGTCAACGACGCGCCCGCGCTCAAGCAGGCGGACGTGGGCGTGGCGATGGGAATCAAGGGCACGGAGGTCACGAAGGAAGCCGCCGACATGGTGCTGGCGGACGACAACTTCGCCTCCATCGCCTACGCGGTGCGCGAAGGGCGCCGCGTCTACGACAACCTGAAGAAGACCATCCTGTTCATCCTGCCCACCAACCTGGCGCAGGGGCTGCTCGTCATCGCCGCGCTGCTGGCGGGCGCGCTGGCGCCGCTGACGCCGCTGCAGATCCTGTGGATGAACATGGCCACGTCCATCACGCTGGCCTTCGGCCTGGCGTTCGAACCCGCCGAACCCGGCATGATGCAGCGCCCGCCGCGCGACCCCAAGAAGTCGATCCTGGACGGCTTCGCCATCTGGCGCATCGCCTTCGTGGGCATCCTCTTCACGGCGTCCGCCTTCATCATCGAAAAAAGCCTCCTCGCCGCCGGCCGCGAACCGGATTTCATCCGCACCGTCATCCTGCAGACGCTGGTGACGGCGCAATGGGCCTACCTGTTCAACTGCCGCCTGCAGGACCGGTTCCCCCTTACGCCCAGCATGTTCCGCAACAAGGCGCTCTGGCTGGTCACGATCCTGCTGGGGCTGCTGCAATGCGCCCTGATCTATCTGCCGTGGATGAACCGCGTCTTCGGCACCGTGCCGCTGCCGCCCGAATACTGGACGCTGACCCTGGTGGCCGCCGGAGTGCTCTTCTGCATCGTAGAGATCGAAAAGCTGATCCTGCGCACCTGGCGCGCGCGGCGCGCCAGGCCCGCGCTGGCGCAGCACCCGGCAGCGTGATTTTTTTCCGTCCGCGACCGGGGCGGAATTGCCAACAAATGTAAAGCCCGCGCCCGCGGGCCCGCCTGCCCTCCTATACTTGCGCCGCCAATTTTTCACGCAGGAGGGCACGCAGCTTGTTCACCATCTCGCCAACCGACGCGAGCCGCCGCGCGCTTTTCTTGCTGGGACTGACCGCGCTGGCCGCCCTGTCGGGCTGCAGCTCGCTGCTCGGTGAAGGCACCGGCGCCGCGGCGGGCATCGCCGGCACCGCCATTGCCAACAAAGTCACGGACAACCCCACCGTCGCCACCGGCATCGGCCTGGGCGTGCAGGCCGGCGCCAAGGCCGCGCTGGCCTACGCGCAGCGCCAGACGCGCGGCGAGGAACAGGACGCCATCGCCATGGCCGCCGGCCCGCTGGCGGTCGGCAAGGTCGCCGACTGGAACGTGAAGCACCGGCTTCCCATCGAAAGCGACGCGCGCGGCCAAGTCACGGTCAGCCGGCTGATCGGCGGCGCCAACCTGCAATGCAAGGAAGTGGTGTTCTCGATCGACACGCCCGCCGACAAGCCCGGCGCCGATCCGCTGCGCGAGTTCTACGTCACCACCGTGTGCCGCGACGGCGAGCACTGGCGCTGGGCCAGCGCCGAACCGGCCACGGCGCGCTGGGGCTCGCTCCAGTGATGCGCCGCGTTGGCATGCTGGCGCTGGCCGCCAGCCTGGGGCTGGCCGGCTGCCAGAGTTCATCCATCGGTCCCGCCACGGGCGCGGTGGTCGGCACCCTGAGCGGCGCGGCCACAGCCAACCCGGTCGCCGGCTACGCGATCGGGGTCTCGGTGCAGGCGGCGGTGGACGCCACGGTGAAGTACGTCCTGCGCGAATGGAAGAACGACCAGCAGAACGTCATGGCCAACGCGGTCGGCGCGCTGCCCATCGGCGAAGTGCGGCAATGGCAGGTCAAGCGGACGCTGCCTGTCGGCAACGAACGCGGTTCCATCCAGGCCGTGCGCGACATCGACACCCCGCTGGCCCATTGCCGCGAAGTGCTGTTCACGGTGGAGCAGGAAGCCGCGCCCGCCGCCTACGCCAGCACGATCTGCCGGCAACAGGACGGGCAATGGAAGTGGGCCGCGGCCGAACCCTCGGTGGCGCGCTGGAACGGGCTGCAATAGCTTGATCGCCCCGGGCGCGGGGAGCGATACTGGCCCGTCCCCTCCGCCCCCCGTTCGCCCATGACCACAGCTCAGTTCCTTATGCAGCGCA
This sequence comes from Achromobacter arsenitoxydans SY8, assembly GCF_000236785.1. Lineage (GTDB taxonomy): Bacteria > Pseudomonadota > Gammaproteobacteria > Burkholderiales > Burkholderiaceae_B > Achromobacter > Achromobacter arsenitoxydans. The sequence continues at coordinate 73,062 of NZ_AGUF01000075.1, read as the reverse complement.
GCGCCATCGCCGGCGTGCAGGCGGTCGCGGCGCGCAGCGGGCGCACGTTCGCGCGGCATACCCACGACCAGTTCGGCATCGGCGTCCTGCGCCAGGGCGCACAGGCATCGCACAGCGGACGCGGCCCGGTGCAGGCCGGACCCGGCTACGTCATCACCGTCAATCCCGGCGAAGTCCACGACGGCGCGCCGATCGGCGGCGGCGTGCGCGCCTGGCAGATGCTCTACCTGGACCCTGAGGTGGTTGCCGATGCCGCGGCCGACATCTGGGCGTGCTGGCCGGGCGGCGGTTCGCGCCAGTTTGAATTCGAGCACCCCGCCCAGGACCGCCCGGCGCTGGCGCGGGACCTGCTGGCGCTGTATGCGCACGCCACGGGCGGCGCCCCGGCGCTGGCCTGCGGCGAACTGCTGCTGCGCGTCCTGGCGCAGGCTGGCGGTCCGCGCGGCGCCGCCCCGCCGCTCGCGCCGCGCCATGCCGTGCCGGGCGCCATCCGCCATGCGCGGGGACTGATCGACGACGACCCCGCCGCCGTGCTGACGCTTGCCGACCTGGCCGGCGCCTGCGGCCTGAGCCGCTTCCAGGTGCTGCGCGCCTTCGCCCGCGCCACCGGACTGACGCCGCACGCGTACCAGACGCAACGCCGCCTGCAGCTGGCGCGCCAGCTGATACGCCAGGGCGCGTCCCTGGCGGACGCGGCCGCCCAGGGCGGTTTTTCCGACCAGAGCCACATGACGCGCCTGTTCGTGCGCGCCTACGGCGTATCGCCGGGCCGCTATGCGCTGGCGGCCGGCCGGGCCTGACACGCGGCCCGCTGCAATTTCATTCAAGACCCCGCGCCCGTCCCGACACTACGCTGCGTCCTTTCAATCGGGATGGCGGCAATGAACGTGAACGAGCGGGTGCGAGGCTGCCTCTATCTGGCGGCGGCGATGGCGCTGGTGGGCAGCACCGTAGTGGCCAGCAAGATCATCGGGACCGGCCTGCCGCCCTTCACCGCCACCGCGCTGCGCTTTGCCATCGCGCTGCCCTGCTTCGCGCTGCTGATGGCGCTGTCCGGCGCGCGTATCCCCCAGCTGTGCGGGCGCGACTGGCTGTTGCTGGCGGTGCAGGCCATTGCCGGCAGCGTGGGCTACACCACGCTGCTGATCGCGGGACTGCAGCGCGCGTCGGCGGTGGACGGCGGCATCATCCTGGGCACGCTGCCGCTGGTCACCGCCGCGATCGCGGTCCTGGTGCTGGGCGAGCGCCCCGGCAGGACCGCGCTTGCCGCCATCGGCGCCGCGGCCTTCGGGGTCTGGCTGATGTCGCGCGGCGCGACGGGACCGGACGGCGAGCGTTCGCTGGCCGGCAACGCGCTGATCCTTGGGGCGGTGGTCTGCGAAGGCCTGTTCATCCTGCTCAACAAGCGTCTGCGCACGCCGGTGGCGCCGCTTGCGCTTTCAACAATCATGACCGGCTTCGGCCTGGCGTTCTCCGCCCTGGCCAGCCTGGCGGAAGCGCCATGGACCCTGCCCCTGCCGGCCGGCGCCTTGGCCGCGGTGGCGTACTACGCGCTGGCGCCGACGGTGGGCGGCTTCCTGCTCTGGTATGCCGGCGCGGCGCGGGTGCGCGGGTCCGACGCCGCGCTGTTCACGGCGCTGGCGCCGGTTTCGGCGGTGCTGCTTGCGGCCGGCCTGCTGGGCGAGCCCTTGGGCGCCGCGCAGTTGGGCGGCATGGCCTGCGTGCTGGGCGGCGTCCTGCTGCTGGGGCGGGCGCGCAGGCCCTAGCCCCGGCTGAACGCCAGCGCGAATTCGTCGGAAAAAATATCGGCGAGCGACCGGCGCAGGGCCGCGGCGCGTTCCACGCCGTAGGCGGCCTCGAAGCGGTTCTGCGCGTCCTTCCAGAGGCGCCGGGACTCGGCCAGCTTGGCGCTGCCCGCGTCGGTCAGTTCGACCCGGCGGCTGCGGCCGTCCAGCGGGTCGCGCATCATTCGGACATAGCCGTCGCGCTGCAGCGGCTTGAGGTTGTGGGCCAGCGCCGAGCGGTCCAGCACCATGGCTCGCGCCAGGTCGGTCATGGAGGGCGCGCCCGCCCGCGCGATATGGACCAGGATCGAATGCTGCGACACCTTCAGTCCGCAAGGCGCCAGCACCGTGTCATACAACTGCGACACGCGCCGCGTCGCCTTGCGCAGCGCGGCGCCATTGCAGATGAGCGGGTCCGGGGTGACGGCGGGGCCGAAAAGCGGGGCGTCGGACATGGCGTGCGGGAATCAAGGGTGGGCGGGACAAGGACTTAACGCTACTGCCGGGCCGGGTTCGCGTCCAGCCTATTATTGACAGATATCGGCATATGCACGTAAATTTTATCAACCCTTTCCACCGGCCCGCCCCATGCCAGCGTCCACGCCGCCACGCCCCGCCAACGCGCGCCTGCACGCCATGCTGCACGCGCCCATCGCGCCCACCCTGGCGCGCCTGGCCTGGCCGAACATCCTGATGATGCTGGCGCAGTCGTCCACCGGCCTGATCGAAACCTGGTTCCTGGCGCGGCTGGGCACGCCGGTGCTGGCGGGCGTGGCCCTGGTTGTCCCGGTGCTCATGCTGATGCAGAACATGTCGCAGGGCGCGATGGGCGGCGGGATCTCTGCCGCCGTGGCCCGCGCCCTGGGCGGCGGCCGGCAGCAGGAAGCGGATCAGCTCGTGCTGCACGCCGTCGTGCTGAATGCGCTGCTGGGACTGGTTTTCTGCGCGCTGCTGCTGGCGTTCGGCCCGGCGCTGTACCGCGCGCTGGGCGCCGAGGGCGCGGCGCTGGAAGCCGCGCTGGCGTATTCCAACGTCATTTTTGGCGGCATCGTCCTGATGTGGCTGATGAACGCGTTCGCCAGCGCCATCCGCGGCACGGGCAATATGCTGGTGCCCGGCGCGGTCATCTGCGGAGGCGCGGTGCTGCTGATTCCGCTGTCGCCGTGCCTGATCTTCGGCTGGGGCCCGTTTCCGGCGCTGGGCGTGGCCGGCGGCGGCTGGGCGCTGGTGATCTACTACGGCGCGGGCGCGCTGATCCTGGGCGCCTACTGCGCCAGCGGGCGCAACGCGGCCAGGCTGGTGACCAGCCGGCTGCACGCCAGCCTGATGCGCAACATCCTGAGCGTGGGCGCGCTGGCCACCATCAATCCGCTCATGACCAACGCGCTGGTGGCCCTGACCGCCGCGCTGGTGGGCGCCTGGGCGGGCGAGGCGGCCGTCGCCGGTTATGGCGTCGCCGTGCGGCTGGAATACCTGCTGATGCCGATCGCCTTCGGGCTGGGCGCCCCCATGGTCGCAATGGTGGGTTCCAACATCGGCGCGGGCCAGCCGGAACGCGCCCTGCGCATCGCGCTGACCGGCGGCGCAATGGCTTTCGTGCTGGCCGAAGCCATCGGGCTGGCGGCGGCGGCATTCCCCGAGGCGTGGCTGCGCCTCTTCGGCGCGCAGGACCACATGCTGGAAGCCGGCGCCAGCTATCTGCGCACGGTCGGCCCGGTCTACGGCTTTTTTGCGCTGGGCTTTTCGCTGTACTTCGCGTCGCAGGGCGCCGGGCGCCTGAAGTGGCCTCTGATGGCGGGCCTGCTGCGCCTCTTGATCGGCATCGGCGCGGGCGGGCTGGCGCTGCGTCTGACGGGGTCGCTGACCCTGTTCTTCGTGATCGCCGCCGTGGCCATGTGCGTATATGGCCTGGTCATCCTGGGCGCTGTGGCGTCGGGCTCCTGGTTCGGCCGCGGCCACCTGCGCCGGCGCGGCCTGTTCGTCCGCTAGCCTCGGGCGAGGCGGGCGCGTCGCGCAAGGCGTACTCCACCAGTTCGGCCGCATAGGCGGGCAGGTCGTCGCGCACGCACAGCACCAGGTCGCGCGCGGCCCAACCATCCGCCAGCGCAACCCGGCGCACGCCAGCGGCCCGCGCGTAGCGCGCCGCGGCAACGCGCGGCACGATCGCGATTCCCACCCCCTGGCCCACCATCCGGCACACGGCATCAAAGCTGCGCAGGCGCACGCGGTACGACAGCGGCCTGCCGCTGCGGCGCGCGTGGTGTGCGATGTGTTCCTGCAGCGCGCTGCCTTCCACCAGCCCGACGAACTCGTGCCCCGCCACCTCTTCCAGCAGGACCTGGGCGCGCTCGGCCAGCGGGTGGCCTTGCGGGACGATCAGGGTCAGCGGGTCGTGGCGGAAGACGCGCGCGTGCAGCCCGTGCAGATCGGCCGAGTCCGCCAGCACGCCGATATCGCACGCGCCGGCGCGCAATGCGTCGGCGATTTCATGGCTGAGACGTTCTTCCAGGTCCACCGAGATGCGCGGGTGGTCCTTGAGAAACGCGCCCAGCACCGCCGGCAGGTATTCGCTGAGCGCCGTGGTGTTGCACAGCACGCGCACGTGGCCTTTAAGGCCCAGCCCGTAGTGGTCGAGTTCGCCGCGCATGCGGTCGATCTGCCCCAGCACCAGCCGGGCATGGTGCGCCAGCGTGCGGCCCGCCGGCGTGGCCTCGACCCCGCGCGCCTCGCGCAGCAGCAGCGGCACCCCCAGCGCATCTTCCATGCCGCGCACGCGCTCGCTGGCCGACGCCAGGGTCATGTGGGAACGCCGTGCGCCGGCCGTGATGGATCCGGTTTCGTGCACGTTCAGGAAGAGGCGCAGATCGGTCAGGTCGAATCGCATGCGATGAGCGTAGCACGCGAGCCTCAGGCGGAACCATAGCCTGGGTATGCGAGATCCCGATAGGAATGTGCGGGCTCCGGGCGGCAGAATCAGGCCGTATTCACCAAGACAAGGGAAAAACCATGAACATCACGACATGGCGCGGCGCGGCCGCGCGATGGCCGGCGCTGGCCCTGATCTCGCTGGCCCTGCACGCCTCAGGCATGGCCGAAGCCAGGGCGGGACTCGGCAGCCCCATCACGCCGGCCCAGCAATACGCGCTGGCGCTGGAGGCTCAGACCCAGGGCGACTACGCGGCCATGCTGGCCTGGCTGCGCGCCTCGGCGCGCGAGGGGCACGCGTCCGCCCAGCGCATGCTGGGCGTGGCGCTGATCGGCGGCCCCGCCCTCTACGGCCCGTCCCAGCCCGCCGACCTGTGCGAAGGCCGGCTGTGGCTGCTGCGCGCGGCGCGCCAGAACGAAGGGCCGGCGCAGGACGTGGCCTATGCGCTGTTCGGCCGCCCCAAGGACGCCCTCACTGCCCATTGCGAGCCCTCATGAACTTCCTGGACCCGACCTTGCTGGCCGCCGTTATCGCCGTCTTCGTCCTGGCCGGCGTGGTCAAAGGCGTGGTCGGACTGGGCCTGCCCACCATTTCCATGGCCATGCTGGCGCTCGTCATGGCCCCGGCCCAGGCCGCGGCTTTGCTGATCGTGCCATCGCTGATCACCAATCTGTGGCAGGCACGGCCCTGGCCCGCGCTGCCGCGGGTCCTGCGCCGCGTCGGCGGCCTGCAGGCGGGCGTGTGCGCCGGCACCATCGCCGGGGCGCTCTGGCTGGGACCGCCCTCCGGCCACTGGGCAAGCGTCTGCCTGGGCTTCGCGCTGATCGCCTACGCCGCGTGGGGCCTGTTCGGATCGCCGCCCCGCGTCCCGCCGCAACGCGAAAACGCGCTCGGCATCGCGGCGGGGGCCATCACCGGCCTGATCACGGCGGCCACCGGCGTCTTCGTGATTCCGGCGGTGCCGTATCTGCAGGCCCTGAACCTGGGCAAGGACGAACTGATCCAGGCCATGGGCATTTCCTTTACCGTGTCGACCGCGGCCCTGGCTGCCGGGCTCTGGCTCAATGGCGGCTATGCGCCCGCCGCCGCCGGCGCGTCGATCCTGATGCTGCTGCCCGCGCTGGCAGGCATGGCGCTGGGACAGTGGCTGCGCGGCCGGCTTTCGGCGCGCACCTTCAAGCTGTGCTTCATGGTCAGTCTGGCGCTGCTGGGCGCCTACCAGGCGGCGCGCGGCCTGGCGGGCTGAGCGGCTCGGCTACGCCGCCAGGCGCCGCTCGTCCATGAAGCCGATCGACACCGACAGTTCGCGCCAGCGCGCCAGTTCCTGCTGCACGCCCTGGATCTTGCTGCGCGCCTGATCGAAGGAATCGCGGCCCAGAAACAGGTGCAGGGGCGCGTACTGCGCCTGCGCCGCATTGATCAGCGCCTGCGCGGCCTTGACCGGATCGCCGCCCTGGACGTAGCCCTGCCCGCCGCGCGCGGCGCTTTCGGGAGACGCTTGCGGCATGCCTTCCCGCAACGCCCCCGGATACACCAGCGAAACGCGGATGCCCAGCGGCGCGGCCTCGGCGGCCAGGGTCTCGGTCAGACCGCAGACCGCGAACTTCGCCGCGCTGTAGGCGCCCCACTCGACGCTGCCGCCGTCGAAACCCAGGATCGAAGAAATATTGAACACGTGCCCGCCGCGCTGCGCCCGCATGCGCGGCATCACCGCGCGGATGACGTTCGCCACGCCGAAGACATGCGTATCGAAGCTGACGCGCAGTTGCGCGTCGGACAGGCTGTCGAGCGCGCCCTGCTGCCCCTGGCCCGCGCCGTTCACCACCACGTCGATGCCGCCGAACGCCGCGGCGGCGGCCGCCACCGCGCGGCGCACCGCGCGCTCGTCCGCCAGGTCGACAGTCAAGGGCAGGAACCGGCCTTCCAGCTTGGCCCCCACGGCGTCCAGCAAGGCGTCGCCGTCGCGGGACGTCGCCGCCACCTTGTGCCCCTGATCCAGCAGCATCTTCACCAGCACCAGGCCCAGACCCGCCGACGCGTCCGTCACAAACCAGATTTTTTCGGTATTCATGAGTATCCCTTCCCTTGCTTGCAGCCACGGGCAAGATGCCGCGCGGCCCGGCCGGCGCCGGCGTATTCTGGAAGCCGCCGCCCGCTCCGGCCTTGGAAAGGATAGTAAGAATCGGGGGGTCGGCCGTACAGGCTCGATCTTGCTTGAAACCTGCCTATTTCTCCGTTCATGCGCCTGCGCGGCGCAACGGCCGGGCGCGGCGGCGCAACGCCCGGCCCGGCACGGCATGGCGGTCCCGTTGCGCGGCCGCGCCGGCAGGCCGCGCCGGAATGGCGGATAATCCGTCTGTTTCCCGCCGCCGCGCGCGGCGGATTTATGGCGGGCGCGCCGCGCCCCACTGCTTTCGGAGTCAGCTATGTATCGCGGTATTCAGGCGATCGAACAATTCATGGAATCCATCGGCCTGACCTGGCAGCCCGGCCAGACCGAAAGCGCCGAATTGCGCGTCAGCTACCGCATCGGCAACACGCGTCCGCTGGGCATCGACCGCACGCTGGTGGAATTCCATTGCGACGCGAAGCGCGCCAAGGTGTGGGTGCCGGAATTCTCGCGCACCAGCTTCCACCAGTGGTTCGAAGTGCCCTATCAAGAGTTCGAATTCACGCCAGGCGGGTCCATGCTGAAGATCAAGGCCGCCGCGCGCGGCAACGCCCCGCCCTACAGCGTGGGCATCAAACCGCTGGCCTGAGCGCCGCGTCCGTGACGGCGCTCATCCCTGCCTGTACATGATCGTCGTTCCGTCCACCTTGCCCGCATCAATCGGATCGCGGGCGAAACCGGGGATCACCCCCACAGTCCGGTAGCCCAGCGACGCATACAGGGGCTCGGCGGAATCTCCCGTGCGCGTGTCCAGCGTGATCAGGGTGCGGCCCAGACGGGCGGCCATGGCGTGCGCCTCCTGCATCAGCCTGCGGGCGATGCCGCGGCGGCGGAAATCCGGGTGCACCAGCAGCTTGCGGATCTCGGCGCGGTGCGGCTGGTTGGGCGGGGTGTCGGTGTCCAGCTGGACCGAACCCGCCAGCCGGCCGTCCACGCGCGCCACCCACAGCTTGACCGCGCCGCCCGCCACGCCGGGCAAGACCTTGGCGCGCCAGAACGTCTGCGCGTCTTCCGCGGTAAAGGGCAACACGAAGCTGACGCTGGCGCCGCCCTGCACGCAGGCGTGCAGCAGCGTGGCCAGATCGGGCAGGCAGGCGGCGGCGGCATCCGCCGGCAGCAGGGTCAATTCAAGGCTTGCGTGGGTCATGACGGGCTCAGACGATGAACAGGAGATAGCGGGCGCCGCTGTGCGGCGGGGTGGCGAAGGCGCTGGCGCCGAACAGCTGGTAGCGCAGGCAGTCGCCAGTAACGAGGTCGTGCGCCTGGCCATCGACCGTGATGGACAGTTGGCCGTCGAGCATCAGCAGGTGGTGCTCCAGGCCCGGCCGGGGCGATTGTTCGTAGGCGATGCGGGCGTTCGCGGCCAGTTCGCAGGCCAGCACTTCGCCCGCCAGGCGCTGGGCCGGCGGCGACACCGAACGCCGGCGAAAACCCACGCTGTCGTCCACCCAGACGGCTTGGTCGCGTTCCGGCACACGGGCGACGAAGTCGTCCTCCACCATCAGCATCAGGCGCGACATCGTCAGGCCATAGGCGGCGCACAGCTTGCCCAGCACGCTGGCAGTGGGGCTGACCTCGGCATTTTCCAGGCGCGACAGCGTTGCGCGGCTGATGCCGGCGCGGCCGGCCAGATCGTCCAGGGACCAGCCGCGGTCCTGGCGCAGCGCCTTGAGCCTGGCGGCCAGGCGCAGGTCCAGCCCGGGGTCGATTGTCGTTATGTTTTCCATATAAGGGAATTTCTCTCATATATGAAAACATGTCAAGCCCATGCGATTTTGGAAGCCTGATACAGGCGGCAACCAACACACTTCCGCCGATTCCACATTGATTAGGCACAATACCGGTCATGCAAATGGCCAAGCCCCTATTCATGACCCTCTTTTGCGCGTTTCTTGCTGGTTGCTCCCTGCCCTCGCTGGACGAACGAAGCGTCTCGAAAGCGCTCACCCCGGCGGAATCGTCGGCCACGCCGCTGGGCCAGGCCATTGCGCCGCTGGCGGCCGCGCACCCCGGAAAGTCCGGCATCCACGCGCTGGCCGATCCCCACGACGCCTTCGCCGCCCGCATGATGCTGGCGCGCGCGGCCGAACGCAGCCTGGACGTGCAGTACTACATCTGGCATGCCGACATGACCGGCACCATGCTGCTGGAAGCGCTGCACGAGGCCGCCGACCGCGGGGTGCGGGTGCGCCTGCTGCTGGACGACAACGGCACCTCGGGGCTGGACCAGACGCTGTCCGCGCTGGACGGCCACCCGAACATCGAGGTGCGGCTGTACAACCCGTTCACGGTGCGCTGGCCCAAGACGCTGGGCTACCTGACGGACTTCAGCCGCCTGAACCGCCGCATGCACAACAAGTCCTTCACGGCGGACAACCAGGCTACGATCATCGGCGGCCGCAACATCGGCGACGAATACTTCGGCGCAACCGACGGCGTGCTGTTCACGGACCTGGACGTCCTGGCCATCGGCGCGGCGGTCAGCGACGTCTCGTCGGATTTCGACCGCTACTGGAGCAGCGATTCGGCCTATCCGGTGGCGGGCCTGCTCAAGAAGGCCGTTCCCCATGAACTCGAAGTACTGGAGGCCGACGCCGCCAGCGTCGAGCAATCGCCCGAAGCCGCGGCCTACGCCGAAGCCATGCGGGAACTGCCCTTCATCCGCCAGCTGCTGCAAGGCGAGCTCAGCCTGGAATGGGCGACGACGCGGATGGTCAGCGACGATCCCCGCAAGACCCTCGGCACCGCGCCGCGCGAAGCGACGCTGCCGCATCAGCTGCACGAAATCCTGGGCGTGCCCGCCGCCGACCTGGCGCTGGTGTCGCCCTATTTCGTGCCCACCGCGAGCGGCACGCAGGCCTTCGCGAAAATGGCCCGCAACGGCGTCAGGGTGCGGGTCCTGACCAACGCGCTGGAAGCCACCGACGTGGCCATCGTGCATTCCGGCTACGCCAAGCGCCGCAAGGACCTGCTGGCCGCCGGCGTGGAACTCTACGAAATGAAGCGCATGGCGCAGGGCGCCGAGCGCAACAAGAGCCTGGGCCCCTTCGGCAGCTCGGGGTCGAGCCTGCACGCCAAGACCTTTGCCGTGGACGGCCAGCGGGTCTTCGTGGGCTCATTCAATTTCGACCCGCGTTCCGCGCAGCTCAATACCGAACTCGGCTTCGTCATCGACAGCCCCACGCTGGCCAGGCACATCGCCGACGCGTTCGACCAGGACGTGCTGCGCACCGCCTATCAGGTCCGGCTGGACGACATGGGCAAGCTCTACTGGCTGGAACAGCGCGACGGCAAGACCATCCGGTACGACCGCGAGCCGGGCGCCAACGTGTGGCAGCGGATAACGGTGTGGTTCGCGTCGATGCTGCCGCTGGAACCCCTGCTGTAGCCGAGCAACAAGCGGAGTGGCCGGCCCGCGCGCAAGGCGTAGACTGGGTCTGGCCCTTACCGTTTTCCCGCAATCATGACCCTGGCGCCCGCCGAAGCCCTTATCAGCCAGCAAGACTGGATCCGCGCCGCCGTGGAGCTCGACGCCCACGGCAGCACCATCCTGCCCGGCCTGCTTCCCGCCGGCGACTGCGCGGCCCTGTCCGCCGCCTACCCGGACGAAGACCGCTACCGCAGCCGGGTAGTAATGGCGCGCCACGGCTTTGGCCGCGGCGAGTACAAGTATTTCCGCTATCCCCTGCCCGGCCTGCTGCAAGACCTGCGCAGCGCCCTGTACCCGCGCCTGGCGCCGATCGCCAATCGCTGGAACCGGCAGATGGGCATCGCCGCGCAGTATCCCGCAGACCACGCCGCATTCCTGGCGCGCTGCCACGCGGCCGGCCAGCGGCGGCCCACGCCGCTCATCCTGCAATACGGGCCGGGCGACTACAACTGCCTGCACCAGGACCTGTACGGCGAACACGTGTTCCCCCTGCAGGTGGCGGTGCTTCTGTCGCGTCCCGGCGAGGATTTCACCGGCGGCGAATTCGTCATGACGGAAACCGGCAGCCGCGAACAGCGGGCCGATGTCCTGCCCCTGCGGCAGGGCGACGCGCTGGTGTTCACCGTCAACCAGCGCCCCGTGCCCGGCGTGCGCGGCTGGCGCAAGGCGGCGATGCGCCATGGCGTGAGCGAGCTGCGCACGGGCCGCCGCCACACGCTGGGCATCATCTTCCACGACGCGCTCTGACATGGCTTGCACCCTGGACCTCTTTGGCGGCGATGATCCCGTCCAGCACGGACGCGTGGCGCTCGGCCCGCAAGCCGTCGTCCTGCGCGGCTACGCGCTGCCTGTGGTCGATGAGCTGCTGGCCGGGGTGGACGCGGTGACGGCTCAGGCGCCGTTCCGCCACATGGAGACGCCCGGGGGCTACACCATGTCGGTGGCGCTGACCAACTGCGGCGGCTTGGGCTGGACGACCGACGCCCGCGGCTATCGCTACAGCCGCATTGATCCGCAGTCCGGCCAGCCCTGGCCCGCCATGCCGCAGTCGTTCCTGCGCCTGGCGGCCGACGCCGCCGCCGAGGCCGGATTTCCGGGATTTGCGCCGGACGCCTGCCTGGTCAACCGCTACGAACCGGGATCGCGCCTGTCTCTGCACCAGGACAGGAATGAGCGCGACTACGCCGCGCCCATCGTGTCCGTGTCGCTGGGGATGCCGGCCATGTTCCTCTTCGGCGGCGACGCGCGCGCCGACCGCGCCGAGCGCGTGCCGCTGTTTCATGGCGACGTCGTCGTCTGGGGCGGCGTGGACCGGCTGCGCTATCACGGCGTGATGCCGCTGCAAGACCTGCCGCACCCGCAACTGGGCAGCGTGCGCATCAACTTCACGATCCGCAAGGCGGGCTAGGGAGCCGTCAACGCCCCCTGGCCCGCCCCGTCCTGACACCGGGGTTCCGCGCCAGCGTCAGCGCTGCGCTGGCTCACGCCGCACGCAGTTGCACGCGGGGAAAATCCACCGGCACGTTGAAGGCCACGTTCACATAGTTGGTGAACAGGTTCAGGGCGACATGCGCCACGATCTCGACGATCTGCTCGTCGTTGAATCCGGCCGCGCGCAGCGCCGCCACGTCGCCGTCGCCCACCTGGCCATGCTGGCGCACCAGCTTGAGCGCGAAATCCAGCGCGGCGGCGGTCTGCGGATCGTCGGCACGGCCCGCCTGGGCGGCCGCCATCTCCGCGGCGCTGGCGCCGGCCTTCCTGCCCAGCGCGGTATGCGCGGCCAGGCAGTATTCGCAGCGGTTGCTGTCGGCCACGGCGACGGCGATCTTTTCGCCCAGCTGGGCCGGCAGCACGCCGCCGCCCAGCGCGCCAAAAGATGCCCACATGCTCTTGAGGGCGGCCGGCGAATTCGCCACGGCGCGGAACATGTTGGGCGTCGCGCCGAAGGCGCCGTGGATCTGGTCAAGCAGGCCCTTGCTGGCGGCGGGGGCAACGGAAGTGTCGATAAGCGGTACGCGGGACATGATGATTTCCTTTCATTGAGGTTAGGGACAAGGCTGCTGGCGGTTGCCGTCTGCCTTTGCGTCAGTATGTTCGCGGCCGGAGTTATATTGGATACTTATCGTCCACACTTCATATCTATTCGTCCAGGCTCGTCATGACGACTTCGATAGATCGCCTGTCCCCCCTGCTGGAGCGGTTCCGCGTGCGCGCGCAGCTTTTCCATGCGGGCCCGCTGTGCGGCCTGAACCGGTTCGCCCCGGAACCCGGCCGCGGCTTCCTGCACGTGCTGCGGCGCGGCGACATGGAAGTCGGGCACCGTCCGGGCAGCGGCCTGCCCCGCCGGCTGCGCGTGGCCGAGCCGACCCTGCTCTTCTACCCGCGCCCGGTGCACCACGAATTCCACAACCCGCCGCAGGACGGGTCGGACTTCACCTGCGCCACCCTGCACTTCGACGGCGGCGACCGCCACCCGCTGGTGCGCGCGCTGCCGCCCCTGATCGCGCTGCCGCTGGCGCGCGTCGGCGGCCTGGAACAGGCCCTGGGGCTGCTCTTCGCCGAAACGGAACAGGTGCGCTGCGGCCAGCGGCTGCTGGCGGACCGCCTGTTCGAAGTGGTGCTGATCCAGTTACTGCGCTGGCTGATCGACCACGCCGAAGAAGCCGGCATCCAGGTCGGCGTCATGACCGGGCTGTCCGATCCGCGCCTGGCCCGCGCGCTGGTCGCCATGCATGAAGCGCCCGGCGCGCCGTGGAGCCTTGCCGATCTGGCTGCCCGGGCCGGCATGTCGCGCAGCGCCTTTGCCGCCGCCTTCAAAGACCTGGTCGGCCAGCCTCCCGCGGACTACCTGGCGGACTGGCGCCTGGCGCTGGCCCAGTCGCGCCTGCGCGACGGCCAGGCGGTCAAGACGATCGCCTTGGAGCTGGGCTACGCGAACGCCTCGGCGCTATCGCGCGTCTTCAGCCAGAAGATCGGCGCGTCCCCGCGGCAATGGCTGGACCGGCAGAAAGCGCCGTCCTGACCGCAGCGCTTCCGGCATGAGGGTTCCCCGCGTCTGGCGGCCCGCACGCGGCGGCCCTACTATTGCGCACCTTCACACCCTGCCCGTTCAGACACCATGCGACCCTGCACTGCCCTGGTCCTGCTCTGCGCCCTGCTGCCGGCGGCCGCCCTCGCCGCGGAACCGCCCGTCCAGTTCGAAAATTCGCTGGGCATGACCTTCGTGCGCGTGCCCGCCGGCACGTTCCAGATGGGCAGCGACGAAGCGCCCGACACACTGGCCGCCGCCTATCCGCAGTATCCGGCTGACCGGTTCGCACAGCTGTTCGACGAGGCGCCCGTGCACACCGTGCGCATCACCCGGCCGTTCTACCTTGAACGCACCGAAGTCACCGTGGGCCAGTTCCGGCGCTTCATCGAAGCGTCCGGCTATGTCCCGGAATCCGAAGCCGACGGCACCGGCGGCTACGGCTACAACGCCGCCTACGATCCGGAAAAATCCCAGAGCGGCGACGCCTTCGAAGGCCGCGACCGCCGCTACTCCTGGCGCAATCCGGGCTTTGCGCAGGGCGACGACCATCCGGTCGTGAACATCAGCTGGAACGACGCCACCGCGCTGGCGCGCTGGCTGACCCAGAAAGAAGGCCGCGTCTACCGCCTGCCCACCGAGGCCGAATGGGAATACGCCTGCCGCGCCGGCACACGCACCCGCTACCAGAACGGCGACGACCCGGCGGCCATGCCCGACGTCGGCAACGGCTTCGACGCCGACGCCCAGCCGCTGTGGCCCAAATGGCAGCCCTACGCCTCGGTCCGCCACGACGGCAACACGTTCACGGCGCCCGTCGCCAGCTACAGCCCCAATGCATTCGGCCTGTACGACATGCACGGCAACGCCTGGGAATGGGTGGCGGACTGGTATGGCGAGGACTACTACGCGCGCTCCCCCGTCGACGACCCGCAGGGCCCGGCCACCGGCAACGTGCGCGTCCGGCGCGGCGGCTCCTGGCACACGTGGGCGCTGTACACCCGTTCGTCGTACCGCAACTGGAATACCCAGGAGACGCGCTATCCCCTGGTGGGCCTGCGCCTGCTCAGCGAAGGGGATTAACGGAAAATGGCCCGGCGCTGGGTTAGCATGGCCGCACACTCAACTTCAAGAGAGTCCTGACATGCATTCGCTGGGCCGTCTTGTCCTGCTCGTGAACGACTACGACACCGCCATTTCCTTCTACCAGGACAAGCTGGGAATGGAAGTGTTCGTCGACATGCCCATGGGCCAGCAGCGTTACGTGCACCTGCGCCTGCCCGAACAGCCTTCGGTCGGCGTATGGCTGCTGCAGGCCCAGACCGGGGCGCAGCGCGACCGCGTCGGCGACCAGACCGGCGGCCAGCCGGTGGGCGTGTTCTACACCGACGACGTGCTGCGCGACCACGGCCGGTTCGCGGCCAAGGGCGTGCGCTTCACCAAGGAGCCTGTGCATGACGAGACCGCCACGTACGCCCATTTCATCGACCTGTACGGCAACGAGTTCGTGCTGGTCCAGCTGAAGGCGCAGGCCTAGCCGCCGCCACGCCATGGCACGGACGCAACCCCAGCGCGACTGGATCCGGCGCGCCGCGCCATCCAGCCGCGTCGAACGCATCGAAGCCTACTTTGGCGGCCATGGCTACGACATGCATCGCCACGACACCTACGCCATCGGGCGCACGCTGTCCGGGGTGCAGAGCTTCCACTATCGCCGCGGCTACCGGCACAGCCTGCCGGGCGGCACCATCGTGCTGCATCCCGACGAAGCGCACGACGGCCAAGCCGGCACCGACGCGGGCTTCCGCTACCGCATGATCTATGTAGAGCCGGCGCTGATCCAGCAGATCCTGGGCGGCCGGCCGTTGCCGTTCGTCCGCGACGGCATCAGCGCCGATCCCCGCCTGTACGCGGCCAGCGGCGCGCTGCTGCAGGACGCTGGCGAACCGATAGATCCGCTGCAAGAGGACGACGCGCTGTTCGAGCTGGCCCATGCGCTCAGCGCCGCCGCGGGCGGCCGGACGGGACGGCGCCTGCCCGACTACGCCGCCGCGGACCGTGCCCGGCACTACATCCACGCGTCGCTGGACCAGGCCATTACCCTGGACGACCTGGCGCGGGCGGCGGGCGTCGACCGCTGGAGCCTGTCGCGGGATTTCCGCGCGCTATTCGGCACCAGCCCGTACCGCTACGTGATGCTGCGGCGCCTGGACCTGGCCCGGCGGCTCATCGCGGCGGGCCTGCCGCTGGCGCAAGCCGCGGCCGATGCCGGTTTCACCGATCAAAGCCACCTGACGCGCCGGCACGTCCAGGCCTTCGGCATCGCACCCGACCGCTGGCGGCGGATGCTGCAAGCCTGAGCCGGGCGGCTCGGAAAAAACCTGCTCGATCGTACAAGACGGTGCGGCCAGGGGCGGCGTATCGTGGGGACTCTTTCCCTTGCCCCGGTGCCGCCATGCCTTCCATGCAACCCATCAATCTCGCCGCCAAGCTGGCGCTGATCCACGAACACTGGATGCCCAAGGTCGTCGCCGAAATGAACGACTACCAGTTCAAGCTCGTCAAGCTGCGCGGCGAGTTCGTCTGGCATTCGCACGCCGACACGGACGAGACCTTCATCGTCGTCCAGGGCCGGCTGCGCATCGAACTGCGCGACGGCGCCATCGAGCTGGGCCCCGGCGAGATGACGGTTATCCCCAAGGGCGTGGAACACAAGCCCTGCGCACCCGACGAGGCGCAGGTCATGCTTATCGAACCGCGCGGCGTCCTGAACACCGGCGACCAGGGCGGCGCGCGCAGCGCACCCAACGACGTATGGATCTGAACGCCCGCCTTTGCTAACGTGCAGCCTCAACAGGAGAAAACCATGTCCAAAGTCTTGCTGGTCACCGGCGGCAGCCGCGGCATCGGGGCCGCCGTCGCCAAGCTTGCCGCCAGCCGCGGCTACGCGGTGGGCGTCAACTACCACGCGAACGCGGACGCCGCGCAGGCGGTGGTGGACGACATCCAGCGCGGCGGCGGAACCGCCGTCGCCATCCAGGCCGATGTCTCGCAGGAAGACCAGGTGCTGCGCATGTTCCGCACGCTGGACGAGCGCCTGGGCCGCATCGACGCGCTGGTCAACAACGCCGGCATCCTGGAAAAGCAGATGCGGGTCGAAGACATGGACCCCGCCCGCATCTTGCGCGTGCTGTCGACCAACGTCGTCGGCGCCTTCCTTTGCGCGCGCGAAGCCGTGCGGCGCATGTCGCCCCGCCATGGCGGCCAGGGCGGCGCCATCGTCAACGTGTCGTCCGCCGCGGCGCGCCTGGGCTCGCCCAACGAATATGTGGACTATGCGGCATCCAAGGGCGCGATGGACACGCTGACCATCGGCCTGTCCAAGGAAGTCGCGCCCGAAGGCATACGCGTCAACGGCGTGCGCCCGGGCACGATCTACACCGAGATGCACGCCAGCGGCGGCGAGCCAGGCCGGGTCGACCGCCTGAAGAGCGTAATCCCGCTGCGCCGCGGCGGCACCGTGGAAGAAGTGGCGGGCGCCGTGATGTGGCTGTTCTCCGATGAGGCCGGCTACACCAGCGGCTCGTTCATCGAGGTGTCGGGCGGCACCTGACGCCGCCCGCTACTTGTCGTCGGTCGAGATCACGCGCTTTTCCGCCTTGGCCGCAATGCGGGCTTCGACGCGGCGCAGCACGGCCAGGACGAAGAGCGCCATCAGGGTGCTGACCACGGCGGTGGCCTCGCGCCCCATGCCCGCCGCCACGCCGATCGCGGCCGTCATCCAGATGCTTGCCGACGTGGTCAGTCCGTGGATTTCGCGCTCGTCGCTGAGCTTGATGATGGCGCCCGCGCCCAGAAAGCCGATGCCGGCAATGACGCCCTGCAACACGCGGCTCAGGTCGCCCACCTGCATGCCGCCCTGCAGAGGCACCAGCACGAAGATGGCCGCGCCCAGCGCCACCAGCATGTGCGTGCGCAGCCCCGCCGCCTTGCCGCTGCGTTCGCGTTCGTAGCCAAGCAGACCGCCCAGGATGACGGCCATGCCCAGACGCAGCACGATGCGGGTCGCCTCGCCCACGTCGGGGATGTCGGCGAACTCGCTCCGCGCGGTGGTCCAGATTTCCAGCCAGATTTCCGACATCGCCGCTTCCTTGGAGCCGAGGTGGAACCAGCATAGCAGGCGGTGCGCGTCAGCGGCGCGCCCGCGCACTTCACGTCCTGCCTGTCTGATTCTGTCGCATCTCGCGCCGCACAGCGCGGGCCATCTGGTTTACAAACCTGGGAGGCCCGCGCCTTCCGGCGCACATCGACAGGAGCTCCACATGGACTTGCAGCTGGCGGGTAAACGCGTGCTCATCACGGGCGCATCCAAGGGCATCGGCCTTGCCTGCGCGGTCGCCTTCGCGCGCGAGGGCGCCGAGCCGATCCTGGTGGCGCGCGACGACGCCGCGCTGCACGGCGCCACGGCGGCAATCCGCGACCAGACGGGCCGCGACGCCGCTGCCGTCACCCTGGACCTGGCGCAGCCCGGCGCGGCGCAGCGCCTGTGCAAAGAGGCGGGTCCGGTCGACATCCTGGTGAACAATGCCGGCGCCGTGCCCGGCGGCGCGCTGGACCAGGTGCAGGACGAGCGCTGGCGCGCGGGCTGGGAACTGAAGGTGCACGGCTACATCAGCCTGGCGCGCCATTACTACCCGAAGATGCGCGATGCCGGCGCGGGCGTCATCGCCAACATCATCGGCATGGCCGGATCGGCGCCGCGCGCCGACTATATCTGCGGCGCGGCGGCCAACGCCTCGCTCATCGCCTTCACCCGGGCCCTGGGCGGCGAAGCCCCGCGCCACGGCGTGCGCGTCTTCGGCGTCAACCCATCGCGCACCCGCACCGACCGCGTGCTGACGCTGGCGCGCCAGCGCGCGCAGGCCCGCTGGGGAGACGAATCGCGCTGGCAGGACACGCTGTCCGACCTGCCCTTCGGGCGCCTCATGGAACCCGCCGAAGTGGCGGACATGATCGTCTTCGGCGCTTCGCCGCGCGCGGGCTACCTCAGCGGCACCGTGATCGACCTGGACGGCGGCGAGCAATACACCGCGAACGGGCGCTGACGCGTAACTGCGCCGGCCAGCGTCAGGCGGCGGCCGCCTGCCAGCCGGCCAGCAGCGCCGGCAGCTGGCGCATGTCGGTGAACACCTGCGACACGCCCACGCTGCGCAGCGCCTGCGCGCCGCTGTGGCCGTTGGCGTCCGGGCTGTAGCCGAACACGGTCGCGCCCGCGGCCACGCCCGCCGTGGCGCCGGTCACCGTGTCTTCGACGATGGCGCAACGCCGCGGGTCCACGCCCAGCGCCTGCGCGGCGGCCAGGTACACGTCCGGGAACGGCTTGCTGCGCGGCATTTCGTGGCCGCTGAACACCCGGCCGTTGAAGCAGTCGGCGATGCCCACCTTGGCCAGTTGCAGCTCCACCTTGCGCCGGTCGGCGCCCGAGGCCACCGCGATGCGGCCGTCCAGGGCCTGGTGCAGGGCGCGCACCGCATCCGGCGCGCCTGGGATTTCAAGCAGGTCGCGATCCAGCGCGTCGTTGCGGCGCTGGCGGAACTGGTCGAACCAGTCCTGCGTGATCGTCGCGCCGGTGCGCGCCTCGATCAGCGGCAGCTCGTCCTTGACCGCCTTTCCGGTGAAGATCTGCATCGTCTCCGCATGCGTGATGCCCCAGCCCAATTCGTTGAGCATGTCGGTCAGCACGCGGCTGGTGATGGGTTCGGAATCGACCAGGACGCCGTCGCAGTCGAACAGCACGGCGTCAAAGGGAAAATCAGTCATTGCGGGAAGCATCGGAAGTATTCATGAAGCGGACAAGCATACTTCAAGCCTCGCCGCGCCCCGCCGGACAGGTGTTGCGGCAGCAAGCAGCGGAGTGCCGCGGCGCCGCGCTTGCGCTAGCCTGTACCGCTGTGCCCCTTTTAAGCCTCGCCATGACCACGCCCCTCTTCCAGCCACTGGACAACTATGACTGGCCGCGCATTGCGCGCGAACTGGACGTTCAGGGCTGGGCGCTGCTGCCCGGGCTGATTGCCCCCGGCGATGCGCGCCGCTGGGCGCACGACACGATCGGCGATGCGCCCCCGTCTCCCGCGCGGACAGGCCACGGTGATCGCTACGCGCTGCCCCAGCCCCTGCCCGAACCGCTGCCCCCGCTTTGCGCCGACCTGTATCGCCGTCTGCTCCCGGTTGCCCGCGCCTGGGCGGCGGCGCTCGGCGAAGACGCGTCCTATCCCGACGACCTGGCGACGTACACGCAACAGAACATCCAGGCCGGCCAGCGCCGCGCCCTGTCCTGCATCCAGCGCCTGCGCGCCGACGACTACCAGCCCTTGCTGATGCACGCCGACGGCGTTCGCGTCTTTCCGCTGCGGCTGATCGCCCTGCTGTCGGAACCCGGCCAGGACTACACGGGCGGCGAGATCGTGATGACCGAGCAGCGCCCGCGCATGCAATCGCGCCCGATGGTCCTGCCTTTGGGCCTGGGCGATGCGGCGGTGATCGCCACGTCGCATCGGCCGGTCCGGGGCGCGCAAGGCATATACCGGGTCACGGACCGGCAGGCGGTCAGCCGGGTACGCAGCGGCGAGCGCGTGGAACTGGCGCTGATGCTGCATCAGGCGCCGTAGCTGAGCGCCGCCCTTAGAAATCCATCGACGCCGACAGCATCAGCGTGCGCGGCACGCCCTGCGAGATCGTGCCGTACGACGCGACGCCCGACCAATAGGCGCGGTTGGTCACGTTCACCACGTTGGCGCGCAGCACGACGTCCTTGCCCTGCACCTTGACGGCATAGCGCGCCCCCACGTCGAACGTCGTCCACGACGGCACGGACTGGGTGTTGGCCTGGTTGATGTATTCGCTGCCCGTGTGGACCATGCCGCCCGTCAGCGTCAGCCCCGGCACCCACGGCGTGTCCCATTCCGCGCCCAGGTTGACCGACACCTTGGGCACGCCCACGGGCCGGTTGCCCAGCGTGGCGCGGCTGTTGGTGCGCGTAAGCTCCGCGTCCAGGAAGGTCACGCCGCCCAGCAGGCGCAGGCCGCGCAGCGGTTCGCCGGACAGATTCAGTTCCAGCCCGCGGTTGCGCTGTTCGCTGTCCGCGCCGTACACGCCGTTGGTGAGCTGGCCGCTGGGCTTGGTGATTTCGAACGCGCTCAGGGTCACCATGGCGTTGTCCAGCTCCACCTTCACGCCCACTTCCTTCTGTTTGGCCTTGTAGGGCTTGAACACTTCGCCCGCATTGGACGCCGTGGCCGGCGCCACGTCGCCCTTGCTCAGGCCTTCGATGTAGTTGGCGTAGAAGGACACGTTGCTCCAGGGCTTGACCACCAGGCCCGCCAGCGGCGTGGTCGCGCTTTCGTCGTAGCTGACGGTGCGCACGCCCGTCGTCCCGTTGAAGTTGCGCGACTCGATGCGCTGATGGCGCACGCCCAGCGTCAGCTGCGCGCGGTCGTCCAGAATGCTCATCGTGTCGGCCAGCGCCAGCCCGGACAGGTCGGACGACGACACCTTGGGCACATTGGCCGGGGCCGGAATGTGCTGTTCGGGCCGCGTGATGGGCCGGTAGATGTTGGACGTGAGCGGCGTGCCCGTCACGCTGGCCTGCAGATTGCGGTCGCTGTACAGGCTGCCCATGAAGTTCACCGCATGGCGCACCGGCCCGGTGTCCAGCTTGGCGCGCAGCCCGGCGTTGTAGGTGCTGCGGTTGACCTCGAACCGGAAATTGTTCGGCGTCACGACCGTGTCGCCGGCTTCGTTGACGATGGTGGGCGTCTGGTCGGACAGGCGCGACACGTTGGTGTCAGAGCCGCCCGCGTCCGCGAACACCGTCAGGCGGTCGTTGATGTCGTATTCCACGCGCAGCAGTGCGGACTGGCCGTCCGACTTCCACCAGCCCCAGGGTTGCGTGGCGTTGCGGCGGCCATCCGCCGCGCGCGGCACGTCGATGCCCGCCGCGACCAGGAACGGCCGTGTCGGCGCATCAATTTTTTCGTGCTGGGTCAGCAGGTCCAGCGACGCGCGCAGCCGTTCGCCCTGGTAGTCGAGCGACAGCGCGCCGATATCGGTGCGCGAATACATGTTGTCCAGCGGCGTATCGCCCTGCCGGTGCATGCCATTGACCCGCACGCCCCATTCGCCCTCGTTGCCGAAGCGGCGGCTCAGATCCACCCGGGCGCCGAACTGCGAATCGCCCACGTAATCGGCGGACAGGCGGGTCAGGTCTTCGGGCAGCGAACGCTTGGGCACCATGTTGATCACGCCGCCCACACCGCTGTTGGGCGACATGCCGTATAGCAGCGCCGCCGGCCCCTTCAGCACCTCCACCCGCTCGATGTAATCGGTGAAGACGTGGTAGTTGGGCGCCACGCCATAAACGCCGTCGAAGGCGATCTCGCCCAGGTTGCCCTCGCCAATGGGAAAGCCGCGGATATAGAACGAATCCGTCACGCCGCCGATCTGGCCGGTGAAGCGTACCGAAGGCTCCGCGTTCAGCGCATCGGCCAGCGTCACCGCCTGCCGGTTCTCCAGCAGTTCTGCGGTGTAGCTGGTGACGTTGAACGGCGTATCCATCACGTCGCGGTTGCCCAGCAGGCCCAGCCGCGCGCCGCGCGCCACCTGACCGCCCGCGAACACGGGCGGCAGCGCAGACGGGCTCACGCCCGCGCCGTCGACGGTCACCGCCGGCAGCACGGTCGTGTCGGCTTCGCCGGACGCGGACGGCAGCTTGCGCAGCGTATAGGCCCCGCCGCCCTGTTCCGACAGCGCATAGCCCGACCCCGCAAGCAGGCGGTCAAAGCCTTCGCGCACCGTATAGGCGCCGTTCAGCCCGTCGCTATGCCGCCCCTGCACCATGGCCGGATCGAAAGACAGCGGAACGCCGGCCGCTGCGGCGAACCCGGCCAGCACGTCGCCCAGCGGACCGCCCGCGATGGCGTAGGACTTGCGCGCGGCGGCATCGGCGACTTCGGCGGCGTCCGCCAGCCCCGGGGCGCCCGTGGCGGCCAGCAGCGGCAGGCCCAGGCCGGCGGCGCGGACCAGCGCTGCGACGGGCAGCACGGCGGCGAGTCCACGGGACGGGCGTGGCGAACGGGAGATTCGGGAAACCATGAAACGATCCTTCGTTGGGGTCTGGGTGGCGCGCATGTCGCGACGATTCACCCGGTACACCGGACGAAGCGGAAAAAAGTGTCAGCCGGCCCGCGATTAATTTGTAACCGCGGCTGCCGGCAGCACGGTGGCCCACAACGGCGTCACCCGGCGCACCCGCACCGGCAGGGTCTTTTCCAGAAGCCGCAGGCTGGCGTCGATGTCGTTCAGCGGAAACGCGCCCGACACCCGCAGCCCGGCGACGGCGGGGTCGCAGCGCAGCACGCCGCGCCGGTAACGCCCCAGCTCGTCCACCAGGTCGGCCAGCCGCCAGTTCCGCGCGGCGAGCATGCCGTCCGCCCAGGAAGCCGACGACGCATCGGCGGGCGCCGGCGGCGCCGCCTCCCGCGAGGTGAAGACGGTCTGCTGCCCGGCCTGCAGCACCACGGTTGCCGCGCTGGCCTCTGCGGGCCGGACCTCGACGGCGCCGTCGAAGACGGCCACGCGCACCCTGCCGCCCTCGTCGCGCACCAGGAAACGCGTGCCCAGCGCACGCAGCGACCCCTGCGTGGTCCGGACGATGAACGGCCGATGGGCCGGCGCGGAATCGTTCCCCGTCGTCAGCAGGATCTCGCCCGAGCGCAGCCACAGGACGCGCTGTTGCGGCGTGTAGTCGATGTCGACGGCGCTGGATGTGTTCAGCACCAGCCGCGTGCCGTCGGCCAGTTCCATGCGGCGCTGCTCGCCCGTGGCCGTGCGCAGGTCCGCGCGCCATTCAAGCCAGGGCAGCTCGCGCCAGCCCAGCCACGCGGCCGGTCCCAGCGCCAGCAGCCCGGCCAGCCCGAGCAGGGCCTGCCGCCGTCCGGCGCGGTCCGCCCGGCGCAGCGCCTGGCCGCCGACAGCGGGCGGCACCTGACCGAAACCGCGCAGCATTTCCTCCGCGCGCCGCCAGGCGGCCTCGTGCGCGGCGCTGCGGCCGCGCCAGCGGTCAAAGGCCTCCCGGTCGGACGCCGACAGGACCTCGGACTGGAAGCGGACCAGCCAGCCGGCGGCTTCATTCAGAATGGCGGGGTCGATGGCGCGGTCGATGGCGGCGCTCATGACGCGTCGGCCTGATAGGCAATCAGGCAGGCGGTCAGCGCCGCCTGCATGTGACGCTTGACGGTGGACAGCGACACGCGCTGGCGCTGCGCGATGGCGTCATAGCCCAGGCCGTCGAACTGCGACAGCACGAAGATCTCGCGCGTCCTGGCGGGCAGCGACCGCAGGGCCGCATCAATGGCGTGCAGCGTCTCCAGGATCAGCGTCCGCGCCTCCGGCGAAGGCGCTTCGGGCGCGGGCAATTGCGCAACGGCGTCCAGATACGCGTCTTCCAGCGCGCGGCGGCGCCAATGGTCCACCACCAGGCCCTTCGCGATGTGCGTCAGCAGCGCGCGCGGCTCATCGCCCGCCTGCTCCCGGCGCCGGCCAGCCATCAGCCGCACGAAGGTGTCGTGCGCCAGGTCGGCCGCGTCGAAGGAGCTGCCCAGCTTCTTGCGCAGCCACATCGACAGCCAGCCGTGGTGTTCACGATATAGCTGCGTGACGGTGTCGGCGGGGGGAGATTCCGGCGCAGGCAAGGCGCACCTCGAGATATATTGCAAATAGGAATTGTTATTATTTTATAGCACGTCCGTCCAGGGCCCCCGCCGGGGCTCGCCGCGCGGCGGACTCAATCCCGAAGGCGGCGTCTGGACGAGCGTATCCAGAACAGCCCGCCCATCGACACCAGCATGGCGACGAGCAGGTAGACGAAAGCGATCAGCAGGCCGAAGAAGTAGTAGCGGTCATAGGCTTTGGCCGCCCACCACGCGGTGCCGCCGTACACCGCCATGACGACGAACGGCAGCCACAGCACCGCGATGCCTGCCCGGCGCCAGCCAGGCGTGTTCCAGCGCGGGAATCGTTCCGGCCGGGCGCGCAACACCAGCGCCAGGACGGACAGGGCGGGCAAAACGAACGCCAGCACGGCCAGCACCAGCAGTCCCGCATCCAGGAACGTCGCCACGAACTCGCGCAAGATCTTCTCCCCTTTTCGACGCCCGTGCCCGGCGCCGATTGAAGAGGTTATACACGAGCCGGCCGCCGCGCAGCCGGCAAGCGGCCGCGCTAGTAATCCATGGGGATATGGCTTTGCGCGGCCCGGATCTCCTGCAGGTGGCGTTCGGCCTCTTCCCGTTCAAGGGCGGGCGGCAGCGCGCGCCAGCTGATCAGGTTGCCCGGCGTCTTCGCCGGCATCCAGCCCAGCACACTGTAGAGCGAAATCGCGGTATGGCCCGAATCCAGCCGCGTCTCGTAATAGCCCTGACGATCCGGCGCCGTGTCGCCGGGCGTCCAATCCAGCTGAGACATCCTTGTCTCCTTCTTGAAGCTTATGCTCTTGTGCGCGCCATCCTCGCTGAGGCGGCTTTATGCAAGCCTGATCGTATAGCCTCCCGATCCGCTTGTCCTGCCCCAAAGCATCCTCCTTCTTGATTCTTGACAGAGGGGAATCCCTAGGCACCGCCAACCCGGATTGCAAAAGCATGATCGCAGGCGCTAGGATGCGGCAACGATTTTTTCAACCCCCGAAGGCGGCATTCCATAGGCCCGCCAACCGGGAAAGCGACGGCCATGCCGAAATCGGTCTTCCTGCGATACCCGAAAGATCGGCTGGCCGCCCTGGCAAGCGCCAATGCCCTGCGCGCGATCCGCGAAGGCCTGCTCTGGACCCTGCCCTGTCTGCTGGTTTCGGCGCTGTTCCTGCTCCTGTCCGTCTGCGCCCGGCTTCTGGGCCTGCCTGACGTCATCGCCGACCTGCTGGCCGGGGCGCACCGCAAGCTCTCGGCCATCATGCCGCTGCTGGCCGGCATGTCCATCGGCTACATGCTGTCCATCCGCCACCGGCTTCCGCACCTGCCCACGGCGCTGCTCTGCCTGTCGTACGTGGTCATCGCCGAAAGCCTGCTGGCGCCCTACCCGCGCGCGACGTCCACCCTGATGCTGTTCATAGCCATCCTCTCGCCGCTCGCGACCGTGCCGCTGATGGCGTGGCTGCACCGCCGCCGCTGGACGCAGCTGGCCCCGGACGGACTTATCGGCGAAAACGTGCGGGACTCACTGAACATGATCGTGCCCGGGCTGCTGACGGCGGGGCTGTTGATGGCGCTGCTTGCCACCGCCCTGCGCATCCCCGCCGTAGCGCAGTTCGACATCCCGCTGAGCGTCGCGTCGCTGGACAACCCGTTCGCGTCCGGCGCCCTGATCGCCGCGTTGAACTCGCTGCTGTGGTTCTTCGGCATCCATGGCGCCCATGCCATGGCGCCCATCATGGAGGTCCTGGACCAGGCCACCCAGCTCAACGCCACCACCGCCGCAGCGGGCTATGAAAGCGTCTACGCGCTGAACGGCACGCTGCTGGGCGCGTTCGCCTTCATCGGCGGATCGGGCGCCACGCTATCCCTGGTCGTGGCCATCCTGCTTTTTTCGCGCAGCGAGTCGCTGCGCCTGCTGGCGCTGGCCAGCATTCCGGTGTCGCTGCTGAACGTCAACGAAATCCTGCTGTTCGGCCTGCCGCTGATCCTGAATCCCCGGCTGCTGCTCCCCTTCGTGCTCGCGCCGGTCGCCAATGTGCTCATTGCCGTGGCCGTGGTGCAGCTCGGCTGGCTGCAGCCGGCGACGGTCGCGCTGCCGCTGACGTCGCCGGTGCTGTTCAACGCATACATCGGCGCGGGCGAACACCTGGGCGGCATCGTCCTGCAACTGCTGCTGCTGGGGCTGGGCGTCTGCCTCTATGCGCCCTGCGTGATCGCGCTGGAGCGCCAGCGCAAGGCCGACGCGACCGTGTACTTCAAGTCGCTGGACACCACCTTTCCGCAGCTCCAGGAAGAATCCCTGCTGTACGCGCACGATCCCCTGGCGACCACCTACGCAAACCGCGCGCGGCGGCGCGCCGAAGTCTCGCGCATCCGCGCCATCAGCGAGTACGACTTTTATCTGGAATTCCAGCCGCAGGTGTCGCTGCGCACCGGCCTGTGCACGGGCTGCGAGGCCCTGCTGCGCGCGACCGGACCAGAAGGCACGCAGCAGGCCCCGCTGGAGTTCCTGCGCTGGCTGGCCCAGGCGGACCTGATGCGCGAAGTGGATCTGTGGGTGGCCCGCCAGGCGGTGCGGCAATGCCTGGCGTGGCGCGCGCAGGGCTTCACGCTGCCGATGACCATCAATGTCACCAGCGGCACGCTGACCACGCCGGCTTTCCTGGACAAGCTGATCGAAGTCCTGGAACAGGCGCAGGGCCAGGTGTCCGTGGAGCTCACCGAAGACGCGCTGGTCGAAGACGCCCAGGCGCTGCACACGGCATTCTCGCGCCTGCACGGCATCGGCGCGCGCGTGTACATCGACGACTTCGGCACGGGCTATTCGGCGCTGAGCTATCTGCACCAGTTCCAGATCGACGCCGTGAAGATCGACCGCAGTTTCGTGCTGGCGCAAAGCCACGACCGGGGCGCGCTGGTGATGAGCGGCCTGCTGCGGTTCTGCGAGGCGCTGAACCTGCAGATCATCGTAGAAGGCGTGGAAACGGACGTGCAGCTATCCGCGCTGGAATCCAGCGCCGAGATCATCGTGCAGGGCTGGTACTACAGCAAGGCGGTGCCCGGCGAACACGTTGTGGATTTTGCGCGCCGGCGCCAGCAGATGCCCGCCGCGCCGATGCAATCCGAGGGCGCCGCGGCTACTTGATGCCGATGAACGGCATCGCCGAGCCGGGCACCTGCGTGGCCGGCAGCACGCCGTCCCACTTTTCGACCGCGTTCAGGCTCACCAGATTGGTGTTGGCGGCCAGCGCCTCGGCCTTGGCGCGGATGGACGCAGCTTCCGCTTCGCCACGCATGCGGATGCCGTCGGCCTCCGCCGTGAACTGCTGACGGCGCGCATCGGCTTCGGCCTTGGCCTTGACCACCTGGATCTCGGCGTTGATCATCGCCGTTTCCTTCTGCTGGCGCGTGGTCTCGATCTGCACCTGGGCCAGCATGCGCTGTTCAATCGAATGCTCGTAGGCCTGCGAGAAGCCCACTTCCTCGATCTGCACGCCCACCACCTGCACCGGCGCGCCTTCCATCGTCTTGAGCACCGCGTTGTTCACGTCCAGGCCCAGCTTCTGGCGTTCCTGGATGGCGCGCACGGCGGTGTACTGGCCGAACACGTTCTTCACCGCGTCCGGCGTCTTGCGCTCCAGCACGCGCATCTGCAGATTGGAGATGGTGCCGTATTCGGAGTAGAGCTCGGCAACATGCTCCGGCGGCACGCGGTAGGTCACGGACACGCGCAGGGTGGCGGGCTGCTGGTCGTAGCTGTAGGCCTCGAGCTTTTCGAACACGAAGGTGTGGTCGCGCACGGACACCGTCATCACGTTGTCGATGAAGGGCGTCTTGAAGTCCAGGCCGGGCTCGGACACGCGCACCAGCTTGCCGTTGCGCAGCACCACGCCGCGCTCGCCCTGATCCACCTGGAACCACGAGCCGAAGGCGATGAACAGGATAAGGAGGAACAGTATCCCGGTGCCGACGGCGACCTTGATGCTGCGCGGCTTGACCGCGCCGATTGTCTTGACCATCTGGATGTCCGTCGGCTTCATTTCGAATCCCTGTCTGCTCTTGTTCGTTTACGGTCCGAGAGCACCGCCGCGATGCCGCGAGCCAGCAGATAGGCGACCACGGCCGCCCCCACCAAGATCAGGAAATACCTCATCGCGCGTCCCCCCCGGGAAATAAGGTCCGGATTCTATCCCGCACGCGCGGGCTGCGGCACATGCTTACCGACGGAATGTTCCTATACGTTTCCGGACGTTTCGACACGACTGCATTGAGGGGAAATCAGGCGCCGTACCAGCGCAATCCCAGGCGCGACAACGAGTCCGGGTACTCCCAGAATGCGTGGTCCAGTTCCTCCATTTCCTGCTGCTCTTCCTCGGTCATCGCGCCATAGATATCGTTCAGCTGGACCACCTCGGGCGAGGCCTCGAAGCGGTCGATCAGCCCGCGCATGCGCGACAGGATTTCCAGCATGTGCGCCGCGCCAATCTTGCGCAGCGCCTGCAGGGCAAGCTGGCAGGTCTGGTCTCCCCAGTTGCACAGAAACTGCATGAAGCCGCCGTTGTTGATGTCGGCCTCCATGCGCCACAGCGCCACCAGCTCGCGGTCCGTTTCCGACAGCCGGTCGAGCTTCCAGTCGGCCGCCTGCAGCGTCGCCATGGCCTGCTCGTAGCGCTGGTCCCACAGCAGGTCGTGCACGTTCACCATGCCTTGCGGCGACGGCGCCAGCAACGCCGGCCAGACGACGCCATGCCCGTCGTCCACAAGCTGCCATTGCTCGCGGTCGGCCGGCGACGCCTCATGCAGGCGAATGTGCCGGCGGATCGGCTCCTCGATGCGCCGGCCATCGGCCAGCGTCAGGCAAAGATGCGTGTCGTTCAGCGCGATGGCTGCAATGCGGTAATCAACGGGCGGCATGAGGAGGTCTGGCAAAAAATGGAAAGCGCACGAAACTACCGGAACAACGCTGCGCTGTCGAGGCGCCGCGGGGCGATCCTTACGCTTCGCGCCGCATCCTGTTACGTGGGCATTCCGCCCTTCTGCTACCGTAACCAAGCCCCGCGCCCAGGCTTGCATCCGGCGCCCATGACGGAGACCGAACATGCCACGTCCTTCCGAGTCCGCTCCCCTGATCGGAGTGGTCCCGCCGTACATGCTGGACCGCCTGGCGCAACACGCCGATACGCGCGTCAGCATGCCCGCCGTCAAGACGTTGATTATTGATCAGCAGCAGCGCAGCCTGCGCGAGATGGCCGAACAGCCGCCGCGCGCGACGCTCGCGCCCGCGCAGCACGCGGCCCCGCCGGGCTCGCCCGAACGCGCCATCCACGACGCCGCCAACAGCACCTCCTTGCCGGGCAAGCTGGTGCGGGCCGAAGGCGCCCGGGACAGCGGCGACCCCGCGGTGGACGAGGCCTACGCCCATCTGGGCTCCACCTACAAGCTGTTCTGGAACGTCTACAAGCGCCATTCCATCGACGCCCACGGGCTGCCTCTGGTCGGCACCGTGCACTACGGCGAAGACTACGAAAACGCCTTCTGGAACGGCGCGCAAATGGTGTTCGGCGACGGCGATGGCCAGGTGTTCAACCGCTTCACCATCGCCGTCGACATCATCGGCCACGAACTGACGCACGGCGTGATCGACACCGAGGCCGCGCTGCTCTACCAGGGCCAGTCCGGCGCCCTGAACGAATCGCTGTGCGACGTGTTCGGCGCGCTGGTCAAGCAATACTCGCTGGGCCAGACCGCCCGGCAGGCCGATTGGCTGGTGGGCCAAGGCCTGTTCACGCCCAAGGTCAAAGCGCGCGCCCTGCGCTCCATGGCCGAACCCGGCACCGCCTACGACGACCCCGTGCTGGGCAAGGATCCGCAGCCCGCGCACATGAGCGCCTATGTCGATACGCCCCGGGACAACGGCGGGGTCCACATCAACTCGGGCATCCCCAACCGGGCCTTCTACCTGGCGGCCACCGCGCTGGACGGCAATGCCTGGAACGGCGCGGGACGCGTCTGGTACGACACGCTGTGCGACAAGCGCCTGCGCCACGACGCCGATTTCAAGGCGTTCGCCGCAATGACCGTGCAGGTGGCGGGCGAAAAGCACGAAGCAGCCGTGCGCCACGCAGTCGAGGCGGCCTGGAAGGCCGTGGGAGTGCTGCCATGATAGAACTGCCTTCGCTGGACCTGGTCCGGCTGGTGCGCCTGACCCGCGAGGGCGGGCTCGCCTATCTGCCCGGGCTGGCGCAACCCCGCCGCATCGACTTGTCCACCTGCCCGCCGGGCGTGCGGCAAGAGGTCTGCGACGCCCTGCAGCACGCGGCGCCCAAGGCCGTGCCCGCCGCGGATGGCAGCGGCGACCAGCGCTACTTCCGCGTGGACGTCGTGTACGAAGGCGAAGCGCAGATCAGCTTTGACGTGCCCGAGGCGGATGCGCCGGAAACCCTGGTCCGCCTGTGGAAGAGCCAGGCCGGCCAATCTGGATAGCCCTGCCGGCATACAGGCCCGCCACCGCCATCGCCAGGCACAGCGCGGCGCACACGCCCAGCGCGACGCCCCAGCCGTCCGACCGGTCATGCAGCGCGCCCACCAGCGCCGGACCGGTCGCGGCAAAAAGATAGCCCACGCATTGCGCCATGCCCGACAGCGCCGCGGCCTGCTGCGCATGGCTGGCGCGCAGGCCCACGAACGCCAGGCCCAGGATGATGCCAGCGCCCGTTCCCAGCCCCAGCAGCATGATCCACAGCGCGCCCCACGCGGGCGCGGCGATCAGGCCGGCATACGCCACGAAGGAAGCCGCCGCGGCGCAGAAGGCCGCGGCGCGCTGGTCCTTCAGGCGGCGCAGCAACGGCGCAAGAAACAGCGCGGGCGCCGCCGACGTCAGCTGCATCAGTCCGTGCAGAGATCCCGCGCGCTCGGCCGAATAGCCGGCGTCGCGCAGGATGGCGGGCAGCCAGCTCACCCCGACATAGAACACGAAGGAATTGATGCCCAGATACAGCGTGACCTGCCAGGCCAGGGGCGAACGCCACAGACGCACGCCGTGCGGCGCGTGCGCGGTCGTCGACGCCGGCGGCGTATGGTTGGCAAGCTGCGGCAGCCACAGCAGCAGGCTGATGAGCGGCAAGGCCAGCATGCACAGCGTCGAAAACCGCCAGCCGCCCATCGGCAGGCTGGCCAGCGGAATGGCGACTGCCGACGCCAGCCCCGCCGCCAGGCCCATGGTCAGCACATAGGCCGAGGTCAGACTCGCAACCCGCTGGGGAAAATCGCGCTTGAGCAGGCTGGGCAGCAGCACGTTGCCCAGCGCGATGCCCGCGCCGACGATGGCCGTGCCCGCATAAAGTCCCGCTGCGCCGCCTTGCGTGCGCACGACAATGCCAGCGGCCACCAGCAGCATCGCCGCGAACAGCGTGCGCTCCAGCCCGAAACGGCGCGCCAGCCCCGCGGCGAACAGCGACACCACGGCGAAGGCCAGCAGCGGCAAGGTGATCAGCATCCCGGCGGCCGCCGATGACAGCCCTAGCTGCTCGCGGATCATGCCGATGAGCGGCGGCACGCCGGTGAACGGCGCGCGCAACGCCATGGCGATGCACAGGATGCCCGCGATCAGCAGCAGCGGGCGGCTGACGGGACGGTGGGATGTAGGAACGTGCGACATAGAAGTCAACCTGCGGAATCGGTACGGGAAAGCGCGCAAACCGCCTTCCATGGTCCATAAGCTTATTCAGGCCGTGCTTTACCGAATTTCGAGACAATGACAAACTATCCCTGAATCCGGCCAATCCACCTGCCGGGATGCCGCGCCGATGCCAGCCGCATGATCACGCCCCACACCCCGCCCGCCCCCTTCGATCCCGACTCGCCCGCGCAATGGACCTTCGCCATGCCCGTGCACGCGGCCGAGCAGGACAGCGAATCCCCGACGCACCGCCACCACATGGGCCAGCTCGTGCTATCGCTGCGCGGCGGCGTCACCTGCTCGGTGCCGCAGGGCCTGTGGATGGTGCCGCCGCAATGCGCAGTCTGGATTCCGGGCGGCGTGCCGCACAGCAATCGCGTCACCGCCAACGGACGCGTCTGCTT
The DNA here is from genome assembly GCF_000236785.1 of Achromobacter arsenitoxydans SY8. Taxonomy (GTDB): domain Bacteria; phylum Pseudomonadota; class Gammaproteobacteria; order Burkholderiales; family Burkholderiaceae_B; genus Achromobacter; species Achromobacter arsenitoxydans. Next base: position 40,900 of record NZ_AGUF01000075.1, on the reverse strand, counting down.
CCTGTTCGTGCCGGCCGACGCGCCGCGCCTGCCCACGGCCTGCTGCACCCTGGCGATCACGCCGCTGGTGCGCGAGCTGGTGACGCACCTGGCGGAGCTGCCGCCCGCCGATGCCGGCTCGCCCGCCAACCGCAAGCTTGCCGAGGTACTGGTCGAACAGCTTGCGCACATGCCCACCGAGCATCTGCACCTGCCGATTTCCGATCACCCGCGGCTGCGCGAGATCGCCGGCGCGCTGAACGCGGATCCGGCCGACCGCAGCACGGTGGCGCAATGGGGCAAGCGCGTCGCCATGAGCGAACGCACCCTGGCCCGGCTGGTTCAGCAAGAGGTCGGCATGAGCTTCGGCCGCTGGCGCCAGCAACTGCACATCATCCTGGCCCTGCAGCGGCTTTCCGCGGGCGTTTCCGTGCAACGCACCGCGGAAGACCTGGGCTACGAATCGGTCAGCGCCTTCATCACCATGTTCAAGAAGACGCTGGGCAAGACGCCCGCCCGGTACTTTGCGGACAAGTCGGACGGACAGGCCGCCGCGCAGTAGCGCGGCCCCTGCAGGCGGCCCTATCTAGGTCCGGCCACGATGAACAGCCGCGGAAATGGCAGCAGCACCGTGCCGTCCGCCAGCGCGGGATAGGCCGCTTCGATCAGCGACTGGTAGCGCGCCAGGAAGCTGGCCTGCTCCGATGCGTCCAGCTTGTCCAGATACGGCCGCAGCGCCGTCCCCTTGAACCATTCCACCACCGCCGCCGCGCCCGCCAGCGGGTGGTGATAGGTCGTGCGCCAGACGTCCAGCGTCCCGCAATGGGGCTTGAGCAGTTCGTAGTACCAGGCGGCGCTGTGTCGCGGGGGATGTTTGACGTCGCCGGTCTTGGCCGCCCAGGGCGCCTCGCCCGCGACCTGCCGCGCCAGCCGGTGCGCGGGCTCTTCCAGGTTGTCCGGCGTCTGCACCGCCAGGCTGCCGCCCGGCGCCAGCTTGGCCACCAGCGCCGGATAGAGGGTTGCATGGTCCGGCACCCATTGCAGCGCCGCATTGGCCAGGATCACGTCATATGGCTGGGCGGGATTCCACGTGGCGATGTCGGCTAGCTCGAAATCAAACGCCGGCAGACGCTTGCGCGCGGCCGCGATCATGTCCTCGGAACTGTCCATGCCGGTGACCTCCGCGTCCGGGTAGCGGCTGGCCAGCACCTCGGTGGAATTACCGGGACCGCAGCCCAGGTCCACCGCGCGCTTGACGTCCTGGTTCGGCAAGGCCGCCACCAGGTCGCGCACCGGACGGGTGCGCTCGTTTTCGAAGGCGGAGTACTGCTTGGCGGACCAGCTTGTCATGATCGTTCCTTGCGTGACAACGAAGTAGCGCCGACTGTACGCCTGCCAAAACCATATGACAAATCCACATTTCAGCCTTTTTCCATATCCGCTAGATATGGATAGCCTCAAACAAAAACCCGCCCGCCGGATCGGGCCGGCGGGCGGGTTTCTGGCGAACGGCTGGAATTACTGCGGCTTCAGCTCGTCCGAGCGGGTTTTCCACAGCGAGAACAGCACGCCGCCCAGGATCAGGCTGAAGGTCACGCCCAGCGAAATCGCCGGCGGCACCTTGCCGATGAAACCGACCAGGAAGATCTTCGTGCCGATGAACACCAGGACCAGGGCCAGCGCGTACTTCAGGTAGTGGAAGCGGTGGATCATCGCCGCCAGCGCGAAGTACAGCGCACGCAGGCCCAGGATCGCGAAGATGTTGCTGGTATAGACGATGAACGGGTCCGTCGTGATGGCGAAGATGGCCGGGACGGAGTCCACCGCGAACACCAGGTCCACGAACTCGATCAGCACCAGCGCCAGCAGCAGCGGGGTCGCGTAGCGCACCTTCTTCGAGGTCGCGGGATCAGTCTCGGTCACCATGAAGGCATTGCCGCGCAGCCCTTCCGTGACGCGCATGTGGCGCTTCAGAAACTTCAGGATCGGGTTGGTGGCGATGTCCGGCGTCTGGTCGGCGATCATCCACATCTTGATGCCCGTGAACACCAGGAACGCGCCAAACAGATACAGCAGCCAGCCGAAATTGCTGACCAGCGCGGCGCCCAGGCCGATCATGGTGGCGCGCAGAACGATCACGCCCAGGATGCCCCAGAACAGCACGCGATGCTGGTACTGGCGCGGAATCGCGAAGAAACTGAAGATCAGCGCGATCACAAAGACGTTGTCCATGGACAGCGACTTCTCGATCATGAAGCCCGTGTAATAGGCCATGCCGCTGGCAGCGCCCATGTTCCACCAGACCCAGCCGCCGAACAGCAAGGCCGCGGTGATGTAGCCGGCGGACAGCAGCAGGCTTTCACGCACGCCGATCTCGCGATCTTCCTTGTGCAGCACGCCCAGGTCGAAGGCCAGCAGGCTGACGACGATGCTGATGAACAGCAGCCAGCTCCATGTCGGCGTGCCGAGAAAATCGGCGTTAAAAAAGGTGATCAGAGTGTCCATGAGTGCCCCGCTTGATTTGAAGGTGCCCATGATCCGGATCTGACCCGGACGGAGAAATCAGCCTGAAAGTGAGTTAAGGTTCGAAAAAACCGAAGTGAGCCGACACCGATGCTGAACTACCGCCACCTGTATTACTTCTGGATGGTCGCCAAAGAGGGCGGGTTTTCCCGCGCTGCCGAGCGCCTGGACATGGCCATCCAGACCATCAGCGCCCAGGTGCGCGAACTGGAAAAGAACCTGGGCCATCAGCTGCTCAAGCCGGCCGGCCGGGGCGTGACGCTGACGGACGCGGGTGAAGCCGCCTTCGCCCGCGCCGAAGAGATATTCCAGATCGGGCAGGTGCTGCCGCAAGAGGTGCGCGCAGCCGCCACCAAGCCCGTCGTGCGGCTGTCGGTGGGGCTGTCGGACGGCATCTCGAAACTCGCGGCGCACGCCCTGCTGGGGCCGGTGCTGCAGACCCCGGACCTGCACCTGACCTGCCACGAGGGCGAGGTCGAGGAACTGCTGGGCGAGCTGGCGCGGCATCACCTGGACCTGGTGCTGGCCGGCCAGGGCTCGCCCGCCAACCCCAACCTGCGGCTCACCAGCGACCGCCTGGTGTCTTCGCCGGTCGACTGGTACGGCCCCGCCAAGCTGGTGCGCAAATCGGATACGCTGGACTTTCCCCGCTGCCTGGAACGCCTGCCCGTACTGCTGCCCACCGGCCATTCCGTGCTGCGCCAGACCCTGGACCGCTGGTTCGGCGAACAAGGCGTGTATCCGAACGTGGTAGGCGAATTCGAAGACAGCGCGCTGATGTCGGTGTTTGCCGCGCGCGGGCTGGGCGTCTTCCCCCTGAGCCGGCTGGGCGGCGACGACATCGCCCTGCTGCGCGGCCTGCGCCCGCTGGCCCGCTGCGACGACGTACACGAGGAAATCCACGCCATCCGCAACCGCCGCGGCCAGCACCACCCCCTGGTCCGGCTGATCCTCGCCCAGGCGAAAGCTTCGGTTTTATCTTAATGTTTGTCACATCCACTCTGGTTTTTCAGAAATAGAATCCCCTTTATCGTGGCTATTCTTTTTTTTTGAAATATCGGAGTACCACTTCAATGAAGAAAATCATCTGGGTCGCTTTCGCCGTGCTCGCGGCGCTGTGGACCGGGCTGGTGGCGCTGACGCTGCAACTGACCGACTGGGTGCTGGCAACCATCGCCACGGCCCAGGTGCCGGGCGCCGCGATTGATACCTCGCAGTGGGTCGCTCCCGCCTGGGCTGCCGCCTGGGTCGACCCCGCATGGCTGCAATCGCTGCAGTCCGGGCTGGTCTGGGCGGCGCAGGGCCTGAACCAGGTCCTGCCCTTTGCCGGCAGCCTGGGCACGCTGATTACCGTGCTGGGCTGGATCTGCTGGGGCTTCATCATGGCTGGCCTGCTGGTCCTGGCGCTCATCCTGCACTGGCTCGCCGGCAAGCGGCAGGACGCGGCCCCCGGCCGCCAAGTGGTGTAAAAAGGGGCTGGCGACGCGCCGCCCCCGGCACGCTGCCGTCACCAGGAGCGTGCTGTGCCCTCTCGATCCCTCCGTGCCCTATTCCTACCCCTGGCGGCGCTGCTTGCCGGCGCCGCAATGGCCAATGCGCAGGCTTCGCCCGCGGCCTACGGCGTGGATGTGTGCACGGTCACGGGCACGTCGGGACAGTACAGCGTCCGGGTGCGCAACACGGGCGCGGCGCCCATCTCGCAAGCCAACATCGTCGGCGTGCAACTCGATGCCGCCGGCCAGAGCAGCGGCAACATCAGCGTCAGCCTGACCGACGTGCCGCCCGGCAAATACAAGACAGCGGTGCTGGCGCGCCATGGCGAATCCGCCGCGCTCGTCAGCATCGCCACCTATCAGGCGGTTAATGGCGTGGAAACGCCGCAGCAGGAACTGTACGCGGGCAAGGTCGCGCATGTTTCGCCCGGATCGGCGTTGCAGTACACGCTGGCGCCGCTGGCGCTGCGCGGCTGGACGGTGGCCTACGGCACCGCGCAAAGCCCCCGGCTCCAGCAAGGCAGCGCCGTGCTGCTGATCTACCCCGCCCGCGCTGCAAAAAAACGCGACACGACGCGGCCGGAAGCCGGCCGTTCGCCCGCCGACGTGGTGCCGCTCAATCCCTGCCCGCCCGCCGGCAGGAAATCCTGAACTCGCTCAGGTGCCGCTCAGCAGGTCGCGCTCGTTGAGCAGCGCGTAGACGATCTCGGGCCGGTTGTCGAACCCGCGCCGGATCGCGGCAGGCAGCGATGCGCGCGTCTTGCGGCACAGCCCCGGCAGTTCTTCGAGCTGGATAGAGATGCCGCGTGAGGTGCGCACCTCGTTGTCGCTGGGGACGATGTGGATCACGATGCCCAGTTGCGCCTGTATGCGCCCCTGCATCGCCCGCAGGTCTTGCAGGCTGGACAGGTTCTCCAGCCGCGCCACCAGGCGCTTTTCCTCTTCCTTGGTCAATCGCAGCACGCGCAGGTCCGATGCCGGATCGGCCAGCAGCCGGTCGCGGTCGCACACACAGGCGCCGGGCGGACACTCTTGGCGGATGGGAAAGGAGACGTTCATGGGGACGGGTGCGGCGGACGCGGCAACGCGGACAAAGCCTATGTCTGGATTCTACCCAGGATGAACGAGCGTCCGCCGACGCGCACTGCTCGTTTACCCGCAAGCCTGTGGGGCATAATGCCCGCCTGATCCGACTCGGGAGATGAACAGGTGAAAGGCATTCTGCTGGCGGCCCTGCTGGCGACGCTGGGGCAAGGCGCGTACGCGCGTGAATTTCCCTACCCGATCAAGGCCGGCCTGTCCGCCACCGTGACAACCAGCGGCGGCGAACAGGAGCGCGCCATGGTCCGCGTAGGCAACGCCCCTCCGCAGCCCCTGGGCGACTTCGACGAGGAAATCGACGAGATGCGGGCCGTGGACATCGACCACGACGGCTACCAGGACCTGATCCTGGGCCAGAGCGGCGGCAGTTCGCAGATCGTGAGCCGGCTGTTCCTGTACCGCCCCGCCATTGGCGGCTTCCAGGAAATCCGGCACCCCGGCGGCGATGCCAGTCCCTGCCAAGGCTTCGTCAACCCGGTATTCGATCCCGGCCGCGCGGCCTTCGGCGTCGGCTGCCGCTACGGCGCGGCCAGCCACGGCTTCGAGGAATACGTGCTGCGCCCGGACGGCACGGCCCACGCCACCTCGTGGACCACCCAGGCCCTGTTCAGCCTGGAATCCGCCCAGGCCGAACTGACCTACCAATTCCGCGACGACGGCACGCTTGACCGCATCGACATCGAAGGCGAAGGCTCGCCGCTGGAAGACGGAATCGTGCCAGTCAGCAAGCTGGACCTCTACGACACGCCCGACGTCAACGCCCGCCCGGCCATGACCGCCGCCGAAGGCGAGAGCCTGACGGTGGTGGCGCTGCGCCCGCGCGGCTGGCTGCAGGTGCGCACCGCCGGCGAGGCGCTGAGATGGGTGCGCTACGGCGACCTGCGCGTGGACAAGCACCGGTACCAGCCCGCGCCGCCCGCCGCAGCCGGCCTGGAGCTGACTCTCTTCAACTACCTGGACGAATGGGACGACGAAGAATCCGGCGGCCGCTTCACGCTGGGCCTGGACAATCACGGCGCGGCGCCCGTCGCGCTGGATGCCCCGCGCGTCTGGCTGCTGCTGGTCAACCCGCAGGGCGACCGCATCGTGCATCCCCTGCTCCAGGCGGACCGCGTCGCGCTGGGACCGGCCAACGCGCAGGCCGGCGACAGCGGCATCGCGCTGGCGGACGCGCCCGTGCTGTGGCGAGCCGACGACGGCAACGACGGCAAGCCGGCCTACATGATCCGCGAGAATGAAACCGGCTTCGTGCCCGTGCTGCCCGAACTGGCCCCGGGCCGCTACCGAATGGCCGCGGTATTGACAGACCCGCACAGTCTTCAGGCGCCGCTCTACTCGAACGAGGTCGAGTTCGACTATCCGTTCCCCAAGCGGCAGTAGGCGCTACCAGTAGTAGTTCAGGCTGAGCATCGCCTCGCGCTCCATGCCTCGGAACGTGTAGGTGTAGTAGCGCTTGTCGAACACGTTGTTGATGTTCAGGGCGATGCGGTAGCGCGGAGTCTCGTACGCCACCGCCACGTCGGCCAGCGTAAAGGCCGGGTTGTACTGCGTGCTGCCGTCCGCCGCCGTGTTCAGCGGCGCCTTGCCGCGATAGCGCAGGCCGCCCCCGACCATTAATCCCTGCACCTGGTGCGGGCGGTAGTCGAGCCACAGGGTGGCGGTCTGGCGCGCGGTTTGCGTTAGCTGCCGGCCTACGTCCTGCAGCCGATTGCTCTTGGTGGTGCGCGGATCAATGTACGTGTAGCCGGCCATCACGCTGAGTTCCCGCGTAATCGGGAACTTGGCTTCCAGCTCCACGCCCGTGGAACGCACCTCGCCCGTCTGCACGCTGAAGCGCGGATGATCCGGATCCTGCGTCGTCACATTGGTCTGGCGGATGTCGAATACCGCGGCCGTAATAAGCGCATCGGTGCCGGGAGGCTGGTACTTCAGGCCGACTTCGTACTGCTTGCCCTCGCGCGGCTTGAACGCGGTGCCGTCAAACTGCTTTCCCGTGATCGGATCGAACGCGGTCGAATAGCTGACGTAAGGCGCCACGCCGTTGTCGAACAGATAGAGCAGCCCCACGCTGCCCGTCGTGGCCGCGTCGCTGATCCTGGGCTGGGTGGTGCTGGTCTGGTTGGTGCGCACGAAGTCGCGCCGCAGGCTCACATTGCCCACCCAGTTGTTCCACTTGAGCTGGTTCAGCGTATAGATGCCGGTCTGCTTCAGGTCGGTGCGCGACGGTTCCAGTTCGGGATACGCGATCGGCTGGCCATACACGGGCGCGTAGATGTCCAGGTTTGGCACGTCCCAACCGAAGCCCAGCGCGTCGTTCTCCTTGTAGCGCAGGTAATCGACACCCACCGCAAACGTGTGCTGTACAGCGCCCCAGGTGAAATCGCGCGACGCCCGGCTGTCCAGAGCCAGCGTCTTGCCGTTCGTGCGCTGCGCCAGGCTGCCCCGCGTGACCGTGCGTTTATCTTCCAACAGATCCATCGCGTAAATGTGCCGGTAGTCGATGTCGATTTCCGAATAGCGCAGGTTCTGGCGCAGACGCCAGCCGCCATCGGTATCGTGCTCGAAGGCGTAGCCGATCGACTTGGTGTCGCGGTCGAAGCGGTCGAAATCCGGATCGCCGGCGCTGCGGCTCAATGGCAGGTCGCCGATCTCGGGATAGGTGTAGAGATTGGGCCACCAGCTCTTGGGCGTGGCGCGTTCCTTGGAATAGGTGCCCAGCACGGTCAATCGGGTCTGGTTCGTGATGTTCCACAGGATCGACGGCGCCACCGAGATCCGGTCGTCCCGCGAGCCGTCGGTGCGTCCGTCGCTGTCGCGCCCCAACACATTCAGCCGATACAGCACCTTCTGATCCGCATCGAAAGCGCCGCCCAGGTCCGCCGTAAGCTGGCGGCGGTTGTACGTGCCGTAGCTGGCTCCCACGCTGTTGACATGATCGGCGGAGGGGCGCTTCGATATCACGTTGATCACGCCGCCGGGACGCCCCTGGCCGAACAGCACCGAGGCCGGCCCCTTCAGCACTTCAATGCTGTCGAGTTCCTCCACGTTGTCGTTCCAGGAAGCATAGGTGCCCGTCGATAGCTGCTTCAGCCCGTCCTTGAAATAGGCGCTGCCGTCGCTGAAGCCCCGTATCACCGCGCCGGTCATGCGCGCGTCGCTCGATCCCGACACTTCGGTCTGCACACCCGGCGTGTACGACAGCGCGCTCTCCAGGTTGCGCGGCGCCTGCACCTTGATCTGTTCCTGCGTCACGATCGACACTGACCGCGGCGTTTCGATCAGCGGCACGTCGAGCTTGCCGCTATGGCTGGACAACGCAACATAGCTGTCCGCCGTTCCCACCGCCACGCCGCGCACCGTCACGGGCTCAAGCTGCGTGGATGCGCCGGACGGCGCGGTCAGCGAGACATTGCGCCCATCGCGCTGAAACACGATGCCCGTACCGGCCAGCAAGCGGCGCAGCGCATCGTCCGGCGTCAGGCGGCCCGACACCGCCGGCGCGTTGCGACCGCGCACGGTCTCGGGCAGGTAAAAAATCACCAACGACGCCTGTTCCCCCAGCTGAATCAGCGCATCGCCCAGCGGCTGCGCCGTGATGCTGACCTGCACCGGGGCTGTCTGCGCCACAGCGTCCCGAGGCATCGCGCCCCATGCCAGCACCAGGGAAATCGCCAGGGCGCCGCATGCGCCGTGCGCACCGCCCCTCGCCGTCTTGCGCGCCGGCGCGCGCTGCTTGTCTTGCTTGTCCATCATCGGTCGAAAAATTCCAGTTCAACTGCCCGCGCATACAGCGCCCGACACCCTTGGCCAAAGGTTGCTTCCAGGGTCGAGATCGGCTTGCGACGTCCCCCTTTCAACGTCTAGACGCCGCAGGCGGGAAAAAACCGGAATGATTCTCGATAGATAATTTGAAACAAAATGATTCAGTCGTGCTGTGCCAACGGTCACGCTCAACGAACGACCGGACGAAAGCGCCGCCGGGACGGACGCCCGCAAAGGTCCGCGATCAGCGCGGCGCCAGGACGGCGCTGCCGTCGCCGGGATACAGCACAACCACGGGCGCGATCTGCGGAAGCACGTTCAGGACAGACTCCGGCTCGTCGATGGGCAAGGTGCCCGCCACGCGCAAGTGCGCGAGCTTGCGGTCCTCTATCCGCAGCGGATTGCGCAGATAGCGGTTCAGCTCCGCCACTACCTGCGCCAGCGGCGTATCGCGGAACACCAGCCGGCCACGCTGCCACGCCGTGACGGCCGCCACGTTTTCCTGGTGCGGCGCGGCCAGCGCGACCCCGGGCGTGTAGTGCGCCACATAGCCGGCGGTCAGGTGGCGGGCCGCCCTGTTCCACCAGGAGCCGGCGGAAAACGTCACGCTGCCCTCGTCCACCGCCAGCGCCACGGCATCTCCGTCGCGCCGGACGTTGAAGCGCGTGCCTGTCACCACAACCTGCGCGTTCCCCGCATTCACCGTAAAAGGCCGTGCTGCGTCGGGGCTGACCGTGAACAGGGCCTCGCCCGCAAGCAGTTCCACCTGGCGGCGGTCGGCATATAGCGCGACGCGGACCTGTGTGTCCGTGTTCAGCTCCAGCAAGGATCCATCCGGCAAAGCGACGCGCTTGCGTTCGCCGCGAGCGGTCGCCAGCGACTGGCTGAACTCCGGCGTGGGCGACCACAGCCGGGGGCCGATTACGCCAGCGGCCAGCGTCAAGGCACAGGCGGCCGTCAGACCCATGGCGAACCGACGGCGGCGCGGGTGCGCGGGCATGTCGTCGGGCTGCGCCAGAATGGCGCGCATTTCATCTTCCGGCAGGTCGTCCGCCACGCGCCACAGGGCCTGCAGCGATTGGTACTGCCTCAGATGTTCGGGATCGGCCGCCAGCCAGGCGTCGCGCGCCTGGCGCTCATCCGCATCCAGCGCGCCCAGGCGCTCGCGCGCGAACCAGTGCGCGGCCTGGTCGCGGGGCGTGCTGGAAGAATCCGGGCGGGAATCAGTGCGGGGCATGATCTTGCAACCGGTCATGGATGTGGGTCAACGCGCGCTTCATGTGCTTTTCGACCGCGCTTTGCGTCAATCCGAGTTTCTGCGCAATCTCGGCCTGGGTGTAGCCTTCGAGCTTGTTCCACAGGAAAACCTGCTGGCATTTCAGCGGCAATTCGGCCAGCGCAGACTTTAGCGCATCGGCCAATTGCGCCGCCCGGATCGCAGACTCGGGGTCGGCCTGCGCGGGATGTTCGGCATCCGGCAACCCGTCAAGGCTGATCACCTCGCGCCGCGACTGGCGCCGGAATTCTCCATTCAGCCGATTCTGGCTGGCGCCATAGAGATACGCCTTCGGATCCAGCACCGCGGCATCTCCATTGCGCAGCATGTTCGTCACCACGTCATGCGCGGCGTCTTCCGCATCATGCCGGCTGGCGCTGCGCCGCGTCCACGTCCCGATCAGCTCGCGATAATGCGCGAGCCAACCTTTTTCGGATGGCGAATGGCGGGACATGGAACGGCGAAGAAGCTGTCGCAGGGAAGAAGGCCGGCATTATCAATCATGATTCTCATTACGGCAAATGCACGTCGGCCGCAGCTACCCGCCCTTTTCCAAACCGCGCGGCCTCCATTCCGTTTTCCGCGAACCGCCCGCCGTGGCGCTGTATATTTTCAGGCCTTTGTTGCGGCGCCGTCCGCATTACCGCACAGACACACCCAGGACCCATCCATCGTGCTGATCTTCCATAACCCCGTCCATGACAAACACAGCGGCCGCCACGAGATGTTCCGCGGCAAGCTGGTGCCCTGCCACGAAACGCCCGCGCGGCTGGAGTACGTGCTGGAAGCCCTGAAGCAGCGCGGCATCGGCGAACTGCGCTCGCCCGCGGCCCCCGACATGGCGCTGATTAAGCGCGTGCACGCCCCACGCTATGTGGACTTCCTGGAGAGCGCCTGGCGCGAATGGGTCGCGCTGGACCCCGCCAACGCGCAACTGGACGTGCTGCCCTCGATCTGGCCGGTGCGCGGCTTTCGCCACGACGTGGAGCCCACCAACTTCTCCGCCCGCGTCGGCCTGTTCTCGTTCGACAGCGGCTGCCCGCTGACCGCCGGCACCTGGGAAGCCGCCACCGCCGGCGCCGCATGCGCCATCGAGGCCGCGCGCGCGGTCTCCGCCGGTCACGGCGCGCGCGCCGCCATGGCGTTGACGCGCCCGCCAGGCCATCACGCCGGGGCCGACTTTTTTGGCGGCTACTGTTTTCTGAACAACGCCGCGCTGGCGGCCCAGGCGCTGCGCGACGCGGGCGCGCAACGCGTTGCCGTGCTGGACGTGGACTATCACCACGGCAACGGCACGCAAAGCATCTTCTACGAACGCGGCGACGTGCTGACCGTATCGGTACACGGCGATCCGACCACCGAATACCCCTTTTACCTGGGCTACGCCGACGAACGCGGCCAGGGCGCGGGCCAGGACTGCAACCTGAACCTGCCGCTGCCCGCCGGCAGCGACTTCGCCGCCTGGACGCGGGCGCTGGAACAGGGCATGGACGCGGTCCGCGCCTTCAAGGCAGACGCGCTGGTAATCGCGCTGGGCGTGGATACCTACGAGGGCGACCCGATCTCGAAGTTCAAGCTGAAAAGCGCGGATTATCTTCAGGTCGGCCGCATGCTGGCGGGGCTGGGTCTGCCGGCGGTGTTCACGATGGAAGGCGGCTACGCCGTCGCCGACGTGGGCGTCAACGTGGCCAACGTGCTGGAAGGCTACGCGGGCTGAGCGCAGCAGGCGGGGTCAGTCGCGCGTTTCGAGCACCTTGTTGATGCGCAGCGCCAACAGCGTGCACGCCACGCCGGACAGCAGGTAGACGCTGACGGCCACCAGCCCGAAGCGCGCCGACAGGCCCAGCGCCACCAGCGGCGCAAACGCCGCCCCGATGAGCCACGCCATGTCGGACGTCAGCGCGGCGCCGGTATAGCGATAGCGCCGCGTGAAATTCGCGGTGACCGTACCCGACGCCTGGCCGTACGACAAGCCAAGCAGCGCGAAGCCGATCAGGATGAACGCGTCCTGCGCCTTGGGCCCGCCGCCCATCAGCCAGGGCGACACCACGGCGAAAATGCCGATCAGCACAGCCAGGAGGCCCAGTGTCGTGCGCCGGCCGATGCGGTCGGCCAGCCAGCCCGACGCGATAGTGCCCAGGATGCCCAATACCGCGCCGATGATCTGCGTGATCAGTACATCGGAGATCTGCTGCGTGCCGCTGACCGCGATCCACGACAGCGGAAACACCGTGACCAGGTGGAACAGCGCATAGCTGGCCAGCGCGGCAAAGGCGCCGATGAACATGTTGTAGCCCTGCTGGCTGATGATTTCCCGGATGCCGATGGGTTCGAGTTCGCCCTCTTCGAGCAGCTGCGTGTATTCCTCGGTGACCACCAGGCGCAGCCGCGCGAACAGCGCCACCACGTTGATCGCGAACGCCACGAAGAACGGATAGCGCCAGCCCCACTCCAGGAAATCGTTCTGCGTCAGCGTCAGGTGCAGGTACAGGAACAGCGCGCTGGCGACCATGAAGCCCACGGGCGCGCCCAACTGGCCCATCATCGAATACCAGCCCCGCCGATTGGGCGGCGCGTTCAGCGCCAGCAGCGACGGCAGGCCGTCCCACGAACCGCCGAACGCCAGGCCCTGCAGGCAACGGAACACCGCAAGCAGAATGATGGCGTGCATGCCGATGGAGGAATAGCCGGGCAGGAACGCCATGCCCACCGTGGCCGTTCCCAGCACGAACAGAGCGACGGTCAGCTTGGTCGCGCGCCCCCACCGCCGCTGGATCGCCATGGAAATGGCGGTGCCGATCGGGCGCATGATGAAGGCGAAGGAAAAAATGACGAAGGCCCAGAGGGTGCCTTCCAGCGGTTCCTCGAAGGGAAAGAACACCTTCGGAAAAACCAGCACGCAAGCGATGCCGAAGACGAAGAAATCGAAGTATTCGGAGGCGCGTCCCACCACCACGCCCACCGCGATTTCACCAGGCGCCACCTTGGCATGGCTGGCCCCGCCGCTGATTGCCCCGGGCCCGGAGATGGGCGAAGGACGACCGGGATATTGCGTGGTGGTCGACATGGGTTCGCTCGCAAAAGAAGGTTCTGGATACGCCTTGTCTACGATCTTGCAACACACCTGTGCCACGGTACGCCCATAACGCCGGAAGCCGCAAGCCCCAAAGCCCAGGACTGCCCCGCACGCGTTCCCGTGCATACTTTTGCTCTTTTTACCCTAGATTTTTCGCGGCTTCCAGCGTAGTGTTTCGTTTACTTCCCACGGTTACGTTTCGGGGTATGGCCATGTCGTCCTTCCCAAGGCTCCGCGGATTGATCCTGTTTGCCGCCCTGCCGCTGCTCGCCGGGTGCAATGCGGTCTTGCTCTCGCCATCAGGCGACGTGGCCGTGCAACAACGCAACCTGATCATCATTTCCACCGGCTTGATGCTCATCATCATCGTCCCGGTGATCATCCTCACGCTGCTGTTCGCATGGCGCTACCGCGCCAGCAACAAGGACGCGCACTACGACCCCGACTGGAACCACTCCACCATGCTGGAGCTCCTGATCTGGGCCGCCCCGCTGCTGATCATCATCGCGCTGGGCGCGCTTACCTGGGTCAGCACCCATCAGCTCGACCCCTACCGCCCGCTGGCGCGCCTGTCCGAAGGCCGCGAGGTGCCCGCGGGCACCAAACCGCTGGTGGTCGAAGTGGTGGCGCTCGACTGGAAGTGGCTGTTCCTCTATCCCGAGCAAGGCGTCGCGGCCGTGAACGAACTGGCCGCGCCCGTCGACCGCCCCATCCAGTTCAAGATCACCTCGTCGTCGGTGATGAACTCGTTCTTCGTGCCCGCGCTGGCCGGCCAGATCTACGCCATGCCCGGCATGCAGACCACGCTGCACGCTGTGATCAACCACCCCGGCGAATACGAGGGCCTGTCCGCCAACTACAGCGGCTCGGGTTTTTCCGGCATGCGCTTCAAGTTCCATGGCCTGGACCAGCAGGGCTTCGACAACTGGGTCGCGCAGGCCCGCAAGTCCACGGCCGCGCTCAGCCGCGAGGCCTACCTGAAGCTCGAACAGCCCAGCGAGCGCAATCCCGTCCAGCACTACGCGTCGGTCGCGCCCGGCCTGTTCGACGCCATCGTCAACCGCTGCGTCGAACCCAACCGCATGTGCATGCGCGTCGCGATGGCCATCGACGCCCAAGGCGGCGCGGGCATTCCCGGCGCGCGCAACGTCACGACCATGGATCCCCAGCTGCGCGAGCGCCTGGGGCTGACGGAAACGCCGCCGCGCAAGTACGTGGGCGCCATGTGCACGGCCACCGAAGGGCTGGTGCTGTAGCACGGGCTGCCCGTGCCGCACGCCACGGGCTACATGAAATCGCGGTCTTTTTGCGGGAATCGAGATGCCTGATCAACCTGACCTCACCAAGCTGATCTTCGGCCGTCTTACCTGGGACGCCATTCCTTTCCACGAGCCCATCCTGCTGGCCACGTTCTTCATGGTGGCGGCCGGCGGCATCGTCGTGCTGGGCGGCATCACGTACTACAGGAAGTGGGGCTACCTGTGGCACGAATGGTTCACCAGCATCGACCACAAGAAGATCGGCATCATGTACGTCATCCTGGGCATCGTGATGCTGCTGCGGGGCTTCGCCGACGCCATCATGATGCGCCTGCAACAGGCGGTGGCGTTCGGCGACTCCGCTGGCTACCTGCCGCCGCACCACTACGACCAGATCTTCACGGCGCACGGCGTGATCATGATCTTCTTCGTGGCCATGCCGCTGGTCACCGGGCTGATGAACTACATCGTGCCGCTGCAGATCGGCGCGCGCGACGTCGCGTTCCCCTTCCTGAACAACTTCAGTTTCTGGATGACCACGGGCGGCGTGGTCCTCGTGATGATGTCGCTGTTCGTGGGCGAATTCGCGCGCACCGGCTGGCTGGCCTACCCGCCCTTATCGGGCATCACGCACAGTCCTGACGTGGGGGTGGATTACTACATATGGGCCCTGCAGATAGCGGGGGTCGGGACACTGCTTTCCGGCATCAACCTGCTGGTCACCATCGTGAAGATGCGCGCGCCCGGCATGACCATGATGCGCATGCCCATCTTCACCTGGACCGCGCTGTGCACCAACGTGCTGATCGTGGCGGCCTTCCCCGTCCTGACCGCGGTGCTGGCGCTGCTGTCCATGGACCGCTACGTGGGCACCAACTTCTTCACCGCGGACTTCGGCGGCAACGCCATGATGTACGTGAACCTGATCTGGATCTGGGGCCATCCCGAGGTCTACATCCTCATCCTGCCGGCCTTCGGCATCTTTTCCGAAGTGGTGTCCACGTACTGCCGCAAGCGCCTCTTCGGCTACGCGTCCATGGTCTACGCGACGGTCGTGATCACGGTGCTGTCGTACCTGGTATGGCTGCACCACTTCTTCACCATGGGCTCCGGGGCCAGCGTGAATTCGTTCTTCGGGATCACGACAATGATCATCTCGATCCCGACAGGCGCCAAGATCTTCAACTGGCTGTTCACCATGTACCGCGGGCGCATCCGCTTCGAGATCCCCATGTTGTGGACCATCGGCTTCATGGTCACCTTCGTGATCGGCGGCATGACCGGCGTGCTGCTGGCGGTGCCACCCGCCGACTTCGCGCTGCACAACAGCCTTTTCCTGATCGCCCACTTCCACAACGTGATCATCGGCGGGGTGCTGTTCGGGCTGATGGCCGGCATCACCTACTGGTTCCCCAAGGCCTTCGGCTACAAGCTGGATCCGTTCTGGGGCAAGTGCTCGTTCTGGTTCTGGCTGGTGGGCTTCTACGTGGCCTTCATGCCGCTCTATGTGCTGGGGCTGATGGGCGTGACGCGCCGCGTGAACCACTTCGAGGACATGTCGCTGCAGATCTGGTTCCAGATCGCGGCCTTCGGCGCGCTACTCATCGCCTGCGGCATCGCCAGCTTCATCATCCAGCTCGTGGTCAGCTACCGCCGCCGCGACCAGCTGCGCGACACCACCGGCGACCCCTGGGACGGCCGCACGCTGGAATGGTCCACGTCGTCGCCCCCGCCCGCCTACAACTTCGCGTTCACGCCGCGCGTGCATGACCTGGACGCCTGGTGGCAGATGAAACAGCACGGCTACGAGCGCCCGCGGCTGGGGTTCATTCCGATCCACATGCCCAGCAACACCTGGGCGGGCATCGTGCTGGCGGGGATCAGCGTCGTGATGGGCTTTGCGCTGATCTGGCACATGTGGCCGCTGACGGTGCTGTCGTTCGCGGCGCTGATCCTGGTGTCGATCATCCATACCTTCAACTACAAGCGCGACTACTACGTCCCGGCCGAACAGGTCGTGGCCACGGAAGACGCCCGTACAAGGCTGTTGGCGCAACATGTCTGATACCCTCGCCCAAAACTTGCCTGGCGGCGCCGCGCCGCCCTCCGAACCGGTGTTCTACGTCCCCGGCGAACACCATCCCAAGAACGGCACCCTGCTCGGGTTCTGGGTCTACCTGATGAGCGACTGTCTCATCTTCGCCTGCCTGTTCGCAGTCTATGGCGTACTGGGCCGCAGTTTCGCGGCGGGCCCGTCCGGCGCCGACCTGTTCGACCTGCAACTGGTGGCGGTGAACACGGCGCTGCTGTTGCTGTCCTCGATCACCTACGGCTTCGCCATGCTGGAGATGCGGCGCAACCGCATCGGCGCCACGCAGGCCTGGCTTGCCATAACCGGCATCCTGGGGCTGGGCTTCCTGTCGCTGGAACTGTACGAGTTCATGCACCTGATCCACCAGGGCGCCGGACCGCAGCGCAGCGCCTTCCTGTCGGCCTTCTTCACGCTGGTCGGCACGCACGGGCTGCACGTCACCTTCGGCATCGTCTGGCTGGTGACGCTGATGCTGCAGGTGCGCATGCACGGCCTCATCCCCGAAAATCGCCGCCGCCTGATGTGCCTGTCGATGTTCTGGCACTTCCTGGACCTGATCTGGGTGGGCGTGTTCACCTTCGTGTATCTGATGGGAGTGCTGCCATGAGCTCGCACATGGACAATCTGGCCGACACCGGGCACGGCGGGCATCACGGCCACCACGACCACCACGACGATGACGACGGCGCCGCCCACGGCACGCTCAAGAGCTACCTGACCGGCTTCGTGCTGGCGGCCATCCTGACGGCCATTCCGTTCTGGCTGGTCATGGACCGGGTGATCGACAGTTCGCGCGTCACCGGCCTGGTGATCCTGGCCTTCGCCGTGGTGCAGATCGTGGTCCACATCATCTACTTCCTGCACATGGACACCAAGTCCGAAAGCGGCTGGAATATGTTGGCGTTAATATTCACGCTGGTGCTGGTCGTGATCACGCTCAGCGGATCCATCTGGATCATGTATCACCTGAACTCCAACATGATGCCCATGTCCACGCACGACATGCGGAAAATGCCCTGATGTCAGCAGTAAAAGACTCTACTTCACGCGACACCTCCCGTAATCCGCGCAGCAAGGCAACCCTGGTCATCCTGGGGCTGCTTGCTGTCGCCGTCTTCGCCGGCCTTTGCGCCCTGGGCACTTGGCAGGTGCACCGCCTTGCCTGGAAACGCGCACTGATCGCGCAAGTCGAACAGCGCGCCCACGCGCCGGCCACGCCGGTTCCGGCCGCGAGCGAATGGCCGGCGCTGACGTCCGACAACGCCGAGTACCGCCACGTATCCGCGTCCGGCACCTACAAGTTCGACCAGCAGACGCTGGTGCAGGCCGCCACCGAACTGGGCAGCGGCTACTGGGTCATGACGCCCCTGGAACTGCCCGGCGGCGGCACGGTGCTGGTCAACCGCGGCTTCGTGCTGCCGGAATGGCGCAAAGCCCAGGCGCAGATCGCCCAGCCGCCCGCGCCCGGGCAGGTCACCGGACTGCTGCGCATGGGCGAACCCGGCAGCGGCTTCCTGCGCAACAACGACCCCGCCTCCAATCTCTGGTATTCACGCGATCTGCCGGCCATTGCGGCCGCGCGCGGCCTGACCGGCGTGGCGCCCTTCTTCATCGACGCCGATGCGGCGTCCAGCCCGGGCAAGAACCCCGCCCGGGAACCGGTTGGCGGCCTTACCGTCATCAACTTCCCCAACAATCACCTGGTCTACGCCATCACCTGGTATGCGCTGGCGCTGATGGTGATCGTGGGCGTGGCGATCTTCGTGCGCGAGGAAAAGCGCGCGCGCAAGAAAGCCTGAGCCGATCTGGCCGGGTTGAAAAGTATGGCGCCTCCAGGGGCGCCATATTTTTTCGTCGGCAGGAAAGACCGGCGGCCCGCCCTTACAGGCCCGGCCAGCGGACGCTGCCGGGTTCCGGGCACACCCAGGATGCCTGCAGCCGTTCGCGAATCTGCGCCAGGCTCTGCTCGGCCAGCAGGCAGCCGTCGCGAAACACCGGCGCCAGCGCCCCGCCCGCCGCCTGTTCGGGCGTCTGCTGGTCGTGCAGCACATAGCCGGCCGGCGTCTCGTCCACCCGCAACAGGCCCTTGGCCGACCGCTTCACGCCGGAGTCCGTCACCGGGTCCTTCACCAGCTCCTGCGGTTCGCCATTGACCTCGGCATAGGTCGCCTTCAGGGCCCATCCAAAGGTGTCGCGTGTCAGGTACTGGTAGGTGTAGGAACCGATGCCCAGCACCACGTTGCCCGACGCAAAACCCTTGCGGGCCAGACGCACCAGGATGTCGCGCGCCCGGGTCAGGGTGATCGAATCGCCGTAGATCAAGCCGACGTGCGGGTCCAGCAGCTTGTAGCCGCGTTCGGTCTCGGCGCCCCCGAAGGTGTCCCACAGGCATTGCACCGCGCCCTTCACTTCCTGCGACCGCAGCGTCTCCACGGCACGGGCGCCTTCGCCCAGCAGCCAGTACGTGCCCGTAGCGGTGTCGCGCACGGCCTCGAAGCCGTCGGCCAGCGCCTGCGCCATGGCGGCGTGGTCTTGCACACCGGGCACGTCGGTGCAGAAGTAGCCGGTCAGGATCTTCACGGGGTCGCCGGAATCCGGCCGGAACACGACCTTGGCGTTGCCGTAGGCGTCCGGCCCGCGGCCCATGATCTCGGACTTGAGCGCCGCAGCGAAGTCCGTCACGACCTGCCAGAAATCCCAGGTGTCCGACACCACGGACACAATGCCCGACGGATAGACCTGCGTGACCAGGCGCCGGATGGTTTCGATCTCGCCCTCCTTGCTGCCCAGGCACATCACCGAGTGTTCGGTCGCCGGCACGGAACCGCCGATCAGCTCGCGGTCGGAGTCGGCGCCGTAGATGTCTTCCAGGTAGTCGATTGCGGGAATGGTATCGGTGCCGGTGAACGACAGCAGGTGGCCCGCGCCGCACTTGCGCGCGTCGTACAGGCCGGACATGCCGCGCATGGAGAAGTCGTGGCCCTGCCAGTTCACGAATTCCATCGGGCTGCCCGTCAGCCGCGCGAAGTAGGTCAGCAGCTTGCGGTATTCGAAGGCGATGGTCGCCACCGTGGACGGCTTCCAGGATTCGCAGCTGAACAGGGTCTCGATGTAGGTCACCAGCCAGGCGAATTCCGGCCGGGTATTGATGAAGGTGACCGGCGGCACGCGGATGTCGACGCGCGCGCCTTCCGGCACCGACCGGATCTCCAGCGGCAGGTAGCCCAATTCGTGCAGGGCGCGCAAGTGGTCGACGGTGACCGCACCCTTGCCCAGCGCGTTGTCGACGCGGCGCTGGTACTGGCGCACCGCCGCATCCGCGGACTTGGCGAAGAATTCGCGATCGAACAGGCCGATCAGGATCTCCTTGATGAAGCCCTGCAGCCCGAACCAGACGATCTTGTCGTCGAACAGTTCTGGCAGCACCGGCGCCAGCCGGGCCGAACGCGGCGTGAAGTTGGCCAGGATCTTGTTGGTGCCCTCGGGATACTGGAAGGGGTGGCCGGTTTTGTAGAAGTCCGCCTGCAGGAAGGGGTTGAGACCGTTCTTGAGGCCGGGGGCCAGGGAGTCGGGAGCATTCATGGCGGGTTCCTTCTTAGTTGACCAGCACGGGAGCGCCGGCGCCTTCGGCGGCGGTCCAGTCATAGGCGGTGAATACGGCGGCATAGCGGGCGTTCAGCTCCGCCAGGCCTTTGCTGAAAATGCCGTGGGTGACATACAGGCACAGCGGCTGGTTCGTCTTGTCGCGCAATGCGGCCGCCAGTTCCAGGAACGTGCGGCCGCCGTCGCAGATGTCGTCGACCACCAGCACGGGCTGCGCGGGGATATCGTCGGGCACGCGGGTTTCAGTGATGCGGCCGGTCTGGGGGTCGCGCACTTTCTCCGCGTAGCGCACCTCGGTCACGCCCAGCTTGCGGGCCAGGGCCTGCACCCGCTTGCGGGCGCCGGCGTCCGGCGCCATCAGCGTGACGCCCTGGGCAAACATCGGCGCGGCCAGCGCCTTTTGCACGAAGGCCGCGGCGTCGACGACGCGCACGCGCTGCAGCAGCGCCGGCGTGACGTCGCTGTGGGGCTCCACGATGGTCACGGTGGCGTACTGCTGGTCGTTGATCAGCTTGCAGAACACGGCCGCGCCCAGCGCCTCGCCCGGATTGCACACGCGGTCCTGCCGCGCATACGGCACATAGGGCATGTCCAGGTGCACCGGCACGGCCGGGTTCAGGCGGCGCAGCGCGTCCGTCAGCATCAAGAGGCGCATGACGTCCTCCGCCGACTTCAGCAAGGCGTGGATGCGGAATTCGGTGGCGGCGTCCGCTACGTCCCGCAATCCGGCCGGCACCGTGACCTGGCATTCGCCGCCCGGGAAAGTGAATGCGGCCGGCGTGTCGGTCCGGCGTTGTCCTGCTGATAGCGCGGTGATCGTGAACATGGTCGTCTCTTAGTGGCATTTCAAAACTAAGTGACGCCAGTATAGACCCTCTTATTGTTGTTTTGCAACTATCAGAGAATCCGCCACATCCGCCAGCGGCGCTCAGGCGACGCTGCGGTCGAACAGGGTGAAGTCTTTCAGGCGGTACAGGCGGGCTGGCCGCTGCGCGCCGCCGACGTAGTCGCTGGTTGCCTCCAGCACGTCCCAGGCCTCCATCTTGCGGCGGAAATTGGATTTCTCCAGCCGGGTCTGCAGGATGGCCTCGTAGGTGTGCTGCAGTTGGGTCAGCGTGAAGCTTTCGGGCAGCAGGAAAAACGGCAAGGTGGAATAGCTGGACTTGCCGCGCAGGCGCTTCACGGCCGCCCCCACGATGGCGGCGTGGTCGAACGCCAGGGGCGGCAAGGCGTCCACGCTGACGAAGCGGAACTCCGCGCGCGTGGCCGCTTCCAGTTCGGCCGCCGGCACCAGCGCCACGTAGGCCACGGAAAGCGACCACTGGCGGGGGTCGCGGTCCTGCCCCGAGAACACCTGCAGCTGCTCCAGGTAGCGCGGCTCGAACCCGGTCTTGTCCCGCAGCACGCGCCGGATGCTGTCCTCGGTGGAGGTGTCCTCGTCCGCATGCACGACGCCGCCCGGCAGCGCCATGGCGCCCAGGAAGGGCTCGCGGTCGCGCTGATGCAGCGCGATCTCCAGGCCGCCGTCGCGCAGGGTGAGCAGGACGGCGTCAACGGTAACGAGGGGATTGGGAAAGTCCACGGGCGACTCCACAGTTCAGGCTTCGGGGCAAGATGCCACTATGCGGCCCGCCGGTCAATCGGCCGATTGGAGCGCGCCGGCAGCCCTGCTTTCGGGCGACATCGGCGTCCGAAGTTTTCCCGGCCAAAGATGAACCGAAATAGGCTGGAATTGACGCTCGTTAACGGAAAATAACGCATTGTTCTACAATGCAGCCCAAGGAACACCGCCCGGTTGATGCTAGGCGTGCTGTTCCTTTTGTTTTTTCCAACCCATATCCCAGGAGTTTCCCGGATGAAAAAGACGCTGCTCGCCGCCGCAATGCTGGCTTCATTTGCAGGCATTGCCCAGGCAGAACCGTCAGTCACTCTCTATGGTGTCATCGACACCGGTCTCGGCTACAACAAGATCAAGGGCGATGGATACAGCGGTTCCAAGCTCGGCATGATCAACGGCATCCAGGCCGGCTCCCGCTGGGGCCTGCGCGGATCCGAAGATCTGGGCGACGGCCTGCGCGCCGTCTTCAAGCTGGAAAGCGGCTTTGACTCCGCCAACGGCCAGCGCGGCCAATCGGGCCGCCTCTTCGGCCGCCAGGCCACCATCGGTTTGGCCAACGACGCATGGGGCACGCTGGAATTCGGCCGCCAGGCCACGATCGGCTCGAACTATCTGGCCGACATCGACCCCTTCTACACCAGCTACACCCAATCCAACCTGGGCCTGGGTTTCAGCGCGGCCAACACCATGCGCTGGGACAACATGGTCATGTACCGCACCCCTTCGGTGAACGGCTTTGAATTCGGCGTGGGCTACTCGTTCAATGCGGACGACACCAACGCGGACCAGACCGGCTTCCGCACCGCCGACAACACGCGCGGCATCACCGCCGGCCTGCGCTACGTGCAGGGTCCGCTGAACGTGGCGCTGACCTACGACCAGTTGAACGGCGCCAACAACAGCTCCATCGACAACGGCGCCACCCCGCGCCAGTACGCCCTGGGCGTGTCGTACGACCTGGAAGTGGTCAAGCTGGCCGCCGCCTACGGCCGCACCACCGACGGCTGGTTCGTGGGCCAGGACCTGCCCGCCGGCACGCCCTTCAGCGACGAATTCGGCACCAACCGCTTCGTGGACGGCTTTAAGGCCAATTCCTACATGCTGGGCGCGACCCTGCCGGTCGGCGCCTCGGGCAGCCTGTTCGCCTCGTGGCAGCACGTGGACCCGTCCAACAGCAAGCTGACGGGCGGCGACGAGAACATGAACGTCTACAGCGTCGGCTACACCTACGACCTGTCCAAGCGCACCAACCTGTACGCCTATGGCTCGTACGGCACGGACTACGCGTTCGTCGACGGTCTGAAGAGCACCGCCGCCGGCGTGGGCATCCGCCACCAGTTCTAAGCGGATGCAATGCCGGCCCGCTTTCCGCGGCGCCGGCTTGCTTCACCGCCCGGGTTCGCTCAGCGGGCCCGGGCGCGTTCCAGCATCTGGACGATTTCCGTTTGCCCGCGCTGACGCGCGTGCTGCAGGGGACTGCGGCCGTCGCCGTCCGCCAGGTTCACATCCGCCCCGCCTTCGATCAGCAGCGCCACAATGGCCTGATGGCGCGGTCCGCCGTCGCTCAGGATGATGGCCTCCAGCAACCCCGTCCAACCCAGCCGGTTGACGTGGTTCGGATCTACCCCGGCCTGCAGCAGCCGCTTCACCACTTCAACATGGCCGCGCTCGCATGCGGGTATCAGCGCCGTGCCGCCGTAGCGGTTGGTGCTTTTCAGATCCGCGCCGTGGCGCAGCGTCAGTTCCAGGATCTCCAGGTAACCTTGCGCGCCCGCCAGCAGATAGGCGCTGTCCTGCATGCGGTTCTGGGCGTTCACGTCAGCCCCAGCCTCGATCAGCGCCCCCGCGGCCTGCGCGTGATTGCCCTGGGTGGCGCGCAGCAGCGGCGTATTGCCCTGCGCATCGCGCGCTTCCAGCGGCGCGCCCTGGGCCAGCAGTTCGCGGACACGCGCGGCGTCGCCGTTGGCGGACGCTTCCAGCAGTTGAGCGGCGCGGTCGTCTGCGGCGGCCTCGAAACCGGCTGCTGCCAGCGCAAGCACCACACAGACCCGCCAGAATTTGATGTAAGCCATAGCCGGCTGCCTCCTTGGTTTTTTCATATGCCCGTACCGCCGCGATGCCGCGCCAGCGGGGCGCGCCGCCATTATCTCCTTGCAGCGGCCGCAGCGCCGGCCTAAGCTCGACCCGACTTGCGGCGCAGTGCAATGAGCAGGAAACAAGCGTCCGGCATGATCGGCCTCCCTTACTGATCGCAGCCCCCAAGAACTGCCATGCCTACCCGTTCCCCTTCCGAGCTTGCTTCCCTCGCCCGTCCGTCGCGCCTGATGCGCGCCTTTGCCCTGGCCCTGCTGCCGCTGGCCCTGGCCGCCTGCAACGGCGGCGGCAGCGACGACGATGCCGAAAACGCTCCCCTGCCCGCCCCGCCCCCGGTCGCCGAAACGCCGGCCCCCGAACCCGAAGCGCCCGCGCGCAATACCGCCTACCTGCAAGCCAAGCCGGGCGACGTCATCCAGGTCCGCATCGAGGAACTGAACCCCACCCAGGCCGCCATCGGCTACGACCAGATCTACTACAAGCTGGGCCGCTGGCAAGGCGACTTCGACCGCGCGACCTGGGCCGCGGATCCCGCGCTGCAGCTTGATTATCTGAACCGCACCGTCGGCAAGAAGTTCGACGACTACTGCGAAGACGTGGGCGGCGCCGAACGCGCGCAGAAATTCCAGAGCATCGCGCAGGCCCGCGCGGCGCGCCTGGACCAGCCCGACACCTTCACGTGCAAGGACGCGCCAGGCACGAATGCCGCGAACCTCAAGACGGTGGTCGTCGGCTGGGACGGCAATCTCTACCTGACCGACGGCCATCACACGTTCTCGTCGCTGCGCGAGATCGCCGACGGCGGCCCCAAGCTGCCCGTGTGGGTGAAGGTCGACGCCAACTACAGCGACCTGACGTCGGCCGCCGCGTTCTGGCAGCGCATGGTCGACGAGCGCCGCGCCTGGCTGCGCGACGGCCAGAACCAGCCCATTACCGTGGACCAACTGCCGGCCCGCCTTGGACTGGCCAATGCGCAGGAACCCGGCGGCATGCAGGAAGACCGCTACCGCTCGCTGGTGTACTTCACGCGGGACATTGCCTACAGCAACGGCAATCTGCCTGAATTCGCCGAGTTCCTGTGGGGCGACTGGCTGCGCCGCCAGGCCGCCGCCGGCCAGTTGCAGGGGCTGGACCAATACAAGATGCAGGCGCCGGCCACCCCCGCGCAGATCCTGGCCGTCAGCACGCTGAACAGCAGCCTGGCCCCCACGGGATCCGCCGACAGCTACGCCGCCGCGGTGCGCGACGCGTCGCTGAAGATGAGCGCGCTGAACGACGCCGACATCGTGTTCGAGGACCGCGATGCGGCCAGCCTGGGACGGATCGTCCTGGCGCCGGGCGCCGCCAGCGGTTCGCCCACCAAGGATGCGCGCGACACCCTGGAAGAACTGCCGCGCAATGACTTCAAGACGTCCGACTCCACCCCGCGCGGCGCCGGAAAGCTGTGGTTCGCGGTCAATTACCGCACCTGCGGCAAGCCGGCGGCGGGCACCTGCTGGGGCTGGTGACGCCAGACCCCGCGCGGCAATCAGATGTCGCCCTGCATCGCGGGCCGGGCCTGGACACGGCCCAGCCACGCCGCCACGTGCGGATGCGCGGCGATCCGCGCGCCCAGGTAGGCGCTGTAGCCGACGACCGAACCGATCACCAGATCGGCCAGGGAGTACGCCTCTCCCAGCACCCAGGCACGCCCGGCCAGGTGGCCGTCCAGCACGGCGAGCAGCGTGTCCAGGTCGTCCATGGCTGCCTGCGCCTGCGCCGCGTCCTTGCGCGGCGCCTCGCCATGCCCGGCCAGGTACAGCCGCGACAGGACCGCGCCGTAGCTCACGTAGGCCCACGCGCACCACGACATCGCCAGGAGGCGCTCCGGGGCATCGGCGGCCGGCCACAGCCCACGCTCCACGCCGTAGCGTTCTCCCAGCCAGAGCTGGATCGCCAGCGCTTCGAACATCGGCGCGCCGTCCACGGTCAGCGTCGGCACCTTGCCGTTCGGGTTCCGCGCCAAAAACTCGGGACGGCGCTGTTCGCCGGTCCGGATGTCCACCTTGACGCGTTCGTGGGACACGCCCAGTTCCGCCAGCGCGCTGGCGACGGGCGATGCGCTGGACATGGGGTGCCAATAAAAGACGATGGACATTTGCGGTGCTCCAGTTTCAAGAGGGAAGGAAAGTCGCGGCGCATGCCGCTGACAACTGGGGCCACTGTAGAATCCATTGCGGACAGATTCCGCCCTCGATCTGCCCTAACTTGCCGTCATGCTCACTTCCAGCAACCGCCTCCTGCGCCTGCTCTCGCTGCTGCAGGCCCGCCGCCATTGGGCAGGGCCGGACCTGGCGACGGCGCTCGACATCCATCCGCGGACCCTGCGGCGCGACATCGACCGGCTACGCGAACTGGGTTATCCCATCCACGCCAGCAGCGGCGTCGCGGGCGGCTACGCGTTCCGGGCCGGGCACGCCCTGCCTCCCTTGCTGCTGGACGACGACGAGGCGCTGGCCGTGGCGATCACCTTGCGCACGGCCGCCACGGGCGCAGTGGGCGGCATCGAGGAATCCGCACTGCGCGCGCTGGTGAAACTGGAGCAGGTGATGCCCGCTCGGCTGCGCGGCCGGGTCGACGCCCTGCGCGCCGCCATTGTCCCTGTGGAGCGCGGCGGCCCCACCGTGGATGCGGCTACGCTTGCCGCGCTGGCCGCCGCCTGCCGCGATCAATTGCGCATCGGCTTCGACTACTCGGATGGCCGCGGGCAGGCCAGCACGCGGCTGGTCGAGCCCCAAGGCATGGCGTACACGGGATATCGCTGGTATCTGGTGGCCTGGGATCCGGCGCGCAACGACTGGCGCACGTTCCGCATCGACCGCATCGCCGGCCCTGCGCGCATCGGGGGGCACTTCGCGCCCCGCCCTTCACCGGAAGGCGGAGACTTGCGCGCATTCGTGGCGCGTTCGGTCAGCGCGCCGCCCTATTCCGAGCCGCCACGGGTCATCCTGCACGCCCCGCTGGCCGCCATGGCCGCGCGCATTCCCGCGTCAGCCGGCCAGCTCGAGGCGCTGGACGACGGGTGCTGCCTGCTGACTTGCGGCACGCATTCGCTGGACGCGCTGACCTATTGGCTGATGGCGCTGGACGTGGAATTCGAGGTACAGGCCCCCGCCGAATTGAGGGACCACCTGCGCCGCGTGCAAGACCGCCTGGCGCGCTCCCTGGCGCGCCAGCCCGGCGCCGGCTAGATCACTTCCTTGGTGTTCTCGGCCTTGGTCAGTTCCTGCATGGCCAGCGACACCTTCGCGGCGACTTCCAGGCGCTCGGCGGCGGACATGGCGTCGTACTCTTTCTTGCTGATGCCCATGCTGGCCAGGGCCGCGTAGAACATCTTGTCCTCGAGCGACATCGACGCGTAATCCAGGAATTCCTGCTCCGTCTCGGACGGCGCGGCCTGGGTTGCGCCCGACACGCCCCCGCCCATGGCCGAACGGCCGCGCTCGGTCGCGCTGGCGAACGCAGCGCGGAAACCGCCGTCAGAGGACGCGGCGCGCGTTGCGGCGGCGCGCTGGTCCGAACCGGAACCGATGCCCAGGGAATTGATGATGCTCATGCAGTGCTCCCAGATGGATTCAGGCCGCCAAATTACCCCGCAAGCGGCCGGCCGGATGACCCGGTCAGGCGCCTTAAGCGGCCGCTTATCCCGCTATTGCGGGTCATGTGTCCACCGCGCCTTTCGAGTATCTTGTTGCTCTTGCAAACATTACCGAGACCGCTTCCATGAGCATCGAATCCACCCCCGTACTGCCGGCCGCCACGCCCGGCGCCGACGCCTTCCTGCAGTTCCTGGTCAACCTGGTGAACAACGGCAGCCAGATCGAAAGCATCGGCGTCACGCTGCAGATGGGCGGCATGCTGGTGTCCGGGTCGATCATTTCCGGTGCGGACTACTTCGACAGCTTCGCCGCCAATTTCACGAGTTCCCTGCAAACCTTGGACGACGACACGCGCCAGACGGTGCACGCGTCGCTGGCGGAACTGGGCGACGTGTTCCGCCTGCCCCAGCCGGTCGATCCGCTGCCCAACTACATCCATCTGGCGGACGCCCTGTTCTTCACCGCGGACGGCACCCCCATCGCCGGAGAACCCACCCTGTGGCGTGGGCGCACCAGCGCGGTGGATGGCTTCATCCTGGGCCGCCTGCAATCGGACGCGGCGTAGTCCGCATGACGCAAGCAATCCTCCCGCCTCACGCCGGACTTGAGGTGGACCGCAAGGCCATGCAGGCCCTGATCGAACAGGCCGCGGGTAGTGCGCTGTCATTCCAGGACTGCGACTTCCAGGACGCGGACTTTTCCCGCCTGGACCTGCGCGGCTACCAGTTCACCGCCTGCGCGATCGCCGGCGCATCCTTCCAGGGCGCCAACCTGGCCGACACCCGGTGGCTGCGCTGCCGCGGCGGGCAGGCCGGCTTCGCGTCGGCGGACGCCAGCGAGGCCGTGTTCCAGAATTGCGACCTCAACAACGCCAACTGGCGGCGCGCGCGGCTTGCCGGCGCCCGATTCCAGGGCTGCAAGCTGACGGGTTCGGATTTCGACGGCATCGCTTGCCTGGGCTGGTCGCTGGAAGAATGCCTGCTGGTCGGCGCCCTGCTGCGCGGCGTGTCGTTCCGCAAGGCCGACTTGCTTCAGCTCGATTTCTCGGATGCCGACCTGTCCGGCAGCGATTTCCGCGACGCCGTGTTCCATGGCGGCAGCCTGCGCAACGCCACGCTGAAGAATGTCCGCTTCGAAGGCGCGGACCTGCGCGAAGCCGACCTGGGCGGCCTGGACCTCAGCGCCGCGGCGCGGCTGGCCGGCGCCACGATCTCGAAGACGCAGGCGGCGGCGCTGCTGGCCGAACTGCGCATCAGCGTGGTCTGAGGCGGCTGAAGCGCTGTTCCACCACCACGCTGCCCCACTGGCGTCCCTCGGACGCCTGGGTCAGCGTGAAACCGGCGGCTTCGTACAGGTGCCTGGCGGCGTCCAGGCCCTTGAATGTCCAGAGATAGGTTTCGTCGTAACGCTCGTCCACGTAGGCCATGGCGCGCGCCAGCAAGGCGCGGCCCACGCCCATGCCGCGCAGCGATTCGTCCACGATGAACCAGCGCAGGTGCGCCTGCCGCGCAGCCAGGTCGCCATCAATGACGATGGAAGCCAGCGTCCTGCCGTTGTCCACATACAGCCACATGTTCCTGCCCGGCGCGGGCAGGCCTTCCGCGAACTCGGCCAGTTCGGTCGCGACCTTGCGCTCGGAGTACACACCGAAGCCCGAGGCTTGCGCGTAATAGCGGGCATGCAGGCTGGCGATGTCGCCGATGCAGCCGGGCAGATAGCCTTCCGCGATCTGGTCTTCGATCGCGCCGCTGGCGCCTGCCGCGGCATCGTTGGGGTTTTCGCTGGACAGCGCGTCGGCGTACAGCGACAGGAAGCGGATCAGCGATTCCTGGTCGGCCGGCGCCAGGCGCCGCAGCGCGTGCGAGACCTGGTCCGTGGCGAACTGGTCGATCCGCGCGCGCAGCGCCTTCCCGGCGTCGGTCAGGTAAAGCATGGACGAACGCGCGTCGTCGGCAGAGGCCTCGCGCGTCAGCAGCCCCGCCGATTCCAGCTTGGCCACCTGCCGGCTGGTGTTGGACTTGTCCAGCCGCAGGATGGCGGCCAGGTCGCGCGCCTGGATGCCCGGCTGCAGGCCGATTTCGATGATGGCGTGGACGGCCGAGGGCGCCAGGTCGCTGCCGGCCAGCGACGTGCGCATGAAGCCCAGCTCGCGCACCAGCTTGCGGGAAAACTCCCGCAGGTCCTGGACGGTCTTTTCCCGGGACTGGGACGGAAAGTCGATGAGATCCATGGCGGTCGCCTGAAGTTGCGGGTCGCAACCAATATACTTGCGACTCGCAACCAACTCAAGCGTCTTGCGTCGCGCCTGCTACCGAGGCCGCCGGAAGCCGGCACGCGCGGCCTCGACCTCGCCGTGGCAGACGCAACCGCTCATGTGCTCATTGACCATGCCCACCGCCTGCATGAACGCATGGATCGTCGTGGGTCCCACGAAAGTCCAGCCGCGCCGCTTCAGCGCCCGCGACAGTTCGACCGACGCGGCCGACGTGGGATTATTGTCCCAGTAGCCGCGGTCCACCGCTGCCGGGCGGTCATGCGCGGCGGGCTCATGCCGCCACAGCCAGCCGGCCAGCGAACCCGTTTCATCGGCCAGCTCGCGCGCGCGTCTGGCGTTGTTGATGGCGGACAGGATCTTGGCCCGATTGCGCACGATGCCGGCGTTCCCCATCAGGCGCTCCACGTCGGCGTCGGTGTAGCGCGCCACGCGTTCAACATCGAAATCGTCGAACGCCTCGCGGAATGCCTCACGCTTGCGCAGGATGGTGATCCACGCCATGCCGGCCTGAAAACCTTCCAGGCAGATTTTTTCGTACAAGCGGCGGTCGTCCCCCACCGGCCGCCCCCATTCGTGATCGTGGTAGTCGGGCATGGACGGCTGCCAGAAGCAGCGTGGCCGGCCCTGAGCGTCCAGGATCAGGCCCGACTCCTTTCCGGCCATGACGACGCCCGCTTGCGGTTCCGCGTTCATGGCTTGCCGGGCACCGGGCAGCTCATGTCGCCTTCCTCGCACTTCAGATAGGCGCGCAGCTCCTTGGTGCGCGCCTGCGTCAGCTTGTCCAGGCACATACTCAGCACCATGGGATAGGCGCTGCCGCCCGACACGCCGCCAGACGAAAAAGCGCATTCGGCGTCGCGAAAAAACAGCCACGCCTTCTGGGCGGCCTGCAGCTTCGTCGCGGCTTCCTTGTCGTTCTTCAGCCGCGCCGTCACGTCCTTGTAGGCGGCGTTCAATTCTGCGTCCGACTTACGGTAGGCCTGATCCGCGCAAAGGCTCATGTCCGTCTGCGTGGAAGCCTGGTCGCACTTGAGTGTCTGCGCCTGGGCGCCGGTTGCCAACAAGAGCGCCACGGCGGCTAGGGCTATGCGCATAAGAGTTCCTCCTGGATACGAAATTGATTGGATCCCTGGGGAAAGTGTCGCATGGATGGTTTGCCGGCGCAGCGCCGGTTCTTGCGCTGGCGTCGCCTAAGATAGTGCCCATGAAGATCCAACTGCTCTCCGACCTGCATCTTGAAACCGATCCCACTTTCGTGGCGCCGCCGGCGCCCGGCGCCGACCTGCTGGTGCTTGCGGGGGATATCGGTTCGTATCGGCACGGCTCCCGGCTGGACGCAACAGACTTCGGCCTATCCACCTATTCGCCGCGCCACGGCTGGCCCACGCCCGTGCTGTACGTCCCCGGCAACCACGAATACGACAACGTCGATTTCGACGAAACGCACGCGCGCCTGCGCGACCTGTGCGACGCGCTGGACATTCAATGGCTGGAACGCGAGACCCTGGTCCTGGACGGCATCCGCTTCGTGGGCACGACCCTCTGGACCGACTTCGATGCGCTGGCCGCCCCGGGCGACACGATCGGCGAAGTCATGAAAAAGCGCGCCAAGGCCTTCCGCGCCGCGGACTTCTACCTGGAAAAAGCCGAGATGCGCCGCCATGGCGCGCCGTTCATGGCCGAACAGATGCGCGAACAGGGCCTGGCCTGCCAGCAATGGCTGGACGCCGCATTGCGCGCGCCCTTCGATGGCCCCACCGTCGCGGTCACCCACTTCGCGCCCACGCTGGCCAGCGCCGATCCGCGCTACGGCGTCACGGCCGGCACCGCCGGCTTCTGCAACGCCCTGGACGCCCTGCTGCCACTCGCCGACTATTGGCTGCACGGCCATCTGCATTGCGCGCAGGACTATGTGAAAGACGGCTGCCGGATCATTGCGAACCCGCTCGGCTATGCGAAGAAGGGGGAGCAGGAAGATTTTGATCCCGGCAGGGTGTGGGAGGTAGCGGGGCCTGCTCCGGCTCGCTGATGGCTAAGGGCCGGGTTCGGTGCGCTCATTCCACCAGCCAGCCGCCCTCGCCCTCCACCAGCGTGCCGCCATGGCTCGTTTGGTCTCCCTGGCGAGCCACCGGCTGGCCCTCGACGATGGTGCCGGGCGATCCCGTTTGAATAATCGCGCCGCAGCTAATACGGTCGCCGACGCGCGCCACGGCCCGCCCATTGACCTGCGCTTCGTTTGCGCCACTGACGACAGTGCCGCTGCCATGGGTGGGGCAGCTGTGCTTATGACCGACGAGGACGACTGGTTTCATTTTTTGCTCCTGGGTGGACAAGGCAGGTTGAAGGGGGAAAATGATCTACAGGCCGCCAAATCTCACAGCTTGTGGATGTGGTTCTGAATGGCGTCCCGTTACCAGCTTCAATCTCATCCCTCCAACGCTTGCGCTGGCGGCGGCGCGGCGCGCACGTTGAACAGGCGGCAGACTGCGCACCAGCACAATGCCGAAAACAGGTTGTAGGGAAACAGCACCAGCCACATCGGCAACAGCCAGTTCTTCTTGCCCTGCCGCTCGCCACGCTCGCCGGTACGCCACGGGGCGTAGTGGCGCCACGCTTCGCCCGGCGTCAGACAGATGCTGTGCAGCGGCACATACCACCAGTTCGGCTCGCCTGGCTCGGGCAACCGGTCGGGGCCTTTTTCCATGAACTGACGGATGTACTCCCATACCTGGGCGACGTGGCGCGGGTCGGGATTGGTGGATGCGTTGCTGTCGACCCAAAGGGCAATGCGTTTCTTCTCTTCGCCTGGCGCCGGCCGCGGGCCGAAGGCCAAGGCAAAATTCGTGCTGAACGAGCTGCCGCCAAACTCGTTGCGCACGAATACGCCGCCTTCAGTCTCAGCCCAATCGAAGGCTATCAGCGTCTTGTTGCGCTGGTAGTAAATACGCTGGGTTTTGCGGTTGAAGTAGAAGTTGGAGAGGCGTTTTATGAAGAAAATTCGGTACCAAAAGAATGGTGCTGGAGCGAGCGGGACTATTACTAGCACCTTTAGAACAAATAGGAGGTCGTCGAAATTTGATGAAGGCCAATGTCCGGAGTCCCAGCCAAGCCAAATGCATAGCAAGAAGAGAAATAGAATGGATGATGCATACATTTTTCCCATGAACACAGAATCTGCAACCCATGGATTTCTCAGGCAGAGGACATCCCGATCAACGCTGACCAATTGATCGCCGATTGCTGGCGCCAAGCCAGTTCTGCCTTGTCTTGAAAACTGCCACGATATAGCCACTGCCCCAGCCCTCCAACTTGAACTGCACAGTGGCCACTGCACTTTCAACCAAGCCCCACTGCGCCACCAAATGCCAGCCTCAACCTTCCAAAGCTTGCGCTGGCGGCGGCGCGGCGCGCACGTTGAACAGGCGGCAGACCGCGCACCAGCACAATGCCGAAAACAGGTTGTAGGGAAACAGCACCAGCCACATCGGCAACAGCCAGTTCTTCTTGCCCTGCCGCTCGCCAGGCTCGCCGGTACGCCACGGGGCGTAGTGGCGCCAAGCTTCGGCCGGCGTCAGACAAATGCTGTGCAGCGGCACATACCACCAGTTCGGCTCGCCTGGTTCGGGCAACCGGTCGGGGCCTTTTTCCATGAACTGACGGATGTACTCCCAAACCTGGGCAACGTGGCGCGGGTCGGGATTGGTGGATGCGTTGCTGTCGACCCAAAGGGCAATGCGTTTCTTCTCTTCGCCAGGTGCCGGTCGCGGGCCGAAGGCGAGTGCGAAGTTCGTGCTGAAGGAGCTTCCGCCAAACTCGTTGCGCACGAATACGCCGCCCTCTGTCTCAGCCCAATCGAAGGCTATCAGCGTCTTGTTGCGCTGGTAGTAAATACGCTGGGTTTTGCGGTTGAAGTAGAAGTTGGAGAGGCGTTTTATTAGGAATATTCGGTACCATAAAAAAGGGGCAGCAAAAAATGGAACTACTACTTGAAACAATAGGAGTGACAGGAAGTCGAAGGCACTTGATATACGCCAAATTCCGGAGTCCCATCCTGGCCCAATCAACAGCAGGAAGAAAATTAGCATGGATGACGTGTACATTTTCCCCATGAACACTGAATCCGCTATCCATGGATTCCGCAGGCAGAGAACATGCCGATCAACGCTGACCAATTGATCGCCAATAGCTGGCGCCAAGCCCGTTCTGCCTTGTCTTGAAAACTGCCACGATATAGCCACTGCCTCAACCCTCCAACTTGAACTGCACGGTGGCCACGGCACTTTCGTCCATGCCCTGATTTGGGCAGTAATTGACCGTCAATACCATTTGATGAGCATCCGTGATTTCCTTCCTGTAATGCAGGACCAGCCCTGCCGCGGTGTCGTAGCAGGCAGGGATACCGGGAATGCAGACCCTGTCTAGTTCGAGCATTTCAGACCAAGCGCTTTGCCCGATGAGGTATCCCCGACACAAAACGGTGAACTCCACGACACTCGGAGCGGCACTCCTTGTGATTGACCATGAGGATGCGATTTTCCACCGGCTGTCGGCATCCTTGACACCCAGCGCTTCGGCCTGCTGCTTCTCCAGAAGTTGGGGCGCGTAGTACGCGGCATACCAGGCCTTGATTTCCTCGGCCACGTCGTCAAAGGGGGGAAGCATCTTGTCTGCGTCCAACGCGATGCCGATGTGGATTTCGCCGTCGTTCTTGCGCGTGCCAAAGACGCCGCGAGCCGCCCAGAGTTCAAGGGGGCTGTGAACGCGTGCCGCCGCTAGGGAGTGAAGCCAAACGCCACCGGCAAGAATTCCAGCGCCCACAAGCACGATTGCTGCGGCAGCCCAGCCGGCGTACGGAATTACCACTGTTGGGCCTGCAATGGCTAAGGCGCCTTCAAGTATGGCGGCAGATCCAACGCCGACCAACAGGCCTCCGACGGCCGTATAGCGAGCGGCTGTCCCACCGCCATACTTCTCCTTTCGGAGTGCGGAAATTGCATCAGAAGCAAACCCCGCCAATATCGCGGGATACCCCATCATCCGCGCAAACAGATTTCCCGCGATGAACCGCATGAACCCATTGCCAAATTCCATACCCGGCGCCGCTGCCGCGTAGCGCAGCACAAGCACCTTCTGCGTTGCTCGGGCGCTGACCAGAACGGCGGCCGTGGCCCCTGCCACACCGAAGATTGCGGACGCAAAAGCGGCGGAAGCGGCTACGTCGGCGTCCTTCTTCAAGCTCGCATACGCGGACTTGAGGCTGATCACATTGAACCAAAGCATGCCCACATTCAGCACTCCGCCTCCGGCAGTGGTCAGCAACGCCGAGACGTTCGGCCGCACGCGCCGGGTAAGGGCCTGCTCGATGGTGACGGTACGGGTACCGGTGATTCGGACACGCTTACTCTCGGTGACTTCGGCCATGCCGGATTTAAGGAAATTGTTCACTTCCTTGCTGTAGGCATCGTTCAGCACTGCCTGGTCGGTGACGCGGTAGCGCGCGCCAATCAATCCCAAGGCTTTCTCCCCATTGGCCTCTTGGACCGCGGCCAGCACCCGCTGCCGCAAACTGTCGCTGGCGGTCCAGCGTGTCTTGCCTGGCAGACGCGTGAGCACCACGGTCGTCACCGCCTCAGCGGTCAAGTCGGTGATCCCGGCCATGGCGGGGAAGCGGCCGGCCAGCCCTTCGATGGCGTTGTCGGCGGCCCCCAACAACGTGCCGACCGAATCGGCCTTTTCCTTGAAAGGGTTGAATGGCGCCAGCGCCATGTAAAGCGGACTGTCCTGCCGGTCCAGCCAGGCGGACAGCCGCTGGAATCGCGCGTCGTCGTCTTCGGTGCCCGGCAGGGTCTGGCTCATGGGGTGGATCATGAGGGCCAGAGACACTTCCAGCCCCCCGGCAGACAGGCGCTCGTCACGGTCGTAGGCCGCTAGCGCGGCGGCCAGGCTGGTGGGAACGTCCCGGTGCTCAGGTTCTGCCGTGGCCAGCCATTGGTCATGGTCACGGCACGCCTTCAGCGCGGTGCCGAGGCAGGATCGCAGGTGCGCCTCGCGCTGGTCGCGCTCGGCCAGGAAGGCGTGATATTTGGCGGTATCAATGCGCTCAGCGAGGCGTCGGCCCATCGGCGAGATGCGGCTATCGGTAAGAACCTGATAGCGCAATTCGGAAAGCGTCGCCCGTCGTCTGCCGCCGACTTGCTTGCGCTGGTATTCGTCGCGCAGCCTGGCCAGGGTGTCCGGCGGCGTCTGGTCCGCCGGATACATGGCTTGCAGCGTCCGCTCCAGCAGTATCGCTACCAGATTCTTATGGTGATAGCGCTGGCTTTGGACACTCAGCTTTTCGACGTCCTGGCTGAAGCAGGCGGGTACGGCGAACTCCGCTTTGCCTTGTTTTGCAATGGCCTCATGCGGCTGGCTTGGCAAGATGTCGCGCAGTTGGTGCTGGTAGGCGGCGACCGAAAGGCCGAGATCCAGGCTCAGGCCCTCCGCATCATTAAGTACGACTACCACCGGCACCCGCGGCTGCGTGTAGCGATAGTGCTGCCCCTGGGCCAGAAAGGTGTTGATGGGCAGATCGTCCTTGCTGGAATGGCTGCTCCAATCCAGGTCCATGCGCTGGTCCCTGGGCTTGAAGTCCTCGACCCAATGGCTCAACGCGCTGGCGGGCAACACGTGCGGCTGGCTTGAGGGTGTTTTCTCGCCAGAGGTC
This sequence comes from Achromobacter arsenitoxydans SY8, assembly GCF_000236785.1. Lineage (GTDB taxonomy): Bacteria > Pseudomonadota > Gammaproteobacteria > Burkholderiales > Burkholderiaceae_B > Achromobacter > Achromobacter arsenitoxydans. The sequence goes on along the minus strand of NZ_AGUF01000075.1, from coordinate 4,405 downwards.
AGCTCGGTCATGTCGATCTGGCGCATATGGCGTTTGCGCGCAGACGGGTCCGCCGCCATCCTGGCTGTGACGGCATTGGTCCATAGGTGCGGGCTGAAGCCGATCCAGACTTCGCTGGCGGTGTCCGGGCTCGTATCGGCCCAAACCCAACCCCGGCTGCTTACGGTCCGGTAACGATCCCTGCGGTGATACTGTTCCAGCCCCAGGTAGGTCAGTTCCTTGTAGTGGCCTTCGCCGTCGTATTCATGGATGACAAACTTTTCGCCCTTGGGGCCCTTCATGAAGACGTAGACGTACCCAGGCCGAAGCGCCCGCAAGGTGTAGGAGGAGAGCTCGATCCTGGGTAAACCCTGCTCCAGCTTGAAGCCGGACTCGGCATAACGGTACAGCGGCGCGCCGCCCGCGTTGGGCACGACCGCGTAGCGGATGGGCAGGATCGGAACGCGCGGACTGCATGCCGGTGTCGACGTTGCACTACCAGCACTTGCTTTAGCCATTGGAAGATTCCTTCTCCCGCGCCAGCGCTTCCAACTTGCGAAGGCGGGCCTGAGGGGACTCTGTGAGGTCGTTAAGGAGGACGCGCGCCTCATCGCTATGCAGTAGCCAGAGGTTGCCGGCGATCAGCGCGAGGTACCGTTCCACGTCTGCGTCGTCTTGGATGTACAGCCGGTCGGCTACCTGCAGCAGCTGTTCGACCCAGCGGCGAATCTCCGTGAGACTGCGCGCGGAATGGGCCGGCATGGCGTGGATTTCATAGACACGGCTGAGCACGAATTGCTCGCGGGTGTTGGCCTCGAAACGCGCGAGTTCGTCCGGTCGCAAGGCGAATGCGCCGGGGCTTCCAAAAGTGAAAGCCGCCACCGGCCGATCCAGGCAGCGCCAGTCGTACGCTGGACCCCAGCTCGCACGCCACACCAGCGTAGAGATTGGGCCTAACCAGAGATCGCGTTGGTCGCCGTCCAGCGCGTCCAGCCAGGGCGCCAGATGATGCGGCCGGATATCCAGGGCGGCCTCGCTCTGGTCCGGCAGGCTGACCCGCACTTGCGCCCTGAGATGCGCCGACACCCCGCCAAGTTCCTCGCCCGAACCTATGATGATGACGCCATTGGCGGGCGCCCAATGTTCAAGCGCGTGCTGGACCAGCGCTGCCTGCCCCGTGGCATCCACCAGCAACGGTCCCCGATCGAAATAGTCGTCCAGCGCCGTGCCTTGCCACACCCAGGCGTAGTGCGGAAACGGGTCGAACGCTTTGACCAGGTCCAGTACGCCCGGCGCATAAGCGGGCCGAAACTCTCCCTCCTGAGGAACCGGGCGATAGGCCTGGTTCTGCAGGGTCGTGGTCATTAGCAGCAGGTAGCGAAAAGGCGTGGCGGGAATTTCCGCCTGCGTAATGTCCTTGCCCAGCGATGTGTGCGGTGCTGCGGTGCCGGCTATGCTCATCGGGCGGGTCCTCCCAGGCAGCGGCAGTCGGACAATGGACAGCTACCGTCTGGACGACGCCCGCAAAGGCGGTCCACCGGCTTGCCAGAAGCTGGGACGCCCTCGATGGCGTAAGGATTTCCGCCACCGCCACCTTGCTGGCTCATTGGCCCCTTGAGCGTTATCGCAATGCCATCCAGGGTGATGCCCGCAGCATCAATGCAGATGGTTCCTCCTGGCCCTTTGACGGTGAGATGTCCGGCGGCTCGAATCTCGTAGGTCTTGGTTCGGTGGCGAATTGCTTGTCCGGCCTGCAACTCGGCGTGCCCTTCCACCGTGTGCTCCTGATGCCCGCCAACACTCACCCAGTGATTCGCCACGGTCTTGTCCCGCCGGTGATTGCCTACTTCTTCGGTCCGGTCCTTGCCCGTCTGGATCGTGTGATTGCGCCCCACGGTCAAAAAGTCATCCTGGCCGATGTCATGCCGCCGGTCCTGGCCGATGGTCACCTGCTCATCGTTGCCCACGGTCTCCTTGCGGTCGTGGCCGATGGCGATGGTTTCGTCGTGCTCGACCTGTTCGCTGCGGTCGTGCCCGACAAACGTGGTCTCGTCGTGATTGACGTGGATGTTCTGGTCTTTCTGCGCGTGGACGTAGATCTCTTCCTGGTCCTTTTCGTCCTCGAAGCGGATTTCGTTGTAGCCCTCGCCCTTGTGGGTCTGGCTCTTGATGGTCATGCGCGTCTTATGACGCGGCAGTTCGTAGGGCGGCAATTGCAGGCGGTTGTAGGTGCGCCCGGTGATCACCGGCTGGTCCGGGTCGCCGTCGTAGTACGAGACGATGACCTCCTGGCCGATGCGCGGGATGGCTATGTGGCCCCAGGTGGCGCCGGCGATGTTTTGCGATACGCGGATCCAGCAGGAGCAGTGTTCGTCGTTGCGGCCTTCGCGGTCCCATGGGAACTGCACACGGACCCGCCCGTATTCGTCGGTGTAGATCTCCTCATTTTTGGGGCCAACCACTACGGCGTTTTGCGGGCCGTCGATGCGCGGCCTGGGCAGCGGTTCGGCGCGCCATTCGGCGTCGTCCGGCACCAGTTCGGCTTCGTAGCGGTAGGACGTGCCCTGGCCGGCGTCGGCGCTTTCTTCGGCCTGGCTGGTGTGCTGCGTGCCGTAGTGGAAGATGTTGACCGGCCGCCAGCCGCGGTTCATGTCCTCGCGCGGATGGCCCGCCAGGGTGAAGGAGATGCCGGGCTGCAGGCGCGGATCGTCGCCTTCGACCACGGCCATGCGTGCATCGCGGCGGTGGCCGCGTAGGCGGTTCTCGGCAAAGGGGCGCCCAGCCTCGTCGAACTTGGCGCGGGCGGGGTAGTCGTAGCGCTCGTAGCGGGCGCCCTGGTGGCCCAGGTCCTGGCCGTCGCGGCTGTGTTCGTGGGCATAGCTGGGATGCTTGAAGGTGTAGTCGCGCTGGGTCTGGCGCGCCGTGCGCACGTTCTCGGCGTAGGCGAAGCGGCGCAGCGCAGGCTGGGGCTGATCGCCGCCGGGCGTGGGGTTGTACTGCACAGGTTCATCGCCGATGCGGCCGTGGATGAAGAGGCGATCGCTGTGGACCAACTGGTGGCCCTCGGCGCTGTGGCGGAAGGAATAGAAAAAGCCTTCCTCGCGCATGATGCGCTCAAGAAAGTCGTAGTCGGTGTCGCCGGCCTGCACGCAGTACTCGCGAGCCAGGTGCTCGGTAGTGACGCGCTGTTCGTAGTCTTGGGTCAGGCCATGAGCTTTGAGCACGGCCTCGGCAATCTGCGGGACGGTAAGCGTCTGGAAGATGCGCCAGTCGGCGCTGAGCTTCAGGCGCGCCAGGCGCGGTTCGACCACGGCGCGGTAGCGGGTCCGTCGGAACCCTGTGTTCTCTTGGGAAAATGCGGAGATGGCGCCATGCACGTAGCGGACCGGCGTGTCGCCGTGCCAGATGGTCAGGCGCGCGGGGCAGTCCAGCACCAGGCCGAAGTCCACGGCGGGATTGGCGCAGGCCAGGTCGACGGAAAGCAGGTAGGTCTGGGACAGCGCTTCGCGCAGTTCGAATTCGATGACTTCGAATACGTCGTGCGGCGCTTCGCTGCCGATGAGGTCGAAGGTGAAGCGCAGGTCGGATTGTCTGGGCATGGCAGGCTCCGTGGCGACCCAGGCTGCAACCCGGGTCTTCGGTCGGATCAAGACGCCATGGCCGGCGTGTGATGCGCCGGCCATGCTTTAGGCCTGGAATCAGGCTTCTTGCGGCTTGCGCCAATCGTCCGAGGCCTCGGTGCCGGCGATGGCATGGGTCCAGGTGATCTTGCGATAGGCCATGGCGACCTTGACCAGCTGGGTGTATTCAGCCTTGCTCGGGTCCTGCGCGTGCGGCAGAACGGTGTTGATGTTGACGATGGTGGCGTCTTCGAGCTTGGTGGTGAAGAAGTGCTCTTGCTTGCCCTCGGTGGAGGTGCGGTACCACTTCACTTCCACTTCCGGCAGCATCTCGCCGGAGGCCAGCGCCTGGTACATCAGCGGCGTGGCCTTGTTCAGCGGCGCGGTGAACACGAAGGGCTTGTGCACACGCTGGCCCGAGGGCTGGCCGCTTTGCGGATCGGTGGGGGTGGCGATCAGGTGCTCGATTTCCTGGACCAGGATCTGGTCTTCATGACCTTCCTGATAGACGTTGCCCACGGAGTCGGCGGTGAAGGCGCCTTGGGTGATGTTGCCCTGGGTCTTGCCCTGGATGCTGATATAGGCGGGAGTCGGCATTGGCTGCTTCCTTTGAGTCGTTGACGAAATGGCCGCTTGGGCCGCGATGCCATCGGGGATGACATGGGCCTAAATGCAAAAGCCGTGCCAACTCTTGTCGTGCCGCCGGTTTCTCCTTATTTATCAGTTGCTTGGGTGCAAATCTGTGGATTTCGTGCACGCCCCGCGTTTTGCGAAACGGCGAAAAGTGATTTTTTCCCGGGGTTTTC
>NZ_AGUF01000076.1 GCF_000236785.1 Achromobacter arsenitoxydans SY8 | reverse complement strand
GATCGCGCCTTCGTACGTCAGCGTAAACGGGTTCTTCTTGAAATCGGCCGCTGCCGCCTCGCCTGCCGAAGTTCCGACCATGGCCGCCGCGAAAGCGGCCTTCAATACCGTGCGTTTCATATCACTGCTCCGCGGATTTTTCACCTTCAACCTCCCGACGCCGCGGCCAGCGCCTGCGTCAATGCCTCGGCCGCGCGCCTGGCGGCGTCCGCATTGCCCTGCGCCGCCAGCGCCTCGGTCAACTGGCGCAATTGCGCGGGCGTCAGGCCCACCCGCAGGCTGGCCCGCATGTGGGAACGCAACTGCGCCTCCACGCCCGGCGTCGCGGCCAGCGCCCCGACGGTCGCAAGCTCACGGCTCTGCCAGTCGAGGTTGTCGCGTTCGAAGATGTCGCCGAACAGGTGCGCCTGCAGGAACTGATTAATGACCGGCGCGAAATCGAACAGCGGCCCCTGCACGGGCGCGCCTGAAATACGCGTCTGGTTGGCCTTGCCCACCGCCAGCAGGTCTTCGCCCGTGGGTATGGCCCGGCCGGGCTCCCGGCCCGGCAAGTCAACAATGCCCTGCCGCTTACGGTCGTCGACCACGGCCATCAGTTCGCCCAGTGCGTTCAGGCTGCGCGGAAAGCCCACGTAGGCATAGAGCTGCACCAGGACTTCCCTGGCCTCGCTGATGCTCAGCCCCGCGTCCAGCCCCTGGCGCAGCGCCGCGTTGAGCCGCGGCATGTCGCTCACGGCCATGGACGCCGCAATCAGCGGAATCGCCTGCTGCCTGGCGGACAGCGCGTCCGAGGCGGGCCGGGTTTGCGTCGCGGTCCGCGCTTGCGCGCCTTCCGCGGCCTGGCTGGCCTCGAGCGGCAGCAGGCTCAAGGCCATGGCGGCGGCGGCCAGCGCCCCGGCTCTGCGATACCTGGCGGACGTGCTTTGGGTCATCGGTCGCTTACTCCCTCTCTGCCGCGCTGTCGCGTCATCGCGCAGCGCGTGGCGTCAGGACGGCGACGGGAGCCGGATGGCGGCTTTCGGTCGCGTTCCCTGACAAACAGATGAAATCCTAAGGGGCGGCGCCGATTTGATTAATCCCAAAAATCCGCATTCACTATTGAACGATGCTCATCAGTGGCGGGGCTTGGGCGCGCGCTATCCGCGATGCCGCAAGACGTCGACCACCACGGCGAGCGCGCGGGAAGACTGGCGCCGGCTGGGGTAGTAGAGGTGGTAGCCCGGGTAAGGCGCGCACCAGTCCTCCAGCACGCGAACCAGCTTGCCAGCGGCAATGTGCGCTTGCGCCATGTCTTCCGGGACAAAGGCCAGGCCGCAGCCGGCCAGGGCTGCCCGAAGAATGGACGAGCTGTTGTTGAAGACCCATTGCCCCGACACGCGGAACTTGACCGTCTGGCCGTCCTTTTCGAAGTCCCAGGCAAGCATTCCGCCGTGGGGCAGCCGCAGGCTGATGCAGTCGTGCGCGGCCAGGTCCTGGGGCGATACGGGCTGGGAGCGCCCGGCGAAGTACGCCGGCGCGCCAACCACGGCAATGCGCAGGTCGGGACCGATGCGCACGGCGATCATGTCCTTCGCCACCTGGTCCCCCATCCGCACGCCCGCGTCATAGCGTTGGGACACGATATCCGACATGGAATAGTCGACCGCGATTTCGATTTTTATGTCGGGATAGCCGCCCATCGCACGCGACAGCTTCGGCCACAGCACGCTGTTGGCCGCGTGCTCGGCGGCCGTGATGCGGATGGTGCCCGCCGGCTTGTCGCGCAATTCCTTCACCGCGGCCACTTCCGCATCTATGTCGTCGAACCGGGGCGCGACGCTGTTGAACAGCCGCTCGCCGGCCTCGGTCGTGGCCATGCGCCGCGTGGTCCGGGTCAGCAACCGCACCCCCAGCCGGGTTTCCAGTCCCCGGACCGCGTGGCTCAGCGCGGATGGCGAGACCCCAAGCACGGCCGCCGCCCGGGTGAAGCTGCCCGCGCGCACCACCTGGACGAAGGCCAGGACGTCATGGAAGGTTTCGAGCGCCATGGCCTCATTCCTCCCGGGACGGATGGCGCAATGCGTCGACCAGCACCTGCATTGCCCGGGACAGCTGCCTGCCGCTGGCGTAATACAGGTGATAGCCCGTGAAGACCGGGCACCAGTCCCGCAGCACGGACCGCAGTTGCCCGGCGGCGATAAAGGGCCGCGCCATGGCTTCGGGCACATAGGCCAGACCGAATCCGGCCAGCGCGGCATGAATGATCTGGCGGGTTCCGTTAAAGACCAGCCGCCCCTCGACCCGCACATTCACCTGCTGCGCGCCTTTCTTCAATTCCCAGGCGTAGATATCCCCGTGGCTCATCAAGCGCAGATTGATGCAGTCGTGATCCGCGAGGTCCTGGGGCCTGAGGGGCGGCGGGCGCCTGTCCAGATAGGCCGGCGCGCCGATGATTGCGAAGCGCTGGTCGGCGCTGATGCGCACCGCGGCCATGTCGCGGGCCAGGTCGTCGCCCAGGCGCACGCCAAAATCGTAGCGCTCGGACACGATGTCCACGAAGCGCGACTCCACGGACACCTCGACGTTGATCCGGGGGTACTCAGGCAGCAGCTTCGCAAGCTTCGGCCATAGCGCCATCTCGGCGGCATTCTCGCTGGCGGTGATGCGGATGGTGCCCGAAGGCGTGTCGCCCAGTTCCCCCACCGCGGCCAGCTCGGCCTCGATCTCCTCGAAGCGGGGCGAGATGCTTCGCATCAGGCGCTCGCCGGTGTCGGTTGGCGACACGCTGCGCGTGGTGCGGGTCAGCAGCCTGACGCCCATCTTCGCCTCGAGCGCGCGGATCTGGTGGCTGAGCGCCGATTGCGACACGCCGAGTTGCGCGGCGGCGCGCGTGAAGCTGCGTTCTCGTGCAACGGCGATGAATGCCAGCAGGTCGCTATAGCTTTCTTTCGGCATTTATGAGTTCCGTTCACAAGTCCATGCCGATCTTAGCATCTAGTCCGCGCAGGACACGGCCGCTACATTGATCGTCAAGCGATGCGCGGGAAGCTTCCCCGCACGACCCGATGCTCACCCCGCCAGGAGAAACCCCCATGCAAAAACGCCAACTCGGAACCAGCAATCTGGAAGTCTCGGCCCTCGGCCTGGGCTGCATGGGCTTGAGCCACGGGTACGGGCCGGCCACGGACACCGGACAGGCGATCTCGCTGATCCGGGCGGCCGTCGATCGGGGCGTCACCTTCTTCGACACCGCGGAAGTGTATGGCCCCTACCTCAACGAAGAGGTGGTCGGCCAGGCGCTCGCGCCGATACGCGACCAGGTGGTGATCGCCACGAAATTCGGATTCACCTTCGGCGACGACAACAAGCAGCAGATCCTCAACAGCCGGCCGGCGCACATCCGCAAGGCGGTCGAGGGGTCGCTCAAGCGCCTGCGTACGGATGTGATCGACCTGCTTTACCAGCACCGGGTCGATCCCGACGTGCCGATCGAGGACGTGGCCGGCGCCGTCAAGGACCTGATCGCCGAAGGCAAGGTCAGGCATTTCGGCCTGTCCGAGGCGGGAGCCCAGACCATCCGCCGCGCGCACGCCGTGCAGCCTGTCGCCGCGCTGCAAAGCGAGTACTCGTTGTGGTGGCGCGAGCCCGAACAGGAGATCCTGCCGACGCTAGAAGAACTGGGAATCGGCTTTGTTCCCTTCAGCCCCCTGGGCAAAGGTTTCCTGACGGGCGCCATCAAACAGGGCGCCACATTCGGCGACGACGACTTCCGCAGCAAGGTGCCGCGTTTCTCGCCCGAGGCGGTTTCCGCCAATCAGGGGCTGGTGCAGGCGCTGGACCAGGTCGCCGCGAGCAAGGGCGTGACGAACGCGCAGATCGCGCTTGCCTGGCTGCTGGCGCAAAAGCCGTGGATCGTGCCGATCCCTGGCACGACCAAGCTGCACCGGCTGGAGGAAAACCTGGGCGCCGCCGAGGTCGAACTGTCCGACACCGATCTCAAGCGTATCGCCGACGCCTTGCAGGACATCGCCATCCAGGGCGCACGCTATCCGGCCGCCTTGCAGGCGCGCGTGGGCCGGTGATCCGGGAGCCCGCGCCATGCCGTCGCAACACGATCCGTGCCGCCGGGCGATGATGGCCGCGCTGGCCAGCCTGCCACTCACCGGCATGGCCGCGAATGGCGATGCGGGGCCGGCGGGCAACCCGCGCGGATCGGGCCTCCTCGTGGCGTACTTTTCCCGGACGGGAAATACGCGCGTCATTGCCGGATTGATACACCGCCAGCTTGGAACCGGCCTGTTCGAAATACAGCCCGCCGCGCCCTACCCCGACGACTATCTTCAAACCGTGGAACAGGCCCGTCAGGAACGCGATGCCGGTTACGAGCCCGCCCTGCGGTCCCACGTCGCCGATATCCGTGGCTACGACACGGTGTTCCTGGGCTTTCCCATCTGGGGCACGACCACGCCGCCCGTGATCCGGTCCTTTCTTTCCACCCATGACCTGTCCGGAAAGACGCTGGTTCCCTTCGTGACGCATGGCGGCTACGGACTCGGCGACAGCCGATCAGTGATCGCGCGGCTTGCCCCGGGCGCCCGCCTGCTCGATGGGTTCGTGATGGAAGCCGACCAGGAAAGACGAACCATGGAAAACGTGACCGACTGGCTGCGCCGCAGCCCTCTTGGAAACCCCCGATCCCCCAATCCCCAATCAGGAGAATGAATGAACAAGCACGTGTTCGCCGCCCCTGCCGCCGCGCTCACCATGGCGCTATCCGCGGCATGCGCCGCGCAAGATTCGCCCATCACGGTGGCCAGGGTCGGGGCCCAGCCCTCCGGCGCCGGCCCGGCACAGAACTTCACGGGTTCCGTGCGCGTGGACTCGCGCTTCCAGGCCGACGCGCCCGCTCGCGTGGGCGGCGGCATCGTGACGTTCGAGCCGGGTGCACACACGGCCTGGCACACCCATCCGCTGGGCCAGACACTGATCGTCACCGCCGGCGTGGGACGCGTGCAGAAATGGGGGGATGCCGTGCAGGAAATCCGGCCCGGCGACATCGTCTGGATCCCGCCCGGCGTCAAGCACTGGCACGGGGCGGCCCCCGCCATGGGCATGACCCACATCGCAATCTCCGAATCGCTCGACGGCAAATCGGTGGACTGGATGGAAAAGGTCAGCCCCGAACAATACGCCCGCTGACAGGGGCGCGGCGCGTCCGCGCTCAATAGTCCCAGATGACCGGGACCCAGCGGAACGCGTCCCCGTCGACCGCCACCCGGCCGACCGACGGAAACGGCAGGTGCGCCGCCACCAGCAGCCCGCGGTTCTCCGCCAGCTCCCGGAACAGGCCGATGCGCACACGGGCCGATTCCTCGGGGTCGTGCTCGAAGCCGTTGTGCCATTCGGGGTGATCGAACGCGACCGGGAACATCGCATCGCCGGCGAAAACAAGGCGTTCACCGCCCGAGACCAGGTCGACCACGCTGTGCCCCGGCGTATGGCCGCCGGTCAGCCGCACGGTCACGCCCGGCGCGACCTCGTGGCGGTCCTCGAAGATGCACAGCCGGTCGCGGTACGTCTCGTAGAAGCTCCTGGCAGTCGAGCGCAGCACGTTGGGAACCGGCTTGGGCATGACGGTCTGCGAAAAGTCGGGCGAAGTCCAGAACGCGACTTCCGTGGCCGATACGTGGATGCGCACGCTGGGGCTCAGGCGCTCCTTCACGCCTTCCACCAGCAGCCCGCCCACGTGGTCCATGTGCATGTGGGTAATGATCACGTCAGTCACAGACTCCAGCGGGATGCCCGCCGCCTGCAGGCGCTGCGGGAATTGCCCCGCGCGCGGGAATCCCGGGAACTGGCCGCCCAGCCCCGCGTCGATCAGGATAGTCTGCTTGCCGCTCTTGGCCACCATCACGTTCAGCGGCCAGTCGAAGGCGTCCGGCGGCATGTACATGCGGTCCAGCCAGACCGCCAGGTCGGCTGGATCGGCGTTGGTGGCCATCGTCGCGGTGGGCAGCGGCAGCACGCCGTCGCTGACCACCAGCGCTTCGATGTCGCCGACCTGCACGGCATAACGAGAAGGAACCAGGTCAATGGGCGCCTGCACGGCGGCGGGCGGTGCGTTGTCTACGATAAACATGGCGAATTCTCCTGAATGACGGCCGGGCCGGCGGGAATCCGCCGGGCCGCGGCCGTTGCAAGCGTGGCGCGCTTCAGCCGCGCAGGAAGGTGAGCAGATCGGCGTTGATGCGGTCCTGCAGGGTGGCCGTAAGTCCGTGCGGCGCGCCCGGGTAGTAGATCGCCTGCGCGTTCTTCACCAGGCGCACGGCCTTCTTCGCGGAATCGTGGATCGGTACGATCTGGTCGTCCTCGCCGTGCATGAACAGCGTGGGCACGTCGATCTTCTTCAGGTCTTCGGTGAAGTCGGTTTCCGAGAACGCCTTGACGCACTCGTAGGCGTTCTTCTGGCCGCTCTGCATGCTCCACAGCCAGAACTGATCGAGCTGACCCTGCGACACCTTGGAATCGGGACGGTTTGCGCCGTAGAAGGGAACGGCCAGGTCCTTGTAGAACTGCGATCGGTCGCCTGCCACGCCGTCGCGGATGCCGTCGAACACCTCGACGGGCAGTCCTTCGGGGTTGGCGGCCGACTTCAGCATCACCGGCGGCACCGCGCCGATGAGCACCGCGCGGGCCACGCGCCCGGTGCCGTGGCGGCCGATGTAGCGCGCCACTTCGCCGCCGCCGGTGGAATGCCCCACCATCGAGATCTGCTTCAGGTCCATCGCCTCGATCAGTTGCGCCAGGTCGTCTGCGTAGGTGTCCATGTCGTTGCCGTTCGATGGCTGCGACGAGCGGCCGTGGCCGCGGCGGTCGTGCGCGATGACACGGAAGCCGTTGCGCGCCAGGAAGTGCATCTGCCCGTCCCAGGCGTCCGCATTCAGCGGCCAGCCATGCGAGAAGGTGACGACCGGGCCTGCGCCCCAGTCCTTGTAGTAGAGCTGCGTGCCGTCTTTGGTGACAAAAGTCTTGCTGTCCATGGGAGTGCTCCGATTGGGTTGGGGGTTGCGCTGCGGGGAGGCTTCGGCACCGATGGAGAAGGCGCCGCTCGCCAGGACGGCGCTGCCGACGAGCAAGTGGCGGCGGGCCGGGTTGTGCGAGTCGTTCATGGGGATCCTCGGGTCGGAAAGAGACAGTGAGGGCATCGTAGGATCCGGGCCCTGAACGCGGTAGGCATGGCGCGGGAAGCACGGTGTTGTGCGATGCGCACCAATGCGCATCGGCCGCGAGCGCGCAGGCCTGCGCATCGCCAGATGGAAACCATGGGGGAAGAAAAGGATGAACCGCCTGCGGGCGGATCGTGCCGCAGGCGGTGCTTAATGGCCGAGGTTCGCCGAACCTGGAATGCGGGAAACGCGGAAGCGCCGGCTCGCCGCTACGCGGCCGAATCGCGATACGCGACCGCGAACATCGTCGTCAGCACGAACGTCATGGCGACGCAGCCCAGCACGGCCACCGCGCCCTGCGCCAACCCCAGACCCGTGAATGCATAGGCAAGCGGCCACAGTTGACCGGCGGTCTGGGCGCCCAGCACAAGCAGCGCGAACAGCGCCGCCATCAAGGGCCAGCGCCTGTACCGCATCGCCGCGCGCATGGCCTGGAACGCGTATTCGCCCTTTACCGCGGCGTTGGGCAGACACAGCCCGTACATGGCGACGGCGCGCAAGACCGGCGCCCACAGCACCACCAGCGAAGCGATCAGCACGCCATAGAACAACGGCTCGTTCGCGCCGCCCAACAGCATGTAGATCACGTAAGGCAGGTCGCCGGTCGCGCGGGCCAGGGCCGTGAGCCCGATGGCGATGAGGCCCAGCAGGACCAGGTGGCGAGCCTCGCCGGACCCTCCGCGCGCTGCGCCAACGTCAGGGGCCGTCCCCAGCACGGCCACCCGATGCCACGCGAACGTCGTGCGCGCGAACGCGATCAGGTTGACGGCCGCCAGCGCCAGGGTCACCCAGGCCAGCGTCCCGTAGAACGCGGGCGCGATCAGCGCGAACGGCAGCGTCAGCGTGAACACCACAAGGGACCACGGCGCGGCCGCCAACATGGCGCGTCCCTGCTGCCGGATGACGCCAACTGTCGCGGCAATGAGGCGACCTGCTCCGAGTTTGCTGGGCACGTGATCCCCTTGCTCCAAAACGATGGGCCTCGTTTATACCTTATGCGCCGCGCGACCCGCCTACGTCCGCGGCGCGTCCGGCTCGGCTTCCTCCCGGGCTTCCTCCCGGGCCTCCAGCTCGTTGCCCAGCACCTCGGCCGAATCCCCGGTGTCGGTCTCCGGCTTCAGGCGGCGCCGGGTATGGCCCGCGGCGCGGGCGTTTTCGCCCTCGTCGGGACGCTCCGTCTGCAGCGCCACGTTGGCCGCCGGCGCAAAGCCGCGCTTGTCCTGGCCGAAATACACCACCGTGTGCGGGTACGGCAACTCGATGCCCGCCGCGTCGAAGTGCTTCTTGAGCAGCCGGTTGTAGCCGCGCTGCACCGCCCACTGCATGCCCGGCGTGGTCTTGATCAGGATCCGGATGGTCACGCCCTTGTCGTTGACCGCCGTGACGCCCGCGACCGTCATGTCCTCCAGGATCTCGGGTCCGAGCACCGAATCGGTCATCAGTTCGGCGAACGCGGCTCGCAGGTGATCAATCGCGTCGTCCACGCTTTCACGATGCGCGATGGTGTATTCGCCCAGGTGGTACGAGAAATCGCGCATGTGGTTGGCCACCACGTCCACCGACGAGAACGGCACCAGGTGATAGCCGCCGTCCAGGGTGCGGATGCCGACCGAGCGGATGGTCATTTTTTCGACGGTCCCGAACACGCCCGCCACCTGCACCACGTCGTTTTCGTTCATGCCGTTTTCAAGCTGGATGAACACGCCGGTGATGATGTCCTGCACCAGCTTCTGCGCGCCGAAGCCGATGGCCAGGCCGACCACGCCGGCGCCGGCGATCAGCGGCCCCACGTCGATGCCGATCTGAGACAGCAGCACCATGACCGTCATCGTCACAATGACGATCAGCGCGGCATTGCGGAACAGCGCCAGCAGCGTGCGCTCGCGCGCGCTGGGCATGCCCCGCTCCTCGCTCTGGCTGAGGCGGTGCTCGATGATGCTGGCGATCACGGTCCAGGCGAGCATCGCGATCAGCAGCACGATGACGATGTTCAGCACCACCTTGATGGCCGCGCCGCCAGCGTCGGACGCCAGCCAGCGCGACAGATCGAAGGCGCGCCATGCGTCCAGGATCAGCAGCAGGATGACGATGCGGATGATCCAGCCCACCACCTTCAGCGTCGCCGGCACGTAGGCGTTGACGCGCGCCTCCAGCAGCGGCAGGCGCCGCCGCAGGTCGTCCGACAGGCGGATGGGCTTGGCCAGCGCGGCGTTCAGCAGCAGGATCAGCAGGCTGCCCACGCCGATGACCAGCAGGGTCTGCGCGGTGGCGCGCGCCATGAAGGGCAGCGCATTGGTCGGGTCGACCTGGCTGACGACCAGGAGGATCGTGAAATACAGGATGCCCAGCACGTGCCACACGCGCGACAGGAAGCGCAGGCGCGAGCCCATGAACGTGGCCGCGCCCGCGGCGCGCCGGTCCAGCCGCTCGCGCACCGCCTGGCGGTTCTGCCAGATGACGCGCACGGCATACACGTACACCGCCAGCATGATGATCATGGTGGCCAGCCGCCCCAGCGCGGGCGACAGCGACGCCGCCATCACGGGACCGACCAGCAGCGTGCCGTAACCGGCCGCCGCGGCGATGCGCAGCAGCCACGCATTCCAATATTTGGCCAGCTCATCGGACATGGGCAGCAGGCGCAGGTGCGGATGACGCACGGCGAACACCGTGCGGATCAGCACCTTGACGATCTCCACCGCCACGAAGGCCTGCAGGAACACGGCCGCCAGCGCATCCAGCGTGCCGCGCCCCGGCGTGCTCCACAAGGCGGCCGCGCCGCCCGCCATGGCGGCCAGCAGCACGACGGCCGCGTCGATGGCGACCGCCCCGATGATGGCCCCGGCGCGCCGGTACAGCACTCGCATCGAAGCAGGCGCGCCGCGCTTGGCCGGGGAGCCGGGAACGGCCGTGGCGTCGGGCTTGGGCGGAACGCCGGACTCGCAGCCCTGCTCCGCCACCCAGTGGTCGATGCGCGTATAGATGCGCATGGCGATCATGCGCAGCACGATGAAGGCGATGATCGTGGCCAGGGCGGCCAGCGCCAGGGGCAGCAAGGCGTTGCCCGCCGCGCCGCTGTCCAGCCGCAGCGTGCCGCCGGACGCCAGCGCGCGCATGTCGTCCACGCCCTGCCCCATGTCGGCAGCCACGCCGGTCAAGAAGCGCTGCACGCCATCGGCCATGCGCTCTTGCAGGCCGGGCTCCGCCGGCTGCGCCGGCGCCGCGGCCGCGGCCGGCTTGGTCCCGCCTCCCTGGGCGCGCAACGCGTCCACCAGGGCCTTGCGCACGTCGGGGTTGTCCAGCATGTTCGCCAGCGCTTCCGGGGTCAGCGCCGGGGCCGCGGGGGCCTCGGCCGCCGGGGCCTGTCCCAGCAACGGAACGGCGGCCATGGCCCGCGCTTGCCAGAAGAACGACAGGCAACTCAGCATCGCCGCCAGCAGCAGGGCCGCCAGCCACGGCCTCTCGCGCCTGCGCCGCCAGGAGACGGCGGCATGATTGCGGGGCAGGAAGGGGATGGATGCTGTCGTTGCGGGTCGAACCACTAATAAATCTCCTCTACGATCAGGGCACAACAAAGCGGCGCGCGCACGAGGCTGCAATGCCGCCGAAGCCCCCATGATAAAGCCCCAAGGCCAGCCCCGCTGGCCGCGAGCCGCGGCCGCAATGCCCGGGCGACCCATATCGCCAGAAGAAATAAACAAGGCGCGAATAATTCGTTGGCCCGCGCGGCGCAAGTGTTTAGAGTCCAACGCCGCCATGCCGCGCCGGCATTCCGCCGGCGTGCGACACCATCACGAGTCCGCTTCATGTCTACCCGATTCCAAGCTGCACGCCGCAATACCCTGCTCGCCCTTGCTCTGGCCGTCGCCGGCGTGGGCGCGGCCCAGGCCGAACAACGCGTCATCCGCATCGTAGTGCCCTATGGCACCGGCGCGGTCCAGGACACGATCGCCCGCGCGATCGGCGATGAACTGGGCAAGGCGCTCAACGCCTCCATCGTGGTGGAAAACCGCGCCGGCGCCGGCGGCACCGTGGGCACCGCCCAGGTCGCCCGCGCCAAGCCCGACGGCAATACGCTGGTCCTGGCCGCCGCCAGCCACAACATCGCCGGATATCTTTACAAGAACCTCAGCTACGACCCCTACAAGGATTTCACCGGCGTGGCCTATATCGGCAGCACCGGCTACATCATCCTGGCGTCGTCGTCGCTGAACGCCAGGAACACTGCCGAATTCATCCAGGCGGTCAAGGCCAAGCCCGGCGCGTACGACTACGCGTCGGCCGGCAATGGCAGTGCGTCGCACCTGGGCATGGCGTCGTTCCTGACCGCCGCGGGCGCGCAGATGCAGCACATTCCCATGAAGTCCACGGGCGACGCCGTGACCGAGCTGCTGGCCGGCCGCGTCCAGGCAGTGACCGCCGCCACCATCGGCGTCACCGCCTACCGCAACGACCCGCGCGTCACGTTCCTGGCCTACACCGGCAAAACCCGCTCGCGCTTTGCGCCCGACCTGCCCACCGTCGCGGAAAGCGGCCTGCCCGGCTACGCGTTCGACTCCTGGCTGGGCCTGCTGGCGCCGGCCGGCATCTCCGCCGCCGACCGCGACCAGATCAATGCCGCCGTCAACAAGGTGCTGGCCGATCCCAAGGTGCAGGCGCGCCTGGCGTCGCTGGGCGTCGAAGCCGAGGCCAAGTCGGCCGCGCAATTCCAGGATCTGCTGAAGGCGGATTGGGAAGCCGCCGGCAGGGTGGTGGCGGCGTCCGGCGCGCGCATCGAGTAAGCGCCACCTGCGCCTGCGGACTCGGGCGGTCTGCCGCGCTGAGCGCAGCGATAGCTTCGGGCTATCGCTGCGCTTCGCCGCTTGAAATCACTTGAAATTCCCGTATCGCTTGAGACACCTTATTGCGGCGGCTGCAGCAGTAAAGTAGACCTATCGCTCCGCCTCTGCGATCTGCAGGGTCCGGGCGAACCAGGAGCAAGATCATGAAGCGGTTTACAGGCCGGGTGGCCATTGCGGCGTTGGCGCTGGCGGTTGCCGGCGCGCCGGCGATGGCTGGCGGGCGTGGCGGGTATTGGGGCGGCGGTTACGGCGGCGGCTATCACCATCATCATGGCGGCGGCGGCAGCAGTTCGGACGGCTGGTGGATAGGCGGCGCCTTCGCGCTGGCAACCGTCGGCCTGCTGCTGGCGGCGAATTCCGGCCCCTCTTACGTC
Organism: Achromobacter arsenitoxydans SY8; assembly: GCF_000236785.1. Classification (GTDB taxonomy): domain Bacteria; phylum Pseudomonadota; class Gammaproteobacteria; order Burkholderiales; family Burkholderiaceae_B; genus Achromobacter; species Achromobacter arsenitoxydans. Next base: position 23,160 of record NZ_AGUF01000076.1, on the reverse strand, counting down.
CAGACCGGCGTTTATTCGTCCGGCGTGGGTTACACCAGCCCCCCGCTGTATGCGGCGCCTGCCTATGCCGCGCCTGTCTACCAAGAACCCGTCTACGCGGCGCCGGTATATGAAGCGCCACCGGTGGCCTATTCCGCGCCGGCGCCGCAGTACGCGCCCGTGCAGTACGAACCGGCGCCCCCGGTCAACGCGGCCCAGGCCAGCGCCACCACCGATTGCCAGCGCTGGGCCATGAACCAAAGCGGCTACGATCCCGCCACCATCAACGCCTGGACCACCCAGATCATGGTGGACTCCTACAACCACTCGCTGGATTCCTGCATGACCAGCCGCGGCTATCGCGCCAACTGACGCACCATTTTTCCGGGTAATCCCGGTTGTCCTGCCGCGCCGGCCTGCACACACTGCATGCCGGCGCGGCGCATTGGGCGCCGCGCGACGCGCCGGCGACCAGCCGGCCATCCAGGGGAAAACATGTTGAATTTCAAGCAGATCGCGGGGCTTTGCGCCGTCGCCGCCGCCTGCGCTATGAACGCGCCCGCCCAGGCGCAAACTGCTGCCCCGGCGCAGCCCATGACCATCGTCGTGCCCTATGGGGCCGGCGGCATCGTCGACAACACGGCGCGCGCGTTCGCGCAAAAGCTGGCGGTGGAGCTATCCCGTCCCGTCGTGGTCGAAAACCGGGGCGGCGCCGGCGGCATGATCGGCATGAACACCGTGGCCCGGGCTCATGACGAAAACACGCTCGCATTCACCGCGGTCAGCCCGGTCACGCTGTCGCCCCATGTGATGAAGACGCTCTACGACCCGCTCAAAGACCTGGCGCCGGTCGCGTCGATCATGTATTCGCCGGTGTATCTGGTGGGAGGGCCGAAGTTCACGGGCAAGACCTTCAAGGACATGCTGGACCAGGCCAAGGCGGATCCGGGCGGCCTGTCGCTGGCGACCGCCGGAGTGGGCTCGCTGGGCCACCTGATGCTGGAACAGATCAACGGCCAGGCCGGCGTGCGCATCACGCACGTGCCCTACAAGGGGATGGCGCAGATGGTGCCCGACGCGCTGGGCGGCCAGTTCACGCTGATGCTGGTCAACGCGTCCGGGCCGGTCAATGCGCTGATCGGCGAAGGCAAGCTCAAGCTGCTGGCGGTGGGCTCGCCGGCGCGCCTGCCGGGCCTGCCCGATGCGCCCACGCTGGCCGAACTGGGCTACCCCTTGGCCAACATGACATCCACCTTCGGTTTCTTCGCGCCGGCCTCGACCAGCCCGGAAGTGCGCGCGCGCATGAACGCCGTGCTTAACAAGGTGGCCGCCATGCCCGACATCAGCAAGCCGCTGACTGACTCCCTGAACATCATGTCCACCGGCACGGTCGAGGCCTTCACGGCCCAGGTGCAAAAGGAATATGCCGACAACGGCAAGATCGTGAAGCAGGCGAACATCCGCAGCGAATAGCCGCGGGACGCCAAGGCGCGGCCGAGCGATTCAGCGCCTGCCGCGCCAGGCGAACAGCAGACCGGCGATCAGCAGCAGGCCGGCCGGCAACACCCAGACGAATCCTGAATCGGTGTAGACCACGCCGTCGACAGGATCGTAGTAGCGGCCCAGTTCGTTGAAGTCCCATTTCAGGTACTGGGCATACCAGGCGTAGAAGAAGAATGCGGACGCGGCCAGGCAGGCCACCGCCGCCGCCCGGGCCAGCAGCCGCGTGCGGCCCAGCCGCGCCGCGGCCGTCCAAGTCAGGACGGCGCACCCGGCAATGCCCGCCAGGATCAGCCAGTCGCCCACGTCAGCGCCCATCCTCCGCTTCCAGCGCCGCAACGCAGTCGCCGGCTTCGGCCCACTGATTTTCGCTGAACACCTGCAGGCCCGCGCCACGCAACAGCGCCGCGGTCACGCCCAGGCCGGGCTGGCGGCTGCCGGAAAAATTCCCGTCATACACGTAGCCGCTGCCACAGGACGGGCTGCCCTCTTTCAGCACCGCAACGCGGATGCCGCGCGCTTGCGCCGCCGCGAGCGCCTCGCGGGCGCCGTGGACGAACTGCGCCGTGACGTCGTCGCCCGTCACGGCGACGACGCGGGCCCGGCCGGCCAGCACCGCTGGGGCGTCCGAACCCGGCTGGATCTCGGCAGGCGGCCGCGGGATGGGCATGCCGCCCGCGACTTCCGGACAGACTCCAACGACGCGGCCCTCGGCCAGCCAGCGGTCCAAAACCGCATCGCCCCTGGGCACGCTGCGGCCGTCATATCGCACGGGATTGCCCAGCAGGCAGGAACTGACCAGAACGTAATGCATGGCTTGGCGAACAAGAAAGCATGGCGACGACGGGCCCGACTACGCGGGCCCGCGTCCGAAGCCTGCCATCATAGAACACCACCGCGCCGGGCTGCGCTACGTCCGGGGCGCCGCCATTGCTTTGGAGTCCAGCGCCTCGATCCAAGCACGTAGCACGGGGTCGCGCAACTGCAGCACCTCGAACAGACCTAGTGCGCGCAAGGCGGGCAGCGCTTCCTGGATATCGGTGCGTGCGGCAGCCGCTGCCTCCTCCGATGCGCCCGGGTCGCTGCATACCCGGGCATTGGCAAGGAACGCGCCCACCGTTCCCTTGCGCACCGCCACGCCATTGAAATTTCCCTGATCCATGCCGTCCGGCAAGACATCCTGTGCTTTCACGCTTAGCTCCTGGTTGTTGGACTCAAGCGTTACGATAGGCGCATCATTCCGGCAAATCTGCGTTGTTTGGGTCGTTTAATATCGTGTTTCAGCCACCACCGCTCCCGCCCGCCGCCCGGCCCCTGATTGCGCCGGAGCGCGCCGCCTTGCACGCCGGCCCCCGGCTGATCGCCGTTTCCCGGCATGACGACGAACTGCGGCAAACGGCCATGCACCGCCACGCGCGCGGTCAACTGCTGGGCGCGTATCAAGGGCTGCTGACGGTGTACGCGGGGAATCGGCAATGGGTGGCGCCTTCGCGGCACGCAGTCTGGATTCCGCCTGGGCATCTGCATGGGTTGCGCTCGCACGGCCCCTACGCGGGCTATAGCGCATATCTCAATCCGGCCGCCTGCGCGGACCTGCCCGCCGCGCCCTGCGCGCTGCTGGCATCGCCATTGCTGCTGGCCGCCGTCGATCGCGCGGCAAGCTGGCCCGACGACGCTTCCGATCCCGCCCGCCGCCGCATCGTGGAAGTGATCCGCGACGAGATCCGCTCGCTGCCTCGCGCCGGCGCGGCGCTGATCCTGCCGCGCGACCCGCGGCTTCAGCGGCTGGCGCTGGCGCTATCGGACCGGCCTTCGGACACACGCTCGCTGGATGAATGGGCGGCCGCCATCGGCATGGCGCCGCGCACGCTGGCGCGGCGCTTCCTGACGGAGACCGGCCTGCCCGTGGGCGCCTGGCGCCAGCAGGTCCGCCTGATGCGCGCACAGGAAATGCTGGCAAGCGGCGCCGCCGTCACCACGGTGGCGCTGGAGTTGGGCTACGACAACGTCAGCGCCTTCATCGCCATGTTCAAGCGCGAACTCGGCGTGACGCCTGGCCAGTTCGGCGCAGCCGGGGATTGAACCCGCCGCGCCGGGGCCTTGTGCGGCCCCGGAGCGGCAAGCCGTCAGCTTTCCCCGGCAGTTCCCTTCGGCTTGCGTGCGGCGGTCTTGCGGGCCGTTTTGCGCGCCGGCTTGGGCGGGGCTTCAGCGGACTCGGCTTGCGGCGCAGCGGCGGCCTGAGGCGCCGGCTCCTTGGCCACGGATCGTGTCCCCGTTTTACGCGCGCCACCTTCCGCGGTCTTGGCCGCCGCCGTCTTGCTTGCGGCGCGGCCGCGCTTGGCGGCAGGCGCGGCGGGTGCGGCCGGCGCCGGTTCGGGGGCCTGGCGCGGCGTTCCGCCGGCAAAGGGATCGGTGGCCTTGGCGGGCTGCTCGCGCGGGGCCGCGGGCGGCGCAACAAAGGTCCATTCGGCGACGTTCACGGTCGGCGGCGGCCCCGAGACGAGGGCGGACTGCGGCGCGGGCCTGGCGGGCTTGGGCGGCAGCTTGGGGATGGCGGGCGCGGGCGGAATCGCTGGCGGCTCGCCGGCGTCCGCCGCTTTGGACGCTTCGGCGCCGGCGGCAGCGTCCGCGCGCTTGTCGGCGTCGGCCCGCCGAGGGGCATCCGTCTGCTGGGGTGCGTCAGCCGGCTTCCAGGCATCCGCCCGAGCGCTGCGCCCGGCGGGCGCGGGGGTGTCGGATGCAGCACCCGGCACGGGCGAGGCGCCCGATGCCGCGGGCTCGCCCGACGATACGCCGTCCGCCGCCGCGCCGCCCGCGGAACCGCCCTCTTCCCGAACCTCGGCATCCGCGTTCTGGCCCGTGCCCCGGCCGCCCGATTTGCGGCCGCCGCGCGATTTGCGTGCGGCTCGGCCGCCGGAGCCTTCGCGGCCCGAGCCCTGCGGATCGGGGGATTCGGCCACAGGCTGGCGCGCCGCCGGCGCTTGCGCCTCGGCGCCGCGCGCAGCGGGTTCCTCGCCCGAGCCGTCGCGGTAGACGTAGGTGCCGGACTTTTCTTCGCGGCCCACATCCAGGAAGCCGCGCGATTGCGCCTCTTCCAGCAGGTTGCCGAAGGCGCGGAAGCCATAGTAGGACTCGTTGAAATCCGGCTTGCGGCGCTTGAGGGCGTCTTTCAGGGCGGACGCCCAGATCTTGCCGCTGTCGCCGCGCTCGGCCATCAGCGCCTCGAAGGTCTCGACGACCATCTCCACGGCCTGCGTCTTGCGCGCGTCCAGTTCTTCCTTGCGGCGGCGTTCTTCGTCGGGCGAGCGGCGCTGGGCCGCCGCGCCGCCGCGGTTGTCGCGGCGGGCGTCCGCGGTGCGCTGGCCTTCGCGCGCCAGGTCGTCGTAGAAAATGAATTCATCGCAGTTGGCGATGAGCAGGTCCGAGGTGGACTGCTTGACGCCCACACCGATGACCTTTTTGTTGTTCTCGCGCAGCTTGGACACCAAGGGCGAAAAGTCGGAATCGCCGCTGATGATCACAAAGGTGTTGACGTGGGACTTGGTGTAGCAGAAGTCCAGCGCATCCACGACCAGCCGGATGTCGGCGGAGTTCTTGCCGGACAGGCGCACGTGCGGGATTTCGATCAGCTCGAAATTGGCCTCGTGCATGGGCGCCTTGAATTCCTTGTAGCGTTCCCAGTCGCAATAGGCCTTCTTGACGACGATGCTGCCCTTGAGCAGCAGGCGCTCAAGCACGGGCCGGATGTCGAACTTCTGGTACTTGGTGTCGCGTACGCCCAGCGCCACGTTCTCGAAGTCGCAGAAAAGCGCCATGCTGACGTTTTCGTTGGGGTTATTCATGTTCTCTCCAATGCCGCGGCGGCCAGGTTCGGTCCCTGTCCCGGCGCCGCCAGAATCCGCCCATGATATACATATCCGGCCCGACGTCCTGGCCTGAGGCCCATTCCCCATGTCCGACACCTCCCTGATCCCTGAACTGACCACGGCCCGCCTCGTCCTGCGTCCCCTGCGCCTGGACGACGCCGACGCCATCCAGCGCCTCTTCGCACAATGGGAAGTCGTGCGCTTCCTGGCGAACAAGGTGCCCTGGCCCTATCCGGCGGACGGCGCGCGCTGGTACGTGGAGCAGGTCGCCCTGCCCGCCATGCTGCGCGGCCAGCAGTGGCATTGGTCCATCCGCACGCAATCCGAACCTGACCGCCTGATCGGCATGGTCAGCCTGATGGACGACGATCCCGGCAACAACCGGGGGTTCTGGCTGGATCCGGCCTGCCATGGCCGCGGCTACATGACCGAAGCCTGCGCGGCCGCCACGGGATACTGGTTCGCGGTGCTGGGCAAGCCGCTGCTGCGCGCCCCCAAGGCCGTCGCCAATACCGCGTCCAGCAGGATCTCGGCGCGCAGCGGCATGCGCCTGGTCCGCGTCGAAGAACGCGACTATGTCAGCGGCCGCCTGCCCAGCGAGATCTGGGAGATCACCCGCGAGGAATGGCTGGCCCGCCAGGCCGCCAAGGATTCCGGTTAGATCGGTCCCTTTTATGGCCGCCCGCGGCGCGCCGCCTGACTGCCCGATTAAGCCGGCGCTTACGGCCCTTTTCGCCCCGCTTTCCGGCCGATTGACCGTGCGCGCTCCTGGCTAGAATTCCCGAAAATCCGGCATTCCGCACAGGGAATGCCTTTGTTATCGGGCAAGATCCATGAATCCGTCTACCGTCATCGGCGCCGTTGTCGGCCTGCTTACCCTGATCATCGTCGTCGCGCTGTCCGCCAACGACGCCAGCATGTATTTCAACCTGCCGGGCCTGGCCATCGTGCTGGGCGGCACCTGCGCCGCGCTGTTCATCGCGTATCCGCTGCAGGAAGTGGTGCGCATCTTCAAGCTGGTGCGCACGGTCTTTCGCAACGACCAGCACGATCAGCAGCGCGACATCGAGGAACTGGTGTCGATGGCGCAACTGTGGATGAATGCCGACGTCCATAAAGTCGAGCACGAACTCAAGAAGGTCTCGAATCCCTTCCTGCGTACCGGCGTGCAGCTCATCATCGACAACACGCCGGAAGATCAGATCATCGAACTGCTGAAGTGGCGCGTGGCGCGCCTGCGCGCCCGCGAGCAGGCCGAGGCCCAGATGTTCCGCGTCATGGCCACGTTCGCGCCCGCCTTCGGCATGCTGGGCACGCTGGTCGGCCTGATCAACCTGATGGGCGTGCTGGGCGACGGCAGCATGCAGACAATCGGCCAGCAGCTGGCCATCGGCCTGATGACCACCTTCTACGGCATCCTGCTGGCCAACCTGGTCTGCAAGCCGATCGCCCTGAAGCTGGAGCGCCGCACCGCGCGCCGCGTCGAGTCCATGAACATGGTGCTGCAGGGCATCTCGATGATGTGCGAGAAGCGCGGTCCGGCCATGGTGCGCGAGACCCTGAATTCCTTCGTGATGCACGTCGAAGACGAAATCTACGACGGCGGCGCCGCCCAGCCCAAGTCCAAGGCGGAAGGCCAGGTCAAGCCGTCCGCCACGGCGCCGGCCGCCGCCCCCGTCTCCATCGCCCGTCCGGCCCCCGCGCGCCAATGAGCCTGATTTCCCCTTCCCTGGCGCAGCGGATCGAGCAGGCCCGCCAGGCCCAGCTGCGCGCGCAGAAGGCCGCCGCCAACAGCGGCTGGCGTCCCAGCGACAGCGACCGCCAGGACCGCTACGCGCGCTGGCACGTCGAAGAGGCCGTCGAGCAGGATTCCGAGAACTGGCTGCTGAGCTACCTGGACCTCATCACCCTGTTGCTGGCCATGCTGGTCGTCATGCTGGCCATTGCGATGCACGGCGGCGGCTACGCCAAGTCCGAGGCGCCGGTCGAGCTGGTCGGCACGCTGGGCGCGAGCGGCCTGCCTGCCTACGACGGCGAGTATTCGGAGTTCGAGACCGCGCACATTCCCGCAAGCTGGGCCGAGCCGCCCGCCGTCGCCGCGGCGCCGCCGGCGCAGCCCGAAACGCCTCCGGACGAAGTGGTGGTGGCCGAGGCCGCCAAGCCGCTGACGGCTCCGTCCAAGGAATCGCTGGGTCTGGCGGACCTGGGAAACTCAGTGGACGTGATCATCAACGAGCAGTCCGTGAGCTTCCGCATCAGCAACGAATTGCTGTTCCCGTCCGGCCAGGCCACGCTCAGCCCCTCGGGCCTGGATGTGATCAAGCGCCTGGCCGGCATCCTCAACAAGAACGAGTACCTGGTCTCCGTCGAAGGGCACAGCGACCCGGTGCCGATCCTGACCAAGCAGTTCGCGTCGAATTGGGAACTGTCCAGCAGCCGCGCCACCAGCGTGCTGCGCGAACTGGTAAGCGACGGCGTGGCGCCCCAGCGGCTGCGCGCGGTGGGCTACGCCGAAACGCGCCCGATCGAGTCCAACGACACGGCGGCGGGCCGCGCCGCCAATCGCCGCGTGGAACTGATCATGGACATCGCGCCGCCACAACCGGCCAAGCAGGCCGCAGCAGCGCAAGCGCCCGCCGCCAACGCGGCGCCGGCAGGCGCGCCCCAGGCGGCTGCCCCCGCCGCTAAAGCTCCCGAGGCCGCCGCGCCGGCCAAGTCCTGAGCCGCGGCCTCCCCCCGGAACCGGCGCAAGCCGGTTTTTTTTCGCCTGCCCGCAGCCGGCCGCCTGGCGTTCCCGGGAACCTGGATAAGGCCTCAATGTAAAGGTTGCTTGACACATGCGAACTGCCCCGCCAGAATGTCAAGCACGCTTTACATACACAGAGGCACTTGCATGAATCAAAACCAGGCCAAGCACCGCTATTTCAAGGAGCTGGGCATTTCCCTGGCGCTGTACGTCATCCTGCTGGTGGGTGCGCTGCGCCTGGCCATGGACCTGCAGCCGGGCGCCCTGCGCACCGCCGTCCTGCTCAGCCCCATGCTGGCGTTCCTGCTGGCGCTGCGCGCCGTCGTGCGCGCCATCCGGCGTTCCGACGAGTTCATCCGCAAGACCACGCTCGAACACCTGGCCATCGCGGCCGCGGTCACGGCCGGCGTCACCTTCACCTATGGTTTCCTGGAGATCGCCGGATTTCCCAAGCTGAGCATGTTTGTCGTCTGGCCCCTGATGGGCGCGGTTTGGGCTTGCACCACCATCGTCGACACCCTGCGCCACCGATGAAAAACCGCATCCGCGAGCTGCGCGCCGAGCGCGGCTGGAGCCAGGCCGCGCTGGCCGAACGGCTGGAGGTCTCGCGCCAGACGGTCAACGCCATCGAAACCGGCCGTTACGACCCGAGCCTGCCGCTGGCCTTCGCCATCGCCCGGGTGTTCCAGGCCACCATCGAATCCATTTTCCAGGAAGACTGAATCGGGTCCGGCATGGCGCGCGCACCGGGAACGGCGGTAACCTAGCGGACCCGCCGTTCGCGGCAACCGCAGTCCGCACCGGGAGTTCCCATGTCTTACCTGTTGTTGATCGTAGAACCAGTGGGCCAGCGCGCCCAGCGCACCCCCGAAGAAGGCCGCGAGGCCTATGCGCAGATGGTGAGCTACGCCGAGTCCCTGCAGGCGCGCGGGCTGCTCACGCGCGCCGAATCCCTGAAATCCGACACCGAAGGCGTCCGCCTGCAGGTCCGCGACGGGGAACGCCAGCTGATGGACGGCCCCTACGCCGAGGCCAAGGAGATGATCGGCGGATTTTTCCTGCTGACCTGCGATACCCGCGAGGAAGCGCTGGCCTTGGCCGCCGAATGCCCCGCGGCGCAATGGGCCACGGTCGAGGTCAGGGAACTGGGGCCCTGTTTCATGTAGGACGGCCCGTGGCGGCAGGCAATCGCCCCCCTCGGACCGTCGGGCTGCGTCAGCAGTTGCCCTTCTTGGCCTGTCCGGGCGGACAGAAGCCGCCGCGGCCGCCGCCGTCGTGCGGATCGACCACCACCGAGCCTTGCGGCGTATAGACGGCACAGCCGGACAACAAGAAAGCGGCCAGGGCCAGGCTACTCAGGATTTTCATATCGTTGCTCAAAGGTTCAAGAACGCACGGAGTGTAGGGGAGGCGCTTGCAACCAGGGCTGGACCTTCGTAACCAGGTGATATCGGCGAGAACCGCTCTCAAGCGTCAGTACTTACCCTAGCTTCGGCATTTTCGTGTCGATCCGCCGCCGTCCCGTTCGTCGTACCTGTACAAGCCCCCTTCCGGGCCTTGATTTCCGATCCCAGGAGACCTCAGATGCGATTCATGATCATCGTCCGGGCCACGCCCGACAGCGAAGCCGGAACAATGCCCGACGACAGCCTGCTGGCCTCGATGGCGACCTACCATGAAGCCCTGGTCAAGGCCGGCGTGCTGCTCGACGCCAACGGGCTGCAACCGACCTCGAAGGGATGGCGGGTGCGCTACGACGGCGGCGGCGAACGCAAGCTCGTCGACGGGCCGTTCGCCGACACCAAGGAGCTTATCGCCGGCTACACCATGATCCAGGTACGCTCGCGCGAGGAAGCGATGCAGTGGGCGATGCGCTTTCCGTCGCCCTTTCCCGGCCAGCCCTGCGAGATCGAGGTGCGGCAGGTGTTCGAGCTGGACGACTTTGAGCCCAGCAAGGAAGTCGAACGCTTCCGCCAGATGCCCTCGCCCAGCCACTGAAACGTTTTCCGCGCACAACCACGACCGACACTCCACCGAGACTAGCCATGCACAAACAGATCTTCGTCAATCTTCCCATCGCCGACATGCAGAAGTCCCAGGCGTTCTTCAAGAAGCTGGGCTACTCCTTCAATCCCGACTTCACCAACGACCAAGGCGCCTGCATGATCATGGGCGACAACCTCTACGTCATGCTGCTGGTGAAGGATTTCTTCCAGGGCTTCACCGGCAAACCCGTGGCCGACGCCAACAAGAGCACGGAAGTGCTGGTCTGCCTGTCCTGCGAGAGCCGCGCCGAAGTGGACGACCTGGTCGCGCGCGCCGTGGCGGCCGGCGGGTCGGCGCCGCGTCCGCCGCAAGACTACGGCTTCATGTACGGCCATGGCTTCGAGGACCTGGACGGCCATATCTGGGAACTAGCCTACATGGTGCCGGGCGCAAAGCCGGACGCATGACGCAGGCGGCCACGCATCGCGCCATCGAGGCGGTCTGGCGGATGGAAGCCGCCAGCGTCATCGCCGGCGTCGCGCGCCTGGTGCGCGACGTGGGGCTGGCCGAAGAGCTGGCGCAGGACGCCCTGGTCGCGGCAATGGAGCGCTGGCCGGACTCGGGCGTCCCCGACAATCCCGGAGCATGGCTGATGACCACCGCCAAGAACCGCGCCCGCGACCGGCTGCGGCTGGACGCCCTGCACACGCGCAAGCACGAGCAGATCGGCCACGAGCTGGAAGCCCTGCAGGCCGACGTCGAGCCGGATTTCGTCGACGCGCTGGACGCGGCGCGCCAGGACGACATTGGCGACGACATGCTGCGGCTGATGTTCACCGCCTGCCATCCGCTGCTGTCCACCGAGGCGCGCGTGGCGCTGACGCTGCGGCTGCTGGGCGGCCTGAGCACGGCCGAGATCGCGCGCGCCTTCCTGGCCTCGGAATCGACCATCGCGCAGCGCATCGTGCGCGCCAAGCGCAGCCTGTCCGCGGCCCAGGTGCCGTTCGAGGTCCCCGCGGCTGCCGACCGCGCGCCGCGCCTGGCATCGGTGCTTGAGGTGATCTACCTGATCTTCAACGAGGGCTATTCCGCGACGTCGGGAGACGACTGGATGCGCCCCGGGCTGTGTGACGAGGCCTTGCGCCTGGGCCGCATCCTGGCCGAACTGGCGCCGGACGAGCCCGAGGCGCACGGGCTGGCGGCCCTGATGGAGCTGCAGGCGTCGCGGCTGCATGCGCGCACCGATGTGCAGGGCCGGCCGGTGCTGCTGATGGACCAGAACCGCAACCGCTGGGATCCCCTGCTGATCCAGCGCGGACTGGCGGCGCTGGCCCGCGCCGCCGCGCTGGGCGGGCCCCACGGCCCCTATGCGCTGCAGGCCGAGCTGGCCGCCTGCCACGCGCGGGCGCGAACACCCGAGGAAACCGACTGGCGCCGCATCGTGGCGCTGTACGACGCACTGGCGCAGGCCATGCCGTCGCCGGTGGTGGAACTGAACCGCGCCGTGGCCATCGGCATGGCCTTCGGACCGCAGGCCGGGCTGGACCTGGCCGACGCGCTGGCGGCGGATCCCGCGCTGGCCAATTACCACTGGCTGCCCAGCGTGCGCGCCGATCTTTTGGCCAGGCTGGGACGCAAGGCCGAGGCCCGCGCCGAATTCGAACGCGCCGCCGGCATGACGCGCAATGTGCGCGAACGGGAGCTGCTGCTGGCGCGGGCGCGGGAGATGGCGGGGGATGAGGCCGGCGCGAGTTGAGACGCCGGGGCTGCTTGGATGGGTGTCTGACACCCAACAAGCACTCCCTCGGCATGAAGACGATCTCACCCGGGTGTCAGACACCGAGCCCGGCATGCTTAAATTCCAGCATGATCCGCGCCGACACCGTCTCGTCCGTCCCCGCCGCGCCCGCCATCACGGGCGTGCCGGCCGCGTTCGACCATCCTGACGACCGCGCGCAGTTCCGGATCGCGGCGCACCAGCCCGGCGTCGAGCTGTACCGCGCCCACATCATCCGGCACGCCTTCGAACCCCACACGCACCAGGCCTTCGGGTTCGGAGCCATAGAATCCGGCGTCGAGCGCTTCCGCTACCGCGGCGCAGACCACCTGGCGCCGTCCGGCTCCCTGGTTTTGATGAACCCCGACGAACTGCACACCGGCCGCGCCGAAACCGAGGGCGGCTGGCGCTACCGCATGACGTACATAGATCCGGACGTGGCGGCGCGCGTGACGGGCGAATCCGGCTGGTGGTTCAGCGCCGCAGTCGGCCGCGACGCCGCAGCCGCGCGCCGCGTCACCGCCCTGCTTGACGCAATGTGGAACGCCCCGGAACCGTTGGCCTACGACAGCGCCCTGCACGCGCTGCTGGGCGAATTCCGCCCCCATGCCCAGGTGCCGCGCGCCGTCCGGGCCGAAGGCGCGCCCCGCTATGCGCCGGTCATTGACTACCTGCGCGCGCACCTGTCGCGCCGGCTCACACTGGACGAACTGGCGGAAGTGGCCGGGCTGAGCCCCTTTCACTTCCTGCGCAGCTTCCAGGCGCACTACCACGCCACGCCGCAGCAGATGCTGATGGCGCTGCGCCTGTTCGAGGCCAAGCGCCTGCTGGCCGCTGGCCAGGCGCCCGCCCAGGTGGCGCTGGCCGCAGGCCTGACGGACCAGGCCCACCTGACGCGCGCGTTTTCGCGGCGCTATGGCGTCACGCCCGCCCGCTACCAAAAGCAGGTGCGCGCATAGCGCAATCTGGTACAAGATTCGCCCCCCGCTCCCTGGCTAGACTGGCCGCTGTCGTGACCTGGAGCAATGTATGTGGGCTGGAACCCTTTACGCCCTGGCCGCCGGCCTCATGTGGGGGCTGGTGTTCGTCGGGCCCCTGCTGTTGCCGGAATACCCGGCCGCCCTGCAATCGGTGGCGCGCTACCTGGCGTTCGGCCTGATCGCGCTGCCGCTGGCCTGGCTGGACCGCCGCAACCTGCGGCTGCTGACCCGCGCCGACTGGATTGAAGCCCTGAAGCTGGCCGCCATCGGCAACCTGCTGTATTACCTGTTCCTGGCCAGCGCCATCCAGCGGGCCGGCGGCCCGGTGCCGACCATGATCATCGGCACCCTGCCCGTGGTGATCGCCATCTGCGCCAACCTGCGCAATGCGCGCCGCGACGGCAAGCTGCCATGGCGGCGCCTGGCGCCATCGCTGGCCCTCATCGCGCTGGGCATCGCCTGCGTCAACCAGGTCGAACTGCAGGCCCTGCGCCAGGACGCCGGCGCCGACATATCGCGCTACGCTATCGGGGCCGTGCTGGCGCTAGCCGCGGTTGCCTGCTGGACCTGGTATCCGCTGCGCAACGCCGACTGGCTGCGCGACCATCCTGGCCGCAGCCCGCGCACCTGGGCCACCGCCCAGGGCGTGGCGACGCTGCCGCTGGCGCTGGCGGGCTACGCGATGGTGTGGATCGGCATGGCGGCCACGGGCAGCGGTTTCGACATGCCGCTGGGACCGCGCCCAGACGTATTCCTGGGACTGATGATCGCCATCGGCCTGTTCGCGTCCTGGCTGGGCACCCTGTGCTGGAACGAAGCCAGCCAGCGCCTGCCCACCGCCCTGGCCGGGCAGCTGATCGTCTTCGAAACACTGGCCGCGCTGGCCTATGCCTTCATCCTGCGGGGCAGCATGCCCGAACCCCTGACCCTCACCGGCATCGCCTGCCTGGTGGTCGGCGTGTTGCGGGCGGTGCGGGTCAAGCCGCAGGCGGCGCCCGCCTGACGCCCATCGCAAGCGGCACAGCAAGGTGTCTGACACCCGCGACGCACCGCTGCGGGCATGAAGCGCATCTCACGCGGGTGTCAGACACCGGACCGAGACGCGCGCGGCGGATCAGATGACGTCCGGCAACCGCAGCAGATCGTCGATGACCTCGAACGCCCCCTCCTCCAGCAGCCGCTGCCGCTGATCCGGACCGTTGTGCGAGGCGCCCACGTAGCCCACCGCCCGCATGCGCGCGGCGCGGGCCGCCTGCACGCCGGGCACGCTGTCTTCGACGACCACGCAATCCAGCACTGCCGCGCCCATCCGCCGCGCCGCGAACAGAAACACGTCCGGCGCCGGCTTGCCCTTGGCCACCTGCGCCGTGCTGAACACGTTCGGTGCAAATTCGTCCCACAACCCGACCAGCTTGAGCGCGGCCTCCAGTTTGGGCGGCGTGCTGCTGGAAGCCACGCAGACGTCCAGCCCGCGTTCGCGCAGCGCCTTGATCGTTTCATGCACATGCGGCAATGCCCGCAGTTCCTGGCGGAATGTGGTCTGCAGCCGGTCCGCATACTGGCTGGCGAAGCCTTCCGGCAACGAGCACGCGTTCTCGGCCTGCAGGGTCTGCCACATGTCGGCGTCGGGAATCCCGGCGAAGCGGCGCGCGGCATCCTCGGGCGAAATGGCAATGCCGTGTTCGGCCAGGGCGCGCGACTGCGCGCGGGCGGCGATGATTTCACTGTCGATCAGGACGCCGTCGCAATCAAAGATGACCAGGCGGGGGGCGGATGTGTGCATGGAATCTCCAACAAGGTTTCCGCGCCATGATAGGCCAGCTTCGTGACGGTTCCATCAGCCTTCAATCAAGGCTCCATCAGTGCCGCGCCGGTTCAACGCGCCGCAGGCGCCAGGCGATGGCCACACCCGCCAGTCCCGCCGCGGCCACGATGAACGACGCCGATGACCAGCCATAGCGGTCGATGGCGCCGCCCACCGCCAGCGGTCCGATCACCTGCCCCAGGTTGCTGCCCTGCATCACCAGCCCCACCGACGCCGCGGTCAGGGCGGGACGCGGCGCCACCAGCGGCGCGGTGCCCAGCAACGTGGCCGGGATCAGCCCGCCGACCGCCGAAAACAGCACGCACAGCAGGAACGTGGGCATCGCCGGCAGCGCCGACCCGAAGATCAGCAGCGCCACCGCGCCCATCGCCGTGCTGGCGCTCGCGATCAGCGTGGACCGCCGCCAGCCCCGCGCCAGCAGCACGCCCGCGCCCAGGTTGCCCACCACGTTGGCGGCGCTGGCGATGGCGCTGTACAGGCCCGCCATGGCCAGCGTCAGCCCCAGCTGTTCCATCAGCAGCACGGGCAGGAAGGTAAACAGCGCGAAGAACATCAGGCTGTAGAGCGTGAACGACAGCGCCAGCAGCACGGGCCCCGCGGCGCCCATGGTGTCCACGGTATCCTGGCGCAGGCTGCGCCACGACATGCCCGCCCCGCGCGGCGAGGCCGGCGCCAGCAAGGCCACGCAGGCCAGCGCCGCGCCCGCGGCAAGACCCGCGCACCACCAATAGGCATGCCAGTCACCGAACGCCTGCGAAGCCAGCATCGCGATGGCCATGCCCGCCGGCATGTAGCAGCTCCATAGCGCGAAGGCGAAATCCCGGTTGCCGGACGTTACGATGCGCTGCAGGGCGGCGGGCCCGGCCACCGTGATCATCAGGAAGCCCAGGCCCTCGACCACACGCGAAGCCAGCAGTACGCCATATCCGGGCGCCAGCGCGCCGATCACCGTGCCGGCTGCCGTCGCCGCCAGGCCCAGCAGCAGCATGCGCCGGGCGCCAAAGCGGGCAATCACGCCGCCAGCGGCGATGCCGCCCAGCACGCCCAGCACCGAAAAAACCGCCGTGAGCGCGCCGATGGACGACAGGTCCAGCCCCATGTCCCGGCGCAGCAGCGGCGCGGCGATGATGACCTTGCCCACCTGCAGCGACGCCACCACGCCGGCCCCGACAATCGCCAGCACGGCGCCCCATTGCGTTCGCGCCGCAGGCGCCGCCGCCCGCCTGTTTTCAGCCTTGTCCATGCGGCCCTCGCTTGGGCGGCTGCGCGTAGCTGACGCCCATGCCCGCCCGCACATCGTTCTGGATGCCATAGGGCGCGATGGGATAGCGCAGCCCATTGGCGGCCAAGGCCTTCATGCCCTCGATGGCGATGGGCAGGTAGCGCGGCGGCAAGGCCATCAGCATTTCTTCGTCCGGCACGCCGCCATAGCGGCGTTCGGCGAAACAGGGCAAGGACAGGCTGGGTTCGCCGGTGGCCAGCGCCCGGCCCCAGGAATCGGCACAGGCCGTCTCGCCCACCACGCTCCAGTCAAAGCGCCGGTAATTCTTCCATTGCAGGCCGTTGATCAGGATGATCATCTGGCCGGGCGTCGCGTACACAAGGCAGATATCCGGCGGGTCCAGCCGGCCGGACGCCAGGGGCGACACCACCATCGCCCGGTACTTGCCCGCCGGCACACAGGACAGGGCCTCCTGCCGCGCCCGCGCGTCTTCTTCCGTAGCGTGCCACACGCCGACGTAGTCCCTGCCGCTTTTCCAGGCCTCGTCCTGCGGCCCCAATCCGATGACGGCGCGGCATTGCGAGCCCACCAGGTCATCGCCGGTAATGCCCACCGTCCAGCCCAGCCGCGCCGCCATGCCCACGATCTGGTCGGTCGTATGGGTGGCCTTGGGCCGCCGTAGCCCCTTCACGCCGGCCATGCCGGCCTCGTCCTCGTAGAGCTTCATGCCGATGACGGTGGTCTTCAGGCGCAGCAGCCGGTTCAGGTCGTCGACCAGCGACGCCCAATCCAGCGGGGTATCCTGTTTTGTCTCTTCCATGGTCGTCCTTTGGACTGTTGTGCGCGGTCGGGCCGGCTTCGGGCCGGCGCTGCCGCAAGCGGGTAAGGCTACAACGCCTTACTTGAACGCGTCGATGCCCCGCATCAAGGCGCCCGCCATCCGCGGCTGGCGCAACTGCTCCAGCCACCATCGCAGCGCCCGCCCGTCGTGATCGCCGCGCCAGGCGAGGTACAGCAGATTCGGCTCGCGCGGCGTCTCAGTGGCTTTCTCGATCAGTTCGCCGCGCGCCAGCAGGGACGCCACGCGATGGCGCGGCACCCAGCCCACGCCCAGGCCGGCGCGCTGCGCCAGGATCTTGGCGCGCATGCTGGGCACCGCCAGCGTGGCCTGGCCGCCCACCCTGCCATAGCCCCGAGCGCCGGCGGCGCGGGCGGTGTCCGCCACCACCACGGCCCGATGCGCCTGGATCTGGTCCTGGCCCAACGGCGTCTTCGCCTTGGCCAGCGGATGGTCCGGGGCCACGGCGAACAGCCATTCCATCGCGCCCAGTTCCGCCCATTGCAGGTTCGGCATGGTCTGCGGCTCATTGGTCGCCCCCACGATCAGGTCCGCCCGGCCCTCGCGCAGGGCCTCCCAGGTGCCGCCCAGCACTTCATGCGTAAAGCGCAGGGCCACCCCCGAGTCCAGCTTGTCGAACGCCTGGATCAGCGGCGCCATCAGTTCGAACTCCAGGATTTCGTCGCTGACGATGCGCAGCCTGTCCTCCCAGCCGCTGGCCACCTGCCGCACGCGCTGGGTCAGCCGGTTCACGTCCTGCATCAACCGCGCGGCCTCGTCCGCCAGCAGCTGACCGGCGGGGGTCAATTGCAGCCGGTAGCGGCGGCGGTCGAACAGCAGCGCGTCGAACCGTTCCTCAAGCTGCCGGGCCGCATGCGACACAGAGGACGGCGCCTTCCCAAGCCGCGCCGCCGCCCGAGACAGGCTGCCGCTGTCGCGGATGGCCTCCAGCAGCGCCAGTTCATTCGGGCTCAACATGTGCAATTCCTTCGAACGTGTTTATGCGAAAGATCGTACGACAAAGCGCCGGGCGAGGCGCAACATGGCTACACCTCACCTCTCTTCCAATAGGAACCCGTCATGAACCGTTTTGAACAAAAGACCGTCCTGGTCACCGGCGGCACCAGCGGCATCGGCCTGGCCACTGCCGAAGCCTACGCCGCAGAAGGCGCCCGCGTCATCGTCACCGGCCGCGACGCCGCCGCGCTGGAAAAGACCCGCGCCGCGCTGGGCGCGACCGCCCTGGCCATCCAGAATGTCGCCGGCGCGCCCGGCGCGGCGGCCGCCTTGGCCGAGGCGCTGACCGCCGCGGGCGTACGGCTGGACGCCGTGTTCATCAACGCAGGCGTCGCCAAGTTCGCCACGCTGGCCGAGGCCACCGAGGAACTGTGGGATCAGACGTTCGACACCAATATCAAGGGCGTCTACTTCCAGCTCCAGGCGCTGGCCCCGCTGCTGAACGACGGCGCGTCCATCGTGCTGAACGGGTCAATCAACGCCCACATCGGCATGCCGGCGTCCTCGATCTACGCCGCCAGCAAGGCCGCGCTGATCTCGCTGGCCAAGACCTTGTCCGCGGAGTTGCTGCCGCGCGGCATCCGGGTCAACGTCGTCAGCCCCGGCCCCGTCGCCACGCCGATCTACGGCAAGCTGGGCCTGGACGCCGACACACTGGAAAAGACCGCTGCCAGCATCCAGGCTCAGGTGCCGCTAGGCCGCTTCGGCACGCCCCAGGAAATCGCGGCCACCGTGCTGCACCTGTCCGCGCGCGAATCCGCCTTCATCGTGGGCACGGAGATCATCGCGGACGGCGGCATGAGCCAGCTTTGACGCTTCTCGCGGCGCAGACGGCGGCAATGCGGTGCTAGGATTCGGGCATGACCGCCATTCTTCATGCCCATCCC
This sequence comes from Achromobacter arsenitoxydans SY8, assembly GCF_000236785.1. GTDB lineage: Bacteria > Pseudomonadota > Gammaproteobacteria > Burkholderiales > Burkholderiaceae_B > Achromobacter > Achromobacter arsenitoxydans. Next base: position 4,537 of record NZ_AGUF01000076.1, on the reverse strand, counting down.
ATCGCACCCGCCGTCCGCGAACGCATCATGGCCACCCTGCAGGACATTGAACAGCGCCACGACGTGCGCGTGCTGCTGGCCTGCGAGTCCGGCAGCCGCGGCTGGGGCTTCGCGTCGCCGGACAGCGACTACGACGTGCGCTTCCTGTACGTGCACAAGCTGGACTGGTACCTGCGCGTCGCCCCGCAGCGCGACGTGATCGAACTGCCCATCGACGATGAGCTGGACGTATCCGGCTGGGAACTGCGCAAATCGCTGCAGCTTTTGCGCGGCTCCAACCCCACGCTGTTCGAGTGGCTGGATTCGCCCATCATCTATCGGCAGGACGAGGCCACCAGCACCTGGCTGCGGCACTTCCGCAGCGCGTACTTCTCCAGCACCAAGGGCCGCTGGCACTACGTGGCCATGGCGGGTCGCAATTTCCGCGAGTCGCTGCAGGGCGACACCGTGCGCCTGAAAAAGTACTTGTACGTGCTGCGGCCCGTCCTGGCCGCGCAATGGATCGACAGCGGGCGCGGCGTGCCGCCCATGCGCTTTGCCGACCTGGCCGACGCCATGGTGACGGACGGCGCCCTGCGCGACGAGATCAACCAGTTGCTCGCTATCAAGATGGCGGCAGGCGAGGCTGAGCACGGGCCGCGCTTTCCGCTGATCCACGCCTACCTGGAATCCACGCTGGCCGAACTGGAAAGGGCGTCCTACTTCGACCGGCCAGACGGCCAGACCGAAACGCTGGACCGGTTCCTGTACGAGGTCGTCACGGGCGCACCGCTGACCTACTGAAGCTACCGGCTACTCGCCGATCGAGCGCAGGGCGCGCCTGCAAATGCGTTCGGTCGCCGCGGCCGGCTTCCCGGCCTGCCAACGGCGGCAGACCTGCCGCACCCATTCCGGCTGATCCTTGCTGGCGTCATTGAGCCAGTTGGCCACGGAATCCTGCACATAGACGGCGGCATCGGCCCGCAGCGGTTCAAGCAGCGGCAGCGCGATCGCGGGGTCGGCCTTCAGGGCCGCAATGTGGGCGCACCAGACGCCGCGCGGACGCAGCGATTCGCTGGCAAAGCGCCGCAGGCGTTCTGAAGGCTCCTTGGTCCAGGGGCGCAGGCGCTTCACGGAAGTTTCCAGTTCGGCGGCCAGTTGCGGCCGCACGGCGATCCATGCCCATTCCCGCACGCCGAAGTGGGGATCGTCGGCCAAGGGGCGGATCAGCGCCAGGCGCTCTTGCACCGACACGCCCGGCAGCGCGCCCACCATGAAGCAGGCCCAGCCGCGCACAGTGTCCGACGCATGCGTCTGCATTCCGGCCAGCGCCTGCGGCCCCGCGGCATCCAGCAGAATGCGGGCCGCCAGCGCCATGCGCCGGGAAATGCCTGCCGCAGCCTGCGCCTGCATCAGCGCCAGGCCCTGGTCGCCCACCTGCGGCGCAGCCGCGCGCATCAGCGCCGCGAAATCCACCGCCAGGCATTCCGTCAGCGTCGCCGCCGGCTCGCCGGCATTCAGTTGCGCCAGCCGCGCCGGAAGAATGCCTTTCACGCCACGGCCCGCCGGCTTGGCGGCAGCCTCCGGGCGCTTGCTTGTCGTCTTGCCCATCTTCATGCCTCCCGTGATGCCTGTCGTCCCGCGTCCGTGGCCCGCCAAACTTTCTCCAGCAGCTCGCCCAATTGCCCCTGCTCCGCCGCGCTCAGGCCGCCGAACAGCGACCCGATCCACGCCGTGTGCTCCTTGAACAGTCGAGCAGCCGTCGTCTTGCCCTTCGTTGTCAGCGTCACCGCGATCTTGCGCCGATCCGCCTGCCCGCCCTGACGCAGCACAAAGCCGTCCCGCTCCAGCCCATCCACCAGGCCCGTGATCGTCGCGCGCGTCACGCCGGCCCGCACGGCCAGTTCATGCGGCGGCAGCCCGTCCGGCTGACCATGCAGCAGGAACAGCAGCACGAACTTGCCTTCCGACAATTGCCTGGGCGCCAGGCGCGCGGCGCAGTCCCGGTCGATGGCGCCCGCCAACGCCAGCACCTGGAAGCACAGGCGGATTCCATCCGAAGCCGCCAGGCCGCGACGGGCGGATTCTTCCAGCAGGGCTTGGTGTTTGGTTTCGAGCATGGGCGGCAAGGCAGGCATGCGGCAATTCCGGGAGTTAATTCAGCGCCATATAGTATGGCGCCTAATCACATAAAGGCAAGCCACCGTCTCCTAACGGCAGTGGCCTCACGGGGCTGTCCGGGACTCGCGGTCCATGTCCGCGGGCCATTGAACCTTGGGCGCGAGGCGCAGCGCCAAGTGGTATGGGGGCACGTCGTTATTCCAGTCTCGAGGCGGACGTGGATACTTCGGCAAGGCTTCCGGCCCCTGGTTCATGAAGGCGCGCGCCATGGCCCACATGTGTTCCCCGTTGGCGTTGCTGCCGGCCAGTTGGAAGCGGTCGATGACGTGATTGGTGCCGGGTGCTACTACCGCGATATCCACGCCCCAGGCAAAGATCGGTGCACTGGTTGTTGCCGCCATGCGAGTCCAGGCTTCGGCGCGAAGGTCGGCCCAGTTGAATACAACCGGGACTACGCCCCAGCCCTTGCGGCTTATCGGTCCGCCGCTATGGAAGCGGTAGACGTAGACTTTGCCGCGTTTGCGGTTGAAGCGGATTGGTTCGTCGCGTGGAGGGCAAATGACGGTGCGTAGCACGCCTATGCCGCCAATGGGTAATCCAATCGACGCCGCTATTAAATACAAAGAAAAAAATGGATGTCCTGAGATAAATTTGATGCCCAGAGAGAGAAACAAACTGAAGAACATGAGCGCACAAACAAATAGCCCAAGTCCACAGATGGCCGCGCCGGTCCGATTCAGAATCCGGGAAGTATGTAGTTCAAGGCAAGTATCGTCCGCGAAATTGGGAGTCAGGCCAATGGCCAGCAATGGCTCAGAAGGCAGAATTTGAGGAAGGGGAAGGTCAGCCTTCCAGCCTTTTGTTGGCTTGTCTAAAAGCTGCTTTCTATTTTTTTCAGTCATTTGAGCTCCACGATCTCCATAGTGGCAACCATCTCGGGATCATGAACGCTAGGCAGATATTCAATAATAATTTTCGCCTCATCAATATCGTGCGGAAAATTCAATTCGACGTCTCCATCCACAATTAGGAAATTGGTTTTTCCTCCGCCGACGCCGGTGACGACGCGTTGCCTAAATGTGGGCGCCGTCGTCGTTGGATCGTAGTCCAGCCATTTCGGTGGCTTGTATCCAGCATCTGACGTAACCCGCGTCAATTGATACGTGTCAGATACCAACAACTCTTCACCGGAATAGCGCTTCACTATAAGTTTCCAGGCATAGCCGGATAGCGAGGAGTCGTATCGGGGCAGAGCAATTTGGTATTTCAATTGCTTGAAACCAAAGCTCGCATGCGCATCTAGTCCTAGCACCACCCCATTCAATGCGGAAAGCGCGGAGTTCGCGTCCGCGAATTTTTCCTCTTCTGCCTTTCCGAAGTGGCTGTAGTAGGCCCACCGTTCCACAGGAGAAGACTCGGCCTTTTCAGCAAGCTTCCATAAGATATATGCCGTGACGCCCGCGACAATCGCCCATCCAACCGGTCCGAGTATCCACGACGTACTTAATATTGCGGTTGAGCTGGTATATGCGGCCACCCCTGACAGAATTGCTGTAGTCGCAAAGGAAGCCGCTGCGCCGTAATACCAACCCCTGGAACTTTCGCCTCCTGCGATCCCCGCCCGTTTCGCCGCCTTAACCGACGCCAACGCATCAAACAATCCAGACAGCGCCCCAATCACCGCCCCAAATCGCGCCATCACCTTGCCCGCATCCGCCAGCGTCGTCACCGCGCCAACGCCCGAGGCCGGCAGGCGCAAGATTGCCTTCGCCTTGGTGGCGCCGCCCTTCATCGTCAGCCCCACCACTTCGATGCTCCCGCCCAGCACTCCAATCGACGCCGAGTACAGCGCCAGCACGGCTTCTTCGTGCTTGGCTCCCAAGGTCTGGTCGACGGTGTCGATCGTTGTGCGCAGGCTTTGCGACAGCAGGTAGGTTGCGCCGACAGCCAGAAGCAGTTCTGCGCTGCCCAGTGCGCCCCGGGCGATGCTGGCGGCACTGCGTGCGCCGCGCAGGCTGGACTGCGCCAGTTCGGCGGCCTGAAAGGCGCTGAGCTGCAGTCCGGCCAGCGCCTTGCGCGCGCCCGGCTCCAGCGTGCCGGCGAGCACCCTTAGTTCGCCCAGGGCAACGCCCGCCCTGTGCGTGGCGTCGCCGATGACTGCGCCGGCATCCTGGGCCAGGTTGCCGAAGCGCTGGCGCAGGTCTGAAGCCGTGCCTTCCACCCACAACACCACGTCCACTGCCTGCTCGGCCAGCTTGGGATCGCTCAACGCCAGGCTGAGCACGCCGCCCGTCAATACCGAACGTACCTGCCTGTGGGCTTTGCCGGTGGCTTGCTCGATGGCCGCGACAAGCTTGTTGCGGTCTTCGGTAATTTGCTTGCACATCAGCGTGTAGTACTCGCCCAGCTTCATCGTGACGACGACCTGGGTCATGTA
>NZ_AGUF01000077.1 GCF_000236785.1 Achromobacter arsenitoxydans SY8 | reverse complement strand
TATATGACTCAGGTCGTCGTCACGATGAAGCTGGGCGAGTACTACACGCTGATGTGCAAGCAAATTACCGAAGACCGCAACAAGCTTGTCGCGGCCATCGAGCAAGCCACCGGCAAAGCCCACAGGCAGGTACGTTCGGTATTGACGGGCGGCGTGCTCAGCCTGGCGTTGAGCGACCCCAAGCTGGCCGAGCAGGCAGTGGACGTGGTGTTGTGGGTGGAAGGCACGGCTTCAGACCTGCGCCAGCGCTTCGGCAACCTGGCCCAGGATGCCGGCGCCGTCATCGGCGATGCCACGCACAGGGCGGGCGTTGCCCTGGGTGAACTGAGGGTGCTCGCCGGCACGCTGGAGCCGGGCGCGCGCAAGGCGCTGGCCGGACTGCAGCTCAGCGCCTATCAGGCCGCCGAGCTGGCGCAGTCCAGCCTGCGCGGCGCACGCAGTGCCGCCAGCATCGCCCGGGGCGCACTGGGCAGCGCAGAACTGCTTCTGGCTGTCGGCGCAACCTACCTGCTGTCGCAAAGCCTGCGCACAACGATCGACACCGTCGACCAGACCTTGGGCGCCAAGCACGAAGAAGCCGTGCTGGCGCTGTACTCGGCCTCGATTGGGGTGCTGGGCGGGAGCATCGAAGTGGTGGGGCTGACGATGAAGGGCGGCGCCACCAAGGCGAAGGC
>NZ_AGUF01000078.1 GCF_000236785.1 Achromobacter arsenitoxydans SY8 | reverse complement strand
CCCCGCAGATTCCCTGCCCTGCCCACAGGTCTTGTAGCGCAACAAACCAAGACTTACGCAGCCCGGCGTCGCGGGCGCCGTGGCTGCGAGCAACCTCGATGCGCCCGAGGGAATCCGTAGGAGTCGCCGAAGGCGAGGACGAGGATGACGACGGGGCAGTCCGGAGCGAACGCTCCGGACCGCAATCGTGGGCGCGAGCAGCCACGGCGACCGCGGCGTCGGGCGGCCCACGAAGAACTTACATACGCACGCACGAAGATATCTAGCACGCATACCTGCGAAGACCCAACGCAGGCGACTACGAACGAACCATCATTCCCGTCAAAATAATCACTAACATGCCCAAAATAATCACATTAGCAATACCACCCTCCCCCTGAAACATTCGCCTAGAATGTCCCCCCACCAGTAACCCCCCGCCCGCAAACCCATCATGCCCGACACTCCCACCAGCGCCATCGCGTACGGCCTGGCCACGTTGGCCGCCGACGGCGCCATCCTCGACACCTGGTATCCGCGTCCCTCCCTGGCCGACAACTCCCCGGCCACCGGCACGCGCCATCTGACCCCGGAAGAGGCCCGCGCCGCGCTGGGGGAACACGTTGCCACGGCGCTTGTGCGCGACACCCGCCGCAAAGTCGATATCGTTGCGGTGCGCACCGCGATCTCGTCGCTGGACGAGCCGCCCGTCGACGCGCATGACGCCTACCTGCGGCTGCACCTGCTCAGCCACCGGCTCATCCGCCCCCACGGCGCCAATCTGGACGGCTTGTTCAACGTGTTGTCGAACGTCGCCTGGACCTCGGCCGGCCCTTGCGCGGTGGATCAGGTGGACGCGCTGCGCTGGCATCTGCGCGCCAGCGGGCAGGTGCTGGAGATCCGCGGCGTGGACAAGATTCCGCGCATGACCGATTACGTCGTGGCTAGCGGCGTGCGCATCGCCGACACCGCGCGGGTGCGGCTGGGCGCGCATTTGTCGCCCGGCACCACGGTGCTGCATGAAGGGTTCTGCAATTTCAACGCCGGCACGCTGGGCGCGTCGATGGTCGAGGGCCGCATCAGCGCGGGCGTCATCGTCGACGACGGCACCGACATCGGCGGCGGCGCGTCCATCATGGGAACCATGTCCGGCGGCGGCAAGCAGGTGGTTTCCATTGGCAAGCGCTGCCTGCTTGGCGCCAACTCGGGCCTGGGGATTTCGCTGGGCGATGATTGCGTGGTGGAGGCCGGTTGCTACATCACGGCTGGCACGCGGGTGCTGACGCCGGAAGGCGCGGTGGTCAAGGCGGTGTCGCTGGCCGGCCAGCATGGCCTGCTGTTCCGCCGCAATTCGCAGACCGGCGCGGTGGAGACGCTGGTGCGCACCGCCGCCTGGGGCACATTGAATCCCGATCTGCACGCCGGGCACTGAAGCAAAAATGGCCGCATCTCAGCGGCCATTTTTACTTGAAGCGGCGCCCGGTGCGCCGCGTTGCGGGAACCTCCCGCTTCAGGCGTATTCCGCCGTCTGACCCAGCTGGTCGTAAACCAGATTCACGAACAGGTCGGAACTGAGCATGCGCGTGACGGGGCACGAGAAAACCGCTTTGCCGCTGTCGTCCTGCAGGCTGATGGTGTCGGTCCAGTCGTTCAGGTCGATGCGCAAGAGCGACTCGTACGGCCAGGCGGCGGCGCCGATGTGCAGGCCCTGCGCGGACAGGGAGAGCTCGCGCGTTTCCAGGTTGGGAAATTCGCCGCCCACGATATAGCGGAACGTGGCGCGCGCGCCTTGTTCGGTCAGCGCTTCCAGCACGGGCAGGCGTTGCGCGACGTAGTGCGAGCGGAACGCATCGAGGAATTTGCTGAATTCGTCGACGTGGGACGCGAGGGTCCATGGGCCTTCTGTGCGGCTGCGATAAGCCAGGCTGTCGACCGGACCCGCCGCGTCCGGCCCGGCGGCGAACAGCAGAAGGTCCTGGATGTCCGCGAATGCGGTGTAGCTGCGGGCGCCGCCTTGCTGGCTGACAACACCGTCTTCATGCAATTCAAAGCAGTCAGGGGAATTCCCTGTGCGCGTAAACACCGCCAATGCGTTTGAGGCCTGCGGGGTTCGGCTATCGGTCATGCAACTTCCTTATTGAGTTGGGGTGCTTTCGCGGCCCAGGACGTCGCAAAGTCATGCGATCCGTATTCTCCCCCATATGAGCAATACGTGCTTGATGCCCCTTGTTTCCAGAACTTTCCAGCGGCTCATTCCCCGGGCGGGATCGGCGCAAAGGGATAGTGGTTCACGTCGCCGCGCCCCGCGATGATGGCGGTGGCCTCGGGCACTTCTTCCCAGGCGCCGGGCATTTCGGACAGCGGCTCGGACAGCAGCAGGAAGGCGTCATCGTCCAGCGAGGCGATCTGCGGATTGTCGGGATAGAGTTCGCGCAGGTGCCGCACGCAGGTGTTGTGGAACAGCGTGCGCGAATCGCCTTCGCTGGAGTAGCGCACCGCGATCAGGCGCTCGCCGTCCAGGGCGCAGACCGTCATGTTGATGGGCTGCGCCACGCCGTGACGCCGGCCGGCCTCTTCGACGGCGCCCACCATGCGCGCGATGGCCTTGATCGGATCGTCGTCCAGGCCGAACGTCAGCGCCAGCAGGAACATCACCTCGGAATCCGTGGAGCCTTCCAGCGACCCGAAATACGCGGGCGCGATCATCAGCATCAGATCGCGCCGGATCAGGGGATAGTCGCGGATGAGCCCGTTGTGCACGAACAGCCATTGGCCATGGCGAAATGGATGGCAGTTGGTTTCCTGGGCGGGCGTGTCGGTAGCCGCGCGGATGTGCGCGACGAACAAAGGCGCATGGATGGCCCGCGCCGCTTCGCGCAGGTTGCGGTCGTTCCAGGCCGGATGCACGCTGCGATAGCGGAATGGGGGCTCCAGGGGCCGGCCTTCCATGGGCCTGCCGTACCAGCCCAGGCCGAATCCGTCCCCGTTGGTGGTGGTGGCGCCAAGACGGGAATGCAGACTCTGGTCGATCAGAGAGTGCCTGGCCTTGAAAAGCACGCTCTCCATCTGCAGGGGACTACCGGTGTAAGCCAGCCAGCGGCACATGATGCGCTCCTTCGATCCGGGATCAGCCCAGTGTAGGAGCGGCCCGTGCGCGCTACAAGCCCGCGCGATTCGCCCCTACTTCTTCAGCAAGGCCTTGAGCATCTCCATGCGTTGCTTCGGACTCATGGCGGCCGTGGCCTCGTCTTCCTGCACGCGGACGTCGCCCAGGCCCATTTCCTCGATGAAACGCGACGGTTCACGCACCAGGTCTTCGCGCGCACGCCGGCGGCGCTTGCACCAGCTGAGATTCAGGCTGCGCTGGGCGCGCGTGATGCCCACGTACATCAGGCGGCGCTCTTCCTGGATGCGCGTGGCCAGGTTCTCGGCGGCGCGCGCCGGGTCCCCGACCTCATCGTCCTTGCCCAGGTGCGGCAGGAGGCCCTCTTCCACGCCCGCCAGGTACACGTGCGGATATTCCAGTCCCTTGGACGCGTGCAGGGTGGACATCTTGACGGCGTCGGGCTCTTCTTCCTCGCCGCGCTCGAGCATGGTGACCAGCGCCACGTGCTGCACCAGGTCGAAGAGCGTCATGTTGTCTTCCTCGGCCTTGCGCTTGAGCCAGCCGGTGAGCTCCAGCACGTTCTGCCAGCGCGTCTGGGCCGGCCGTTCCTCGAACAGCTCGAACAGGTGGCGCTCGTATTGGATGGCTTCAAGCAGGTCGTCCAGGATCGCGCCGGCCGGCTCAGCGGGCGCGGCGTCCTTGCCGGATGCGGCGCCGCGGCCGGCGCGCCACTGCATGCGGCGGATGAACTCCGCGAACGTGCGCAGCTGCTCGAGCTGACGGGGCGCAAGCTGGGTCTCCACGCCGGTCTCGGCGACGGCGGCCAGCAGCGAGATCTCGCGGCTGGCCGCGTACTGGCCCAGCGCCTGCAGGGTCGCCTGGCCGATGCCGCGCTTGGGCGTCGTGGCGGCGCGGATGAACGCCGGATCGTCGTCGTCGTTGGCCAGGATGCGCAGATAGGCCAGGATGTCGCGCACCTCGGCCTTGTCGAAGAAACTCTGCCCGCCGGAAATCGTGTACGGGATCTTCAGATTGCGCAGCGCCTGCTCCAGGATGCGCGACTGGTGATTGCTGCGGTACAGGATGGCGAAGTCCTTCCACTGCGCCTGGCGTTCAAAGCGCGAGGCCGATACCTTCATGGCGATGGACTCCGCTTCCTGTTCCTCGCCGTCCATGGCCGACACCAGGATGGGTTCGCCCACGCCCAGTTCGGACCACAGCTTCTTTTCGAACAGCTTGGGATTCTTTTCGATCACCTGGTTGGCGGCCGCCAGAATGCGCTGCACCGAACGGTAGTTCTGCTCAAGCTTGATGAGCTTGATGTTCGGGTAGTCGGTGGTCAGCTTGGCCAGGTTCTCGATGGTGGCGCCGCGCCAGGCGTAGATGGCCTGGTCGTCGTCGCCCACGGCGGTGAACATCGCGCGCGGGCCCGTCAGCAACTGCACCAGGCGGTACTGGCACACATTGGTGTCCTGGTATTCGTCCACCAGCAGATAGCGCACGCGGTTCTGCCAGCGGGTGCGCACTTCCTCGTTGCTGGCCAGCAGCTGCGCGGGAATGCGGATCAGGTCGTCGAAGTCCACCGCCTGATAGGCGGCCAGGGTGGCGGCATAGCTGCGGTAGACGTTGGCGGCCTCGACGTCGCCCGGCGTAATGGCCTCGCGCGCGGCGTCGTCGGGCTCGAGCAGCGCGTTTTTCCACAGCGAGATGATGCCTTGCACGTGGCGCAGGCGGGCCTTGTCGGTGGTGGCCAGCAGTTCCTGGATGATCGCCATCGCGTCGTCGGCGTCCAGGATCGAGAACGTGGGCTTCAGGCCGGCGTTGCGGGCCTCTTCGCGCAGCATCTTCACGCCCAGCGAGTGAAAGGTGCTGATGATCAGGCCCTTGGACAGCTTGCGGTCCACCAGCGTCTTCACGCGCTCGTCCATTTCGCGCGCGGCCTTGTTGGTGAAGGTCAGCGCGACAACGTTGCGGCCCATGTAGCCGCATTCGCGCAGCAGATAGGCGATCTTCTGCGTGATCACGCGCGTCTTGCCGCTGCCCGCGCCGGCCAGCACCAGGCACGGGCCGTCCAGGTAGAGCGTCGCCTCCCGCTGCGCGGGATTCATGCCATGGCCTATCGGTTCGCTTGCGGACATTGGAGAGTCAGGTCGTCGTGCGTCGCGGCGGCCATGCCCTGGCGGCCGGCAAGCGTGAGGCTTGCGGCCGCCTGTCGGCGGACCGGGAAAACGCGAGAAAAAGGGGACGGGCGCAGCCGCCGCGGCGGGTCTGCCGCGCCGGTGCAATAGAGGAAGAAGATCATAGAACAATCGGAATGATGGCGCACCGGACGGGCGCCGCCATCAGATTTCCAGCGGATCGACTTCCAGCTGCCAGCGTACGCGGGCTTCGTTGGCCAGGTATGGCAGGTGGTGCGACCAGGACGACAGGAAAGCCTGCAGGGCCGGCCGGCTGCTGCTTTCCGCCAGCAACTGCGCGCGTTCGATGTTGGCCACGCGCACCACGCGCAGCGGCACGGGGTCGTAGAGCATTATCGCGTCCATGCCCGGGAAATCGGCCGCCCATTCGCCCTCGGGCAGCACGCGCGCCTGCTCAAGAAAGGCCTGCGCGACCTTGAGCTCGCGCGCTTCGGCGGTCAGCAGCGCCTGGTAGACGAACGGCGGCAGGCCGGTGCTTTCGCGTTCATGCAGGGCATGGCGCGCAAAGCCGGCGTAATCGTGGCGCAGCAGGGCCTGGTAGACCGGCTGTTCGGGATAGCCGGTCTGGATCAGCACTTCGCCGTTGCCCTGGTGGCGGCCGGCGCGGCCGGCCACCTGCATCAGCTGCGCGAACAGGCGCTCGGGCGCGCGGAAGTCATGCGCGAACAGCATGGAATCGGCATTCAGCACGCCCACCAGTCCCAGGCGTGCGAAATCGTGGCCCTTGGCCACCATCTGCGTGCCCACCAGGATGTCGACCTCGCCCGCATGCACCGAGGCGAACAGGGCCTCGGCGCTGCCCTTCTTGCGCGTGCTGTCGGCGTCGATGCGCAGAATGCGTGCCTCGGGGAACAGCTCGGCCAGATGCTCCTCCACGCGCTGCGTGCCGCGCCCCATGGGCGCCAGGTCCTGGTCGCCGCATTCGGGGCAGGCGCGCGGCACCGGGGCCTGATACCCGCAATGGTGGCACTGCAGGCGATGGCCGCGGCCGTCGGTGCGATGCAGCACGGTAAAGGCGGTGCAGCGCGGGCAATTGCTGACCCAGGCGCAGGACTGACAGTGCAACACGGGCGAATAGCCGCGCCGGTTCAGGAAGATCAGCGACTGTTCCTTGCGCTCCAGGCGTTGGCCGATGGCGTCGATCAGTTGCGGCGACAGGCCCTGCTTGAGCTGCAGCCGGCGGGTATCCACCAGCCGGATCGACGGCAGCGTGCTGGATCGAGCCCGGCCCGGCAGGGTCAGGCGCAGGTAGCGGCCGCGCTCGGCGTGATGCCAGGTTTCCAGCGACGGGGTGGCCGATCCCAGCACCACCGGGATGTCCAGGTCATGGGCGCGCCACACGGCAAGATCGCGCGCCGAATAGCGCAGGCCGTCCTGCTGCTTATAAGACGCATCGTGTTCCTCGTCGACCACGATCAGGCCCAGTTCGGTCATGGGCGCGAAAATGGACATGCGGGTGCCCAGCAGCATGCGGGCCTGGCCGCGCTGGGCGCGGGCCCAGGCCTGCAGGCGTTCGCCGTCGGACAGGCCGCTGTGCATTACCGCCAGCCCATCCGGGCCCAGCAGCGACTCCAGTCGGGCGCGCAGCGCGCCTTCCAGCTGCGGGGTCAGGTTGATTTCGGGCACCATCAGCAGCACCTGCCGCCCGGCCGCCAGCACCTTTTCGGCGGCGCGCAGATAGACCTCGGTCTTGCCGCTGCCCGTCACGCCGTGCAGCAGCACAGGCTTGAACTTGTCCAGGGCGACAATGGTGTCGACGGCCTCCTGCTGGGCATCGTTCAGTTCGGGCGGCTGGTCGGCCGTGGCCGGCGCACGCGCCGCCTTGCGCTTGCGTCCGTCCAGCCGAGCCACGGGGCCGCCAGCCGACCGCTTGCCCTGGTACGCCGTCGGCTTGCGCAGGGGCGGCGGCAGCGTGGGCAGCATCACTTCGCCCAGCGGCCTCTGGTAATAGTCCGCGGCAAAACGGGCCAGCCGCAGCCAGTCGTCGTCAAAGGGGGGCAGGTCATCCAGCACGGTCTCGATCGGCCGGATCTGTTTGGGATCGAACGAAGGTTCGGCCGGATTGTCCACCACCACGCCGATCATCTTGCGCCGGCCGAACGGCACGATCACGCGCAAGCCGACCGTGACGGGCACATCGCTGCGGTAGTCGAAGGGGCCCGGCAGGGGCACGTCCAGCGCCACGCGCACCCAGCAGACCGCTGCGGAATCCGCGATCAGGGGTGCGTCAGACATGGAGGTTCGGCGAAATCATGTACGGAAAAAGTACTATCTGAAAGGATGAGGCGCCAGCGCCGCCACGGCCTGGGGATTTTCGCCCCCAGCCGGAAGCTACGCTGTCAGCCCCTGTGGATAACTTTGGGGAAAAGGCCGGGGCAACATCAGAAATTGCAATATGGCAAGAATGCTCAAACTATTGCATCCCTGTTGATAAATCGTATTTTTGCTTTAAAAACAGCAGTATACGAAGGCTTTCGAGATTGTAAACCAGCTTATAAAGGGTTTTCCCCAGGCCAAAATTTATTGTGCACAAGTCCCCGGCCCGGCCTTGCCGCTTCGGCCCTTGGGGCCGAAGCGTTCACTCACTTACCCGCGCAGCGTGCGGCTGTACTGGTGGACTTCATCGACCAATTCGGCTACGGCCTCTGGCGGAGTAAAGCGCGAAATGCCATGTCCCAGATTGAAGACGTGACCGCCCTTGCCCACCGGCCCGAACGCGTCCAGCACGCGGCGCGCTTCAGCGCGGATGGCGCTGGCTCCGCCGAAGAGCGCCATGGGATCCAGGTTGCCCTGGAAGGCGACGGCGTCGCCGGTGCGCCGGCGGGCAGCCGCCAGGTCCACCGTCCAGTCCAGGCCCACGGCATCACTGCCGCAAGCCGCGATGTCTTCCAGCCATTGCCCGCCACCCTTCGTGAAGACGATCACCGGCACGCGCCGGCCTTCGTGCTCGCGGGTCAGGCCAGCCACCACCTTGCGGGTGTAGGCCAATGAAAATTGCTGGAACAGCCCGTCTGCGAGCACGCCGCCCCAGCTGTCGAACAGCATCACGGCCTGCGCACCCGCGGCAATTTGCGCGTTCAGGTACTGCCGCGTGGCCTCGGCGTTGATTTCCAGGATGCGATGCAGCAGGTCGGGGCGCGAATACAGCAAGGTCTTGATCAGGCGGTAGTCGTCGCTGCCCTTGCCTTCGACCATATAACAGGCGATGGTCCAGGGGCTGCCGGCAAAACCGATGAGCGGCACCTTGCCGTCCAGGTTGCGGCGGATCACGCCGACGGCGTCAAAGACATAGCGCAGCTTGTCCATGTCCGGCACCTCGAGGCGTGCAACATCATCTTCGGTGCGGATGGGATGGGCAAAGCGCGGGCCCTCGCCTTCGGCGAAATCCAGGCCCAGGCCCATGGCATGGGGCACTGTCAGGATGTCCGAAAAAAGAATGGCCGCATCCAGGTCGTAGCGCTCCAGCGGCTGCAGCGTCACTTCCGAGGCGTAGTCCGGGTTTTGCGCCAGGCCCATGAAGGAGCCGGCGCGCGCGCGCGTCGCGCGGTATTCAGGCAGATAGCGACCCGCCTGGCGCATCAGCCAGATGGGGGTATACGGCACGGGTTCGCGCAGCAGGGCGCGCAAGAACACATCGTTCTTCAAACGGGGAGCAGACACGGCTAACCTCGGCGATCGGAAGCCGTGAGTTTACTTCCCCTGGCTGACAAGGCGGGCGCGCGCGGGAATCCCGGCTTGAGCGGACGCAATCCCGGTGCGCCGATGCGTCATGGGGCGATGCGACCCGGGCGCCGGGCCCGTCGCTATTCGCCCGCGCCCGCGCGCCCTTCCGCCTGCGCCAGCGCCGCGTCGCGGTAAGGGGCGGCCTTGATGTCGTGTTTGCGCATCAGCGCCCAGAAGGCGCGCCTGTGCTTGGCGCAAGCCCGTGCGGCCTGCGCCACGTTGCCCCCATGCCGCGACAGCGCATGACGGATGTATTCGCGTTCGAATCCGTTCACCACTTGCGCCTTGGCCGCCCTGAAGGACTCCTGCGCCGTGGTCCGCCGGTACTGATGCCGCAGGCTGCAAAGCGCCTGTTCGACGATTTCGGCCGATACCCTGGGCCGGGCGGGCGCTGAAGGCCCGGTATCCGCCGCCGGCGCCGGCGCGCCCAGATACCGGGCCGGCCGTTCCTGGACGCCGTCGGCGGCGGCCGCCCCGCGCGCGGTGGCCAACCGGTACAGCCGCACCCGCAGGCTTTCCAGGCAGGCCGGCTGGGCGATGAAGTCCGCTGCCCCCAGCGTAAGCAGATCCAGGATGGCTGGCGCCTTGACGTCGTGGATCAGGAGCAGGATGGGGGTGCCGAGCGCGCTGCGGGCCTGCTGGAGCGCCATGCGGGTCCATGCGAGCGAGGACGGCGCCACGGGCAGGATGCACCCGTCGTAGCGCCTGAGCGCCACCGCCAGGCGGGCCAGCGCTTCCGGCGCGGCGGCCGGGCCATCCGCGCCGCCAGGGCCGGGGTGCGGCGCAAACGGCACCGGATGCAGGCGCACACGGGCAAGTCGAGCCTGATGGCTATCAATCCAGGCGGCCATCGACCTTTCGTGGCCGGGCGCCAGCAGCACCCCGCAATCCAGCATGTCTCGCACACCGCCCTCCCCTGAATTCGCATCTCAAGACTGAAGGCTACTGTTGCAAGACGCGCCCGCCTATTCGTAGTGAACGCATTACGGCGAGCCGCGGGCGCGGCGCCATTGCGAAGGAAAACCGGCCGCATGAAAAAAGCGGCCCGCAGGCCGCTTTTTTCAAGTCCGGGGCGAACCCCGGCGTACCGCAATGCCGCTTAGTGCGAGCGTCCGCCTTGGCGCAGCTTGCGCGCCGCGATGGCTTGCGCAGCCAGCATGGCGAGCTCGGCTTCGACAACCGCGATGTCGGCCTTGTCCTTGGCGTTCGCCAGGGCCAGTTCGGCCTTCTGGCGCGCTTCCAGGGCGCGGGCTTCGTCCAGGTCCGAGGCACGGATAGCCGTGTCGGCCAGGACCGTCACGCTGCCCGGCTGAACTTCCAGGATACCCCCGGCGACGAAGATGTTTTCCTCGCCTTGGTCGGCACGAACGATCTTGACCGTTCCGGGGCGTATGCGCGAGATCAGCGGGGTGTGGCCGGGCAGAATGCCCAGTTCACCCGACTCGCCAGGCAGAACCACGAACTTCGCCTCGCCGGTGAAGATCGCTTCCTCTGCGCTGACCACATCCACATGCAGGGTAGCCATATCGGTTCCTTATTGCAGTTTCTTGGCCTTCTCGAAGGCCTCGTCGATCGAACCGACCATGTAGAAGGCCTGTTCCGGCAGGGTGTCGCACTCGCCGTTCACGATCATCTTGAAACCACGGATGGTTTCGGCCAGCGGAACGTACTTGCCGGGCGAACCGGTGAACACTTCAGCAACGTGGAACGGCTGCGACAGGAAGCGCTGGATCTTGCGCGCGCGGGCCACGGCCTGCTTGTCTTCCGGCGACAGTTCGTCCATGCCCAGAATCGCGATGATGTCGCGCAGTTCCTTGTAGCGCTGCAGCGTTTGCTGCACGCCACGGGCAACGGCGTAGTGCTCTTCGCCGACGACTTGCGGGTCGAGCTGGCGGCTGGAGGAATCCAGCGGGTCCACGGCCGGGTAGATACCCAGTGCGGCGATGTCACGCGACAGCACGACGGTCGAGTCCAAATGCTGGAAGGTCGTGGCGGGCGACGGGTCGGTCAAGTCGTCCGCAGGGACGTACACGGCCTGGATCGAGGTGATCGAGCCGGTCTTGGTCGACGTGATGCGCTCTTGCAGCTTGCCCATTTCTTCGGCCAGCGTGGGCTGGTAGCCCACGGCGGAAGGCATACGGCCCAGCAGTGCGGACACTTCGGTACCGGCCAGCGTGTAGCGGTAGATGTTGTCCACGAAGAACAGGATGTCGCGGCCTTCGTCGCGGAACTTCTCGGCCATCGTCAGGCCGGTCAGCGCCACGCGCAGACGGTTGCCCGGGGGTTCGTTCATCTGACCGAACACCATCGCAACCTTGTCCAGAACGTTCGACTCTTCCATTTCGTGGTAGAAGTCGTTGCCTTCACGGGTACGCTCACCCACGCCGGCGAACACCGACAAGCCGCTGTGCTGCTTGGCGATGTTGTTGATCAGTTCCATCATGTTCACGGTCTTGCCCACGCCGGCGCCGCCGAACAGGCCGACCTTGCCGCCCTTGGCGAACGGGCACACCAGGTCAATAACCTTGATGCCGGTTTCCAGCAGTTCCACCGACGGCGACAGTTCGTCGAAACGGGGAGCCGGCTGGTGAATGCCGCGCTTTTCTTCGTGCTGGATCGGGCCGGCTTCGTCGATGGGACGACCCAGCACGTCCATGATGCGGCCCAGCGTGCCGGTGCCGACGGGCACCGAGATCGGGGCGCCCGTGCCCGTGACCTTCATGCCGCGGCGCAGGCCGTCGCTGGAGCCCAGCGCAATGGTACGCACCACGCCGTCGCCCAGCTGCTGCTGCACTTCCAGCGTCAGACCCTTTTCGGCGAACGAGGAACCCTCGTCGGCCAGAGTAAGCGCTTCATAGATCTTGGGCATTTGATCGCGGGGGAACTGAATATCCACCACGGCGCCGATGCACTGAACGATGGTTCCGTTGCTCATGTCGATTCCTTGCTTGATAGCTTTTGACGGGATGCTGCCTGCCTTAAACGGCGGCAGCGCCCCCTACGATTTCCGAAATTTCTTTGGTGATCGCGGCCTGACGGGTCTTGTTGTAGACCAGTTGCAGATCGCCGATGACCTTCTTGGCGTTGTCCGACGCCGCCTTCATGGCGACCATCCGGGCCGACTGCTCCGAAGCCATGTTCTCGGCCACGGCTTGGTACAGCAGGCCTTCAACGTAACGCTGCAGCAGGTCGTCGATCACGCTACGGGCGTCGGGTTCGTAGATGTAATCCCAGCTGTATTCCGACTTCACTTCCGAGGTCTTGGCCAGGCTTTCGGCGCCCGTTTGATACGGATCTTCCAAACCGCTGGCCAGGGGCAGCAGACGCAGGAACAGCGGCTCCTGCTTCATCGTGTTGACGAAGCGGGTCGAGGCCACGTACAGCGCGTCGATGCGGCCTTCCAGGTAGGCGTCCAGCTGCACCTTGATCGCGCCCAGCAGGCGGTCGAGTTGCGGCTTGTCGCCCAGTTGAACTTCCTGGGAAACCAGTTTGGCGCCGATACGGGTCAGCACACCCACGCCCTTGTTGCCGAAAGCGGTCGCTTGCACGGCGATGCCGTTTTTCTCGAACTCTTTCAGCTTGGCCAACGTCACGCGGGTGATGTTGGTGTTCAAGCCGCCGCACAAACCCTTGTCGGTCGTCACCATGACCACGCCGACCGCCTTGATTTCGCGTTCGACAAGGTACGGGTGGCTGTACTCGGGATTGGCCTGCATCAGGTGCGCAGCAATCTCGCGCACCTTGGTGGCGTACGGACGGCCAGCACGCATCCGTTCCTGCGCTTTGCGCATCTTGGATGCGGCGACCATTTCCATCGCCTTGGTGATCTTGCGCGTGTTTTGCACGCTCTTGATCTTGGTTCGGATTTCCTTAATTCCGGGCATTGCGCTTTCCTGTGAAGACTGGCCGATGGGTTCCGCTCGCGCCTCAACCATCCGGGAAGGATGGGTGAGGCGCCTGGGACGCCTAACCCATCACTTTCTTAAAAAGCACCGTGCTTCTTGAATTCCTGGATGGCGGTGGCCAGTTCGGCCTCGTCGTCCTTGGACAGTTCCTTGGTGTCTTCGACGCGCTGGATCAGGGCCGCATGCTTGGCCTTCAGTTGATCCTTCAGCGACTTCTCGAACGACAGCACTTGGGCCACGTCCACGTCATCCAGGTAGCCGTTGTTGACCGTGTACAGCGTGACGGCCAGTTCCCACACCTGCAGCGGCTGGTATTGCGGCTGCTTGAGCAGTTCCACGACGCGCTTGCCGCGTTCCAGCTGGCGACGGGTCGCGTCGTCCAGGTCGGAGGCGAACTGCGCGAAGGCGGCCAGTTCACGGTACTGCGCCAAGTCGGTACGGATACCGCCGGACAGCTTCTTGACGACCTTGGTCTGGGCAGCGCCACCGACGCGGGACACCGAGATACCGGCGTTGATTGCGGGGCGGACACCGGCGTTGAACAGGTCGGTTTCCAGGAAGATCTGGCCGTCGGTGATCGAGATCACGTTGGTCGGAACGAAGGCCGACACGTCGCCTGCCTGGGTTTCGATGATCGGCAGCGCGGTCAGCGAGCCGGTCTTGCCCTTGACGGCGCCTTCGGTGAACTTCTCGACGTACTCTTCGTTGACGCGAGCAGCACGCTCCAGCAGACGCGAGTGCAGGTAGAACACGTCGCCCGGGTAGGCTTCGCGGCCCGGCGGACGGCGCAGCAGCAGCGAGACCTGGCGATAGGCCCAGGCTTGCTTGGTCAGGTCGTCATAGACGATCAGGGCGTCTTCGCCGCGATCGCGGAAGTATTCGCCCATCGTGCAGCCGGCGTAGGCGGCCAGGTACTGCATGGCGGCCGAGTCGGAAGCCGAAGCGGCCACGACGATGGTGTATTCCATCGCGCCGTGTTCTTCCAGCTTGCGCACCACGTTGTTGATCGTGGAAGCCTTCTGGCCGATGGCGACGTACACGCAGGTGACGCCCTTGCCCTTCTGGCTGATGATGGTGTCGACAGCCACGGCAGTCTTGCCGGTTTGGCGGTCGCCAATGATCAGTTCGCGCTGGCCGCGGCCGATGGGGACCATCGAGTCGATAGCCTTGATGCCGGTTTGCAGCGGCTGCGACACCGAGCGGCGGGCGATAACGCCAGGCGCCACTTTTTCGATGATGTCGGTTGCCTTGGCGTTGACCGGACCCTTGCCGTCGATCGGCTCGCCCAGCGTGTTGACCACGCGGCCTTTGAGTTCCGGACCAACCGGGACTTCCAGAATGCGGCCGGTCGTCTTGACCTGGTCGCCTTCGGAAACGCCGGTGTAGTCGCCGAGAATAACGGCGCCGACGGAATCGCGCTCAAGGTTGAGCGCCAGACCGAAAACGTTGTTGGGGAATTCGAGCATTTCGCCCTGCATCACGTCCGACAGGCCGTGGATGCGGGTAATACCGTCGGTCACGGACACGACGGTGCCCTGAGTACGGACATCAGCCGAAGCGCCCAGGCCCTCGATGCGGCTCTTGAGCAGTTCGCTGATCTCGGAGGGATTGAGTTGCATATTGACTCCTGGAATCCTGTTAGTAGCCTTAAGCGGCGAGCTGATCGCGCATGCGGACCAATTGGGCTTGTACGGAAGTATCGAGCACCTGGTCGCCGACGGCCACGCGCACGCCGCCGATCAACGACGGGTCGACGGTAACGCTGGGCTTGAGCTTGAGGCCGAATTTTTGTTCAAGCGCGGCGACCAGATCCTTGACCTGGGCATCGCTAAGCTCGAACGCGCTGGTGATTTCCGCCTGCGCCGTGCCGTCGTGACGATTCCGCAGCGCGACGAATTGCGAGGCGATCTCGGGCAGCAGCAGCAGCCGGTCGTTTTCAACCAGCAGCTCGATGAAATTGCGGGCGGCTTGCGGCAAATCGGCCTTGATCAGGCCGGTAAACAGGTCGACGCGCTGCTTGTCGCCCAGACGCGGGTCGGCCATGGCCTCGCGCACGTCGGGGTTGGCGGCGACCTGGGACAATTCGCTGACCAGGTCGGCCCAAGCCGGCAGGCCGGCCTTGTCGTCGCGCGCTGCGCTGAAGAGCGCTTCAGCGTAGGGCCGGGCAACAGTGGAAAGTTCAGCCATGACGGTCCCGGATTAGAGCTGCGCGCGGAGCTGGTTCAGCAGCTCGGCGTGTGCGCGGGCGTCAACCTCGCGCTTGAGGATCTGTTCAGCACCCTTGACGGCCAGCGCGGCAACGTCGTCGCGCAGCGCTTCACGGGCGCGCTGGACTTCCTGCGCGGCATCCTGGGCAGCCTGCGCCACGATGCGGGCGCGTTCGGCTTCCGCTTCGCGGCGGGCCTGCTCGATCAGCGAGGCGGCTTGTTTTTCGGCCTCGATGATGCGTGCGTGGTTTTCGGACTTGGCAGAAGCCTCGATCAGACTGACGCGCGCCTGGGCTTGAGCCAGGTCGGCTTTGCCCTTCTCGGCGGCGGCCAGGCCGTCGGCGATTTTTTGGCGGCGCTCGTCCATCGCCTTCGTCAGGGGAGGCCACACGAATTTCATCGTGAACCAGCCCAGAACGAAGAACACGAGCATCTGGAAAATGATCGTCGCGTTCAGATTCACGGTCGTTCCTTTAACACCTTGCGGCTCCGACCGCACCCGGAAAGGGGCGTCGCGGAGCACTCGATACTTTGCTGACCGGCGATGGAGCGCATGCCCTCATCGCCGCCAGCGTCATGACCCACCTATTTGCCGGCGGGCGGTGCCTTAGCCGACGAACGGATTGGCGAAGGCGAACAGCATGGCGATACCCACGCCGATCAGGAATGCCGCGTCGATCAGGCCAGCCAGCAGGAACATCTTCGTTTGCAGAGCGTTCATCAGTTCAGGCTGACGAGCCGAGGCTTCCAGATACTTGCCGCCCATCAGTGCGATGCCGATGCAAGCGCCGATAGCGCCCAGACCGATGATAAGACCGCATGCGAGGGCAACGAAAGCGACGTTGGTCATGACAACTCCTTGGTTAGAAATCTGAAGTCAAAAATTGAAAAATAAGAGGTACTGCTCAATGCAAGATAATCTTGCTATCCAGCGCCGGCCGGGTGGCCGACGCAGGAAATTCGGGGGATCAGTGGCCTTCGTGAGCCTGGCCGAGGTAAACCAGCGTCAGCATCATGAAGATGAAGGCCTGCAGCAAGACGATCAGGATGTGGAAGATCGCCCAGATGGAACCGGCCAGGATATGGCCGAAGCCCAAGCCGATGCTGGCGCCGTTGAAGCCGGTCCAGGCGCCGCCCAGGAGGGCGATCAGCATGAAAATCAGTTCGCCGGCGAACATGTTGCCGAACAACCGCATGCCCAGCGAAACCGACTTGGCGGCGTATTCGATGAGGTTCAGCAGCAGGTTGAACGGAGCCAGGACGACGGCGCCCAGGCCATGCGCATGGAACGGCGCGGTGAACAGTTCTTTGACGAAACCGCCCGGCTTCTTGATCTTGATGCCGTAGTAGAACATCAGGAGCAGCACGCCCAGCGACATGCCCATCGGCACGTTCAGGTCGGCGGTCGGCAGAATGCGGTGGTAATAGAGAGGATCGCCGTGCTCGGCGCCCAGGCCGGTCAGGCGCCAGATGGAGGGCAGCAGGTCGACGGGCAGCAGGTCGAGCGCGTTCATCAGGATGATCCAGAGGAACACGGTCAGGGCCAGCGGGGCGATGAAGAGACGGCTCTTGGCGTTATGGACGATGCCCTTGGCCTGGTCGTCGACCATGTCGACGATCATTTCCACGAAGGCCTGGAAACGCGACGGAACGCCGCTGGTGGCCCGGCGCGCGGCGCGCCACAGGAAGAAAATGACGATCAGGCCCATCAGGCCGGACCAGAACAACGAGTCGTAATTGATGATGTCGAACTGAGCAATAGCGCTCTGTTTCTCACCCGTATTGTTCAGATGCACCAGGTGATGCTGAATATACGCGGATTGAGGCGACACGTCGCTGGCAGCAGCCATTTGAATCCTATCCTATTTGCTGTATGCCCGGCCCTTGCGAACCGGACGATTCCACGATTTCGTTTGCCGCAACTTACTCGGCGCTATGACAGCCTGCGAAACATCAAAAGCAGAAGATAGCCTTTCAATGTGAGTATCAGGCCGAGCAGCGCGGCAGGCCAAACCAGCCAATCCTGCGCCACACGCGAAAGCAGCCACAACAGCAATGCCGTTGCGAACAACTTGATCAACTCACCAGAGAGAAAGGTAAAGGGACTGGCCTTACCGGCCCGCACGCTGACAGCCAGGCGCAATGCGAACAACGCATTGGGTATGAAATACGCTCCTGCCCCCGCCAGCGCCGACCAACCTGCCGCCGCCCCTCCGACAACCCCCGCAATTACTGCCGCTGCGATCCCCATGGCGCCTTGCGCCGCCAATGCCAACAGGAGCCCGCGAGCCGCTTGAGCATTCAGCGCCGCGCGATCCGCGTCACTAAGAACCAGAACTTTATCCGCCATGTCTGAATCCAACATGCCTGGATCCAACACTTCCTGGTCCAGACTTTGGCCCAAGCTTTGCTGCATGGAGTTCTGCCGCATCAAACTTCCCCGCTATACCTTGCCCCTGTGAGATCGACGCGCTTTCTAGGCGCATGTTTCTTATCCCGCAAGCGTCAAACCCGCAGAGTATAGCTTGATTCTTTTTACCCAAGCAAATGAACTTTCGGGGGTTTGTAAGGTGGCAACAACGCCCCGGACCGGGTCAAAAAAAAGGGGACGAGCAGGCCTGCCCTGCCGGTGCGCAAGCACTGGACACGCGCCTGAAAAAGCGCGCGGGCTCCGTCCGGAGGCCGCGCGCTGCAAGACGCGAAACGCTTAGTCTTCCTTGACCGGCGGAGGCGCCCACAACCCGTCCAGTGCAGTGTCCTGCGGCGAGTACAAGCGCAGGCTGAGCAGGAACGGGCCTTCAGCCACCGGCGTGCTCACCCAGTTGGCGCGCTTGGCTTCGCCAGGATCGCGGCGCTGGATGTAGATGTCCAGCGAGCCGTCGGCGTTGAACTTCAGGCCGTCGGTGCTGCGCAGCACGTAGCGGTTGGCCGGGTTCTCTGCGAAGCCGTACTTGCCGTTGTAGACGTGCAGCGACCAGAATGCGTTGGTGGGCGGCAGCTGCCCCTTGTCGAAGTGCAGCACATAGTCCTCGCTGGCATCGAGCGGACGTCCCTTGGAATCGGACACCGTCACGGGGTACAGCACGTCTTCCGGAGTCGGCGCGCCCAACCCGGCATAGGCGATGGCGGCGCGGCGCGAATAATCCGTGCCGTACGTGCCGATGCCCGACAGCACCGTGTTCCAGCCATTGATCGGCGTGCCCAGGCGGGAGACGCCATCGGCGATACGACGGCCAGCCAGGGGCTGCGCATCGGTCAGCGCCTGTTGCACCGCCGGACTCAGGCGGCCGTACGAGAACGGTTGGCGGTCATCCAGGCCGATGCGGCGCATGCGGTCGAGCATGGGCGTGTCGTTGGCATGCGGGGGATTGCTGCGCAGCGCGTCGAAGAACACGCCGAAGTACGTGGCGGCGTCCATGCCAGCGACCTGCTCGGCCGGCGTGCCGTCGGGCAACGTAGCCGGGGCGGGCGTTGGCATCGCTGCGCTGCCGATCGGCGCCGTGCCCACGCCGGGCCCGGTCTGCGGATAGGGGTTGCCGGCGGCGCGGCTGCGATTGGCCGTGGCTGGCGTCACCGGCGCGACCAGCGGCCGCGCCGTCATGCCCGACTGGATCTGGTTGACGGCGGCATAGTCCTGCGGACCGCCGGCCTGGGTCCAGCCGATGAGCCAGCCCATCGACGTCGGGCTGCGGATCACATCCACGCCCGCGGGCACGCTGCCCTGCCAGTTCGGACCGACGATGGCGAACGACTGCGCGCCAGGTCCGTTGGTGCGCGTGCCGCGGGACGCGAAGACGTCGCTCCACATGTCCAGGGCCGACAGCACGGTATAGCGGCCGCCGGTATCGGGCAGGTTGACGATCAGCGGCTCGCGCGACACGTCGAACCACAGGCTGGAGTACAGGGCATCGGCGCTGGGCCACGGCGTGTCGGCCGCGCGGGGATCCGGGAAGGCCGCCTTGTGCCCGAACTGGTTCATCGGCGCCTTGCCGTCCAGCGGACTCTGCACGGCGGTGGCCTTGCGGCGCGCCAGTTCCATCAGCACCATCGGATACGCATAGACGTAGGCGTCGATGGCGATGTCGCGCAATTCCTGTTCGCTCACGCGCGCGGCGGGCGCCTGCGCGGCCGGATACGGCGTCTCTGACACCAGCCGCAGGGTCGGTTGCGGCGATTGAGCCTGGGCGACGTTGAGAAAGCAGACGCTGAGCGCGCCGGCAAGCGCTGCGGTAGATAACCGGCGGGTAGCGATGGATGTACGCATGCAAGGCTCCTTCTTGGTTTTGTTTGCAAGCGAGCCGCCGCGCGGGACTTGGCCAGGTTGGTCAAGCCGCTCTGGCGCGGCACCTCGGGATGACGCTTACCCAGGATAGGGAAGAACGCTGCAACAAGGTGCTAGCCAGACGTTTCAAGGCGCAACGCCGCACGGGCGGCGCGCCGGACGAAAAAAACGCGCCCACAGAGGGCGCGCCGGCAAAATCTTCGACCGTATTGCAGACTGATCTGCTGGTAACAAGCCTTAACGGTGTTTGAAGTCAGGTTTGCGCTTTTCAGTGAATGCGGCCATGCCTTCCTTCTGGTCCTCGGTGGCGAACAGCGAATGGAACACGCGGCGTTCGAACAGCAGGCCTTCGTTGAGCGAGCCTTCGAAGGCGCGGTTCACGCATTCCTTGGCCATCATGACGGACGGCAGCGACATGGACGCGATCACCGTTGCAGCGTCCAGGGCCTCTTCCATGAGCTTGTCGGCCGCCACCACGCGCGACACCAGGCCGGCGCGTTCGGCTTCCTCGGCGCCCATCATGCGGGCAGTCAGCGCAAGATCCATGGCCTTGGCCTTGCCCACCGCGCGCGGCAGGCGCTGGGTGCCGCCAGCGCCCGGGATCACGCCCAGCTTGATTTCGGGCTGCCCGAATTTGGCGGTGTCGGCGGCGATGATGATGTCGCACATCATGGCCAGCTCGCAGCCGCCGCCCAGCGCGTAGCCGGCAACCGCGGCGATGACCGGCTTGCGGATGCGCTTGAGCGTTTCCCAGTTGCGGGTGATGTATTCGCTGCCGTACACGTCCATGTACGACCAGTCTTTCATGGCGCCGATATCCGCGCCCGCGGCGAAGGCCTTTTCGCTGCCGGTGATGACCACGCAGCCGATGTCGGCGTTCGCTTCGAAGGCCAGCAGCGCGGCGCCGAGCTCATCCATCAGTTGATCGTTCAGCGCGTTGAGCGCCTTGGGGCGGTTCAGCGTCAGCAGACCGACTCGGCCCCGGGTTTCGACCAGTACAAACGACTCGCTCATTGAATGTCTCCAGTAATAAGATATGAGCATGAAAAAACTAGATGCCGTACCTGCCATACTTTACCGCCTTGCGCCGCACGATCCCGCCGGCCACCGCTACCGGATAACCCTAACCGTCGACGCGCCCTCGCCCGCCGGGCAGCGCCTGTCCCTGCCGGCCTGGATTCCGGGCAGTTACCTCATCCGCGATTTCTCGCGCCAGATCGAATCCGTGTCCGCCTATTCGGGCGCGCGGCGCGTGAATGTCGACAAAATAGACAACCACACCTGGCAGGCCGCGCCTTGCGACGGTCCGTTGCGGGTGGAGTACACGGTTTATGCCTGGGACCTGTCGGTGCGCGGCGCGCACCTGGACGAAACGCACGGCTTCTTCAACGGCACCAGCGTCTTTCTGCGCGTGCATGGCCAGGATCACCTGCCCTGCCTGGTGGACCTGGCGCCGCCGCGCGGCATTGATGGCTGGAAGGTCTACACCAGTCTGCCGGAAGCGCAGGGCCACAAGGGCGCCGCCCGCCGCCACGGCTTTGGCCTCTATCTGGCGCCGGACTACGACGCGTTGATCGACCATCCTGTCGAGATGGGCACGCCGCAGGTGTCGCGCTTTATCGCGCACGGCGCGGAACATGAGCTGGTGTTCACGGGCGTCGCGCCCAACCTGGACCTGGCCCGCATCACGGAAGACGTGAAGAAGATCTGCGAGACGCAGATCGCGTTCTTTGAACCGCGCACAAAGCGCGCACCGTTCCTGGACAGTTCGGACCGCTATGTCTTCATGACGATGGTGACCGGCGACGGCTACGGCGGTTTGGAGCATCGCGCCAGCACGGCGTTGATGACGGCGCGCAAGGATCTGCCTGTGCTGGGACAGCAGGGTCAGGGCGATGGCTATCGGGGCTTTCTGGGCCTGGTGAGCCACGAGTACTTCCATACCTGGAACGTGAAGCGGATCAAGCCGGATGCGTTTACGCCGTACGACCTTTCGCAGCCCGACCTGACGCGCCTGCTGTGGGTGTTCGAGGGCTTCACTTCTTACTACGACGACCTGCTGCTGCTGCGCTCGGGTGCGATCACTCAAGCCGATTACCTGCGCCTGCTGGCCAAGACCATCACCAGCGTGGCGCGCACGCCGGGGCGTCACAAGCAGTCGGGGGCGGAGAGCTCGTTCGACGCGTGGACCCGCTATTACAAGCAGGACGAGAACTCGCCCAATGCGCTGGTCAGCTATTACACGAAGGGCGCGCTGGTGGCGCTGGGCCTGGACCTGCTGATCCGCCGGGAAACGTCGGGCGCGCGATCGCTGGACGACGTGATGCGCCTGCTGTGGGATCGCTATGGGCGCGATTTCTATCAAGGCAAGCCGCAGGGACTGCCGGAGGATGGGCTGCCGGCGCTGATCCTCGACGCCACGGGTGTGGATGCGCGCCGCTTCATTGCCCGCTACGCCTATGGCACCGCCGACGTGCCGCTGGCCGAACTGCTTGAACCGCATGGCGTGACGCTGCAATGGAAGACGGCCGCCAATATTCCGTCGCTGGACGTGCGCACGCGCAAGCAGGGCGATTCGCTGACGCTGGCGACGGTGCTGGAAGGCGGCGCCGGGCACAAGGGCGGTTTGTCGGCGGGAGATGTGCTGGTTGCGGTCGATGGACTGCGGGTGGATGCGCCGGCGGGGCTGGATCTGCTATTGGCGCAGTACCGGGCGGGGGATCGGGTGACTGTGCATGTGTTTCGGCGGGATGAGCTTAGGGCGTTTCGGGTTCGGTTGAGTGCGCCGGAGGCGTTGGAGTGTGTGTTGGTGGCTTGATCTGGGGCCGGAGCATGGGTTTTTAAGACGCCCGACGCGGCGTGGGCCTGGGCGGGCGGGGCTACGATTGCGGTCCGGAGCGTTCGCTCCGGACTGCCCCTTCCTCATCCTCGTCATCGCCTTCGGCGATTCCTTCGGATTCCGTCGGGCGCATCTACACGCCCCGCCCGCCCAGGCCCACGCCACGCCAGGCTCTTTCGGATTCAGCTTTACGGGCGCTGGGGCTGTTGGGGTTCTTCAGGTTCTCGCCAGCACTCGATTGGGTTAGGAGCGTCTTGCAGGGCCCGCCCCCGGCCGGCCGCGCGGGCGGCCTCTGGGGGCTTACGCGGTGTCTTGCGTCGGGGGGATGGCGCTGCGCGTGTGGCTGGGCGGTGGTACATCGCCGGTATCTGACCGATTTTCGACAGTGTCTGACACCCAGGTGAGACGGACCACAACTTGCGATGGCGTCTCAAGGGTGTCAGACACCGGCCGCAAGCGCGCGAGCGACCATCGCCCCGACGCCCAACCACCCATATGCCGCCGTGCCGCCGCCCGCGCGGCAGCACGGTGGCGC
>NZ_AGUF01000079.1 GCF_000236785.1 Achromobacter arsenitoxydans SY8 | reverse complement strand
CCGCATCTGTACGGCTTCCAGACCGCCGGCGCCGGCGACTGCCCGCTTCCCCAGGGCCAGAGGCGAAGGCGCATACGCGGCCCGCAACGGCAGAATCGGAAAGCCCATGCGCTCGCAAGCGTTGCAGTCTCCGGTGGGGTTGGGCACGGCGTGGTCCAGGACTCTGCGAAGCAATTGGCTGGTGTTCATGAGTAGTTCGCTGCTTGCGGCAAGGAGGCAAAAATATCTTTCCAATCGGCGGCGTCGTCGCGTTCGTAGCGGCCGTGCTGAAAGGCCAGGTCCTGGCCATCGCGGCTGTTCTGGTGGGCGTAGCTGGGGTGCTTGAAGGTGTAGTCGCGCTGCGTTTGGCGCGCGCCGCGGCCCAGCACCTGGCCGAAGTCCTCGGCGGGATTGGCGCAGGCGGGTTCGTTCGAAAGCAGGCAGGTTTCGGACTGCGCTTCGCGCAGTTCGAACTTGATGACCTCAAATACGTCGTGCGCTTCGCTACCGATCAGGTCGAAGGCGCAACGTAGGTCGGATTGGTGCGGCATGTCGTGCTCCGGCAACCGAGCACTGACAGCGCGCACCAGGACAGGACGTTTTGCCGTAAGTTCTCAGAAGAGGCAGACGTTCAAAGACGTCCGCGAAGCGTGAGATTTGCATGCCTGAGTACTGTTTGGATATAGGTCAGGTCTGAAAATGCACGCAGCCGCTATCACTTCTGGATGCGTTTGCCCTGCGCGTCGATGACGGGCTCGCCGCTTTCCTTCGAGAACGCGCCTTGTTGCGGGGCCGGCAGGATGTCCAGCACCAGTTCGCAGGGACGGCACAGGCGTGCGCCCAGCGGCGTCGACACGAAGGGACGGTTCAGCAGGATGGGGTGCTGTTCGATGGCGTCCAGCAGGGCGTCGTCGGACAACGACGCATCGTCCAGGCCCAGCTCAGCGTAGGGCGTGCCTTTATCGCGCAGCGCGTCGCGCACCGTGACGCCGGCCTGCTTGAACAGGGCCTTCAGCGTGTCGCGCGACGGCGGCGTCTCCAGGTACAGCACGACCTGCGGCTCGATGCCGGCGTTGCGGATGAGGCCCAGGGTGTTGCGGGACGTTCCGCACTTGGGGTTGTGATAGATGGTGACGTCGGACATGGAGGCTCCTCTTTCGGATGATGCGTCGTGCAAGAGAAAGGGAGCATAGTCCATCCGCGGCGCCGTGGCCGGGCGTCGCGGGAAGCGTCACACCGACAGGTGCCGGCGCACGTCCTCGCCGTCGATCGTGTCGCGTCCGCCGCGCGCCACCACTTCGCCGCGCGACAGCACCACGAACTGGTCGGCCAGTTCGCGCGCGAAGTCGAAGTACTGCTCGCACAGCAGGATGGCGATGTCGCCGCGCTGGCGCAGCATGTGGATGACGCGCGCAATGTCCTTGATGATGGACGGCTGGATGCCTTCGGTGGGCTCGTCCAGGATGATGAGCTTGGGTTCGGCCACCAGCGCCCGCGCGATCGCCAGTTGCTGCTGCTGGCCGCCGGACAGGTCGCCGCCGCGGCGCGACAGCATGCTTTTCAGCACGGGAAACAGTTCGAAAACCTCTTCCTTGATGCGCCGGGCGCGGGCCGCCGGCTTGGTCGCCATGCCCATCAGGATGTTCTCTTCCACTGTCAAGCGCGCGAAGATGTCGCGGCCTTGCGGCACGTAGGCCATGCCGCGCGCGGCGCGCTGGTGCGGCGCCAGGCGCGTGATGTCGGCGCCGTCGAATGCGATGCCGCCGCGCGCTACGGGCAGCACGCCCATCACGCACTTGAGCAGCGTGGTCTTGCCCACGCCGTTGCGGCCCAGCAGCGCCAGGCATTCGCCCTGGCGCACCGACAGCGACACGCCGCGCAGGGTGTGGCTGCCGCCGTAGTATTGGTCGATCGTGCTTACGTCCAGCATCTCAGCGCCCCAGATAGACTTCGATCACGCGCGGGTCGGCCTGCACGCGGCTCATCGGGCCTTCGGCCAGCACCGAGCCTTCGTGCAGCACGGTGACCTTGCCGTCGCCCGCGATCTGGTTGACGAAGTCCATGTCGTGCTCCACCACCATCAGGGAATGGCGTCCGCGCAATTCGTTCAGCAGTTCGCCCGTGCGTTCGGTTTCGGCGTCGGTCATGCCGGCCACGGGCTCGTCCAGCAGCAACAGTTGCGGCTCCTGCATCAGCAGCATGCCGATTTCCAGCCACTGCTTCTGGCCGTGCGACAGCAGGCCGGCGGGCCGCCAGACCTCGGGCCGCAGACGGATCAGGTCCAGCGTTTCGCCGATCCGGTCGGCCTCTTCGCTGGACAGGCGCGAGAACAGCGTGGGCCGCACGCGCTTGTCCGTTTTCATCGCCAGCTCCAGGTTTTCGAACACCGTGTGCTGTTCGAACACAGTCGGGCGCTGAAACTTGCGGCCGATGCCGGCGTGCGCGATCTGCGCCTCGTTCAGCGTGGTCAGGTCGATGCTCTGGCCGAAGTAGGCCGTGCCCGCCGTGGGCCGCGTCTTGCCGGTGATCACGTCCATCATCGTGGTCTTGCCCGCGCCGTTGGGGCCGATCACGCAGCGCAGTTCCCCCACGCCGATGTCTAGCGTCAGGTCGTTCAGGGCCTTGAAGCCGTCGAAGCTGACCGTGATGCCTTCCAGGTACAGGATGGCGCCGTGGCTGGTGTCCAGGCCCCTGGGGCTGACGCGGCCATAGCCGGCTTCGCCGCTGGGGCCGCCGTCCAGCATGGCCGATTCGGTGTGCGTGCTGGTCATGCCTTCTTCTCCTGGATGCGGGCCGCGATGCGGCGGGCAAGGCCGACGATGCCGGTGGGCAGGAACAGGGTCACCAGCACGAAGATCAGGCCCAGCGCGTACAGCCAGTATTCCGGCAGCACGCTGGTGAACCAGGTCTTCAGGCCGTTGACGGCGCCGGCGCCGATGATCGGGCCGATCAGCGTGCCGCGCCCGCCGGTGGCCACCCAGATCACCATCTCGATGGAGTTCTCGGTGGACATTTCACCGGGGTTGATGATGCCGACCTGCGGCACGTACAGCGCGCCCGCGATGCCGCACAGCACGGCCGACAGGGTCCACACGAACAGCTTGAAGCCCAGCGGGTCGTAGCCGATGAAGCGCAGCCGGCTCTCGGCGTCGCGCACGGCGGTCAGCACGCGGCCCAGCTTGCTCTGCGTGACCATGCGCGCCAGGATCAGCGCGCCCGCCAGCGCCGCCAGCGTGATCCAGTACAGCGTGGCGCGGGTGCCGGGCGCGGTGATGTCGAAACCCAGGATGCGCTTGAAGTCGGTGAAGCCGTTGTTGCCGCCAAAGCCCGTGTCGTTGCGGAAGAACAGCAGCATGGCGGCGAATGTCAGCGCCTGCGTGATGATCGAGAAGTACACGCCCTTGATGCGCGAGCGGAAGGCAAAGTAGCCGAACACGAAGGCCAGCACGCCCGGCACCAGCACCACCAGCAGCATGGCGTACCAGAAGTGCTCCGTGAAGGACCAGTACCAGGGGTAGCTCTTCCAGTCCAGGAACACCATGAAGTCGGGCAGGTCGCTCTGGTAGACGCCGTCGCGGCCGATGGCGCGCATCAGGTACATGCCGTGCGCGTAGCCGCCCAGCGCGAAGAAGAGTCCGTGTCCCAGCGACAGGATGCCCGCGTAGCCCCACACCAGGTCCAGCGCCAGCGCGGCCATGGCGTAGCACATGAACTTGCCCAGCAGGGCCACGGCATAGGCCGACACATGCAGCGCATGGCCGGGCGGGAACACCAGATTCAGAAGGGGCAGCAGGGCCAGCAGGGCCACGCCCGCGGCCAGCGCCGTCCACACGCGGCCCGAAAACAGGGGGCGGCGGGCCAGCAGGTTCAGGTCGGTCAGCGCGGTCTGTTTCATTCGACGCTCCGGCCGCGCGGGGCGAACAGGCCTTGCGGCCGCTTTTGGACGAACAGCACGATGAGCACCAGGATGGTGATCTTTGCCATGACGGCTCCCGCGTAAGGCTCCAGGAATTTGTTGACGCCGCCCAGGCCCAGCGCGGCGATGACGGTGCCCGCAAGCTGGCCCACGCCGCCCAGCACCACCACCATGAACGAGTCGACGATGTAGCCGCGGCCCAGGTCCGGGCCCACGTTGCCCAGCTGCGACAGCGCTACGCCCGCCAGTCCGGCGATGCCGGAGCCCAGCCCGAAGGCCAGCATGTCGACGCGGCCGGTCGGCACGCCCACGCAATCGGCCATGCGGCGGTTTTGCGTGATGGCGCGCACGAACAGGCCCAGCCGCGTGTGGTTCAGCAAGGCCCACACCAGGAACACCACGAAGAAGGCGAAGCCGATGATGACGATCCGGTTGTAGGTCAGCACCAGCCCGCCCAGCACGGTGAAGCCGCCAGACATCCAGCTGGGGTTGCCCACTTCCACGTTCTGCGCGCCGAACAGCGACCGCACGCCCTGCATCAGCATCAGGCTGATGCCCCAGGTCGCCAGCAGCGTTTCCAGCGGACGCCCGTAAAGCCAGCGGATGACGGTGCGCTCCAGCGCCATGCCCACCAGCGCCGTCACGACGAAGGCCAGGGGCAGGGCGGCCACCACGTACCAGTCCAGCCAGCCCGGCAGCCATGATCGGAACAGCGTCTGCACGACATAGGTCACGTAAGCGCCGATCATCAGCAGTTCGCCGTGCGCCATGTTGATGACGCCCATCAGGCCGAAGGTGATGGCCAGTCCCAGCGCGGCCAGCAGCAGCACGCTGCCCAGGCTCACGCCATAGAAGAGATTGCCGGCCCATTCGATCGTGGCCAGGTGCCGGTCGATCTGCTTGAGCGCATTGACGGCGGCCTCGCGCACGCCGGCGTCGGGTTCGGCGTAGACGCCGTCGCGCGCTGAAGTCAGGGCGGCCAGCGTCGGGCGGAAGGCGGCGTTCTTTGTGTCGCCTAGCACCTCGACCGCGTGGCGGCGCTTCGCGGGATCGCCGCTTTTCAATTCCAGGTTGGCCTGCGCGATGAGCAGCGCGCCGCGCACGGCCTCGTTCTTTTCCGCCGCCAGCGCCCTTTCGAGCATCGGCAGGCGCGCGGGATCGCCGGTCTGCTGCAGCCGGCGGGCAGCATCCAGGCGTTCGTTGGGGTTGTCGGAAAACAGGCGCGAACCGGCCAGCGCGGCCTCGATGGCGCGGCGCAGGCGGTTGTTGATGGAAACCGTGCCTGCGTCCGCAGGCAGGTCCACGGCCGCGCCCGTGGCGGGATCGGTGGCCTTGGGGCCGCCGGTCCCGATCAGCACGCGGCCGTCGGCAGTGGCGTAGAGCTGGTCGTTGCCCAGCGCCTGCAGCACTGCGGCAGCGCCCGGATCGGGCAGCTGGCCCAGCGCGGCAATCGCTTGCAGCTTGGCGTCCGTGTCGTCGCCGTCCAGCGGCGCAAGCATGGACTGGTCGATGCCAGCGGCGGCCGCGGGGGCGGCCAGCACCGGCACGGCCAGCAGCCATGCCAGGAGAAAACGACGCAAGAAATGTGCGATTGCCGCGATGCGCATGGCTGCCCTTTCCTTTAGAGGCCTTGCTTGCCTTCGTTGCCGGGGATGAACGGGCTCCACGGTTGGGCGCGGATCGGGCCCTTGCTCTTCCAGACCACGTTGAACTGGCCGTCCGCCTTGATTTCACCGATGTAGACGGGCTTGTGCAGGTGGTGATTGGTCTTGTCCATCTCGACCGTGTAGCCGTCGGGCGCGCTGAACTTCTGGCCGCCCATGGTGGCGATCACCTTGTCCACGTCGGTGGACTTGGCCTGTTCCACGGCCTGCTTCCACATGTGGATGCCGATGTAGGTGGCTTCCATCGGATCGTTGGTCACGACCGTGTTGGCGTTGGGCAGGTTCTTGGCCTTGGCGTAGGCCTTCCACTTTGCGATGAATGCTTCGTTGACGGGGTTCTTGACGGACTGGAAGTAGTTCCAGGCGGCCAGGTGGCCCACCAGCGGCTTCGTGTCCACGCCGCGCAGTTCTTCTTCGCCCACCGAGAACGCCACGACCGGCACATCGGTGGCCTTCAGGCCCGCGTTGCCCAGCTCTTTGTAGAAGGGCACGTTGGAGTCGCCGTTAATGGTGGAGATGACGGCCGTCTTGCCGCCCGTGGCGAACTTCTTGATGTTGGCGACGATGGTCTGGTAGTCGGAATGGCCGAACGGGGTGTAGACCTCGTCGATGTCGCTGTCCTTCACGCCCTTGGAATGCAGGAAGGCGCGCAGGATCTTGTTGGTGGTGCGCGGATAGACGTAGTCGGTGCCCAGCAGCACGAAGCGCTTGGCGCCGCCGCCGTCTTCGCTCATCAGGTATTCCACGGCGGGAATGGCTTGCTGGTTGGGCGCGGCGCCCGTGTAGAACACGTTCTTCTCCAGCTCTTCGCCTTCATATTGCACGGGGTAGAAGAGCAAGCCGTTCAGTTCCTTGAAGACGGGCAGCACGGACTTGCGCGACACCGAGGTCCAGCAGCCGAAGACCACGGCCACCTTGTCCTGCGACAGGAGCTGGCGGGACTTTTCGGCGAACAGCGGCCAGTTGGAGGCGGGGTCGACAACAACGGCTTCGAGCTTCTTGCCCATCACGCCGCCATTGGCGTTGATTTCGTCGATGGTCATCAGGGCCACGTCCTTGAGCGACGTCTCCGAGATGGCCATGGTGCCCGAGAGGGAATGCAGGATGCCGACCTTGATGGTGTCTTCGGCGGCGAGAACCTGCGGCATCCACCCGGACATGGCCAACAGGCTCACGGCGGTCAGTTGCTTAAGGGCTAGTCTGCGTTTCATGGTGACTCCTGGATGGAATGTGCCGGTCTGGCCGGCGAGAACGATCTGAACAACACCCACAACGTCATTGCGCCCGCCGCTGTGCTTACGGTCCGGCAGCAACCCGAACGCGCCGTGCTCCAGCCGGAAAAAGACGGGCGGCCAGCAAGGATTTCGCTTCGGACATGGACCCAAAAGCAAAAGGCGTGCCAAGTGCTTTCGCGGCGCGGGGCCGCTGTATGAAGAGGGGGTGTTTACGCGAATGCGCGCAGCGCCCGCCGGGCGGCGCGAGGCGGATCGAAACGGTGCCGCATGCACAAAACAGGTGCGCGATGCGCCCGGTTACGGTGCGGCGGGCGCCACGCGCGCGGTCGGTCCGGCGGCCCGTGGCCGGCCGCGATGCCGCCGTACAGAGGGAAGTCGAAGCGCGCCGCCAACATGGCACGCGGATTGCTTGGGAATCCGTACTTGTATACAAGAAAGGATTCCAGCATGAACGCCGCAGCATCGCAGAAAAGCCCCGCCGGTTGGACGATCGGGCAGTGGCAGTCCGCCTACCGCGAGGGCGCGCAGCCCGAGGCGCTGTTGGCCGGCTACGCCGCCGCGCCGGATAGCCCCGAGGACAACGCCTGGATACGGCGCGTCGACCGCGCCGGGCTGGACAAGCAGCTCGACGGCCTGCGGCTCCTGCTGGCTGCGGCGGGCGGCGACCTGTCGCGCCTGCCGCTGTATGGCGTGCCCTTCGCCATCAAGGACAACATCGACGCGGCGGGCTGGCCCACCACCGCCGCGTGCCCCGAATTCGCCTACACGCCGGACGAGGACGCGACTGTCGTGCGGCGGCTGCGCGCGGCCGGCGCCATCCTCATCGGCAAGACCAACCTGGACCAGTTCGCCACCGGCCTGGTGGGCACGCGCTCGCCGCACGGTCCGGTGGCCAACAGCTTCAATCCCGACTATGTCAGCGGCGGCTCCAGCTCTGGGTCCGCATCGGTGGTGGCGCGCGGCATCGCGGCGTTCTCGCTGGGCACCGACACCGCGGGCTCGGGCCGCGTGCCCGCCGGCTTTAACAACATCGTGGGCCTGAAGCCCACCAAGGGCTGGCTCAGCACCGCGGGCGTGGTGCCTGCGTGCCGCACGCTGGACTGCGTGTCGATCTTTGCGCTGACCGTGGATGACGCCGGGAAAGTGGCGCAGGTCGCCGGGGGCTATGACGAGGCCGATCCCTATTCGCGCGGAATGCCGGCGGGCGCATCGCTGCCGTGGCCCAAGACGCCGCGTCTGGCCATCCCCGCGTCGCTGGAATTTTTCGGCGACGCGCAGGCCGCCGCCGTGTTCGACGACGCCGTGCGCGCGCTGCGCGCGGATGGCGCGCAGGTAGAACCCATCGACTTCGCGCCGTTCAGCGAACTGGCCTCGCTGCTGTACCAGGGCCCCTGGGTGGCCGAACGCTTTGCCGCGGTGGAAGCCCTGTGGAAGGAAAACCCCGGCGCCATCAATCCGGTCGTGCGCGGCATCGTCGAGCAGGCCGCGAACTACAGCGCGCTGGACACGTTCAAGGCCGAATACCGGCGTGCCGAACTGACCCGCCAGATCCATCAGGCGCTTGAAGGCTTCGACGCGCTGGTCGTGCCGACCTCGCCGTCCATCTACACCATCGCCCAATTGGAAGCCGACCCGGTCACGCTCAATTCCCGCCTGGGCGTCTACACCAACTTCGCCAACCTGGCCGACCTGTCCGCGCTGGCGGTGCCGGCCGGCATGCGCGCCGACGGCCTGCCGTCCGGCATCACGCTGATCGGCCTGGCCTGGCAGGACCGCGCGCTGGCGCAGTTCGGCAAGCAGTGGCAGGCGCGTCGCGGCCTGCCGCTGGGCGCCACGGGCGCGCCGCTGCCGGCGGCCACCGCGGACAACACGCCGGCCGCCGACACCGTGCGCGTCGCGGTGGTGGGCGCGCACCTGACCGGCATGCCGCTCAACCATCAACTGACGTCGCGCCACGCGGCGTTCGTGGAGAAGACCGCAACCGCCGGCGACTACCGGCTCTATGCGCTGGCCAACACCACGCCGCCCAAGCCGGGCCTGGTGAAGTCGGACAGCGGCACGGGCATCGAGGTCGAACTGTGGGACGTGCCGGTGACGGCGTTCGGCGCTTTCGTCGCCGAGATTCCCGCGCCCTTGGGCATCGGCACGCTGGAGCTTGCCGACGGCCGCCTCGTCAAGGGCTTCATCTGCGAGCCGCGCGGCCTGGAAGGCGCGCGGGACATCACTGACTTCGGCGGCTGGCGCGCATACCTGGCCAGCCTTGGCGCCGCCACCCGATAACCCCGCCTGATACCTGGGAGTCGCATCGTGTTCGATACCGTTCTGATTGCAAACCGCGGCGAAATCGCCGTCCGCGCCATCCGCACCCTCAAGCGCCTGGGCATCCGCAGCGTGGCCGTCTACTCCGATCCGGACCGCAACGCCGCGCATGTGCGCGAGGCCGACGTGGCCGTCGCCCTGGGCGGCGACAAGGCGGCCGACAGCTACCTGCGCATGGATCTGCTGCTGGCCGCCGCGCGCGAGCATGGCGCGCAGGCCATCTATCCCGGCTACGGCTTCCTGTCCGAGAGCGCCGATTTCGCGGAAGCCTGCGAGGCCGCGGGCATTGCCTTCGTCGGTCCCACGCCCTTGCAGATACGCGAGTTCGGCCTGAAGCACCGCTCGCGCGAGCTGGCCGCCGAGGCGGGCGTGCCGATGACGCCGGGCACCGGGCTGCTGGCCAGCCTGGGCGAGGCGCTGTCGCAGGCCGAGCGCATCGGCTATCCCGTGATGCTCAAGAGCACGGCGGGCGGGGGCGGCATCGGCCTGTCGCGCTGCGAGAACGAGGCCGAGCTGACGGTCGCGTTCGATAGCGTGCAGCGCATGGGCGAACACTTCTTCCGCGATGGCGGCGCGTTCATCGAACGCTATGTGGACAACGCGCGGCACGTCGAGGTGCAGATCTTCGGCGACGGCGCGGGCCGCGTGTTGGCGCTGGGCGAGCGCGACTGCTCCGTGCAGCGCCGCAACCAGAAGGTCATCGAGGAGACTCCGGCCCCCTTGCTGCCGCCCGCCACGCGCGCCGCGTTGCTGGAGGCCGCGGTCAAGCTGGGCGTTTCGGTGAACTACCGCTCCGCCGGCACGGTGGAATTCATCTACGACCCGGCGCGCGACAGCTTCTACTTCCTGGAGGTCAACACGCGCCTGCAGGTCGAGCATCCGGTGACCGAGGCCGTGACCGGCCTGGACCTGGTGGAATGCATGCTGCGCGTGGCCGCGGGCGAACCGCTGGACTACGCCGCGATGTCGCGCGCGCCGCAAGGCGCGTCCATCGAGGTCCGCCTCTACGCCGAGGATCCGCTGCGCCAGTTCCAGCCTTCGCCCGGCGTGCTGACCGAAGTCTCGTTTCCGGACGATGTGCGGGTGGACGGATGGGTGGAGACGGGCACGGAAGTTCCCGCGTTCTATGACCCCATGCTGGCCAAGCTGATCGTGCATGCGGACACGCGCGAGGCCGCGCTGGACAAGCTGTCCGATGCGCTCGCCAGGACTCGGCTGCATGGCATTTCCACCAACCTGGACTATCTGCGCCAGATCGTGTCGGATGCGCGCTTTCGCGCCGGCCAGCTGTCCACGCGCTTCCTGGAAAGCTTCGACTACCGGCCCGCCGCCATCGAGGTGCTGGAAGCCGGCACCTACACCAGCGTGCAGGACTATCCCGGCCGCGCCGGCTATTGGGACATCGGCGTGCCGCCGTCCGGCCCCATGGACGATTACGCATTCCGCATCGCCAACCGCATCGTCGGCAACGCGCCGGACGCGGCCGGCATCGAGACCACGCTGGTCGGGCCGACGCTGCGCTTTCACGGCGACGCCATCGTGGCGCTGACGGGCGCGGCCTGCGCGGCCACGCTGGACGGCGAGCCCGTCCCGATGTGGCAGCCGATCGCGGTGCGGTCGGGACAGGTTTTGACCACCGGCCGCGCGCTGTCCGGCTGCCGCAGCTATCTGGCTGTGCGCAACGGCCTGGATGTGCCGCTGTACCTGGGCAGCCGCTCCACCTTCGCCCTGGGCCAGTTCGGCGGCCATGCCGGCCGCACCCTGCGCGTGGGCGACATGCTGCCCGTGGTGCGCCCGGAACTGCCCGGCGCCAACGCGGCTGCGCCCGAGGCTGCACCGCAGGCCGCACCCGCCAGCCTGATCCCCGAGTACGGCAGCGCCTGGGAAATCGGCGTGCTGTACGGCCCGCACGGCGCGCCGGACTTTTTCCAGCCCGACGCCATCGACGCCTTCTTCGCGGCGGACTGGGAGGTCCACTACAACTCCAACCGTCTGGGCGTGCGCCTGATCGGCCCCAAGCCTACCTGGGCGCGCGAGAACGGCGGCGAGGCCGGGCTGCACCCGTCCAACATCCATGATTGCGAGTACGCGATCGGCAGCATCAACTTCACGGGCGACAGCCCTGTGATCCTGACGCGCGATGGTCCCAGCCTGGGCGGCTTCGTGTGCCCGGTCACGATCGCCCGCGCCGAACTGTGGAAGGTGGGCCAGGTCAAGCCGGGCGACCGCATCCGCTTCGTGCGCATCGACTACCCGCAGGCCGTGGCCCTGGAAGCCGCGCAGGACCGCAGCATCGCCGAACTGGCGGCCGCGGCGCCTGCGGCGACCGAGCCATCGCCGGTGCCGGCGACCGTGTCGGAAACCATCGTCGCAGCGCTGCCGGCAGAGGGTTCGCGCCCGTCGGTGTCTTACCGGCAGGCAGGCGACGGCTACCTGCTGCTGGAGTACGGCGACAACGTGCTGGACCTGGCGCTGCGCATGCGCATCCACCTGCTGATGGAGGCGCTGAACGCCAGCCCGGTGGCCGGCGTGCTGGAACTGTCGCCCGGTGTGCGTTCGCTGCAGATCCGCTACGACAGCCGCGTCATCCTGCAGGGTGCGCTGATTGCGCGCCTGCTGGAGATCGAGGCCGGCCTCGCAGACGTCGCGACGCTGAAGGTGCCGACGCGCGTCGTCTACCTGCCCATGGCCTTTGAAGATTCCGCCACGCTGGGCGCGGTGCAGCGCTATCAGGAAACCGTGCGCGCCAGCGCGCCCTGGCTGCCGAACAACGTGGACTTCATCCAGCGCATCAACGGCCTGGATGACCGCGATGAAGTGCGCCGCATCGTGTTCGACGCCAGCTACCTGATCATGGGCCTGGGCGACGTCTACCTGGGCGCCCCCTGCGCGGTCCCGATTGATCCGCGCCATCGCCTGCTGACTTCCAAGTACAACCCGGCGCGCACCTTCACTGCCGAAGGCACGGTGGGCATCGGCGGCGTGTACATGTGCATCTACGGCATGGACTCGCCTGGCGGCTACCAGCTCGTCGGCCGCACGCTGCCCATCTGGAACAAGTTCCTGAAGAACCCCGTGTTCCAGGACGGCAAGCCCTGGCTGCTGCGCTTTTTTGATCAGGTGCGCTTCTATCCGGTCACGGAAGCCGAACTGGACGTGCTGCGCGAAGACTTCCGCCAGGGCCGCGCTACGGTGCGGATCGAGGAAGAGGTGTTCGACTTCGCCGCGCACCAGCGTTTCGTGGCCGAGCAGTCGGACAGCATCGCCGCGTTCCAGGCGCGCCAGAAGACGGCCTTCGACGCCGAGGTCGCGCTGTGGAAGACCGAAGACGTGGCGGCGGAACAGCCCGCCGCCGAGCCCGAACCCGAAACCGCCCTGCGCGAAGGCGAACGGCTGGTCAGCGCCGACATGTGCGGCAACATCTGGAAGATCCCGGTCCAGGTGGGGCAGAGCGTGGCCGCCGGCGACACGCTGGTGGTGGTCGAGGCCATGAAAATGGAGCTCTCCGTCATCGCGCCCGCGTCGGGCACGGTTGCCGCGATTCGCTGCGTGCCGGGCAAGCCCGTGAACGCGGGCGATCCGCTGGTGGTGATTGCCGAAGACGCCACGTGCGTCGTGACCGGATGATGCGGCTGGAATCGGTGCAGGCCGGTCCGGCCATCCGCCAGGCGCCGGCGTTGGCCGGCTCGCTGGCCGACCAGGTCTACCAGCGCATCAAGGACGACCTGTTCGGCTTTCGCATGCTGCCGGGCGAGCGCTTCACCGAGGCCGACCTGGTCGCGCGCCTGGGCGTCAGCCGCACGCCGGTGCGGCTGGGCCTGGCCCGTCTGGAGCGCGAAGGCTTCGTGCTGGCGCGGCCGCGCAGCGGCTGGCAGGTGCGTCCGTTCGACTTCGAACGCTTCGAGGCGCTGTACGACGTGCGCGTGGTGCTGGAGCAGGCCGCGGTGGAAAAGCTGTGCGCGCGCGAGCACATGGACCAGGCCGGCATCCTGGGCGCGCTGACCGACGTGTGGCTGGTGCCGCCGCCGCAGCGCATCCTGGACGGCCGGCTGGTGGCGCAGCTGGACGAGGCGTTCCATTGTTCGCTGGTGATGGCCGCCGGCAACCCGGAGATGGCGCAGATCCACCGCGACGTCACCGAGAAGATACGCATCGTGCGCAGGCTGGACTTCACCAAGGACTTCCGTGTCGACGCCACCTACGACGAGCACGCCGCGATCCTGCGCGCGGTGCTGGGGCGCCGCGCCGACGAGGCGGCGCGCATGCTGCGGTCCCACATCGAGATGAGCAAGGCCGAGGTGCGCAAGATCACGCTGCATATGCTGCACGAGGCGCGGGAAAGCGCGGGCTGAATGGGCCCGGCGCGGTGTGGCGGCAAGAGGCGATCAGCCCTGGAGCTGCCGGTAGACCTCTTGCGACACGCGCTGCAGTTCGTCGCGGCTGACGGCGCCCGACAGCGCATAGCCGAATTGCCCTTCGACCCAATAGAACACCCGCACCGGCCCTTCCTGCGTGAACTGGAAGGCGGTCTGGCCGCCGGCGGCCTCGCGGGTGACGTACAGGGTCAGGCGCTGTCCGTCGGACGCGCCATACATGAACTGCGCCACCGGCCCGGCGCCGCCGGGCAGCAGGCGTCCGCCCATCAGCTCGTAGCCCACCTGCGACAGCGCCGGCGCGCGCACCGGCGCGCCCATGCGCTTGGTCAGCCATGTCACCAGGGCCTTTTCGTTATCGCCGCCGACCTCCACGGGCCGGCCCATGTCGGGCGCGTACACCGCGTGGGCGATGGCGGCGCGCTGCGCGTAGCCGCCCGCGGCGCGGTCCGGGCTGGCGGTGGCCAGCACGGCCTGCAGATGGCGGGCGTCCATGGCGCCGCGCGCAATCCACGCCGCGCTGGCGCTGACCACGGCCACCGCTACGCTGGCGGCCAGCGCGCGCCACGGCCAGGGCCTGGCGGGCGCCTTGAGCGGCAGGCGCAGCGGCAGAGGCTCGTCCAGCACCGGATCCAGCAGGGCGTGCAGCGCGCGCCGCTGTTCCTTCCAGTCGTCCACGCGGGTCTGGTCGTGGGGATGGGCGGCCAGAAAGGCCGCGACCTCGGCGTGGCGCGCGGCCGGAAGCTGGCCGTCGGCGTAGCCGTGCAGGTCGGCTTCGGTGATCGGGGTGCCGGCGATGGGAACCGGATGAAGGTGTTTATCGTTCATGACATTTCACGCGGGGAGGGAACAGGCCGCAGCCGCCTGGCCGTGTCGCGGCCCTGCATCAGCGCGCCGAGCTTTTCGCGGGCGCGCGACAGGCGCGACATGACGGTGCCGATGGGCACCGCCAGTATCTGGGCGGTCTCCTGGTAGGACAGGTCTTCCACGCATATCAGCAGCAGGACCTCGCGCTGTTCGGCCGGCAGCGCCTGCAGGCAGCGGTCCAGGTCGCGCACCTCAAGCTGGTCGGTCTGGGTGGCGCGCACGGGGGCGTCGGGCAGGTCGCCCGGCGCCGTCTGGTCCGTCTGGCGGCTGGCGGCGCGCACGCCGTCGATGAAATGGTTGTGCATGATGCCGAACATCCAGGCGCGCAGCTCGCCGCGCCGCTGCCAGCGCGAATAGCGGCTCCAGGCGCGCTCCAGCGTGTCCTGGACCAGGTCGTCGGCCCGATGGGGGTCGCCCGTCAGCCCGCGGGCGTAGCGCCGCAGGCTGGGGATGCAGGCCAGGATCAGGGCTTCGTCTTCGGCGCGCATGGTCTGAACGGGAACCTTCCGTATCAGGGCTTGACGACGTGCCAGATTTCCTTGAAGTTGTCGCCGGTCTTGTCGCCCGGCTTGGTGTCCTTGGTGAACAGGTACAGGGGCTTGCCCTTGTGCGCCCATTGCTTGCTGCCGTCGTCCCGGGTGATGACCGTCAGGTCGCCCATCGGCTTGGCGTCGGCCGGGGCCATGGCGGGCGGCCAGGCCTTGGCGCACTGGTCGACGCAGACGCTCTTGCCTGCGGAGTCCTTGTCGAACGTGTACAGCGTCATGCCGGCGCTATTGACCAGGATGCCGTCCTGGGTCTTGACGGCCTGGGCGTGGGCG
Source organism: Achromobacter arsenitoxydans SY8 (assembly GCF_000236785.1). Classification (GTDB taxonomy): domain Bacteria; phylum Pseudomonadota; class Gammaproteobacteria; order Burkholderiales; family Burkholderiaceae_B; genus Achromobacter; species Achromobacter arsenitoxydans. The sequence goes on along the minus strand of NZ_AGUF01000079.1, from coordinate 45,321 downwards.
CCGGCCGAAAACAGGGCGGCGCAGGCGAATGCCAGGGCCGCGGCGGTGTGTTTGCGCATGGTGTGCCTCGTAGGTGGGAAAGTGGGGGACTGCCCTCTACGGACGCTGGGCGGCGCCGCATTATTCCCTAGGCGCCGAAAAAAATCGCAGAGGTTCAGCCAGCCGGCCGGACGGCGCCGGGTTCGTACCGCATTTCATGCTCCAGCTCGGTCTCCTTGACGGGGGTGAAGCCCAGCGCTTCGTACAGCCGCCGGGCGGGGTTGCCCTTGAGCACGCTTAGCGTGACCGGCGCGCCCTCCGCGTCCGCCTGGTCCAGCACGCCGGCCAGCAGCCGGCGGCCCAGCCCCTGGCCCTGGAAGGCGGGGTCGATCTGGATCTGGACGATGCGCCACCCGGCGGTGTCGCGGTAATGCTTGAACAGCCCGGCCGGCCTGCCGTCCAGCCAGACGATCTGCGCGTCGTCGAAGTGGTAGCGGATGCGCGCCATGTGGTGATCGTCGTCCAGCGGGGCGCCGGCGCGCCGCAGATGCTCGGTCATGGTGGACTTGCGCAGGGACAGCAGGAACGGCAGGTCTTCTTCGGTGGCGGACTGCAACGCCAGATCGGGAGTGAGGCTCATGATGCGGTTGCGGAGAGATTGGGGATACGCCTGCGGGCCCCGGGGTTTGGGGCCGTTGCCTGACGTTATAGAGCGGTTGGGCCGCCAGCGCCAGGGGCGGCCGCCCGGTCGGGGCCGTCGGCGGGCAGTCGCTCAAGTATCCCAAGGGGTTCCGCGCCGAAGTGCCTGAGATTCGGAAACACCATTCGCAGATCATCCCGGCTGGCCCCGAACCACGTTCCCAGCGACGCGCCCAGCTGGTCCACCGCGGTGGTGGGCAGCAGGCGGCCGTTGTCGACGAAGCCCGGCCCGTTGACCGCAATCTCGGGATGGTCGCCGTAGCAGCGCCCGCCGTTGACCGCGCCGCCCAGCACGAAGTGGTGCGAGCCCCAGCCGTGGTCCGACCCGTTGCCGTTGGAGCCCAGCGTGCGCCCGAACTCGGAGGCCGTGAAGGTGGTGACCTGGTCCGCCATGCCCATGTCCGCGATGGCCTGCTGGAACGCCGCCAGCGCCTGGCCCAGCTCGCGCAGCAGCGCGGGGTGCGTGTCGTTCAGACCGGTGTGGTTGTCGTAGCCGTTCTGCGACACGAAGAACACCTGGCGGCGCGCGCCCAGCGCCTCGCGGGCGCCGATGATGCGCGCCACGATCCGCAGCTGCTGGGCCAGCGGCGACGCAAAGTCCCCCGGCACGGCCACCCCGGCCAAGGCGGCGCGCAGGCGCGTGTCGGCCGAGATGGATTGGGCGGCGATGCGCGACATCTCGCGTTCCATCAGATGCTCGCGCGGCTCGGTGATCAGATCCCGGAGCAGGGCGGTGCAGGCGCTGGAACCGTACATGTCGCGATGCAGCATATCTATCTGCGTCGATCCGTTGATGCCCACGCGGTAGCCGGCCACCTTGCGGCCCGCCAGCAGCACGGTGCTGCCGCCGGCCGTGATGCCGGTGAAGGTGCGCTGCGCGTTGGCGCCCGCGAACAGGTCGGTCAGCCGGCCGGCCCAGCCCGACGACGCGCCTTCCGGGGCCAGCGCCTGCCAGAAGGATTGCTGGTCGTTGTGCGAAAACAGCTTGGGCGGCAGCGGCACGCGCGCGCCGATGTATTCCGCCTTGGTGGTGGGGACCACCAGCGGGCCGACGTTCAGCAGCGCCGCCATGTCGCCGCGCTCGTACAGCGGGGCCAGCGGCGCCAGCGCGGGCGCCAGGGCGAACTGCATCCCGCCCGGCGTGGCCGCCTTGCCGCGCAGGACCGTGGCGCGCAGCGCGTCGCGGGGCAGGGCGATGTCGCCGCGCGCCGCGGCATAGGCCCGGTACGAAGACGGATCGTACGGAACCAGCGTGTTGTAGGGATCGTTGCCGCCGTACAGGAACACGCAGACCAGCGCCTTGTAGGTCGATGGGGCCGATTGCGCCGCAGCCGCGCCGATCGCGGCAAGGTTCAGGGCCAGCGGCGCCGCCGCGCCGGTCGCGCCCAGCGCGCAGGCGCGCAGAAAGGTGCGGCGGTCGACACCGCGGCGGTCGAAACCGCGGCGGTCTGAGTCTTCGCGATCGTCGTCGTGGCTGCGTGTCATTTCTGCACCAGGTATTCGGGGGTGGCGGCCACCAGCATGATGGCGGCTCGCACCCGGTCGCGCGGCCGGTCGGGCGGCAGCGTGGCCACGGCTTTGGCGATGGAGGCCGCGGTGCGCTGGCTGAAGGCGTCGCCCGCCAGCAGCAGCGCCACGCGCGCCACCAGCGCGTCGGGGTCCCGGGCCAGCGCGATTTCGGGCGTGTAGGACGTCTGCAGGTCTTCCCAGCCGCGGTCCGCATAGATCGCAAGAAAGTTCAGGTAGCCGGCGATGCTGGTCTCGTCCGTGATCTGCAGTTCGGGCGCCACCAGATGCCTGCGGGCCAGTTCGGTCACCGGCGGCACGTAGCGGGGGCGGAAGAAGTTGAACACGGTGGCCGACCGCAACGGGCTTTGCGCCAGGCGGATCGTGTTGTCGGTGGTGTCCGGCATCGCCCATTCGCCATTGTTGGAATTGGCGCCGAAAGCCCGCGCCCAGCCCGAAAACCGCAGGATGGGTTCGCGCACCTTGCCCCAGTATGGCGAGTCCAGATCCGGCTGACGGGCCTCCGGATCCAGCAGGATGGCGCGCACCACCGCCTTCAGGTTGCCGCGCCGGCCCTTGCCGTCGTCGTTGAACACGGCGGACACGCGGCCGACATAGGCGGGGCTGGGATTGCTGGTCACCATGCGCTGGATGAGCTGCATGCCGATGAAGGGCCCGACGTTGGGGTGGGCGCAGATGACGTCCATGGCGCGCTTGAGGGACAGGTGCCCGTCCGTGCCCGGCGGGATGACCGCGCCCAGGAAGCGCTTTTCCGACATCGAATGCAGCGCATTATTCAGCGCCATGGGCCGCCGGTGGAATTCCACGTCGGTTTCCGGCCCGTTGATGTCCCATCCGGTGAACACCTTGGCCAGGCCCTGCACGTCCGCATTGGTGTAGGTCTCGACGGGCTTGCCCCGGACCAGCCGGACCGTGCCGTCCTGTTCCAGTTCCAGCAGCCCGATGCTGAACAGCTGCATGACCTCGCGCGCGTAGTTTTCGTCGGGATGGCGGCCGGTTTTGGGATCTTCCTTGCGGTTGCCGCGATAGGTCAGCATGCAGCCCATGGACAGGTTGCGCGTCACGGCGGTCAGCAGGTCCTGGTAGTTGCCGAGCGCGTGCTCGGCCAGCAGGTCCATGAACCCCGCCGCGCCGAACAGCGGCCAGGACGCCGTGATGGACGATACCCCGACGACGAAGATCTCCGACAGCGAAAACGCCACGCGCGTGCGCACCTGGTCGGGCGCGCTGATGAACTTGCGCCACAGCGTGGAGTCCAGCGGCGCATTGATGCCGTTGCCCTTGAACGCCTCGGTATTTTTCTGCTTCTGCAGCAGCCAGTCGAAGTGGGTCTGGGACGCAGGCATGGCAAGCTGCGCGTCCAGCCAGGCCGCGTAGCCGACCCGCGTCACGGCGTCGATGTCCGCCGGCGTGGGGCCGAACGTGGCCTGCGCCAGAAAGCGCGAGGCCTGGCCTGGAGTGGGGGATGCGGACTGCGGCGCAGCCGCTGACGGCGTAGCGGACATGCGCAGGCACCTCGTCGAATGCGACAACCTACGGTACTAAATGCCCGGCGCGGGCTTCAATACCGTCATTCGGATGAGGGACTACGCCAAATGCATGAGATCGCGGGGCGATTGCCCCGCGTCAGGCCTTACACGGAACGCGTGATGCCGCCGTCGATGCGGATGTTCTGGCCGGTGATGTAGGACGAGGCGTCCGACGCCAGGAACGCGATCAAGTCCGCCACTTCCTGCGACGTGCCATAGCGGCCCATCGGGATGCGCGTGCGGCGGTCTTCTTTTTCGGGCAGGCTGTCGATGAAACCCGGCAGCACGTTGTTCATCCGCACGTTGTGCTGGGCGTATTCGTCCGTGAAGACCTTGGTGAAGGCGGCCAGCCCGGCGCGGAACACGCCCGACGTCGGAAACAGCGCCTCGGGCTCGAAGGTGGCGTAGGTGGAAATGTTGACGATGGCGCCGGACTTCTGCTTTTGCATGACGGGGGCGACCAGGCGCGTGATGCGCACGACGTTCAGCAGGTAGAACTCCATGCCCAGGTGCCAGTCGTCGTCGCTGAGTTCCAGCAGCGGGCCCTTGGGGCCGTGGCCCGCGCTGTTGACTACCGCGTCGATTCGGCCCCACTTCTGCAGCGTGGCGTCCACCAGCCGGGCCAGGTCCTCGGGCGAACGGTTCGAGCCGGTGACGCCCAGGCCGCCGAGTTCCTGCGCCAGGGTCTCGCCCTTGCCGGACGACGACAGTATTGCGACGCGGTATCCGTCCGCCGCCAGCTTGCGCGCCGCCGCGGCGCCCATGCCGCTGCCAGCCGCCGTAAGGACCGCCACCTTTTCCGTGCTCATGTTCGCTCCAGTGTGTCGAATTCGGGAACGGCCATTGTAGGGGCGCGTGCCCGATCCATCACCGTCACGCAGCCTGTCGGGCGCCGGTGTGGGCTCAATCGTCGAAGCGGCTGCGGGTGACGGCGCCCGACTGCGGGTCGACGCGCAGCTTGACGCGCTGGCCCTGCGGGTCGTAGGCCTTGACCTCATAGCCATGCTTGCTGGAACGCTCGATCTCGGAAATGTTGCGGTAGCCGGCCGCTTCCATCTTGTCGTAGACCTGGCGGATCGTCAGCATCGGGGCCGCCGCGGCCGGCGCGGCTGCGGTTGTAGGCGCCGCGCCGGATTGCGCAAGCGCCGGGACGACCGCGACGAGCGAGCACGTGCCGATTGCCAGGGCTGCCAGGGTTTTCTGAATGCGCGTCATGAGGTGAATCTCCTTGGAGTGTCGGAAGAAAAGCGTCGGAAGGGACGCGGGCCGTCTTTACGACCCTGGAAGCATTGTTGAATAGCGCGCATGAACCCTTTCTGAAGCGGCCGTTCATGTCAGGTTCATCCGCCGCGCGGTATAAACGGGACTCGTCCCACCCTGGAGGTCCGGCGCTGCGGCGCTGCGGAAAACGGCATGAATCTGAGTCGGCGCGTCGGCGTCTTGCTGTCTGGCTGCGCGCTGGCGCTGGCCCTGGCCGTCGGGCCGGGCAGCGGCGCGGCCGGCGAAAGCGATCACGAACGCGCGCGCCAGGCCCTGGAGGCCGGCAAGGTGCTGCCCTTGGGGGCGGTGCTGGACATCGTCGAGCGCGAGTTCCCGGGGCAGGTGGTCAAGGTCGAATTCGAAGAGGAAGATGACGAGTTCATCTACGAAATCCGCGTGCTGCAAAGCGGCGGAGGCATCCTCAAGCTGGAGATCGACGCGCGCGACGGCACGGTGATTTCCGCCAAGGGGCGCGACATCAAATTCAAGAGCAGGGACTGATGCGGATACTGGTGGTCGAAGACGAGCCCACGCTGGCCGGCCAGCTTGCCGAGGCGCTGCGCGGCGCCGGCTACACGGTGGACGAAGCGGCGGACGGCGAATCGGCGCATTTCCTGGGCGATGTGGAAGCGTTCGACGCAGTGGTGCTGGACCTGGGGCTGCCGGTCATGGACGGGTTGACCGCGCTGAAGCGCTGGCGCGCCGCCGGCCGCAATATGCCGGTGCTCATCCTGACGGCGCGGGACAGCTGGCACGAGAAGGTGACGGGCATCGACGCGGGCGCCGACGACTACCTGGCCAAGCCTTTCCACATGGAAGAACTGCTGGCGCGCGTGCGCGCGTTGTTGCGGCGCACTACGGCGCACGCCAGCGCGCAGTGGCGCTGCGGTCCGCTGATGCTGGATACCCGCCATGCCAGGGTCACCGTCGATGGGCAGGCGCTGAACCTGACCAGCCACGAGTTCAAGGTACTGTCGGTGCTGATGCAGCGGGCGGGCGAAGTCGTTTCCCGCGCCGAGCTGACCGAACACATTTATGCGCAGGACTTCGACCGCGATTCCAACACTATCGAGGTCTTCATCGGCCGCCTGCGCAAGAAGCTGCCGCCCGACACCATCGAAACCGTGCGCGGGCTGGGCTACCGCCTGGCGCCGCAACCATGAAGGCGCGGCGGGCAGGCCTGGCGGGATCGCTGCGGCTGCGGCTGCTGGCCGGAACGCTGGCCTGGATCGTGGCGTCCGTGGCGCTGGCGGGCTGGGGCCTGGCCAGCCTGTTCCGCCAGCACATCACGCAGCAATTGCAGTCCGAGCTGACGCTGCATCTGAATCAGCTCACCGCCTCCGTCAACGTGGACGCGGACGGGCGCCCCGTCGTTGCTCCGCCACTAAGCGATCCGCGCCTGGAGCAGCCCCTGTCGGGTCTGTACTGGCAGATCGACCGGCTGCCGGATGGCTTGCTGCCCGCCGCCGCGGGCGTGGCGCGCTCGCGGTCGCTGTGGGACCAGACGCTGGCCGTGCCGGCACCCGCGGCGGGCCAGGAGCAGGACCAGGACCAGGCGCAGGACATCGGGGGCCCGGAAGGGCGTAAGCTCGCCGCGCTGACGCGCGTCCTGAAGCCGGCCGAAGAGGACGCCGCGCCGCTGCGCCTGATCGTGGCGGCCGACCGGCGGGTGCTGGCCGAACCCATAGGCCGGTTCAACCGGATGCTGGCCATCGCGCTGGGCGTACTGGCAGCGGGACTGACGCTGGCGGCGGTGGTGCAAGTGTTTGTCGGCCTGCGTCCGCTGGCCCTGTTGCGGCGACAGCTGGCTGCGCAGAATGCCGGCGGCAGCAGCCGCATCGAAGGGCGCTTTCCCAGCGAAATCCAGCCGCTGGTCGACGACTTCAACAAGGTGCTGGCCATGAACGCCGATATCGTCCAGCGCGCACGCACGCAGGCCGGCAATCTGGCGCACGCGGTCAAGACGCCGCTGGCCATCCTGGCCAACGCGGCCGCGCGCGAAGACCCGGCGCTTGCCGCGCTGGTGCGTGAACAGGTCGGCGCCGCGAACCGCCAGATCGACCACCATCTGGCGCGCGCCCGGGCCGCGGCGTCATCCAGCGCCGCCGACAGCCGCACGCCCTTGCAGGCGCCGGTACAAGGGCTGCTGCGCGCCATGCAGCGCCTGCATGCCCAGCGCGGCCTGGTCATCGAGGCGGCGGCTTTTCCGCCCGACATGGTGTTCCGGGGCGAGGCGCAGGACCTGCAGGAAATGCTGGGCAATCTGCTGGACAACGCCTGCAAATGGGCGCACAAGCGGGTAAGGCTGTCCGCGGCCCACGCGGGGCCGGGCAGGCTGCTGATCCACATCGAGGACGACGGGTCCGGCATCGAGGACCACGAGCGCGAACGCATCTTCCTGCGCGGCGTGCGCGTGGACGAACAGCAGCCCGGATCGGGGCTGGGCCTGGACATCGTGCGCGATCTGGCGGGCACCTACGGCGGCGAGGTGCGCGCCGATCGTTCCCCGCTGGGCGGGCTGAGAGTGTCGCTGTGGCTGCCTGCCGCATGAGGCCGGCGCGCTTTTCCTACTTCACCAGCGTCACGGGCATCTGCGCCAGCTGCACCACCTGATTGGCCACCGAGCCGATGAAAATATTGGCCAGCGTGCCGTTGCCGCGCGTGCCCATGACGATGCGGTCGCAGCCGTGGTCATTTGCATAGCCGGCGATTTCGGTTGCCGCGTGCCCGAAGACGACGTGGCTCACGTGGTCGACGCCGGCGGCGCCCAGCAGCTTGCGCGCCTCTTCGCCGGCCTCCTGGCCTTCGCGGGTGTAGAAGTCGTCGATCATTTCCTGCGTGATCATGCGCGACAGGCCGGCGCGGCCGCGCGGCGGCGTTTGCACGTTGATCAGGTGGATGCGCGCGGATTCGGCGCCCTGGGCCAGGCGGCGGGCGTACACGACGGCGCGGTCGGCGTTTTCGGAGCCGTCGACGGGAACGAGGATGTTCAGCATGGGAGCTCCTTTGCCTTACTTGACCAGCGTGACGGGCAGTTCCGTCAGGGACAGCACGCCCGTGGCGACGGAGCCCATGAACAGGGCCGATACCGAACCCAGCCCGCGCGTGCCCATGAAGATTTCGTTGGCGCCGGTGTCGCCGGCCACGCGCGCGATGGTCTCCGCGGCGGCGCCGGTTTCGATGTGGATCTCGAACGGCACGCCCGCCTGATCCAGCAGGGCGCTGGCGGCCTGCACCGCGGCCTGGGCTTCTTCGGCGTGATAGGCGTCGATCTCGGCCTGCGACAGGCCGCTGCTGAACTTGCCCGATTGCAGCGGCACCTGGACCGTCAGCAGGTCTACGCGCTCGATGGGATCGTAGCGGCGGGCTTCAAGAAGCGCCTTGACCGCATTGAGCGCGGTCTCGGAACCGTCGACGGGAATCAGGATGCGTTTCATGGGCGTCTCCTTTGTTTGGCGGGCGGCGGGGCATTCCAATGTATCTCAATTATTCGCCGAACCGGCCTGGGTCGAGATGCGTGCAATCAAGCCACTGCCGATCAGCGCCACGCGTCCGGCACCGTGCCCGCGCTCAGCGGCTGCCCCAGCAGCCGGCTGGCCTGCGCCGCCAGGGAGTCCGCGGCGCCTGTGGTTTCCAGCAGCAGCGCTCCCGCGCCCTCGCCGCGCAGCAGGCCGCGTTCCTGCAACTGGTGGCGCAGCCAGCGCGCCACGGGCGCGCCGGTTTCCAGCAGGGGCACGCCCGGGCCGGCGGCGGCCTGGATCAGATCGCGCAGGAACGGAAAATGGGTGCAGCCCAGCACCAGCACGTCGGCGCCCGCCTGGCGCAGTTCCGTCACGGGGGCGCGGACCGCGGCCTCGGCGTCGGGGCCGGTCAGCTCGCCTTGCTCGACCAGCCGCACCCATTGCGGACAGGGCCGCAGCAGGATGCGCACCTCCGGCGCCTCGCGTTGCACCAGCGCGGCGAATTTGGGGCTGGCCAGCGTTCCTGTGGTCGCAAACACGCCGACCACGCCGGAGTGCGTCAGGTGCGCGGCGGGCTTGATCGCGGGCTCCACGCCGATGATGACCAGGCCGGGGTGGCGCCGCCGCAGCAGGGCGATCGCGGCGGCCGTGGCCGTATTGCACGCCACCACCATCGCGCGGGCCTGGCGCGACACGAAATAGTCGGCGATGGCGCAGGCGCGCCGTTCGACGAAGTCCTGCGATTTTTCCCCGTAGGGCACGTGGGCGGAGTCGGCCACGTACAGCAGCCGCTCGTGGGGCAGGGCGTCGCGGATCGCGCGCAGCACGCTCAGGCCGCCGACGCCGGAGTCGTACACGCCGATGGGGGATTCGGAAAGCATCGCGAGTGAAAAATGGGGAGTGCGGTTGGCGGCAAGTGTAGCGCCGGGCGCCTGCGCGTCAGGCCGCCTGGAACGCCTGCCGCTGCCGCCGCGTCTCGTCGATCAGCTTGCTGGCGGCGCCGGACAAGGGCGCGTCGCGCCAGATCAGGTTCAGCGGGGCGCGAAATTGCGCCGGATGGGTCACGCTGACGTACACCACGCCCTCGATGTTCACGCGGCGCAGCGACGCCGGCACCAGCGACACGCCCAGTCCTGCGGCCACCAGGCTCAGCGTGGACAGCATGCGCGGCGCCTCCTGTTCGACCCGGGGGCTGAATCCCTCGGCGCTGCACGCCGCGATGATGGCGTCGTACAGCCCCGGGCCGCTATGGCGCCGATACAGGATGAGCGATTCGTCCGCCAGTTCCGACAGCGCGATGCGCTTGGGCGCGCGGCCCTTCACGGCGGGGTGGTCCGCGGGAAACGCCGCCAGCATGGCTTCTTCAAGTACGGTTTCCATCATGATGCCGCGGTCTGCGCCCTGGGCGCCGCGGATGAAGGCCACGTCCACGCGCCCCTCGGCCACCGCCTCCCGCAGTTCGCCGGTGCTGCTTTCTTCCAGCACCAGGCGCACGTGCGGCGCGCTTTCCCGGAAACGCCGGATGACCGACGGCACGAACGGGTGAAACGCGGCGGACCCCGTGAAGCCGACCGTCAGCCGGCCCGCTTCGCCCATCGACACGCGGCGCACGCCGTCCACCGCCTGATCCACCATCGCGATGATGTTGCGGGCGTCGTCCAGCAGTGCGCGGCCGCTTTCGGTGAGCTCCATGCCGCGCGGCAGGCGATGGAACAACGTGACGCCCAGCTCCTGTTCCAGCACGCGGATCTGCTGGCTGAGCGGGGGCTGGCGGATGCCCAGCCGGGCCGCGGCCTTGGTCAGGTGGGACTCTTCGGCCACGGCCAGGAAGTAGCGCAAGAGCCGCAAATCTACGGATGCCATATGCTTTCGATATGAATGTTTAACCAGTCATATATTAGACATTATCTTTCCTGAAGAGTAGGCTGCAATCTCGTTATCCACCTGTGGCGCGGCTCCGCGCCAGCCCCTCGCCGGCCGCGCGCCGGCCATAAAAAATGATGAACGCAGCACTTTCCACCGAAGAGGCCGGCTTGCGGCCTCCCCCCACTTGCGGCCAGCTGTTCTATGGTTTCCTGATGCTGGGCCTGACCGCCTTCGGCGGCGCCTTGCCCCTGGCGCGCCGCATGGTCGTCGAAAAGCACCGCTGGCTGACCGGCGCGGAATTCACTGAACTGCTGGGCCTTTGCCAATTCCTGCCGGGCGGCAACATCATCAACCTGTCCGTCGCGCTAGGCATGAAGTTCCGCGGGCCGCGCGGCGCCTTCGCTGCGATCATGGGCCTGATCCTGGCGCCGTCGATCATCGTCGTCATGCTGGGCATGGTGTACGACCGCTTCCAGAATGACCCCAACATCCAGCACCTGTTCGCCGGCCTGGCCGCTGCCGCGGCCGGGCTGCTGATCTCGATGGCGGTGAAAGTCGGCATGCCGGTCATCAAACGCCGCGACTGGCTGGCCGGCGTCGTCGCCACCGCCTGCTTCATCGCCATCGCCGTGCTGCGCATCCCGCTGTTGCCGACCATGGCGGTCATGACGCCGCTTAGCATCCTGATGGTCTGGAGGCAGCGCCGATGATCCACACGCTGATTGCCCTCGTCCTGATCTTCTCGGAACTGTCGGTGCTGGCCTTCGGAGGCGGGAACACCATCCTGCCCGAGATGCAGCGCCAGGTCGTCGACGTCCACGGCTGGATGAGCGCGGCCGACTTTTCCGCGCTGTTCGCACTGGGCCAGGCGGCGCCGGGCCCCAACCTGATGGTCGTCACGCTGGTCGGCTGGCACGTGGCAGGCTGGGCCGGCATGCTGGCCACCACCATCGCCAAGTTCGGTCCTTCCTCCCTCATCACCATCCTCGCGCTCGGCCTGTGGGAACGGTTCAAGGACCGCCCCTGGCGCGGCGTCATCCAGGCCGGCATCTTCCCGATGACGGTCGGGCTGGTCGCGGCCAGCGCCTCGCTCATCACCGAGGCGTCCGTGCACACCTGGCTGCTGGGCGCCATCACCGCCATCGTGGCCGTGCTGGGCAGCGCCACCCGTATCCATCCGCTGTGGCTGCTGTTTGGCGGCGCGCTGGCCGGTTTGCTTGGTATCGGTTAGCGTAAGGGCCTGTGCAAGGCTGATCGGGGCCCGGGACAAGCCCCGGGCCTTGCCACCGCCAGGAGCCCGCCATGCAGCCGCCCAAGGATGACGACCCCCCCTCCGGATCCTCCGGCGCAGACCGTCTGCCGTTCTTTCACGCGCACCGGCGCCTGATGCTGTGCGCCGTCTTGCTGCTGGCGGTGGGCGGAACCTTGTATGCCCTGGGCATTACGGCCAGCCTGGCCGTGCTGCTCGGCTTCGACGCCGGCGCGCTGGTGTTCCTGGTGCTCACCGCCCGCGTGTTCGGCAGGACCAGCCCCGCCTCCATGCGGCTGCATGCGCGCCAGCAGGACGTGGGCCGCCAGGGCGTGCTCTGGAGCAGCGTCGCGCTGTCGTGCATGGTGCTGGTCGCCCTGTGGGTCGAGCTGCGCGCCGACAGCAACGCGGGCGCCTTGGTCGACATGCTTGCCGCCGCCGCGACCATCGTGCTGTCCTGGCTGTACATGAACATGATCTACGCGCTGCACTATGCGCATGGCTACTACGGGCACCGCAACGCCATGCACAAGGGCCTGGAGTTTCCGGGCACGGACGAGCCGGACTACTGGGATTTCGCGTACTTCTCGCTGGTGCTGGGCATGACGTTCCAGGTGTCGGACGTGCAGATCGTCAATCGAAGGATGCGGCGCATGGCGATGACGCACGGGGTGATCGCATTCTTTTTCAACGTATTCATCATTGCGATCAGCGTGAACGTGGCGGCGGGGAGGGCGTAGGGGTGGCACGGTCCGGCCGGGGTGTTGACATCAAACCGACCAACTAGTAGATTGGTCGCCATTCCTGCTGCAAGCCCGCCGCGCATGCGGGAAATTTCCGCGCCGGCGCCTTGCCTGCGCGCCGCAGACCAACCCGAACTTCCCCATGACTCTGGAACTCTCCCCCCGCGCCAATGAAATTGTCGAGCAGACCAGGCTGTTGCTCGCCGAGGGCGGCTATCACGGTTTCAGCTATGCCGATGTGTCCGAGCGCGTGCGCATCGGCAAGCCCAGCATCCACCATCATTTCCCCACCAAGGCCGACCTGGTGCTCACCGTGGTCGTGCGGCACCGCGAACAGTCGCGCGAGGGCCTGGCGGCGCTGGACCAGCATGTCGAGGACCCGCAGGCGCGGCTGACGGCCTACACCGATTATTGGGCCAAGTGCATCCGCGAAGGCACGTCGTCCATGTGCATCTGCGCGATGCTGGCGGCAGAAGCGCCCATGATCCCGCAGGAGATCGCCGCCGAGGTGCGCGCCTACTTCCATGACCTGACGGCATGGATTGCCGCCGTGCTCAAGAAGGGCGCGGCGCAGGGGCAGTTCCATCTGCGCGATAGCGCGCAGGTAGAGGCCCAGTCCTTCATGTCCACGGTGCACGGGGCGATGCTGACCGCGCGCGCCTTCAATGATCCCAAGGCTTTCGCCTCGATTGCGCGGGCAGCGATCAGGCAACTGGCTGTCCCGGCCTGACCGCCTGGCGACGCGCGCTTCGGCGCGCTTTTTTTATACGCCCATTGTCGATCAACTAGTTGGTTGTTGATATCAAGGAGTCACTTCCATGCCGCATCCGATTTCCACCCTGGGGGCTGCGCACACCCTCATCAGCCTGGTTCCCGCCGTTGCCGGGGCATACAGCTTCGTGCGCTATCGCCGCATCGAACCCGCCACGCGCGCCGGCAAGATCTATCTTGGCGGCCTGCTGCTGGCGGTGCTGACCTCGTTCGGCCTGTCCAGCAGCGGCGGCTTCAATGTCGGCCATGCGCTCGGCATCATGGCGCTATTGGCGATCGCGGGGGCGCTGCTCGCACCCAGATTGCCCCCGCTGGCGCGCGTGCACCCCTATCTCTCGCAGTTGGGTTTCACGTTCAGCTTCTTTCTGCTGTGGGTGCCCGGGATCAACGAAACCCTGACGCGCTTGCCGGTGGCGCATCCCCTGGCCGACGGACCGCAATCGCCGTTGGTGCGCGGCGCGCTGGCGGCATGGCTGGGCATATTCGTGGCGGGCGCGGCGCTGCAGGGCTTGTGGCTGCGCCTGCAGCGCCGAAGGGCGCGTGGCTGACATCGCGCCGGGCTCCGCCTTAGAACGTGCCGCGCACGGTCAGCGTCGCGTTGCGGGGATCGCCGTAGAAGCTGCCCCAGCCCGGCGCGCCGATGGTCTGGTAGTAGGTCTTGTCGAAGATGTTGTTCACATTCAACGCCGCCGACCAGTGCTTATTGATCTGGTAGCCGACCCGCGCGTTCCAGACCGCGTACGACCCTTGCGACACCTTGACGCCGCGCGTCTCGGTGTAGCTGCCGGTCTGGTAGTTCACGCCCGCGCCCAGCGACCATGCGGACAGGTTTCCGGGCAGGCGATAGTCCGACCACAGGCGCAGGATGTGCTTGGGCGTGACGGTGCGGCCGAAGTTGGTGGTCGTCACGGTCGTGTCGTCCAGGAACTTCAGCGTATTGAAGGTGTATCCCGCAAACAGTTGCCAGCCCGGCGCCACTTCGCCGCTGATCTCGGCATCCAGGCCCTGGCTGCGCACCTTGCCGGACGACAGGTAGCAGATGTCGCCGACCGTGCAGTTGCCGACCAGGTCCTGCTGCGCGCGGTTTTTCTGGTCGATGCGGAACAAGGCCACGGACGTGTTGACGCGGCCGTCCAGCAGTTCGCCCTTGATGCCCACCTCGTAGTTCTTGCCCACGATCGGATCCAGCACCTTGCCCGACGCGTCCAGCGAGTTCTGCGGCTCGAAGATCTGCGCATAGCTGACGTAGCCGGACCATTGCGGATTGAATGCGTAGATCAGGCCGCCGTACGGCGTGACGACGCCGTTGTCCTTGTAGGGGTCGGAGTATTGCTCGCCGCTGTCGCGGTAGCGGCTGGTGTTTTCGTACCAGCTGACGCGCGCGCCCGCCACCAGCGTCAGCGGGTCGGCCAGGCTGAAACGCCCGACGCCGTAGACGCCCGTCTGCTTCATTTTCACGACGGTCGCGGCGCTGCGGTATGCGTTTTCGCGCATCCAGTCGTCGGACGGTTCTGGCACATGATGGTCCGGATTCCACACGTTCACGGCGCGGTTCAGACGATTGAGCGCAAAGTCGTTCTTGCTGGTCAGTTCATTGATGCTGGCGCCGAAGCTCACGGAATGCTTGCGGCCCAGCGCCTCGAAGGCGCCATCCACGTCCAGGTTCAGCGCCTTGTTGTGGGTCGAAAGGTCGAACAGGCCGGCATACAGCATGGGCCCGAGCCCCGTCTGCGGGTTCACCGCGCCTTCGGTGAAGGCGTATTTCGAATCATTGGATTCCTGCGTGGATGTGCCCGTCAGCCGCAGCGACCAGTCCTTGTTGAAGCGATGCGCCAGTTCGGCGAACACGCTGGTCTGCTTGCCGTTCCAGCGGTTCCAGTCCTGTCCCAGCGAGGTCGACCGCTTCAACCCGATGTCGTCGCCGTTGGAATAGTGGGGCAGACCGTGGAAGAACGGCGTGGACCGCAGCTCTTCATAGCTGACGCCGCCCGTCAGCGTGGTGGCGGGTCCCAGGTCGTAGCTCAGCGCGCCGTACAGCACGCCGGAGCGGCTGTCGGCGCCGTCGTAGAAGTATTCGCGGTCGTTGTAGCTGGCCACGCCGCGGGCGCGCAGCGTGCCCGATTCATTCAGGGGGCCGGTGGCGTCGATGTCGGCCCGGTAGTTGTTCCATGAGCCGCCGCTGGCCAGCATCTGCACCTGGTTTTCGGCCAGCGGACGCTTGCGCACCAGGTTCACGGCCGCGCTGGGCGACCCGGCGCCCTGCATCAGTCCGGTAGCGCCGCGGATGATCTCGACGCGGTCCAGGATCACGGTATTGCTGGTGAAGCTATCGGCCTGGGGGTAGTAGAACGCGCGGTTGACGCCGTCGAACTGATAGCTGTCGACGCGGAAACCGCGCGAATACACGTAGCTGCCGCCCATCGGGCTCCTGTACAGCGTCATGCCGGTGGCGTTGGCCAGCACCTCGTCCAGGGTGTTGGCGTTCTGGTCGTCCATGCGCTGGCGTGTCACCACGGTCACCGACTGCGGTATCTCCTTCAAGGTCTGCAGGCCCTTGCCGATGGTCACAAACCGGCTGGTGTAGCTGCCCGACCCTTCGGTCACTGCGCTATCGGCCTGGCCCAGCACCGTGACAGGCGCCAGCGTCGATACGCCGGGCGCGTTCTGCGGCGCGCGGCGCAGGCGGTAGCCTTCGCCGTTGGCGTTGGCCACCGCCTGCAATCCGGTGCCCGCCAGCAACTGCGCCAAGCCCTGTTCGGCCGTGTAGCGGCCTGAAAGCCCTTGCGTCATCACGCCGCGCGTCAATTCCGGAGAGGCGGCCACGGTGACTTTCGCCGCAACGCCGAACTGGCCCAACGCGACGTCCAGGGGCGAAGGGGAGATCGCGAATGCGATGTCCCCGGCGGAGGCGGACTGGGCCCACGACGCGGCGGGCGCGGCGAGCGGGGCCAGGGCAGCCAGCGCCAGATGCACGGCAAGGCGCAGGGGCGCGGGCCGCATCCACGGGGAGGACAGGGCGGAAGGAGAAGAGGACTGGCGTGTCGCCATGACTGGATTTCCTGGTTCGTCGATTGAAATGGCCAGGCCCCGGGCGCCTCGGGGCCTGTCTCTATGTCTAACGAACCAGAAATGAAAATCTACGGCGTCGTTACAACTTTCCGGAAAAAGGGCTTTCGGAGCCCTCACGCGCGGCCGACGCTGACCCAGTAGCGCGTGCGATACCGCAGCGTCAGGTCCAGCACGCCGGCAAGCACCTCCAGCGCCTTGTCGGTGTCGTCGATGCGAAAGGCGCCGGTTACCTCGCGGTGCGCCACGTCCGCATCGCAGCGCAGGATTCCCGGGCGGTAGCGGCCCAGTTCCGCCAGGAACCGATCCAGCCGCATGCGGTTCGCGACCAGCATGCCCTCTGTCCACGCCGGCCCCTTTTCCGACACCGGCATCGGAGGCGGCAATGCGCGATCATCGAATTCCGTCTGCTCGCCGGCATGCACCACCCGCGTCGCCAGTGCGCGCGAGGACGGCTCCACCTGCACGGCCCCCTCGAATACCGTGAGCCGCGTAGCGTTTCGGCCGTCCTCCATCTGGCGCACGGCAAAGCGGGTGCCCAGCGGCGTCAGCAGGCCATTGGGCGTCTTCACGCCAAAAGGGCGCCCGGCGGAATCGACTGCCGTGGCAATAAGGATCTCGCCGCTGCGCAAGTCGATTCGGCGCTGCCGCGCGTCAAAACGCAGCGCTACGGCCGAGTCGGTGTTCATAGTCAGGATGGTGCCGTCCGGCAGGCTCACAACGCGCTGCTCGCCGGTTGCCGTGCGATAGACCGTGCTGCCGTCCCACAGTCCTTCGCGCGCGCCCATCCATCCCAGCGCGCCCAGTCCGAGACCGCCCGCCATCCACTTGATCGCGCCGCGCCGCGAACGCTGGTCGCAATAGCGCAGGATGGTCTGGCCAGCGGTGGCGCCGGATACGTTTGCGCCCGCGGCGCCCTTGAGGTCCTGACTGATCCCCTGCAGGCGCTGCCAGGCAAGTTCATGGCGCGCGTCCGCCTGGCGCCATTGCGCACAGGCGGCTTCGGTGGCCGCATCGGGCGTATCCCCCGCCCGCATCATCCATTGCGCCGCCTGCTTGACGATGTCGGGATGCACCCGGTCGGCGTGGGCGGCGCTCATGCGTACAGCACCGCGTAGCAGTGCTGCCACGCCTTGATCATGTCGCGCTGCACGGCCGCAACCGAAATGCCGAGCTGCCGTGCGACATCCAGATAGGGGTGGCCTTCCACCTGCGCCAGCACGAACACCCGCCGCACGCGGGGGGGCAGTTGCTCCATCATGCGGCACACGGCGTCCAGCGCTTCCACCACCAGCGCATGGGTTTCGGGGCTGGGCTCGACGTCCTCGCTGCGCGCGGCCAGCGTGTCCAGGTAGGCCTGCTCGATGGCCCGGCGGCGCGACTGGTCGATCAGCAGGCGCTTGGCGACCGTGGTCAGGAATCCGCGCGGCTCCGCGAACGCCGCGCGCGATTCGCTGCGCATGACGCGCTCGAAGGTGTCGTGCGCCAGGTCGGCGGCGTTTTCGGTATTGCCGCTGAGGCGGCGCCGCAGCATCTGCACGAGCCAGCCGTGATGCTCTCGGTACAGGCTCGCGAATTCGGCGGAGGACGCAAAGTTGACAGGGTGCACGGGGGCCTACTGTTCAAACGCTAATGGGAATGATTGTTAATTGTAGAGGATCATTTCCCGGAGCGCCCGCCGCCGTCCCGGCGCCCTGATGCCTGGAGCCGGGCGGAGACGCAAAAAAAGGCCGCGCGTGACGGCCTTTGGCATGGAGGCGGCAAATCAGGCCGCCGCCAGCCTCCACAACGACGTCACTTCCTTGGATCGCGCCGCATGCAGCGGGTCAGTCGCATCCTTCGCTTTGCCATGAACGGGCCGCGTGTCCAGCTTTTCGACAACCCGCAGCCCGGCGGATTCGATCATCTCCAGCAGTTGCTCCCGGGTGCGCAGTCCCAGGTGCTCGGCCAGGTCCGACAGGATCAGCCAGCCCTCGCCGTTTTCGGTCAGATGCGCCTTCAGCCCATTCAGGAATCCCTTGAGCATCCGGCTGTCCGGGTCATACACCGCGTGTTCCAGCGGCGAGCTGGGCCGGGCCGGCAGCCAGGGCGGGTTGCACACGATCAGCGATACGCGGCCTTCGGGGAACAGGTCTTTTTCCTGGACTTCGACCTGCCCCGACAAACCCAGCCGCTCCAGGTTTTCCCGTGCGCAGGCAAGCGCGCGGGGATCCATGTCGGTGGCGATGACGCGCTTGCCGCCGCGGCGGGCGATCACGGCGGCCAGCACGCCGGTGCCGGTGCCGATGTCGAAAGCCACGCTGCCGCGCGGCATGGGCGTGTTGGCGACCAGCTCCACGTATTCGCCGCGAACGGGCGAGAACACGCCGTAGTGCGGGTGGATGCGGTTGTTCAGGGCAGGGATTTCCACGCCCTTCCTGCGCCATTCATAGCTGCCGATCAGGCCCAGCAGTTCGCGCAGCGACGCGACATACGGCTCGTCGCCGGGGATGTGGGCGGCTTCGCACGCCGGGTGCGCGTCGGGCGCGCGGCGCAGCGGGATGCCGTGGCCGGCGTCGAAGGGAATCAGCAGCATGCCCAGGATGCGGGCGCGCTGGGACTGGATCTGCCGATGCTGGTTGAAGGCCTCCAGCATGGTGTTCACCGGCTTGCGCGGGCGCTTGTCGACGCGCCGCGTGATGGCCTGCAGCAGCTGGCGCGCGTTCTGGAAGTCGCCGCGCCACAAGAGGCCCACGCCTTCGCAGGCCTGGCGGTAGGCCATGTCCGCGGTGATGGTGTCGTCGGCGACGACGACGCGCCTGGGCGGCGTGGCGCCGGTTTCGGAGCGCCAGCGGGCGGAGCGGGGGACGCCGTTTTCTTCCCAGTGCAGTTCGGGGGCGGTCAAGATGTCGCTCCGGCGGAGATGGGGGGGAAGGGCAGGATCATGGATAAGGCACATAAAAAGAAAGGGCGCGGGCTGCCAATGTAGCAGCTTCGCGCCCTGGGCCCGGCGCGCGGCGCGCCGGGCGCCGCGGCGTCGCGGGTCAGTGGAACAGGACCACGGCCTTCTGCAGGGTGATCCAGATGCCCCAGGCCAGCGGAATGCCCACGCAGGCCCAGGCGAAGGCGATCAGCGCCGGCGGCGTGCGGAAGCTGGATTTGCCCACGCCGTGGGTTTCGGCGGCCACGGCGCGCTCGTGCGCCAGGGCCTTTTCGCGCGCCAGTTCCTCGTCGGTCATGAAGTACTTGGGGTTCACCGGGCGGATGGCCAGGTTGCACAGGAAGCCCACGACCAGCATGCCCGCCAGGATGTACATGGTGATGTCGTAGACCTGCGCGCGCGGCACGCCGATGGACAACTGGTACTCGCGGATGTAGTTCACCAGGACCGGGCCGAAGATGCCCGCGGCCGACCAGGCGGTCAGGAGGCGCCCGTGAATGGCGCCGACCATCTGGGTGCCGAACAGGTCCGCCAAATAGGCGGGCACCGTGGCGAAGCCGCCGCCGTACATGGACAGGATGATGCAGAACGCCGCCACGAACAGGGCCAGGGCGCCCATATGAGCGGTCCAGGGGATGGCGGCGTACAGCGCGAAGCCCAGCACCAGGAAGACGAAGTAGGTCATCTTGCGGCCCAGCTTGTCCGACAGGCTGGCCCAGAAGAAGCGGCCGCCGATGTTGAACAGGCTGAGCAGGCCGGTGAAGCCGGCGGCGATGGCGGCGATGGCGGCGAGCTGGTCCTTGTCGAGCTGGCCGTAGCCCAGTTCGGGCTGGTTGATCAGGCCGCCGCCGAACACTTCCTGGAGCAGCGGCGAGGCCATGCCCAGGATGCCGATGCCCGCGGTGACGTTCAGGCACAGCACCCACCAGACCAGCCAGAACTGCGGCACGCCCCAGACGCGCTTAACGTGGACGTGGCGCTGGGTGATCATGACGTTGTTGGCCTGCCGGGCGGGCGGGGTCCAGCCGGCGGGCTTCCAGCCGGTGGGCGGCACGCGGTAGCCCAGCGCGCCGGACATCATGAAGATGAAGTACACCAGCGCCATGGTCAGGAAGGTCTGCCACACGCCCGGAGACGTCGGCGTGGCGAAGTGGCGCATCAGCAGGTCGGCCAGCGGCGCGCCGATCATGGCGCCGCCGCCAAAGCCCATGATGGCCATGCCGGTCGCCATGCCGCGGCGGTCCGGGAACCACTTGATCAGCGTGCTGACCGGCGAGATATACCCCAGGCCCAGCCCGATGCCGCCGATGACGCCCGATCCCAGCCACAGCATCCACATCTGGTGCAGGTAGATGCCGGCGGCGGAGATGACCAGGCCGCCGCACCAGCACAAGGCCGACACCACGCCCGCCTTGCGCGGGCCGGCGCGTTCCAGCCAGCCGCCCCACAGCGCGGCCGAACACCCCAGCAGGACAAAGAACAGGGTGTACATCCACCCCATGGTCGAAATCTTCCAGTCGCAGCTCGTGGTGAAGAGCTCGGCCGCGAGACTCATGTCGGGCGGGCAGGCCAGCGGCTTGGCGCCGCCCACCACCTTGGACAGCGGCAGCCAGAACACGGAAAAGCCGTAGGCCATGCCGATGCACAGGTGGATGGCCAGGGCGGCCGGCGGCACGAGCCAGCGCGAAAAGCCCGGCCCGGCGATGGTGCGTTCTTTGTCGAAAAATCCCGGCCTAGAGCCGGGAAGGTCCAGGGTGGCGCTACTTTCCATGATGTCTCCTCAAGGGTGCGGCTTTATAGCGTGCGTAGGCCGGAAAAACCCGGTCCCGCCGCCTCTTTTATGGATCTGTTGCTGTCCTGCCACTGCTGTGGGCCGCCCGCAGGCGGCCGGGACGCGCTACGCCACGCGGGCGAGCGGCGTCAGGCGTTTGCGCTGCTGCGTCACGGCCTGCAATACCAGCGGATGCAGGCGTTCGTCGCCGGCGTCGCCGTCGGGGGTGCGTTCAAGAAAGTCCAGCAGCTCGATGCGCATGCGCGGCTCCCAGAACTTGTGGATATGGTTGGCCACGCCTTCCAGCGCTTCAGGCCGGTCGGGCATTGCGTCGAAGAATTGGCCGATGCGGTTGGCCATGCGGATCAGGTTGACGATTTCCATTGCGTGTCTTGCGCCCGGGTCAGGTAATGATGCGTTCAGGGTGGGTGTAGAGTGCGGCGTCTCCGTCGCGCAGGAATCCCAGCAGGGTCACATTGGCGTCGGCGGCCAGCCGGATCGCCAGCGCGGTCGGGGCCGATACGGCAGCCAGCACCGGGACGCCGGCGGCGGCGGTCTTCTGCACCATCTCGAAACTGGCGCGGCTGGAAACCACGATGATGCCGTCGCCGGCATTGACGGCCTGGCGGGTCAGTGCGCCGGCCAGCTTGTCCAGCGCGTTGTGGCGGCCGACGTCCTCGCGCACCAGCATTACGGCGCCGTCCGCGTCCGCCCAGCCCGCGGCGTGGGTGGCGCCGGTGATGTCGTGCAGCGTCTGGCGCTCGCGCATGGCGCGCATGGCGGCCAGCACGGACGGAATGCGGACGGGCGCGCCGTTGGCGACTGGCGCCACCGGCCGCAGCACTTCGGGCAGCGTCTCCACGCCGCAGAGTCCGCAGCCGGTACGGCCGGCCATGGCCCTGCGCCGGGTCTTCAGCCGCATTTCGCAGGCGGCGGAAATTTCGATCTGGACCACGATGCCGTCGCACTGCGGCAGGACTTCGATGCCGCGCACGTCGCCGATGCCGCCGATGATGCCTTCGGACAGGGCAAAGCCCACGGCGAAGTCTTCCAGATCCGCCGGCGTGGCCAGCATGGTGGCGTGGCTGATGCCGTTGAATTCCAGCGCCACCGGCGTTTCCTCGGCGACGTAGTCGGAGTCGGCGGCGGGGGCGATGGCGCCCGACCGCACGCGGATGACCTGGGTCGGCGTGCAGTCGGGGCGGGGAGAGGTCGGCGTCGGCATGGGATCCCTGGCGATCTGGCTGTCGGTTACTTCCCGGTCAGCGCCGCCTCGGTCTCGCGCGAGCGTTCGCGCAGCAGCTTTTGCTGGATATCCGCAAATCGCGACCACTGGCGCTGCCATTCCGAAGGCTGGGACACGCGCGTGACCTGCACGGCCGTGACCTTGTATTCGGGGCAGTTGGTCGCCCAGTCGGAACTGTCGGTGGTGACGACGTTGGCGCCGGACTCGGGAAAGTGGAACGTGGTGTATACCACGCCCGGCTGCACGCGGTCGGTCAGGGTGGCGCGCAGCACGGTCTCGCCGCTGCGGCTCTGGATGCCGACCCAGTCGCCCTCGGCGACGCCGCGGTCCTCGGCGTCCTGCGGATGCAGTTCCAGCACGTCTTCGCCATGCCACATCACATTGGGCGTGCGGCGGGTCTGCGCGCCCACGTTGTACTGCGACAGGATGCGGCCCGTGGTCAGCAGCAGGGGGAAGCGGCGCGTGCTGCGCTCGTCGGTGGGCACGTACTTGGTGATCATGAACCTGCCCTTGCCGCGCACGAACTGGTCGATGTGCATGATGGGCGTGCCTTCCGGCGCGTCGTCATTGCACGGCCATTGCAGGCTGCCCAGCTTGTCCAGTTTTTCGTAGGTGACGCCGCCGAACGTGGGGGTCAGCCGCGCAATTTCTTCCATGATCTCGCGCGGATGCCTGTAGTTCATGGGATAGCCCAGCGCATTGGACAGGGCCACGGTCACTTCCCAGTCGGACTTGCCGTTCTTGGGCTCCATGACCTTGCGCACGCGGGAGATGCGGCGTTCGGCGTTGGTGAAGGTGCCGTCCTTTTCCAGGAACGAGGAACCCGGCAGGAACACATGCGCATACTTGGCGGTTTCGTTCAGGAACAGGTCCTGCACCACGATGCACTCCATGGCGGCCAGCGACGCCGCCACGTGCTGGGTGTTGGGATCGGACTGCACGATGTCCTCGCCCTGGCAGTACAGCCCCTTGAACGAACCGCCCAGCGCGGCTTCGAACATGTTGGGGATGCGCAGGCCCGGCTCGGGCTGCAGCGTCACGCCCCAGTCCTTCTCGAATTGCGCGCGCACGGCGTTATCGGAAATGTGGCGATAGCCCGGCAGTTCATGCGGGAACGAGCCCATGTCGCACGAACCTTGCACGTTGTTCTGGCCGCGCAGCGGGTTCACGCCCACGCCTTCGCGGCCGATGTTGCCGGTGGCCATGGCCAGGTTGGCGATGGCCATGACCGTGGTCGAGCCCTGGCTGTGTTCGGTGACGCCCAGGCCGTAATAGATGGAGCCGTTGCCGCCGGTGGCGAACAGGCGCGCCGCGCCGCGCACGGCCTGCGCCGGCACGCCGGTGATTTCCTCCATGGCCTCGGGCGAATTTTCCGGCAGCGAGACAAAGTCGCGCCATTCCCTGAAGGCCTTTTCCTCGCAGCGTTCGGCAACGAAGTCCTCGGCGATCAGGCCTTCGGTGGCGATGACGTGAGCCAGCGACGACAGCAGCGCGGTGTTGGTGCCGGGCCGCACCTGCAAATGGAAGTCGGCCTTGATGTGCGGCGAACTGACCAGCTCGATGCGGCGCGGATCAATGACGATCAGGCGCGCGCCTTCGCGCAGCCGGCGCTTCAGGCGCGAGGCGAACACGGGATGGCCGCTGCTGGGGTTGGCGCCCATCACGATGACCACGTCGGTGTGCATGACGGAGTCGAAGGTCTGGGTGCCGGCCGATTCGCCCAGCGTCTGCTTCAGGCCATAGCCGGTGGGCGAATGGCACACCCGCGCGCAGGTGTCGACGTTGTTGGTGCCGAACGCGGCGCGCACCAGCTTCTGGACCAGCCAGGTTTCTTCGTTGGTGCAGCGGGAAGACGTGATGCCGCCGACCGCGTCGCGGCCGTACTGGCCCTGGATGCGGCGGAATTCGGAGGCCGCATAGTTGATCGCCTCGTCCCAGGACACTTCCTTCCAGGAGTCGGTGATGTGCTTGCGGATCATGGGCTTGAGCACGCGCTCTTTGTGCGTGGCGTAGCCCCAGGCGAAGCGGCCTTTCACGCAGGAATGGCCGCGGTTGGCCTGGCCGTCCTTCCAGGGGACCATGCGCACCACTTCCTGGCCCTTCATTTCGGCCTTGAAGCCGCAGCCTACGCCGCAGTAGGCGCAGGTGGTCACGACCGAGTGTTCGGCCTGGCCCATCATGATGACGGTCTTTTCCTGCAGCGTGGCGGTGGGGCAGGCCTGCACGCAGGCGCCGCAGGACACGCATTCGCTGTCCAGGAACGGCTGGTCCTGCCCCGGCGATACGCGGGACTCGAAGCCCTTGCCGGAGATCGTCAGCGCGAAGGTGCCCTGCGTTTCCTCGCAGGCTCGCACGCAGCGGTTGCAGACGATGCACTTGGAGGCGTCATAGGTGAAGTAGGGGTTGGACTCGTCCTTTTCCGCCTTCAGGTGGTTGGCGCCGTCGTAGCCGTAGCGCACGTTGCGCAGGCCCACCACGCCGGCCATGTCCTGCAGTTCGCAGTCGCCGTTGGCCGGACACGTCAGGCAGTCGAGCGGATGGTCCGAGATGTACAGCTCCATCACGCCGCGGCGCAGGTCGTGCAGCTTGGGTGTTTCCGTGTAGACGACCATGCCGTTTTCGGCGGGCGTCGTACAGGACGCGGGATAGCCGCGACGCCCCTCGATCTGGACCAGGCACAGGCGGCACGAGCCGAAGGGCTCCAGGCTGTCGGTGGCGCAGAGCTTGGGAATGTTGATGCCGGCGTCCGCGGCCGCGCGCATCAGCGACGTGCCTTCGGGAACGGTGATTTCCTGGCCGTCGATGGTCAGGGTGACGGTCTTTTCGGACACGCGCGCCGGCGTGCCCATGTCGCGATCGCGCTTGATGACGGTTTCTAGCATGGCGGTCTCGGGCTCAGGCCGCGTGGGCGGCGGAATGGGAGGACTCGATGCCGAAGTCCTGCGGAAAATGGTTCAGCGCGGACAGCACCGGATAGGGCGCCATGCCTCCCAGTGCGCACAGCGAACCGCCCAGCATCGTGTCGCACAGGTCGCGCAGCAGGTGCACCTGCTGCTCGCGCTGTTCGGGGCTCTGGCCGCCCGCGGCGATCTTGTCGATGGTTTCCATGCCGCGCGTGGAGCCGATGCGGCAGGGCGTGCACTTGCCACAGGATTCGATGGCGCAGAACTCCATGGCGTAGCGCGCCATGCGCGCCATGTCGACGCTGTCGTCGAAGGCCACCAGCCCGCCGTGGCCGATCATGGCCGAGATCTGGATATAGGCCTCGTAGTCCAGCGGCACGTCCCATTGCGATTCGGGCAGGTACGCGCCCAGCGGGCCGCCCACCTGTACCGCGCGCAGCGGCCGGCCGGAGGCGCTGCCGCCGCCGAAGCCATAGAGCAGGTCGCGCAGGCTCAGGCCGAACGCCTTTTCCACCAGCCCGCCGTGCTTGAGATTGCCGGCCAGCTGGAACGGCAGCGTGCCGTGCGAGCGGCCCACGCCGTAGTCGCGGTAATACGCCGCGCCCTTGGCCAGGATGATGGGCACGGTGGCCAGCGAGATCACGTTGTTGATGACGGTGGGCTTGCCGAACAGGCCCGAAATGGCGGGCAGCGGCGGCTTGGCGCGGACCACACCGCGCTTGCCTTCCAGGCTTTCCAGCAGCGAGGTTTCCTCGCCGCAGATGTAGGCGCCCGCGCCCTTGCGCACTTCCAGGTCGAAGCGGCGGCCGCTGCCGTGCACGTCATCGCCCAGCCAGCCGACGCTGCGCGCCCGCGCGATGGCGGCCTCGAGCGTGGCGATGGCGTGCGGGTATTCCGAGCGCACGTAGATGTAGCCGTAGGTTGCGCCCACCGCCAGGCCCGCGATGGTCATGCCCTCGATCAGGACGTAGGGGTCGCCTTCCATCAGCAGGCGGTCGGCGAAGGTGCCGGAGTCGCCTTCGTCGGCGTTGCAGACGATGTATTTCGTGTCGCCCGGCGTGCCCGCCACCGTTTTCCATTTGATGCCGGTGGGGAAGGCCGCCCCGCCGCGGCCGCGCAGGCCGGATTCCACCATTTCGTCGACAATCCGGGCGGGCTCCATGGCCAGCGCGCGCTTCAGGCCCTGCAGGCCGCCATGCGCGGCATAGTCCTGCAGCGACAGCGGGTCGATCACGCCGACGCGCGAAAACGTCAGGCGTTCCTGGTGCTTCAGGTAGGGAATTTCTTCGGTCAGGCCCAGGCGCAGCGGGTGTTCGCCGCCCGCCAGCCAGCCGGCGTCGAACAGCGACGCCACATCTTCGGGCTGGACGGGGCCATAGGCGATGCGGCCTTGCGGCGCGGCGATTTCCACCATGGGTTCCAGCCACAGCAGGCCGCGCGAGCCGTTGCGGACCACCTGCACGGCCAGGCCGCGTTCGTCGGCGATGCGTTCGATGCCGCGCGCAACCGCGTCGGCGTCCATGGCCAGCGCCGCGGCGTCGCGCGGCACGTAGATGACGATGGGGGCGTTCATGGCTTGGCCTCCAGGGTGCGGGCCAACAGGCGGTCGAGCTTGTCTTCGGTGACGCGGGCGTGGGGCTGGCCGTCGATCATCACCGCCGGCGACTGGGCGCACAGGCCCAGGCAATACACCGGTTCCAGCGAGAAGTTGCCGTCCCGGGTGCTGCCGTGGAAGTCGCAGCCCAGCGCCGTGCGCGCGTGGGCGGCCAAGCGTTCGCCGCCCATGGACTGGCAGGCCTCGGCCCGGCAGACCTCGAGCGTGTGGCGCGCGGCCGGCTCGGTGCGGAAATGGGGATAGAAGGTGATGACCCCGTGGACTTCGGCGCGGGAGAGGTTCAGGGCCTCGGCGATGGTTTGCACCGCCTCGGCCGGAATACAGCCCAGTTCGTGCTGGACCGCGTGCAGCACCGGAAGGAGCGGGCCGGGCTGGTCTTTCAGCCGGGCAAGAATTCGGGCCGTGGCCGCGATGGCCGGGGTGTGGGATGCCTGGGCGGCGTCCAGGGCCAGCTTGCCGCCCCGGGCTCCGCCGCTGGATGCCAGATCGGATTTTGCCTCGCGCTGGTGCACGTCGGTCTCCTCCTGTGTTGCGTGACCCCGTCGTGGGGGCGTGTTGTCGGGCTGGATCTTCAGGGATTTAATATGCACAAAAAAACATATAAATTGCCCATCCGCCGCGTTATTTGTGTACTCTAACGACGTACTTAAACGTCTTCAATAAGAAATAAATGACATATAAGTTCCGAATCGGCCTGCGGCCGCAATGGACGTTGAGCGGAGACGACGATGCGGCGGCAGTTGCCGCGGCTGGCACGGCGGGCGCCGCCGCCACGGCGCCCGTGCCGCTGCAGGACATGCTTGCGCTGCTGGCAGCTATCGACGCCACCGGCAACATCGCCGGCGCCTGCCGCGCCTGCGGGCTGTCTTACCGGCACGCCTGGGGCGTGCTGCGCCGCTTCGAATCCCTCTTCGGCACCCAGTTGCTCATCACCAACCGGCGCCAGGGGACGCAACTGTCGCCGTTCGCGCAGCGCCTGCTGTGGGCCAACCGCCGCATCGAGGCGCGGCTGATGCCCACGCTGGACAGCATGGCCTCCGAACTGCAGGAAGAGTTGGAACGCCTGCTGCCCGAAAGCGGCCCGCACCTGCGGCTGCACGCCAGCCACGGCTTCGCGGTGGAATCTCTGATGCAGCACATGGGCGGCCGCACGCCCGGGCTGGAACTGCGCTACCGCACCGCGATCGAGGCGCTGGCCTCGCTGGAGCGCCACGAGTGCGACCTGGCGGGCTTTCAGGTGCCGCTGGGCGACTTCGAGGCGCCCATCATGGATCGCTACGCGCAGTGGCTCCACGCGGACGAATACATGCTGATTCACCTGGCCGTGCGCAATACGGGCCTGTTCGTCACGGCCGGAAACCCCAAGCAGATCCGCGGCATGGCGGACCTGGCGCGTACCGACGTGCGTTTCGTCAACCGCCAGATCGGCTCCAGCACGCGCTACCTGGTGGGGCTGATGCTGCAGCGCGCAGGCGTGTCGATCGGCGAGGTGCAGGGCTACGAGACCAACGAATTCACCCATATGGCCATCGCCGCCCATATCGCCAGCGGCATGGCGGATACCGGCGTGGGCGTGGAGACGGCCGCCTGCCGTTTCGGGCTGGACTTCATCCCGCTGGTGCGCGAACGCTATTTCTTCGCCATCCGCAAATCCTCGCTGGACACGCCGGCCATGCGGGATCTGCTGTCCATCATGCGCAGTCCGGACTACGTCGGCTACGTGGGCCAGCTGGTCGGCTACGACGCCCGGGACACCGGCCGGCTGCAGTCGCTGCAAGAGGCTTTTCCATGAGCGCGCGGCGCCCGCGCGCAATGCCATCCGCCGGGATATGATGCCTTCATGAGCAAAGTGATTTTCCTTGCCGATCACCGCAATGGCGCGCCGGCGTCCGTGGCGCCCGGGGACCCGCCGCCGCACGGGCAGCCCGCGCTCGACCTGCGCGCGCGGCCCCTGCGCGACCTGCGCATTTCCGTGACAGACCGCTGCAACTTCCGCTGCACCTATTGCATGCCGCGCGAAGTCTTCGACAGCAGCTACAGCTTCATGCCGCATTCGGCGTTGCTGTCGTTCGAAGAAATCAGCCGGCTGGCCGGCATCTTCACGCAGCTGGGCGTGGAAAAGATCCGCCTGACAGGCGGCGAACCCCTGCTGCGCAAGCACATCGAAAACCTGGTCGGCATGCTGGCCGAGCTGCGTACGCCGCAAGGCCATCCGCTGGACCTCACCCTCACCACCAACGGCAGCGTCCTTGAACGCAAGGCCGCCGCGCTGAAAAGCGCCGGGCTCACGCGGGTCACGGTCAGCCTGGATGCGCTGGACGCCGCGATGTTCCAGGGCATGAGCGACAGCGGCTTCACGCCGGACGACGTGCTGCGCGGCATCGACGCCGCCGCCGACGCCGGACTGGCGCCCGTGAAGGTCAACATGGTGGTGCGCAAGGGGCTGAACGACGGGCAGATCCTGCCCATGGCCGAGCGCTTCCGCAACAGCGGCCACATCCTGCGCTTCATCGAATACATGGACGTGGGCAACAGCAACGGCTGGAACCTGGCCGAAGTGGTGCCCAGCCAGCAAGTGCTGGACCGCATCGGCGCGGTGTATCCGCTGGAACCCGTGGAATCGGCCGAGATGGGCCGGGTGGCCGAGCGCTGGCGCTATGTCGACGGCGGCGGAGAGATCGGCGTCATCTCCAGCGTCACGCACGCCTTCTGCGGCGGCTGTACGCGCGCGCGCCTGTCGCCCGAGGGCAAGCTTTACCTGTGCCTGTTCGCGCACGAAGGGCACGACCTGCGCGCGCCCCTGCGCGACGGCGCCACCGACCTGGAACTGGCGCGCATCCTGACCGGCATCTGGTCGGCGCGCGGCGACAACTATTCCGAACTGCGCGGCCGCAACATGGCGGATCCGTCCCGCAAGATCGAAATGAGCTACATCGGTGGCTGAACCCGCGCACAGCGACATTGCCGGCCTGATCCTGGCCGGCGGGCTGGGTTCCCGCATGGACGGGCAGGACAAGGGCCTGGTCGTACTGCGCGGCGAGCCCATGGTGGCGCACGTGGCGCGCCGCCTCGCGCCGCAGGTCGGGCGCCTGATCATCAGCGCGAACCGCCATGCGGACCGTTATGCGCAATACGGCGAAGTCGTGCCTGACGGCCAGCCCCAGCTGGGCGCCTGGCAGGGGCCGCTGGTCGGCATCGCGGCGGCGCTGGCCGCGGCGTCCGACGCGCAATGGCTGGTGGTCGCGCCTTGCGACACGCCTTTCGTGCCTGCGGACATGGCTGCGCGTCTGATCTGTGCGGCGCAGTCGGCGGGGGCGCCCATGGCTTATGCGGCGGCGGGCGGCCAGCGGCATTCCGCCTGCATGGCGGTGCGCATTTCGCAGCTTCCCGCGCTGCTTGACTATTTGCGGGCAGGCGACCGCAAGGTGGGGTTGTGGCAGGCCAGGGCGGGCGCGGTCGAAGCCGTGTTCGACGACGCGCCGCCGCAAGCCTTCATGAACGTCAATACGCCAGGGGAACTGGCGCTGGCCGAGGCCTACGCCAGCCAGTGACGCAGGTCGTAGTAGGCGACCTGGTCCTGATCGTGCACCAGCACGTCCGCCGGCAGGCGAGCCAGGCCGGTGGACCACGGCAATGAGCTGATCACGCCCGAACCCTGATGGCCGTACGGCGTCAGCTCGCTGCCGCCGTCGTCGGCCACGCGGCATTGCACGCGCAGGAATTCCTCGCGGGCGTCCTGGCGCGGCTGCGCAGTGCGCAGGCGCAGCTGGCTGACCGGCGGGAAGATTTCGGCGCGCCCCTGCATGCGGCGCATCAGCGGCGTCACCAGCGTGGCGAACACGGCATAGGCCGACACGGGGTTGCCGGGCAGGCTGACCACGGGCTTGCCGTCGATCTGGGCCAGCGCCACGGGCTTGCCCGGTTTCATGCGCACCTTCCAGAGCGACAGTTCGCCGCCCAGCGCCGCCAGCGCCGGCTTGACCAGGTCGCGCTCGCCCACCGACACGCCGCCGACGCTCAGCACCAGGTCGCAATCGGCCAGCAGCGTCTTGAAGGCGGCCAGCAGGTCGGTCTCGGTGTCGCGGGCGTGCAGCACGTGGACGGGCAGGGCGCTCATGCCGCGCACCATCGCGGCCAGCATGGGTCCGTTGGAGTTGTAGATCTGTTCGGTGGCGCGCGGCTGGCCCGGCTGGACGAGTTCGTCGCCGGTGGTCAGGATGCCGACGCGCAACTGCGCGAAAACGGGAATGGACGCCAGCCCCTGCGACGCCAGCAGCGCCACGTGCGCGGCGTGAAGCAGGGTGCCCGCCGGCAGCAGCGGGGACCCGGCCCGGGTGTCTTCGCCGCGGCGGCGGATGTGCTGGCCGGGCTTGGGTTCGCGCGATATCTGGACGAGGTTGTCGGCTTCGGTGGCGTCTTCCTGCATGACCACGACGTCCGCGCCTTCCGGAATCACGCTGCCCGTGAACAGGCGGATGGCGTGGCCCGGCTTGAGGGGTTCGGGCACGTCGCCGGCGTAGCAGCGCTGCTGGATCGGCAGGCGCGCGTCCAGGCTCCAGTCGGCCAGGCGCAGGGCGTAGCCGTCCATGGCGCTGTTGTCGGCAGGGGGGATGTCCACCGTGGCGTCGAGGTCGGCGGCAAGCACGCGGCCGCTGGCCTGCGTCAGATCCACGTGTTCAGTGCGTTGCAGCGGGCCGGCGGCATTGGCCAGCAGGGTCTGGGCTTGATCGAAATCCAGCATGGGTCAGTTTTCTTCTTCGCGTTTCTTGAATTGCGTGGCGAAATTGCACGGGCCGTGGCCGCTGTCGAGCTGGTCGCGCAGAATCTGCGTCCAGGCGGTTTCGCAGGCGTTGTTGGAGCCCGGCAGGCAGAAGATCAGCGTCTGGTTGGCCGATCCGGCGAACGCGCGCGACTGGATCGTGGAGCTGCCGATCTCGGTGTAGGAGATCTGGCGGAAGAGTTCGCCGAAGCCGGGGATTTCGCGGTCGAGCAGCGGCACGATGGCCTGCGGCGTGTAGTCGCGATGAGAGAAGCCCGTGCCGCCGGTCGTCAGGATGACCTGGACTTCGGGGTCGGCAATCCAGTCGCTGATGATGCGGCGGATCTGGTAGATGTCGTCGCGCACGATGTCGCGGCGCACGCACTGGTGGCCGGCCTGCGCCAGGCTGTGCGCGAGCAGATTGCCGGAGGTGTCGTCGCCCGCGCTGCGGGTGTCGCTGACCGTCAGGACGGCGCAGCCCAGCGGAACCGGAATTGCTTCGCTCATGGATTCTCCTTGTTGGCGGTGTCTTCGTCCCAGGAATCCGTGCGGTCCTGGTCGGATTGTCGTTGTTCGACCCAGAAGCTGTTGCCGCCCGCAAGGGTCTCGCGCTTCCAGAAGGGGGCGCGGGTCTTGAGCGCGTCGATGATGTATTCGCAGCCGCGGAAGGCGTCGCCGCGATGGGCGCTGGCCGCCGCCACGAAGACGATCTGCGCGTTGCGCGGGAGCGCGCCCACCCGGTGCACGATGACGGCGCCGTCCAGGTTCCAGCGCTTGCGGGCCGTGGCGGCGATGTCTTCGAGTTCGCGCTCGCACATGCCGGGATAGTGTTCAAGAAACAGCGTGTCGGTGGGCGTGTCGGGCGCGTAGTCGCGCACGTAGCCCACAAAGGTGACGATGCCGCCGACGCCCGGGCCGGCGGCATCCCGCAGCGCGGCCGTGAGCGCGGCGCCGTCGAAGTCGGCTTCCTGGACGCGGATCATGGCGTTCAACCTCCGGTGACGGGTTCGAACACCGCGACCTCGTCGCCCGCCCGGATGGGCGCCGACGGCTTGGAGTGGGTCTGGTTGATGGCCAGCTTCAGGCGGGCGGCCGGTTCCAGCTGGGGATAGCGTGCGCCCAGCGCCGCCAGCAGCTGCGCGCCGGTGGATTCGCCATCCAGCGGCCAGGCTTCGGCGCGCTTGCCGACCAGCTCGGCCACGCGGGCGAAGTACAGGAGATTAATCGTTGCGCCATTCACCGCTTTTGCCTCCCGCCTTGTACTTAAGGCGAACTTGTTCGATCACGATGCCCTTGTCGGCCGCTTTGCACATGTCGTAGATGGTGAGCGCCGCGACGCTGCACGCCATCATGGCTTCCATTTCCACGCCCGTCTTGTAACTGGTGCGGCAGGTGGCCAGGATGTCGATGCGGTGTTGTGCGTCGTCCAGCGCGAACTCGACGCCGACGAAAGCCAGCGGCAGGCTGTGGCACAGCGGGATCATGTCGGCGCAGCGCTTGGCGGCCAGGATGGCGGCCACGCGCGCCGTGTTCAGCACTTCACCCTTGCCCTGGCCTGGCTGGGTCAGGAGGCCATAGGCCACGGCGTTCATGCGCACGCTGGCGGCGGCGACCGCCACGCGTTCGGTGTCGGTCTTGGCGATGACGTCGACCATGCGGACCTGGCCGGCTTCGTCCAGGTGGCTCAGGGTGGGGGTGGACGTGGACATGGGAATCGGGATCAAGAATTGTTAATGAATGAAAAGACCGGGCCCGGCTGGCCGGGCGGGGCCATTGTTACGCCTATGATAGACGAGCAATTAAGGGGGCGCGATAATCGCGCCTGTAGTCAGTGGAAGGACGGAAGTATGGCCTTCAATATGTATCAGGAGACTTTTGATGTCCGTGCGGATGCCCAAGCTGCGGTTCACCCGACGCGCTGGCAAGATTCTCCTGGGCATCGTGGCGTTCGCGCTGATTCTCTGCGGCATCGCTGCCTGGCAGGTACCGAAGGTCCTGCATGACGTACTGACCCAGGATGTCTCGAAGATGATCGGGCGCGACGTTTCCGTCGGCAAGATCAGCTTCAACCCCTTCACGCTGACCGTCCGGGCGCGCGACCTGGCCGTGGCCCAGCCCGGCTCCCAGACGCCGCTGCTGACCCTTGCGGAACTGGATGCCAGCGCCGCCTGGACGTCGCTGTTCTGGTTCGCGCCCGTGGTCGACCGTCTGACGCTGCGGCAGCCTAACATCGCCATCGTCCGCGAAGACGTCCTGCGCTTCAATTTCTCTGACATAGAGCAACGCGTGGCCGAATTGACGGCCGCCAAGCCCGAGGAACCGCCCAAGCCGGACGAAGGCCTGCCGCGCTTTTCGCTCAACAACATGGTGATCGAAGACGGCACCATCACGCTGGACGACAAGGTCACGGGCCGCAAGCAGGTCGTGGACGAGTTCGCCATCGGCGTGCCTTTCATCTCCACCTTCGGCTACGCCACCGACATCGACGTGCAGCCCCGCCTGCACCTGCGCATCAATGGCAGTCCCTTCGATCTCACCGGCGTGGCGCGCCCCTTCGACGTGGTGCCGTCGTCCACGCTGCGCGTGGCGTTCGACGGGCTGCAGCTTGAAAAATGGGCCGACGTGTGGCCCATGCCTCTGCCGTTCAAGGTGGAAAGCGCGCTGCTGGACTCCAACCTGCAGATCGTGTTTGAGCAGCCCAAGGACGAGCCGCCCAAGATCCGCGTCGTCGGCGACCTGGGCCTGCGCCGGCTGGACCTGCGCGACCCCGCAGGCGCGAACCTTGCCGCCTGGAGCGCGCTGACCGTCAGCCGCCTGGAACTGGAACCGATCGCGCGCCAGGTCTACATCGGGGAAGTGGGGCTCTGGGCGCCGCAGATCCATGTGCGTCGCCTGGCCAATGAACACATCAATTGGCAGGATGTCGTCGCCGGCATGAAGGCGCTGGGCGGCGTGGCGCCGACCGCCACGCCGATAAAGGACGAATTGCGGGAGGCCACCGGCCTCAAGCCGGTCGCCGCCGATGACAAGGCGCCTGCCGCCGAGACGGCGGCGGACGGCGCGCAGGCTCAGACCCCGGCTGCCCCGGCTCCCGCCGATCAGGCCGCCGCCCAGACGCCTGCGGCCCAATCGCCCGCGGCGCAGGCCGCCCCCGCGCCAGGCGCACCCGCCGCGGATCAGCCGCCCCAGCCTGCGGGCGAGGGCGAATGGAAGGTCACGCTCGACGCCTTCAATCTGCATGAAGGCGAGGTCTACGTCGCCGATGCGGTCAGCAAGCTGGACTACGTGATGACCGGCCTGGCCGCTACCGTCGAGGGCGTGGAGCTGCCGCAGCAGCCCGACCGGCCCATCAATCTGTGGCTGACCATGGACAACAGCACCGACGGCGGCTGGCTGCGCGCCAAGGGGCCCCTGGTGATCAAGCCGCTGTCGCTCGACATGGATGTGCGCCTGGGCAATGTGGCCC
This sequence comes from Achromobacter arsenitoxydans SY8, assembly GCF_000236785.1. Lineage (GTDB taxonomy): Bacteria > Pseudomonadota > Gammaproteobacteria > Burkholderiales > Burkholderiaceae_B > Achromobacter > Achromobacter arsenitoxydans. The sequence goes on along the minus strand of NZ_AGUF01000079.1, from coordinate 10,491 downwards.
TTGCGCCGCTGGCCCCGGCCGTGCGCAGCGCGGCGCCGATCAGTCTGCTGGACGGTCGGCTGGGCGCGACCGCACAAGTGCATGTGCGCGAAAAGGGCGGCGCAATTGATGCATCGGCCACAGCCGTGCAGGCCGACCTGACCCAGTTCAAGGTTCGGGACGAATCCCTCAAGCCCGCGCTCGACATCGCCCTGCAATCCCTGCGCGTCACGGCGGACCGGCTGGCCATGGGCCCAGGGCAGAGCAATTTCACGCTCGCCGCCGCCGGCATACAGGGCAATGGCAAACTGGACCTGAAAGGCGTCTTCACGCCGCAGCCCTTGACCGTCAAGACCGCCGTGGACCTGTCCGGCCTGAACGTCGCGGCCTTCGCCCCGTATGTGGCCTCCCGCCTGAACGCCACCGTGCGCGCCGTCACCCTGGGCGCCAAGGGCAACGCGGAGTTCACGGCCGCCGCCGGCAATGCGCCGATGAAGGCCGCCTGGAAGGGGGGCGTCGATGTCACCGACCTCGACCTCCAGGACCGGGTCAACAAAGACGACTTCCTGAACTGGAAGCGGTTGGGCTTCACCGGCATGGACATCTCGGTGGCCGGCGACAAAGTCGGCGCCAGGCTGGGCGACATTGTCCTGGAAGACTTCTACGGCCGCGTGCTGCTGAACGCCCAGGGACGGCTCAACGTCATGGACCTGGTAGCCGCGCCCGGACAGGCCGGCGGCTCCATCACCCAGGACACCCAGACTCCCGCCCGCAGCACCGCGCCGCCGGCCCCGGCGGCCAAGGGCGGGTCTTCGGCCATGCCCGACATCTCGGTCAACAGCGTCACGCTGACCCGCGGCCGCATGACCTTCACCGACCGCTTCGTCAAGCCCAACTACGTGGCCGAGCTGTCCAGCATCGAAGGCGGCATTACCGCGGTGTCCTCCACCAATCCCCAGCCCGCCAAGGTCAAGGTCACGGGGCGGGTGTACACGACCGCCCCGCTGTCCATCAGCGGCGTCGTCCAGCCTTTCGCCAAATACCTGTTGCTGGACCTGAAGGCTTCCGCCAAGGGGGTGGACCTGCCGCGCTTCAACACGTATTCGGCCAAGTACGTGGGCTACCCGATCAAGCGCGGCAAGCTGTCGGTCGATCTGGAATACAAGATCAAGGACCGCGCGCTGCTGGCCACTAACCACGTGGTCCTCAACCAGCTCACCTTTGGCGAAAAGACCAACAGCCCCGACGCCACCAAACTGCCGGTGTTGCTGGCCGTGGCGCTGCTGAAAGACTCGCGCGGCAACATCGACATCAACCTGCCGATTTCCGGCTCGCTGGACGATCCGGAATTCTCCGTCGGCGGCATCGTGGTGCGCGTGCTCATGAATCTGGTGGTCAAGGCGGTAACCTCGCCCTTCAGCCTGCTCGCGTCCGCGTTCGGCGGCGGCGAAGAACTGTCGTACGTGGAATTCGCGCCGGGCAGCGCGGCGCTCACCGACGACTCTATCCAGCGCATCGACACCTTGATCAAGGCGCTCACCGACCGCCCCGCGCTGAAAATGGACATCAGCGGCCGCGCCGATCCCAAGACCGACGAGGAAGGCCTGCGCCAGGCGTGGGTCGACGCCAAGATCCGCGCCGCCAAGGCCGCCGACGTCGCGCCGCGCGGCAAGAAGCCCAATCCGGCGGGCGTCGACGTGTCTGCCGCGGAACGCGCCAAATACCTCGAAGAGGTCTACGATGACACGGACCTCAAGGACAAGCCGCGCAATTTCATCGGCATGGCCAAGTCTGTCCCGGCCGCGCAGATGGAAGCCATGCTGCGCGCCGCGGCGCCGGTCGGCGAGGATCAACTGCGCCAATTGGCGGATGCCCGTGCGCAGGCGGTTTATGAGAAGTTGCTAGCCCAGGAAGGACTCGCGGATCGTGTGTTCATCGTTGCGCCGCAGCTGGACACCGATGGCATCAAGGACGAGGGGCAACCCTCGCGCGTGGACTTCTCCCTGAAGTGAACTCGGCAGGCCCAGGCAGGGACGCGGGCGCGTCCCTCCGAGCCCGTCTTTTTCCAGGAGATTCTCGATGAAAGACCAGGACGCGCAGTTCGACAGCCTGCTTCCGCCCCTGCGGCTGGACCGGCGGGGCTTCATCGCCACCACGGTGGCGGCGGGCTTCTCGCTGGCGGCGGGCCCGGCGGTGGCAAGCACCGCCATCTCCACGGACGCCAACGGCCTCGTGGCCGGCAAGATCGACATTCCCTCGCCGGACGGCAAGATCCCGGCCTACCACGCCGCGCCGCAGGGCAAGAAGAACCTGCCCACGCTGATCGTGGTGCAGGAAATCTTCGGCGTGCACGAATACATCCAGGACGTCTGCCGCCGCCTGGCCCACCAGGGCTACCTGGCCATCGCCCCGGAACTCTATGCGCGCCAGGGCGACCCGTCCAAATACACCGAGATCCCCAAACTGCAGGCCGAAATCGTCAGCAAGGTGCCGGACAAGCAGGTGCAGGGCGACCTGGACGCCACGGCCGCCTGGGCCGCGGCCCACGGCGGCAACCCCGACAGACTGGGCATCCTGGGCTTCTGCTGGGGCGGCCGCCAGGTCTGGCTCTATGCCGCCCACAATCCCAAGCTGAAGGCCGGCGCGGCCTGGTACGGCCAACTGGCGGGCGAACCGAGCGAACTCAAGCCAAAGCCGGTGCTGGCCATCGTCAATGACCTGAAGGCGCCCGTCCTCGGCGCCTATGGCGGCAAAGACGCCGGCATCTCCCAGGCCGACGTCGACCGCATGCGCATCGAACTGGCCAAGGGCTCCGCCTCAGCCAAGGCCTCCCGCATCGACATCTACCCCGAAGCCCCCCACGCCTTCCACGCCGACTACCGCCCCTCCTACCGCAAGGCCGAGGCCGAGCAGGCCTGGACCCGGATGCTGGACTGGTTCAAGCAGAACGGGGTGTAATCGCATTGGTGTCTGACACCCGCGTGAGGTCGGCTTTGGTCTGGCGGTCACGTCCCTGAGGTGTCAGACACCTGGGCTACGTGACCGGCATGCAATGGTGTCTGTCACCCGCGTGAGATCGGCTTTGGCCTGACGGTCATCTCCCTGGGGTGCCAGACACCTTGGGCAGACACCTAGGCACGAACGCATCTCTTTGGCAAGAACTCAAAGAAAGCGAGGGCGCCAACACGCGAAGCGTCGCCGCCCCGACGCAAGACGGCGCGTAAGCCCCCAAAGGCCGCCCGCGCGGCCGGCCGGGGGCGGGCCCCGCAAGATATTCCACCACTTCCCCACCCGCGGTAAGAACCTAAAGAACCCCATCCGCCCCCACGACCGTGAAATTTCAACGCTAGAGCCTGGCGTGTCGGCCGCCTGGGCTGCGCGGGGCGTCGATAAGCCCGAGGGAATCTGAAGGCGTCGCCGGAGGCGACAACGAAGATGACGACGGGGCAGTCCGGAGCGAAGGCTCCGGACCGCAATCGTTGCCCCGCGCGGCCCAGGTGGCCGGCGCGCCAGGCGTCTCAAGAACTCAAATCATCCCAAGCCCAAGCCCAACCACCTACCGCGCCTTCTCCCCGGGCAGTCCATCGCTGACTTCCGCCAACGCCCGCTTCATCTCCTCATACTTCATCACCCGCTCGCTCTGAAACCCCCCGAGCACGCCCCGGCATCCGTCCACCCCGGACCGTTTCATGTCGTCCATCATCTTCTTGCCCTCAGCCTGTCCCTTCTGGAACAGCGCGTCATACTGGCCGGCAGAGAACTCGTATTCCTCGGCATAGCGCTGCAGGTTCTTGCGCGCCGTGTCCTGGTGCTGGGCCAGGTCGGGTTCTGACGCACCGCACGCGCGCGCCGCGCCATTGGAGGCGCCCGCGGCAACAACGAAGGAGTCGTATTGGGCCTGTTCGGCGGCATCCGGAGCCGCCCAGGCCGGAGCGGCGGCGGCCAGCGCCAAGGCCAGCCCGGTCAAGGTCTTGCGCATCGAAAGTCTCCATTTGAAGCCCTCCCGGCGCGCTGCCAGCGCAGCCGCGGCGGGCGATGGTCACCACGGCATTATGACAAGCGCCCGTTTCCCAGCCGTGTATCCGCAGTGTTGAGTCGTTTCAGACTGTTCATCTTTCTTTCCCGCGGCCATCAAAGGCAGCAGGCGGGCCGCGCACGAACTATGATGAGGGCTGTGAGGCGCTCCTGCCTCAATGCATTACCCCCTTTACCTTGGAGATCCCCATGACGATCAAAGTCGGCGACCGCGTGCCCGATGGCACCCTGACCGAATTCATCGAAACCGAAACCGCCGGCTGCTCGCTCGGTCCCAATGCGTTCCAGGTCGCCGACCTGACCCGCGGCAAGACCATCGCGCTGTTCGCCGTGCCGGGCGCCTTCACGCCCACCTGCTCGGCCAAGCACCTGCCCGGCTACGTCGAACAGGCCGCCGCCCTGAAGGCCAAGGGCGTTGATGAAATCTGGTGCGTGTCCGTCAACGACGCCTTCGTCATGGGCGCCTGGGGCCGTGAACAAAAGACCGAAGGCAAGGTTCGCATGCTGGCCGACGGCTCCGCGCTGTGGACCAAGGAACTCGGCCTCGAACTGGACCTGATCCAGCGCGGCATGGGCGTGCGCTCGCAGCGCTACTCCGCCCTGATCGTCGATGGCGTCGTGAAGCAACTCAACGTGGAAGCGCCTGGCAAGTTCGAAGTCAGCGACGCGGCCACGATGCTCTCGCAGGCCTGATCCCCGCGGTTCCTGTTTTACCGTTCAGCGCGCGGGTTGCCCAGGCGGCCCGCCGCGCTACCGCCCGCAGCGGTTGCCGACGCCATGCTCTCCACCATCTCATCGTTCTCGTCGCTTTATTTTGCGACCTTGCTGATGCTCATCGGCACGGGTCTGTTCAATACCTACATGGGCCTGAGGCTGACCGCCCAGTCGGTCAGCGAAGTGTGGATCGGCACGCTGATCGCCGGTTACTACCTGGGCCTGGTCTGCGGTGCGCGGCTGGGGCACAAGCTCATCATCCGCGTCGGCCACATCCGGGCCTTCGTTGCCTGTGCGGCCATCGCCACCAGCATGATCCTGGCGCAGACCTTGGTGGACTCCATGCCCATGTGGCTGGTGTTCCGCGTCATATCGGGCATCGTGATGGTGACCGAATTCATGGTCATCGAGAGCTGGCTGAACGAACAGACGGAAAACCACCAGCGCGGCCGGGTGTTCTCGGTCTACATGGTCGTCTCCGGCCTTGGCACCGTGCTGGGCCAGCTGGCGCTGACCGCCTATGCCACGCTGGACCTGCGCCCGCTGACCCTGGTGGCCATGTGCCTGGTGCTGTGCCTGGTGCCGCTGGCGGTCACCGCCCGTTCGCACCCGCCCACGCCGCTGCCGGCGCCGCTGGACGTCCGGTTCTTCATGCGCCGCGTGCCCTTGTCCATGACGGTGCTGTTCGTGGCGGGCAATCTTTCCGGGGCCTTCTACGGCCTGGCGGCCGTGTATGGCGCCAAGCACGGCCTGTCCACCTCGCAGGCCGCCGTCTTCGTGGCCGCGGCGGTCACCGCGGGCCTGCTGTCGCAATGGCCCATGGGCTGGCTGTCTGACCGGATCAACCGCGCGGGCCTCATCCGTTTCAATGCCTTGCTGCTGGTCCTGCTGCCTACGGTCATGTGGGGCTGGATCGCGCTGCCGTTCTGGGCGCTGGTCGCCATGTCCTGCGTCTTCGGCGTGTTGCAGTTCACCCTCTATCCGCTGGGCGCGGCGTTCGCCAATGACCACGTCGAGTCCGAGCGGCGCGTCAGCCTGTCGGCCGTGCTGCTCATGACCTACGGGGTCGGCGCGTGCATCGGTCCCATGATCGCGGGGCTGATGATGTCCCTGGGCGGCCCCAGCATGTATTACGTTTTTATCTCGGCGTGCGCCGTGATCCTGGTCTGGCAGGTGCGTCCCACCCGCGTCACCGGCGCGCACCAGGTCGACGAGGCGCCGACGCACTTCGTGCCCATGCCGGACACCCTGCAGAGCTCGCCCGCCGCGGCGGTGCTGGATCCGCGGGTGGATCCGGAAAACGACATCGCCATGGAAATGGTGCATCCCGATCCTTCGGCCGCGCCTGCGCCGCCCGAGACCGCGTCCGACGCCGCGCCGGAAGCGGCGGGCGCCGACGCCGCATCGCAGGACGCGACCGGCGACGCCGCCGCCGAGCCGGAACGCCAGGTGCGCACCGGCACCTGAACCGGCGCCCTTACCAGGGCGTCATCAGTACGATGGCCGACAGGGCCAGCGCGATGCCCAGGATGTTCAGCCGCGTCAGGGGCTCGCGAAAGGCCAGGGCTCCGACCAGGGTGCCTAGCGTAATCACGCCCATGTTCATCGACGCAAACACCAGCGCAGGGTGTTCGGGCAAGGACTGGTGCGCCCGGACATAGGTCAGGATATTGCCGAAGTTGGCCAGCCCCAGCGCCACGCCGGCAGCCACATGGCGCGCCTGCCAGCGCACGCGGCGCCAGAGCAGATAGGCCAGCATCAGGGCGCCGGCCATCAGGAAGGCCAGCAGCAAACCGCCCGCGAAGGCCGTGCCGGTGCGCGCCACCTGCTTGAACAGAATGTCGATCACGCCATAGCCGACCCATACCGCCAGCGGCCACAGCCACATCGCCCGGCCGTCCGCCGGCGCCGCCGCTCCAGGCGCCCGCTGCGGCTGCCGCAGCAGGCAGAACAAGGCGCAGAAGGCCAGCAGGATCGCCGCCAGCTTGCGGCCGCTGACTGGCTCGCCAAACAGCAGGAACGCGGCCAGCAGCGGAATGAAGAGGGACAGGCGCTGGGCGGCGTCGCTGCGCACGATGCCGGCGTGCCGCAGCGCCGCGGCCATCGCCAGGAACACGCTGGGCAGCAGCACGCCCAGCGCCGCCAGCACGAACCACGGCGTCTGCGGCGCCAGCAGGCGCGCCGGATCGGGGCGCAGCACCGCCCAGCAGAGCAGGGCGGCCACGGCGTAGTTCATGGCGATCGCCTGGCGCACGTCCACCTGCCAGCGGCGGGCGAGCTTGAGCATCACGGCCACCGAGACGCTGCACGCGACGCTGGCGGCCAGATACAGCAGGCCCGGCGTCAACGGCATGCCGTGGCCTCGTGGTGCACGTGCTGGGCCGCGTCGATGCGCATGCCCAGGCGTTCAAGCAGGCGCTGGTCGGCCTCCATCTGCGGATTCGCCGTCGTCAGCAGCGCGTCGCCGTAGAACATGGAATTGGCGCCGGCCATGAAGCACAGCGCCTGCAGCGCGTCGTCCATGGCTTCGCGCCCGGCCGACAGGCGCACCGCCGCGCGCGGCATGGCGATGCGCGCGACCGCGATGGTGCGCACAAACTCGAACGGATCCAGCGCTTGCACGCCCGACAGCGGCGTGCCTTCCACCTGCACCAGGTTGTTGATCGGCACGGACTCGGGATAGGGCTCCATGCTGGCCAGCTGGGCGATCAGGCCCGCGCGTTCGCGCCGCGATTCGCCCATGCCCACGATGCCGCCGCAGCACACGTTGATGCCGGCGTCCCGCACCCGGTCCAGGGTGTCCAGGCGGTCCTGGTAGGTGCGGGTGGAAATGATCTTGCCGTAGAACTCGGGCGAGGTGTCCAGGTTGTGGTTGTAGTAGTCCAGCCCGGCGTCCTTCAATTGCTCGGCCTGGCCTTCGCGCAGCATGCCGAGGGTCACGCAGGTTTCCAGGCCCAGCGCCTTCACGGCGCTGACCATCTCGGCCACGGCCTCAAGATGGTGGGGCTTGGGGCTGCGCCATGCGGCGCCCATGCAGAAGCGCTGCGCGCCGCCGGCCTGAGCGGCGCCGGCCGCGGCCACCACGTCTTCCAGCGGCATCAGCTTGTCGGCGTCCACGCCAGTGTCGTAGTGCGAGGACTGCGGGCAATAGGCGCAGTCCTCGGGACAGCCGCCAGTCTTGATGGACAGCAGGCTGGACAGCTGGATGGCGTTCGGGTCGAAGTGGGTGCGGTGCGTCTTCTGCGCCTGGTGCACCAGATCCATGAACGGCAGCTCGTAGAGCGCCATGATGTCGTCCGCGCTCCAGGCGGGGGCGGGCAGCGCCTTGGACGGCGTGGGGACGGGGATGTAGGCGGTCTGCATGGTCGAGCTCCTTGTCGGTCTTGCCGGAATCACGCCGCTGGGCCGTCGGAAGGCTCAGGGCAGGATCGGCGGATCGTAAGAAGCTGTGCAGGGTTTGCGCAATGCAGGCCGCAAGACGATTTTTAGCGGCGATTTGATTGGAAGAAAGGAGAAAATGGCCGCTTTTGAAGACTCGCGACTTCTAACGCGGCGTCATCTTCGGCGACCCGGAATGGCCGAAAATTTTGATTCAAATTGTAATTTTCGACCGCGTCGTCAGCTTTTTGGCCGCTTGTCGCGGGCGCGCGCGCTTTCGTGGCCCGTGATGCCGCGGTCGCGCGCCCAGACGATGGCCGCGCTGCGCCGGTGCACGCCGATCTTGCTGTAGATCGTGGCCACATGGTTGCGCACGGTATTGCGCGACAGCTTGAGCGCCTTGGCGATGCCGTCGTCGTCGTGGCCCTGGCATAGCAGACCCAGGACTTCGCGCTCGCGGGACGTTAGCTGCGCGAGTTCGGCCACGTCGCGGGTGGCGGGGGCGGGTTCACGCAGTTGCGCCAGCTTTTCAATGATGCCGCGGCTGAACCACGACGTGTCCTGCATGACGGCTTCGATTGCCGTTAGCAGTTCGGTTTCGGAGCGCTTGCGCTCCGTGATGTCCTGCATCACCAACAACACGCGCCGCAGGCCGCCGATCATGACGGGTTCGGCCGACAGCAGGCAGTCGAGCTGCCCGCCGTCCTGGGCGGTCAGCACGACATCGCGGTTGCGGGCGATTTCGCCGCGCTTCAGGCTGGCGGCCATGCCTTCGTAGGGCAGCAGGCCCAGCGCGGGCAAATCCCGCGCTTCGCTGCCTTCCAGCGACAGGCCCGTGGCGGCCGCAAAGGCGTCGTTGATGTCCAGCACTTCCAGCGTATCGCCATCGCAGACGGCCATGGGTACGGGCGCCAGGCGGAAGGCCTTGGAGAAGCGCTCCTCGCTTTCGCGCAACGCCAGCTCGGTCCGCTTGCGGCCCTCGAGGTCGATGAAGGTGAAGAGCATGCAGGGCTCGTCCTGCATGTCGATGGGCTGTCCGGCCACCACGACGAACTTGCTGCTGCCGTCCGGCAGTTTCAGCACGGCTTCGCGCTGCGGAATCGTCCGCCCTTCGTTGAGCCTGGCGACCGCGGTTTCCTTGTCGTCGCCGCCATCCAGCACGTCGAGTTCGTAGGCGGACTTGCCCAGCACGTCGTCGCGCGGGTAGCCGGTCATCTCCAGGAATCCCTGGTTGACCTTGACGTAGCGCAGGTCGGATAGCCGGCAGATCAGCGCGGGCGCGGGATTCGCGGAAAAAGCGCGCTCGAAGCGCTGTTCCGCGTTGATCTGCCCGGTCTGGTCATGCAGGATCAGCACGCGGTAGGACAGGCTGCCGCCATCATCCAGGTCCAGGCCGCGCGCCAGCACATGGCGCAGGAAATCCTCGTCGTCTTTGCGCGCCAGATCCAGGAGCAGGTTGTCGAACTCTTCTCCGGCGGCCAGCCGGTCGAATGGATACTGCCGCGCGGGCACGCGGTGATGGTTGCGGTAGGTGAGCGTATATCGCTTGCGATAGCCTGCGGGGGTCTCGCCCAGTTCTTCCAGTTTTTCGGCGCCGTGCAGGTCGAGCGCGCTGGCGTTGGCCCAGGCGATCGAACCGTCGGCCTCAAGCAGGATGATGCCCTCGTTCAGGCCTGCGATGATGCTTTGCAGGTGTTGGCGATGTGCTTGGGGGGCGGCGTCGTTCGGGGTCACGTGGGCCTCTTTGCTTCGCATTGCGTATGCGCACAAGCATGAGCGCGCGCAGCGGCGCTGTCCAGAGGTCAAAACGGACGAGACAGAGGGAAGGGGGGACGAAGCGGCGGATTGGTCCGCTCGGCATGGGGCGCGCGCGTTGTGTTCAAGCAAACGGCGGAAAGCAAAAAAGCCCCGGAATCCGGAGCTTTTGGCGGGTGCTGACTGGCAGCGGTTTGATAAGCGCAAAGTGCTTTGGCGGAGCGGACGGGGCTCGAACCCGCGACCCCCGGCGTGACAGGCCGGTATTCTAACCAACTGAACTACCGCTCCGCAGCGGCTTATGCAAACTTCATTCATGCACTGCGGTGTCAAGGCAGTTTGTACTACTTGGCCAGCGAAAGAGCTGGCGTCCCCTAGGGGATTCGAACCCCTGTACTCACCGTGAAAGGGTGATGTCCTAGGCCTCTAGACGAAGGGGACCTGAACGAACAACTTTACTACTGTACTGCAAACTGGTGGAGGTAAGCGGGATCGAACCGCTGACCTCTTGCATGCCATGCAAGCGCTCTCCCAGCTGAGCTATACCCCCAGGAAGTCCTGATGCCCCAAACTTCAGACAACAAGGTCTCACACTATATAAAACAAAAAAGCCCCGAAAACGGAGCTCTT
>NZ_AGUF01000080.1 GCF_000236785.1 Achromobacter arsenitoxydans SY8 | reverse complement strand
CCGCCGCCGGCGAGGCGTTGCTCGAACGCTGGCGCGCGGCGGGAGTTTCCCGCGAAAACCTGTTCTGGCGGTCATTGGCGCAGAACCAGGACGCCATCGAGGACGAGGTAAACCAGCTATTCAACAACCAAGGCGCGTTGGCGTCACTCGATCCGGCAGCGTCGCAGAATCTGATCAAGAAGCTGGCCGATTTCTACGACAAGAGCCACGCCATGATGGATTCGCTGGCTGACGCCTCCACCGCAGGGCCTCCGTCCAGCTACCTGGTGGGCGGCGCCATGCTCATCAACACGCTGGGCAATTCGCTGTTTCAGAGCAAGGCGGCAAGCATTCTGGACAAGCCCGTCAACAGGGTGTTTGCGTCCGTCCTGCATGCAAGGCTGGGCCAATTTGCCCAGCATTTCCGGCTGGAAATGCGTGACGGAAAAGCGTTGAGCCGGGGCACGACAGCCCGTATAGACCGCGCCACCACCCGCAGCATCGACGAGGCCCTGAGTGCCGGAAAGATGGGGGCAATGACTGAGGTGCGCATCGGCGGCGTGCTGGTGTTTTTGGAGATTTGGAATCTCTATAACAAGCTGACGGTCCTGCATAAACAGAGCAGGGAATATGTCGAGGCCGTGGCGGCGCTGGTGGCGTTAACGGCTGCCGGTGTTGAACTGGGGGCTTGCGCGGTGTCGCTGGCCGAGCGGAGCGGTAATGCTGCGGTTCAGCAGGGCGCCAGGGTTTTTGGTAGTGGGTTGCGGTTGACGGCGGGGGTTTTGGTGGGGTCGGCTGCAGTGGTGGGCGCGTGGTATGACTTCAAAGAATTTAGCGAGAATGTCAAAGCGGAAGAGTACTCTGCCGCTGGAATATATTTCCTACGCGCAGCCACGCAAGTCGGCGCGGCTTCTCTGTCGGTCGCGGTTGGACTTGGCCATGCGGGTCCATTTTTCGAGTACCTGCTCAAGAAATACGGAAATCGCCCGTTCCTCGGAAGACTTCTTATGGCGGGTTCACATCTATCCGAAGCAATGGCCGTGCGCATGGCGCCCATGCTGCGAGTCTTTTTCGGACTCAATCTTGCGATCTTAGCCTTAGTGCTGATCGAGATTTTCGTGCTTCCCAACGATCTAGAACGGTTTCTCGATCATTGCACGTTCCGCAAGAATCGTAGCAATGGAATCGTGGACACTGAAGAACAGGAGATTGAAATCATGCAGCACGCGATACGGAGGGCACTCTGATGTACTTCCTAGAGCGAGGATTCGAATGGTCCAAGAGCCTGATGTCGTACGAAGAGGCCACGGAGGAGCTTAATAAGAAGCAACGTCAGCCCGGGCAGGCCGAGCTTCAGGCGCCGGAAGGCGTGGGCGAATCCGTCTCCGCTGCAGTCTATGACAATGAATCCCTGTATACGTATAACGACACCCATATTGACATTCGCACCCCAAACGATGAAAAGAGAGGCGTGATTACTATTTTTCTTGGGTCGATTTACTTCATGCTTTTTTATACTGCAGTTAGTATCCTCGGTATTTCTGCAGCAAAGTTCTTAACAGGGCTGCGGAATAACGGTGAGGCTTTAAGGGGGGTGGACTATTTTTTCTTAATTCTCTTCTCGCTGCTTTGTTTAGCATTTTTTGGATTTTTTTTGAAATTCACATTCCGGTTTTTTTGTTTGGAGTCCCTGACCGCCCGGCGCATCATCGTTCGCTTCAATCGCATCACCCGCAAGGTCTACCTGCTGCGCCCCAAGCATTTGGGCGGCATCCGAATCATGGATTGGGATAAGACAGAGGTGCTCCTGGATAAGAGCATGAGTGAACTGGAGGGCACGGGCGGATTCGTGATCCTGGGATGGGACAGAGGCGACGGCGTGGACTTGCAGGGGACGCGCACAGACAATTTCGAGGTGACCTTCGTCGGCAAGCCAACACGCAACGCCAGCGAATTGCTCGCATTCTGGGAGTACATCCGTCGCTACATGGAAGACGGCCCCGCTGCCGCGCCGGCGCCCAAAAAGCTCCTTACCAAATTCCCCTGGCCCTGGCTCTCGTTCAAAGCGGCCTGGGGTCTGGATACCTGCTTCCTGCGACACACCGGGCTGTGGGTATTCGTGGTGGTCAATATATTGATACTGCCGGCCATCCTCATCCACGCCACCGGTCATTGGCTGTCCCTGCTGCTGTGCTACGAGCCTCGGTTTCCTCGCGTCATTGAAGAAGCGGGGCGTTGAACATCGGCGGCAAGTGCGGCAGAGGGCCGTCAAGCGCCACCGCGCCAGTAGCTGGCTCCGATCGTCTATCAGACGATGTCTACTTGCCAGGCCTGCACACAAAAATCCGGACACTCCCGCCAGGGGTGCTTACGAGCCCCGCCCAGCTTCCCTCTCATTTCCCCTCCACCCTCTCCCACCTCCCCGCAATCCCCGCCGCCGCCGCCTTCATCCTCCCCACCACCACCTCAAACCTCTCCGCCCCCAACCTCTCCGCCATCGCCGTCACCGTAATCGCCCCCAGCGCTTCCCCGCTTGCCGACATAATCGGCACAGCCACCGCACTGGTCCCCGGCATCAACCCGGCAGGCGCATGCGCCAATCCCTCTCTCCGCGCCACCTCAACCCGCGCGATCACATCTTCCACCCGCTCCCCCAATACCTCCAGCCGCGCCGCATTCCCCTGCACCAGCCTCGCACTCTCCTGGGCATCCAAACTGGCCAGCAACGCCACCCCAGAAACCCCCACGCCTAGCGGCCTGCGCACGCCCACTTCAATCGACAGCACCTGTATCGGATGCCTCCCCGTCCGTCGCCCGATGCAAATCGAATCATGCCCGTGCCGGATACTCAGAAACACCGTATCCCCCACCTGATCCGCCAGCTCGGCCATATACGGATCCGCCAGCGTCAATAACGGAAAGCGCCGCGTACGCGCCAGTCCCAGCAGCGTTACTTCCTGCCCGATCAAATACCGCCGCGTCTCTGGATCCTGTTCAACGGCTTCCTCCTGAACCAGCGTCTTGAGCAAGCGATGCACGGTCGGCCGATTCAAGCCGGACATGCGTTCAAGGTCCACCAGGCGCACTCCCCGCTCCTGCCCACATGCGATCAGCCGCAGCAACGCCAATGCGCGCCGCACGGTCTGGGCGCCGGACGCGCTTTTATCTTCGGGATCGCTCATGCGGCCTCCGGTTTCATGACGGACTTCGCCGTCTGCGCGATGCCGCGCTTGGTGACGATTTCGCCCAGCGATGCGTAGTTCGGCCCGCCGATGCGGCAGATGGGGCGCAGCTTGCCGGTGTCGATCTTGCCGTCTTGCATCAGGCCGTCGCGGATGTGAAACATCACCACCTCCCCCACAAAGAATTCGGCGCCGGTGTTTCCAAACGGTGTGACGCTATGCAGCCGGCATTCCAGGCTGATGGGCGCGGCGGCCAGACGAGGCGTGGCGATTACCGCGCCGGGGAGAACGTCCAGGCCCAATAACTCCGCTTCGCTGACTTCCGGCGGATGCTCCTGGGCGCTTTCATGCAGCGGATCCAAGAGCGTCTCGTCGGCGATGTTCACCACAAAGTGGCCGTTTTCCATGATGTTCCGGCCAGTGTCCTTGCGCTCGCCGGCCTTTCTGCCGATGTTGACGCCAATCATGGGCGGCTGGTTGGACACGAAGGTGTAGCAGCTGAAGGGAGCCAGGTTGACGCCGCCGTTGGGGCTGAGGCTGCTGATCCAGGCGATGGGCCGGGGCACGATGATGCCGCTCATCAGGCGGTAGGTCTGTTCGGGATTCAGGTCGCTGGCGGGGAAGTGCATGGTTGTCTCGCTCCGTAGTCCGGATATTGAACATCAGATTTGGGAATATTCATGCGCACACAGTGCGCCAAGCCTGATTTTCCGGCCCACGAAGCCAAACCAATAAGCCAACGCCAAACCATCGTTTCAAAAGAGTCCAACATCCGGAACTTTCTGCAAAATTCGCGTTGTTCGACAAGCCCGGAATTCCTAGAGTGTCATCAAACAAACAAAACGCGATGACACGCACAGGAGACTAACCATGAACCGCACCGCGCTCCGCGCCTGCGCCACTGTGGCGCTGACCGTCCTGACTTCGATGGCGCACGCCGCCTGGCCTGAGAAGCCCGTAAAGATTGTTGTGCCCTACCCGCCCGGCGGGAATGTGGATGTGGCGGCGCGTTTGATTGCGCCAGGGTTGCAGGCGGCGCTGGGGCAGCCGTTCATCGTAGAGAACAAGCCGGGCGCGGGCGGCATGATTGCCGGCGAGCAGGTGGCGCGTTCGGAGCCGGACGGGTACACGCTGTTCATGGCGGCGAATGGACCACTGCTGTTTTCGCCGCTGATTTTCAAGCGTGAGGCCTACAAGTGGGATCGGGATTTTGCGCCGATAAGTTCGGTGTCTTACACGCCGCTCGTGTTGCAGGTGAAGCCGGGCTTGCCTGCGAAGACGCTGGCTGAATTGCTGGACCTGGCCAAGAAGGACCCGGGCAAGCTGAACATGGCATCGCCAGGCGCGGGGACGACGAATCATCTGGTGAGCGAGCTGCTGCAGTCGCTGACGGGCGCGCGCTGGACGACGGCCCAGTACAAGGGCAACGCCCCAGCCACAACGGATCTGCTGGGCGGCCAGGTGGATTTCAATTTCGATCAGATTTCGGTAGCCCTGCCTTACGTGAAGGACGGGCGGCTGCGGGCGCTGGCGGTGACGACGGCCAAGCGCGTGCCGTCGATGCCGGATGTGCCGACGTTCGCGGAAGCCGGCGTGCAGGGCATGGAAGCGGCGACGTTTACGGGCCTGCTTGCGCCCAAGGGCACGCCGCCGGACGTGCTGAACAAGCTGAGCGCGGCGCTGACCAAGATCCTGGCGCAGCCAACGATCATCCAGCGCTTTGACGAGCTGGGCGCGGAGGCGCGCGGCAGTTCGCCCGAGGAATTCACGCGCTATCTGGCCGCGGAGGACGCGCGCTGGACGCCGATCATCAAGCGCGCGGGCATTACGGCCAATTGATTCCAGGGCGCGGCCATGCGGCGCGCCCAATTCCCATACATCCCATCCGACACGGACCCCGCCATGAGCAGACGCAGCATTTACGCTGAAGGCTTCAGCCACAAGAACCCCATTCCCGCCGCCTGCCGGATCGGCTCGATGCTGTATTCCGGCAGCATCCAGGGCACGGACCCGGCGACGGGCGCGTACGGCGATACGCTGGAACGCCAGTGCGAGCTGATGTTCGACCACGTGCGCCGCATCGTAGAAGCGGGCGGCGGGTCGCTGGACCATATCGCCAAGATGACGGTGTGGATGCGCGACCGCAGCCAGCGCGCGGCGCTGAACGCGGTGTGGCTGAAGGCGTTTCCGGATGCGCAGAACCGTCCGGCACGCCACACGATGCAGGCCGACCTGGATGGCGACAAGCTGGTCGAGTGCGATTTCGTGGCCGTAATCGGATAAGGAGCAAGACGATGGCGCAATACCAGCCCTTTCATTCCCATCCGACCGCGCCGGCGTATCGCCTGCCCGCGGGCGCGTGCGACAGCCAGTTTCATGTGTTCGGCCCTGCCGACCGCTATCCGGTGCGTTCGGGCGCGGCCTACGAAATGCCCAGCGCGACGATAGACACTGCCCTGGGCCTGCATCGGCTGCTGGGTATCGAGCGTGGTGTGATCGTGCAGGCCACCACGTACGGCGCGGACCACCAGGTGGTGCTGGACGGTCTGGCCGCCGCGGGCCCGTCTTATCGCGGCTGCGCCAACGCGGTGGTGCTGGCAGAACGCGACGACGCCTATATCCAGAAGCTGCACGATGCCGGCGTGCGCGGCGCGCGTTTCACGCGCCAGGGGCTGGGCATCAGCATGGCGCCGGACGTGTTCGACCGCGCCATTGCCCGCATCCGCGAGCTGGGCTGGTATGCGAAGTTTCAGCCCGAGCCCGACGGGATGATGGCGCAGGCCGCACAGTTCGAGCGGCTGGACATTCCCGTGCTGCTGGATCACATGGGCCGCGCGGACCCGGGCGCGGGAGCCGCGGATCCGACGCGACGCCTGCTGGAATCGCTGCTGGCGCGCGGCAATTTCTGGGTGATGTTGTCGCTAACCGAGAAGATCTCGCGTGCGGGTGAGCCCTGGGACGACGTGATCCCGCTGGCCCAGTCCCTGATCGCCGCGAACCCGGACCGCGTGGTGTGGGGCAGCGATTGGCCGCATCCGGTGTCGGTGAAGGCCACGCCCGACGAAGGCCGCCTGCTCGACCAGTTGGCGCGCTATGCCGGCGACGAAGCCACGCTCAAGAAGATCCTGGTCGACAACCCCGCCCGCCTGTTTGGATTCGAAGAATGAAACTGCTCAGCTATATCCATGATGGCCGCCCGCGCTTTGGCGCCCTGCGCGGCCAGGACCAGATCGTGGCGCTGGACGGCCAGGGGCACGACAGCCTTCAGGCCGCGCTGGCAGCGGGCGATCTGCCCACGTTGGCGCGCCTGGCCGACACGCTGCCCGCCACGCACAAGCTTGGCCAAGTGCGGCTGCAGCCGCCCATCCCCGCGCCGGAGAAAATCATTTGCGTAGGCGTGAACTACGGCAAGCGCAACGAGGAATACCAGGACGGCAGCGCCCCGCCCGCCTATCCCAGCGTGTTCCCGCGCTTTCCGGGGTCGTTCGTGGGACATGGCGAACCCTTGCTGCGTCCGCCGGAGTCCGAGCAGCTCGACTACGAGGGCGAGATCGCCATCGTGATCGGCAAGGCCGGACGCCGCATCGCGGCCGAAGACGCCTGGAGCCACATCGCGGGCCTGACCTGCCTGAACGAAGGCACGGTGCGCGACTGGCTCAAGCACGGCAAGTTCAACGTCACGCAGGGCAAGAACTTCGACGCCAGCGGCTCGATGGGGCCGTGGCTGGTGACGGCAGACGAGTTCGACCCGGCCGCTCCGCTTACCGTCAGCACCCGGGTGAACGGAGAACTGCGCCAGCAGGACACGACCGACAACCTGATGTTTCCCTTCGCCGAGCTGATCCGCTACATCTCCATCTGGACCACCCTCAAGCCGGGCGACGTGATCTCCACCGGCACGCCGATCGGCGCGGGCGTGCGCTACACGCCGCCGCGCTTCTTGAAGCCGGGTGACGTGGTCGAGGTGGAAGTGGCCGGCATCGGCGTCCTGTCCAATCCCGTGGCCGATGAAACGGCCGTGTCCGCACAAGGAGCCCGCCATGCTCAATGAAGACGATCGCGCCCGCGCCGCCGGCCTGCTGTTGGAAGCAGGACGCAGCGGCGTGCCCACCACGCAGCTCGACCAAGCCTTTCCGGGCATTGAGATCGCGGACGCCTATGCGATCCAGAAGCGCATCATCGACCAGAAGCTCGCCGCCGGCGCCAGGCTGCGCGGACACAAGATCGGCCTGACGTCCAAGGCGATGCAGAGCACCGTCGGCATCGACGAGCCGGACTACGGGCATCTGCTGGACACGATGTTCTACCAGGACGGCGAGGCCATTCCGACGGACAAGCTGATCGTGCCGCGCGTTGAGGTCGAGCTGGCTTTCGTGTTGGGCAAGCCGCTGCGCGGCCCGGATGTGAGCCTGTTCGACGTGCTGGACGCCACCGACTACGTGGTGCCGGCGCTGGAACTGATCGACGGCCGCAGCAAGTACCCGCGCCGCATTGTCGACAACATCGCCGACAACGCCGCCTGCGCCGGCATCGTGCTGGGCGGCCGGCCGGTGCGGCCGCTGGACATCGACCTGCGCTGGGTGGGCGCCCTGCTCCTGAAGAACGGCGTAATCGAAGAGTCCGGCGTATCGGCGGCGGTGCTGGGGCATCCGGCGCTGGGCATCGCCTGGCTGGCCAACAAGCTGGCCGAACACGATACGGGCCTGGACGCCGGGCACATTGTGCTGGCCGGGTCCTTCACCCGCACCGTCGCGGTCAAGCGCGGCGATACGCTGCATGCCGACTACGGCAAGCTGGGCAGCATCTCGGTGCATTTCTCCTAGGACGGCGCGCATGGAACTTCCGATCAATACGTTCAAGCGCGCGCTGCGCGAACAGCGGCATCAGACCGGCCTGTGGGTCACGCTGGGCCATCCGAACAGCACCGAAATGGTGGCGGCCAGCGGGTTTGACTGGCTGCTGCTCGATACCGAGCACACGCCCGCGCTGCTGCCCACCGTGATGGCGCAGCTACAGGCTGCGGCCGCCTATGGCAGCCATCCGGTCGTGCGGCCGTCGTGGAACGACAAGGTGCAGATCAAACAGTATCTGGACATCGGCGCGCAGACGCTGCTACTGCCCTACGTGCAGAACGCTGCCGAAGCCGAAAGCGCCGTGGCCGGCATGCGCTACGCGCCACGCGGCATGCGTGGGGTAAGCGGCACCATGCGCGCCACACGCTATGGCCGGGTACCCGACTACATGCGCCGCTGCGAGGAAGAGTTGTGCCTGCTGGTGCAGGCCGAGACCGGCGAAGCGCTGGATAACCTGGACGCCATCATCGCGGTGGATGGCGTGGATGGCGTGTTCATCGGCCCGGCGGATCTTGCGGCCAGCCTGGGCTATCCGGGCGAGCCTCAACATCCTAAGGTGGTGGCGGAAATTGAACGCGCCATCAGCCGCGTGCGCGCGGCAGGCAAGGCGCCAGGCGTGCTGACGACGGATGAGACGCTGGCGCGGCGGTATATGGCGGCGGGGAGTCTGTATACGGCGGTGGGGGTGGACGCGGCGATTCTGGTGCGGGGGTGCGATCAGCTGGCGGCGCGGTTTGCCACCGTCTGAATACCACCGTCTGAATACGTTTGCCGCTTGGAAAAGGCAGTCTGGCGCCTTTGGTCTTCTTGTGGAGTCAGACTGTATTTTCGGCCTGCCCGAATCTTCATAGATAAGATTCTTCGCGCTTGCCAAGTTTGCTCAGAGCCAAAAGCATCGCCATCACGCCAAGGCCCACCGCCCCCAGGAAGGTCATGGTGAACGCCATGGCCACTTCATCCGACGATGCTCCTCCCAGGCCATGGGCACCGATGAAGTGCGCAAACAGCCCGGACATCACAGATGCCCCCGTCATGAACCCCAGATTCCGGGATAGCCCAAGCAAGCCCGAAAGCATGCCGCGCTGCGACTCCTCTGCCCCCGACATTACGGCGGTGTTGTTCGCGGCCAGGAACAGCTGGAAGCCCGGGGTAAGAACCATCAAAGCCAAGACATAGCCGGCCACGCCCAGCGCCCTGGGCGCATAAGCCAGGCACACCAATCCGGCAGTGGTCTGCACCAGGCCAAAGACCAGCGTTTTTTGTGCGCCAAAGCGATCCGTCATCCGCCCCGCCGGAATGCCCGAGAAGGCGGCGACAAGGGGTCCGGCCGCCATGACCAATCCGGTTTCGGCTTCGCCCAATCCCAGGCCGTAGGCCAGGAAGAACGGTCCAACCACGAGCGTGGACATCATGACCGTCGACACCAGCAGATTCATCGCAAGCGAAGCCCGGGTCATCGAGTCACGCAGCAGCGCCATCGGCACAAGGGGAGACGGCGCGCGCGATTCGACGTAGATGAATATGCCAAGCGCCACGACCGCCAGCGCCAGCAGCAGCCGCGCGTCCATTGCAAAGCCGCTCTTGCCGCCCAAAGTCGCCAGCGCGTAGAGCACCAGCGTCGTGGTCAGCGTGGCCGCCCCGAGCCAGTCCAGCGATTTGGCCGAAGCAATGGGCCGCGGGGCCGCGGAAGGAATGGCCCAGGCGGCCAGCCCCCATGTGCTGGCGCTCAGGACCGCCAGCATGACGAACGCCGCGCGCCACCCCAATTCTCCGATCAGCATGCCGCCCAACGACGGACCCAGTGCGGTGCCAAGGGCCGACACCGTTCCGATCAGGCCCATTGCCGACCCCAGCCGTTCTTTGGCAACGACCTCGCGTGCGATCGAGAGCGGTAGCGCCAGCAACATTGCACCGCCCAATCCCTGGATCGCGCGGCCTGCGATCAGCACGCCCAGCGTCGGCGCGACGGCGCAAGACAGTGAAGCCAGGGTGAACAACATCAGACCGCCCATCAGCGCCCGCCGGTGACCAATGAGATCGCCGAGCTTCCCTGCCAAGGTGATCGTGACCGTGACCGACACCAGATAGGCCAACACCACCCCTTGCACGCTAGAAACCGGCGCCGAGAATGCCCGTGCAAGCGCCGGCAATGCGACGGTCACGATGCTGACGCCCAATGACGCCAATAGCGTCGCGCCAGCCAGCGCGCTCATCTTGGCGGCTGCCGTATTTCTGCTGGATGTATTTGCCATGGAAGTTCCTTTCCGGAAAGCCGAATGGCAACTACTATGCAACTTCAAGTTAACTTGAGGTCAAGCATGGATCTTCTTGATATTGGGGTGTTGTCCCAACACAGCGGCGTGCCTGCGTCCACCCTGCGCTATTACGAAGAGCTCGGGCTGATCAAATCCTGCGCCAGACACGGCCTGCGCCGTCAGTACGCCGAACAAACGCTGACTCAGCTGACGCTGATCTCTCTGGGAAAGGCCGCGGGCTTTTCGCTGGTGGAGATCAAGGGGATGTTTGGCGAGGATGGCCAGCCGGATCTGCCGCGCAGCACCCTGCAAGAACGGGCCGACTCGCTTGATCGGCAGATCCATCGCTTGGCTGCGTTGCGGGACACACTGCGCCACGTGGCCGAGTGTTCCGCGCCCAGCCACATGCAATGCCCGCGATTTCAATCTCTTTTACGCGTTGCCCAACGCGATGCCGCGCCGGAGCACCCTGGCAGGAAATCGCGATTGCGGAAAACACCGCCGGGTTCGCGCGGCGGGCAAGGCGGTGGACACAAGTAGTCCCGCCCTACGAATCAATCACCCGAACTGCGGCGCAACCGATCCGACGATTCCTTGTTCAAGCGCTTCGCTTCGTCTTCCGCGTAGCCTTCCTCGCCGGACTCGTACTGCCCTTCATACATGCAACTGCTGCGGTACCACGCGCACTCGCCGACTAAGGAAGAACAACCCGAATTCAGCGCAGCAAGAAACAACACGACACCGCATCGGCCTAAGGTTTGAATCGACATATCGCTCCCTGTGAATCGAACTAGTGTAGGGGATGGAGTCGACATGTGAGGATGAATGGCCGGATCAAACCGTGCCGTCGAGTGTCAAATTGTCTCTGCAAGTTGTCTGGCCCCCTCTTCCTGCAAGCGAAAGCGCCAGGCCAAAATTCGCTGCCGCGAACTTGTAGCCTGGCGCCTCGTGCCGATTCAAAGGCGAGACTTCGCCAGCGCGTCAGGCTGGCTTGACGGCCACCTTGAGCACGTTGTCGCGCTGGTGCGCAAACAGGTCGTACGCTTCGACGATGTTTTCGAGCTTGTATTGGTGGGTGACCATCACGCCAAGATCCACTCGGCCGGACTGGATCACGTTCATCAGGCGGCGCATGCGTTCCTTGCCTCCGGGGCACAGCGCCGTGTTGATCTTGTGGTCGCCCAGGCCCGCCGCGAACGCGCTGACGGGAATCTTCAGGTCTTCGGAATAGACGCCCAGGCTCGACAAGGTGCCGCCCGGCTTGAGCACGCGCAAGGCCGACAAGAAGGTGCTTTGCAGCCCCAACGCCTCGATGGCGGAGTCGACGCCGCGGCCGCCGGTGAGGCGCAGGATTTCATCCACGACGTCGCAGTCGCGGAAGTTCAGCGTGACGTCGGCGCCCAGCGCCCGCGCGACATCCAGCCGGTGGGAGTTTCCGTCGACGGCGATGATGGTGGAGGCGCCCAGCAACCGGGCCCCGGCCGTGGCGCACAGGCCGATCGGACCTTGGGCGAAAACTGCCACGACATCGCCGATGCGGATATTCGCATTCTCTGCCCCCTTGAAGCCCGTGGACATGATGTCCGGGCACATCAGCACTTGCTCGTCCGTGAGGCCGTCGGGCACCGGCGCCAGATTGGCCTGCGCGTCCGGCACGAGCACGTACTCCGCCTGAGTGCCGTCGATCTTGTTGCCGAATCGCCAGCCGGCCGTGGCCTGGTAGCCGTGGCAGCCGCAAAGTCCCATCGCGGCGAGGTAGCTGCCGTCTTGCGAGGGGACGCCGTCCTGGGCCGCGTACGAATTGAAGTTGGGGCAGATCGCCCCTGCGATGACGCGTTGCCCCTCCTGGTAGCCGGTCACCGCGCTGCCAAGCTTTTCAATGATGCCCACGGGCTCATGGCCGATGGTCAGCCCGGGCGCCACGGGATACTCGCCCTTGAGGATATGAATATCGGTGCCGCAGATCGTGGTGGTGGTGATCCGTATCAGGGCATCGTTGGGACCTACGTCCGGAATCGGCTTATCGACGATGTCGATTCGGCCGGGTTCGACAAAGACAGCGGCTTTCATCATGACGGGCATGGCAGTCTCCTGAAGTGCGGGGCGGGTACAGGTTTAGGGTAGCCAGCCCAGCCGCATTCTGAGGCGTCATCGTTTGCGCGAGATCAATTGCCGTGTATATGGCAACAAATCGGTCGATGATCGAGCCTGGGTCAACGCGACCATGGGCCGCCACCCCGTCGTTTGCATGAGCATTTACGTACTAGCGCGGCTCCGCCGAGCTTTCATGTTCGGATCCACGCAAGCCACATAACTCCCTGCGCACTCGCATTGCGATCGCGCCAAACCCTTTCCCGAAACCTGGATTGTGTTCGACGAAGTTCTGTTCATCAGTAATGTCTCGCCAAGCCTCGACGCGCCGCAAAATCTGATGGGTCTCATCGGTCTCCAACTCGAATGCGATAAAGCGTTCCGTGTCGGTGATTAATTCGCCCCATATTTCAGGCATGCCAGGAAAATTCAGTTCCAGCCTGAGCACTATTGCTGCGTCCCATCGTATGCCATTCGCCCGGCCGTATTCGTAGAGCGCGACGGGTAAGTCCTTTTCGCGCCAGAACGACGCCTCCGCAAGAAGCCTGGCCTCCAGCAGGGCATTCTGCTCGGCGACATTGCGCTGGCGCTTTTTCGGAAGCATTGCTGCGTTCATGGCTCAACCCCCCCCCGCGGATGGACCAGATAATATGGATCAACATCGCGAACATCACAAATGCCGATGACTACACCCCATCGCCATCCCTGTCAGTTCCCCGATCAGCCTGGCCAATCCCTCTGCACTCTCCCGATCCAGTCCCTGAGTGCGCACCATCCGAAAGCCCATCGCCAGGCTGTAGTGCCAATTCAGTTCAAAAATCCGGTAGTCGCGGCCATGCTCCGCAAAATGCCATTGCACCGCGGGATTTTCGTAAGCCTCGCCGATCAAGTCGATATCCAACCGGGACGGCATCGGCGATGGAGGATCATCGGATCCCGGCAGGCTGGGCGCGCATAGATTCTCGCCCACCTGCACGCACGGATTGGGGCCATCGTAGGCCAGCAGCATCAGCGGGAAATGCCAGGGATCGGCATCGTAGTCCGCCAGGACTTCGGCGCTCAGGTAGGGCCGCGCCGCAGGCCCAACGCAGTATTGCGGGCTGCACCATGTCGCATCGTCCGCATCGAATTCGTAATCCTGCTGCGCGCGGTACGGGATTCCGTCCCCGGTCGCCGCCAGCACGTACCCGCCTTCCAGCAGGCGGGCCTCCAATTGCGGCCAATCGGGCGGCGGCAGGTGGACGTCGCGGGGGAAGATGAATTGATGGTGTTCAGACATGGCCGGTCATTCGAGGACGATGGGAACAAGGGCTTGGCGGGCGGTGCGAGTCTCTTTCATCAGTCAGGCTCGCACGCACGAAGTCGGAGTATTGCAGAAACTGGCGACGGATCGCGCTCCGCGCCTGCACCCGCACTTGGTATCGAATGGTGTGCCGACCGCCATCGCCGCCGGCCTTGGCGTTAAATTCCCAGAAATCCGGCTGTCGATTGATTCGGAGCGGAACCATGCGCACTTTCGTACAGGATTCGAATGCGGCCCGGCAGGCGTCGTCCGCCAGGGGCACGGCCGGACATGCCGCGAGCAGCCGCAATGCCGCCACGCCCCGAGCCAAACTCACAAGGGACGAGGATTCGGTTGCCGAGCTGCCTGCCCTCTTCCCGCTGGACTTAGGCCGCCTGCCCCTGCATCCTCCCGCCGCCACGCGAACAGCAACCACGCTGGCGATCAACAACCCCGGCGACACCTGCGAACAGGAAGCCGACCGCGCGTCGCGGCACGTGATGCGGATGACTACGCCTGCGAACGGGATACCGGCAGATTCGCCGGGTCACGGACAAAAACTCGTCCAGGTGCGTTCAGTTGCCCAAGGCGGCATGGACGCCGCCGATGCGGCGCCCGTCGTGCGTGAGGCATTGACCGCCCCTGGTCGCCCTCTGGACGCGAGCACGCGCGCCTTCATGGAACCGCGCTTCGGTCAGGATTTCCGCCAAGTGCGCTTGCACACGGACGCCGAGGCCGTCCGTTCCGCCAACGCCGTGCAGGCGCGCGCGTACACCGTCGGCCATCACGTCGTGCTGGGCGCGGGCGAGTACGCTCCCGGCACGTCGGCGGGCCGCGCGCTGCTGGCGCACGAGCTGGCGCACGTCGTCCAGCAATCGTCAATGACGTCCGGCAGCGCGATGCTGCTGCAGCGCGAGCCGAGCGGGCCGACCTACGGGAATCTGCCCAGGGACGCGCCAGCGCCCGGTTCGTCGGGCGATGTGGTTCGGCTGCGGAAGGTCAACGACACCTGGAAAGAGATTGGCCCAAAGTACACCCGCACGGCGCGCGGCAACTATGACTTTGTCGTGAAGGACGGAGAAATCTTTGCCGTCAAGACGAAGAAAACATTGGGCGGTGGGTATGGCCACACCGAGGCCGCCCGCGGCGAGCGGGTCAATTGGGCCGGACAAGTGGAGTTCGAAAGCGGGAAAGTGAAGACCTGGAACGACGGTTCGGGCCACTACCGGCCCCTGTCGAGCATGAACCACCCCGCCGTGAAGGCTGGGCTTCCGGACGATCCCGCCATATATAAACAGCACCCGGAAACTGCCGTGCGACCGCGCCCGAGAGATAAGCTGCCCCAACTTCCCGTCGAACAACCCGCCACCAAGCCGCGCGTGCCCGGCGAACCGCCCAAGGTCGGCGCCGGCCCGCCCAGGATGGAGGAATTCGAGGCGCGCTTCGGCAAGCAGGCAGCGACAGCGCCCGCCGCCGCCACCGCCGCACTGGCCGAGGAAGCCGGCTCGGTCCTGAAAGTCTCGGGCCGCACCGCCTCGGCGCTGGGCAAGATCGGCAGCGCGGCGGGCTGGGTGGCGAACTTCCTGATGCCGGGGCCGCAGGACGCGATCATGCTGATGGTCCAGTTCGCCATGAGCTACGCCGAGGCGCAGGACGCCGAACGCTCGAAAGGCATGCGCTCGGGCTTCGGCCAGGGCCTGTGCGCGGGCCTGCTGCGGCTCAACCGGGGCTGGATACGCGACAACCTGGCGCCCAAAGTCATCAGCCGCAGCGTCGCCAGCCATGTGGCCGCCACGACGGGATATCGCGAGAAGGGCTTTGTTCAAGGTCTGGTGGCCGGCATTTCATTCGCAGAGCGTCTGTCCGCGGAGCAGCGCAAGGCCATGATCAAGGAGACGACGCGCGCCATGCGGGCCAAGGGCGACGACATGACCCTGCGTGCACGCTGGGAGCGGGGCTACACGGCGAACGACATCATCGACATGTCGGTCGCCCTGGCGCCGCGCGTGGCGGAGATTCTTGAAGAAGCGCAAAAGAACGAGGAGCTGCGGCAGGCGGCGGAGACGTGGCGGAAATTCAAGAAGTACGGCCCCCTTATGCCGCTGGCGCCGCTGTTCGAGGAATCCGGGCAGTAGCGGACATCCCGGGCCAATTGGCTACACTCCCTTTCCATGCGCAACCCGCCCGCCCCCTTCGCCCCGCCAAGAAAGCAGCGCGCCGCGCGCCAGAATTCGCTTCTGTGGATCCTGGAGCCGCTGGAGCGGGAGGCCGGCTATATGCACCGGAAGATGTTCGGCGCCGATGCCGCGTACCTGGACGGCCAGCTGTACCTGATCGTGGCCGACCGCGACGATCCGTGGAACGGCGTGATGGTCTGCACATCGCAAGAGCGGCATGCGGCGCTGCTGGCTGACCTGCCCGAGTTGGCGCCTCATCCGGTGCTGGGAAAGTGGCTGTATCTGGCGCAATCCAACGAGTCGTTCGAATCCATTGCGGCCACGCTGGCGAAGCTGGCGGTGGCGCGCGATCCGCGCATGGGCGTCACGCCCAAGCCGAGGGCGCGGCGCAGTAAGCCACAGAGCATAGGTCACTGACTTAGACCTCATGAATCCGCTGAACAGGTTGCGTGGAGAGCGCAACCTGCCTGATCAAATCAGTCGATCTTGCCGAGCAGAACTCGCTTCAGTTCTTCAAAGAACTCTGGAATGGTATATCCCCCTCCAGCGGGATCAAAAGATCGCCACGCTTCGGCAAATGCTGCTGCAGCGCCTGATCCAAACTCGGCAACAAACCTGTCCATCTCCTGGCAGGCTTGCGCGATATCTTCCGGAGGCGTCACCTTTTTA
>NZ_AGUF01000081.1 GCF_000236785.1 Achromobacter arsenitoxydans SY8 | reverse complement strand
CTGCGGGCGCCGCCGCCGGCGCGCTGCGCTGGCCCTGTCCGAGGATATAGCGGGAAACGTTGCGGTTGTGTTCCGACAGGTTCACCGAGAACTCGCTGGTCCCGTTGCCCCGCGCCACGAAAAAGAGGAATTTGTGCTGCTCGGGCTGCACCGCCGCCAGCAGCGCCGCGCGGCCCGGGGCCGCGATCGGCGTGGGCGGCAGGCCCGGGCGCGTGTAGGTGTTCCAGGGCGTGTCGGTCTGCAGGTCGCGCTTGCGGATCCGGCCCTGGTAGGCGTCGCCCATGCCGTAGATCACGGTGGGGTCGGTCTGCAGCAGCATGCCGATCTTCAGCCGGTTGGTGAACACGCCGGACACGCGCCGGCGGTCCGGACCATGGCCGGTTTCCTTTTCAATGATGGACGCCAGCACCAGCGCTTCATAGGGCGTGGCGACGGCCACGTCCGGCTGGCGCTTGTCCCAGGTGTCGGCCAGGATGCGCTGGCCTTCCTGATAGGCGCGGCGCAGCAGTTCGTAATCGGTGCTGCCGGGCGTGAAGACATACGTGTCCGGGAAGAACATGCCCTCGGGATGCTTGATGTCCGACCCCAGGCGTTCCATCAGCGCTTCATCGCTGGTGTCCCCCAGCGTCTGTTTGACGTCGGGATTCTCGCGCAGCGCCTGGCGGATCTGGCGGTACGTCCAGCCTTCCAGGAAGGTGATCTGGCGCTGCGTCATGTCGCCGCGCGCCAGGCGCTCAAGCAGCAGCCAGGGCGTATCGCCGTTGATGGCCTGGTATCCGCCCGCCTTCATCAGCTTGTCGCGTTCGGACAGGCGCGCCATCCAGACAAAACCGGGTTCCCAGATGGGAACCCCTGCCGCGTTGAGCGCGCGCGCGACGGTGCGCGGGCTGCTGCCCGGATCCACCACGAAGTCGATCCTGTCGGCCGACAGGGCGATGGGACGGTGCATCCAGCTCCAGGCTCCGCCCACCGCCGCGGCGGCGGCCAGCACGATGAGCAGAAAGAACCACAAGACGAAATTTCGGAGTCGCTTCTTCATAAGTGTCGGAAGTTTAATGGATCGCGGGGCCTTGCCGGGCCACAACAAGGGCCGGATCGCGCCGCGCACCCCTTTGCGCAGCGGGGACATGGCCGGGACGGCGGGAGAACACGGCTATCATCAGCACTTTGATGACGCGATAAGTCCGCCGCCATGCACGCCTTTTATGCTTCGATCCCCGTTCGCGCCGAAGGTTGCGCGCAATGCGCGCCCCTGGAAGACCTGACGGTCTTCACCGCAACCGGCGCCGACGCCCTGACCTTTCTGCACGGCCAGCTCACGCAGGACGTCACGGGCCTGCCCGCCGACGCCGCCCGACTGGCCGGCTATTGCACCGCCAAGGGCCGCCTGCTGGCCACATTGGTAATGTGGCGCGGCGCCGCGGCAGACTCGGACGACGCCCCTCAGTTCTACGGCATGGTCCGTCAGGACCTGTCCCAGGCGCTGGTGAAGCGCCTGTCGATGTTCGTGCTGCGCGCCAAGGTCAAGCTGGCCGCCGTGCCGCTACACGTGGCTGGCGTCCAGGCCACGCCCGAGCAGGCGGCCGCGCTGGAAGCCGCGGCAGGCGCGCTGCCCCGCGCGGTCTGGCAGCGCACGGACCTGCCGTCCGGCACCTGGATCGCGGCGCCCTCCGCGGACGAGCGCCTGCGCTGGTGGTGGATAGCGTCCGACGCGCAACTCGAACAGTCGGCCGCACTGGCCCAGACGCTGGGCCTGGCCTCTGCTGAACACTGGCAAGCGGCCGACCTGGCCGCCGGCATTCCGTGGATCGGCGCCGCCACACAGGACGTCTTCATTCCGCAGACCGTCAACCTGGACCTGATCCAGGGCGTCAGCTTCACCAAGGGCTGTTATCCCGGCCAGGAAGTCGTGGCGCGCAGCCACTATCGCGGCACCGTCAAGCGGCGCATGGCGTTCGGCACCATCGCCGACGCCAGCCTGCAGGGCCCGGCGCTGGCCGGCGTGGACGTGTTCGACGCGGCGCAGCCCGGCGAAGCCATCGGCCGAGTAGTGCAGGCGGCCAACGACCAGGGCGTGGTGTCGGTGCTGTTCGAAACCACCCTGGCCGCGCTGCCGGAAGGCGATCTGCGGCTGAGCGCCGTCGATGGCCCCCGCATCGCCGCCGCGCCGCTGCCCTATTCCATCACCCCCGATTGAACCTGGGCCCGTTCTTCGGGCGGTCGCTGCAACCCGGGGCCCATTCGCTCCGCAGGCCGCCTGGCGCCGGCCCTAGACGGCCACGCCGAACAGCGCTCCCACGCCAGCCGTCACAGCCATCGCGGCCGCGCCCAGCACGGTCACGCGCAGCGCGGCTGGCAGCCTGGGCGCGCCCCCTGCCTTGGCGGCCATGGCCCCCAGGGACGCCAGGCACAGCACCGACGCCCCGATGACCCAGCCGATCAGGTGCGGCCCGGGCGAGACGGCCGCCACGGCCAGCGGCACCATGGCGCCTGCCGCGAACGACGCGGCCGACGCCACCGCGGCCTGCACAGGCCGCGCGCGGTTATGGATGGAGATGCCGAGTTCGTCGCGCGCATGCGCGTCCAGCGCGTCGTGGCTGGTCAGCTGACGCGCCACCTGCTCCGCGAGGTCGCGCGTCAGCCCGCGGGCCACGTAGATATCAATGAGTTCGGCCAGTTCCTCGACGGAATTGCGCTTGAGCGATCGCTGTTCCAGGCGCAGGTCGGCGGCTTCGGTGTCGGCCTGGGTGCGCACCGACACGTATTCTCCCGCCGCCATCGACAGCGCCCCCGCGACCAGACCCGCCAGGCCGGAGGTCAGGATGGCCCCGTGCGAGGCCTGGGCCGCCGCCACGCCGGTGATCAGGCTGGCGGTGGAAACGATGCCGTCGTTTGCGCCCAGCACCGCGGCGCGCAGCCAGTTGCTGCGAAAAATCCGATGATGTTCTTTTGCTGGCATTGCCGGTACATCCATGCAACACGCGACAGCCACGCGGCGCGCCGGGCCGGTTGGCCCGACGCGCCGCGCATGCAATTCATCGCGGCGTCACGCGGACCGCGGTGAGCAAGCCTATCACGCAAAGCGTAGCCTGCTCGCCATCGTACGCATGCATTTCCACCTGGCAGACCGAAAGGCGCTTGCCGGGCTTGACCACGCGCCCGCTGGCCACGAAACGGTCGCCCTTGGCTGGCGCCAGGAAGTTCATCTTGAACTCGGACGTCAGCACGTCCTCGCCCGCTCCGAACAGCGTGAAGGCGGCGTAGCCGCCCGCGCTATCGGCGATGGTGGTGGAAATCCCCGCATGCAGGAAGCCGTTCTGCTGGCAGAGATCGGCACGGTAGGGCAGGACGATGTCCACCCTGCCCGGCTCCACCACGTCCAGCTTGGCGCCCAGCAGCGCCATGATGCTCTGCTGGTCGAAGCTGGCGCGGACCCGTCCGGCCGGGTCCACAGAGGTCTGGTCGGCCGCCACGTCAGTCCTGCTCGCGCTTGACCAGGTTGACGATGCTGGAGAAGTCCAGCTTGCCGGATCCGCCCGAGCTATGCAGCGAATACAGGTTGCGCGCCAGTTCGCCCAGCGGGATGGAGGCGCGCGCCGCCAGCGCCGCCTCGGCCGCCAGGCCCAGGTCCTTGAGCATCAGGTCCACGCCGAAACCGCCCGCGTATCCCTTGGAGGCCGGCGCGTGCTCCATGACGCCCGGCCAGGGGTTGTAGAGTTCGGTGGCCCAGTTGCGGCCCGAACTCTTGGCGATGATGTCCGACAGCACCTTGGGATCCAGGCCGTTGGCCACGCCCAGCGCCAGCGCTTCGGACGTGCCGGCCATCAGGATGCCGAGCAGCATGTTGTTGCAGATCTTGGCCACCTGGCCGGCGCCGGCCGGGCCCGCGTGGAAGATGTTCTTGCCCATCTTTTCCAGCACCGGACGCGCGCGCTCCAGCGAGGCCGCCGCGCCCCCGACGATGAACGTCAGCGTGCCCGCGGCCGCGCCGCCGGTGCCGCCCGAAACCGGCGCGTCGATCATGGCGATGCCGCGCACGTCGGCCGCCTGCGCCACCTTGCGCGCCGAATCCGGCGCGATGGTGCTGCATTCGATGACCAGGGCGCTGGACGGGATCTTGCCCAGCAGGTCTTCGCCCAGGTACAGGCCTTCGACATGCTTGCTGGCCGGCAGCATCGAGATCACGACCTCGGCGCCCTGCACCGCTTCGGACGCGGACGCCGCCGCGGCGGCGCCGGCGTCGGTCAGCAGCTTGACGGCTGCCGGCACCAGATCGAACACCTTCAGGCTGTGGCCGGCCTTGACCAGATTCAATGCCATGGGCGCGCCCATGTTGCCCAAACCGATAAACGCGATGCTGCTCATGATGTTTTGTCTCCTGTTGCTATTGCTGTAGGTATGGATTCATCGTGATCTGCGCGACGGGTGGCCGGCCCGGCGGGCCGGCCGGCGTATCAGCGCCCTTCCTGGCCCAGGTCGGCCAGCGGATGCGGCTCGCCCTCGGGCCAAGGCTCTTCAAAGAACTTCTGCACCCAGGCGTCCGTCGCCATGTCTATGACGGCCGGATTCCAGCGCGGATTCTTGTCCTTGTCGACCAGCAGCGCGCGAATGCCCTCGGCAAAATCGCCATGCGAGGTGCAGGCCAGCGCGGCGATGTATTCGACGCGGAACACGTCGTCCAGCGAGCGCAGGCGCGTGCGCTGCTGCAGCGCGAAGGCCAGGCGCACCGATCCCGGCGAGCCCGCCAGCATCGTCTTGGCCGCGCGCGAAAGCCACGGATCCTCGTGGTCCTTCAGCAGGGCCAGTTCTTCGTAAATGTCGTCCAGCCGGTTGCCGTTGCACAGACTGTTGATCTGGAACGAATGCTGGCGCAGCGGGCCGGGCTCAAGCGGCGTGCGCGGCTCCAGCGCCGTGAGCGCACGGCGCAGCAGGCCGTCGTTGATGGAGCGCGGCGGGATCGCGTCTTCGGCGCCGCCGCTAGCCTGGCCCGCCCAGGGCTGCTCTTGCAGCGACGCCAGCAGCGCCGGCCAGTCCGCCTGGTCCAGGCGGAAGTCCGCCAGGCCCGCGAAGAATGCGTCGGACGTGTTGAGCTGCGCGCCCGTCAGCGCCAGGAACACGCCGCTGCGGCCCGGCATGCGGTTGAGCAGCCAACTGCCCCCCACATCCGGGAACAGGCCGATCGACACTTCCGGCATGGCCAGGCGCGAAGTCTCGCTGACGACGCGGTGGCTCGCGCCCATCATCAGGCCGATGCCCCCGCCCATGACGATGCCGTTGCCCCAGCACAGCACGGGTTTCGGATACGTGTGAATGCGGTAGTCCAGCCGGTATTCGTGCTCGAAGAAACGGCGCGCATAGTCGTTGCGCCAGCCGGGCTTGCCCGCGTTCTCGGTCATGCTGCGGTACAGGCCGTGCAGGTCGCCGCCGGCGCAGAACGCTTTTTCACCCGCGCCCTGCAGCACCACCAGGGCGACGCCGGGATCACGGGCCCAGGCGTCCAGGCGATCCGCCAGCAGGTCCACCATTTCCAGCGACAGGCCGTTCAGGGTCTGCGGCGCGTTCAGCGTCGCGATTCCGAAACGCATGCCATTGGCGGCGGACCTTTCTTCGAACAACACCGGTGCATTCATCTTATGTCGGCTCCTTTTTCCAACAATTGGCGGGCAATGATCACGCGCATGATCTCGTTGGTGCCCTCCAGAATCTGATGAACGCGAGTATCGCGCACCAGACGCTCCAAGGGATAGTCTTTCAGGTAACCGTAGCCGCCATGGATCTGCTGCGCGTCAAGGCAGACCTGGAAGCCCATGTCGGTCGCGAAGCGCTTGGCCATCGCGCAGTAGGTCGCCGCATCGGGCGCCCCGGCGTCCAGCTTGCAGGCCGCCAGGCGCACCATCTGGCGGGCCGCCACCACGTGTGTCGCCATGTCCGCCAGCTTGAACTGCAGGGCCTGGAACTCGGCCAGCCGGCGGTTGAACTGGCGGCGCTCGTCCATGTAGCGGCGGGCGGCGTCCAGCGCGCCCTGCGCCGCACCCACCGAACACGTGCCGATGTTGATGCGGCCGCCGTCCAGGCCCTTCATGGCGATCTTGAACCCTTCGCCTTCCTGGCCGAGCATGTTCGCGGCCGGCACGCGGACGTTCTCGAACGTGATGGGGCGCGTGGACTGGCTGTTCCAGCCCATCTTTTCTTCCTTGCGGCCGTAGCCGATGCCCTCGCTGTCGGCGGGAATGGCGAACGCGCTGATGCCGCCCGCGCCCTCGCCGCCGGTGCGCGCCATCACCACCAGCAGGTCCGTGTCGCCGCCGCCCGAGATGAAGGCCTTGGCGCCATTGACGACGTAGCCGTCGCCCTGGCGCTGCGCCCGCGTGGACAGGGAAGCCGCATCGGACCCGGCGCCCGGCTCGGTCAGGCAGTAGGACGCGAGTTTTTCGCCGCTGGCGAGCAAGGGGCCCCAGGCTTCCCGCAGCGCCGGCTGGCCCCACTTGCCGACCATCCAGGCGGCCATGTTGTGGATCGTGAGGAACGCCGTGGTGGACGGGTCGACCGCCGCCATTTCCTCGAACACCAGGGTGGCGTCCAGGCGCGGCAGGCCCAGGCCGCCGATGTCCTCGCTGGCGTAGATGCCGCAGAAGCCCATTTCGCCGGCCCGGGCGAAGGCCTCGCGGGGGAAAATGCCCTCGGCGTCCCAGCGCGCGGCGTTCGGGGCCAATTCGCCCTCGGCATAGTCGCGCGCGGCCTGCGCGAACGCGCGCTGCTCGTCGGTCAGTTCCAAGTCCACAGCCTGTCTCCTGTTGTATTGAGTATTGTCTGCCGGGGTTGCTGCCGTCTCGTGAACGTCAGCCTGCCGATTTTGACATGACGTTGACGTAAACGTAAATGGAAACCCGGCCTTATGTTACGCCGGAAGCCGCGGCGCGCTTTGTCTCAATGGTGACAATGTGGACGGGGCGCCCAGACCGCCCCGGCTGCAGCCTACAGCAGGCCCGCGGGCCGCACCCGGCCATTCCGGGCGGTCTTGGCGCGCCGGTGCTCGGCGCGCCGGCGGCGCGATTCCTTGGGGTCGAACGTCAGGCCGCGGTAGACCTCGACGCGGTCGCCGTCGGCCAGCCGCGCATGCGGTTCGGTGGCGCGGCCGAAGACGCCCACGCCCCGCTCCCACGGCTTGACCACCGGAAAGGCCTGCGCAAACCCGCTGGCCGCCAGCGCGTCGTCGACGGTGGCGCCGTCGGGCAGGCAAACTTCGCGCTGCCACGCATGCCCGGGCAAGGCGTAGCAGACCATGACGCGGATCTGCCCCGCCGCGGACGGCTCATTCGCCATACTTGGCCTGCGCGCGCTTGGTGAAGGAATCAATGAAGCTGGTGGCGATGCGGTTGAACACAGGCCCCACCACCATCTCGAGCGCGCGGTTCGAAAACGCGTACTCCATGGTGAACAGCACCTTGCAGGCGTCTTCGGCCAGGGGCTGGAACACCCAATGCCCCACCAGGCTGGAAAACGGGCCATCCACCAGTTCCAGGTCGATCCGGTCGGGATAGACGTGCTTGTTGCGCGTGGTGAAGCGCTGCTTCATACCCGCGAAACTGATCAGGATGGACGCCTGCATGCCGTGCTCGTCGCGGGTCTGGACCTCGGCGCCGCCACACCACGGCATGAACTCGGGGTACTTCTCCACGTCGGCGACCAGATCGAACATCTGGGCGGCGCTGTATGGCACCAGGACGGATCGTTGTACTTTGTGCATCGACTATCGCAAATGGCTAGAATGGCAAGATTTTACCGGCACAGCGCGTCCTGGACCTAAAACAAGCAAAAAGCCGCAGGCAAAGCCCTCGGCCCACAGCCCAAGCAACCGCCAACGCAAACGCAGCGGCAAGGCGCCGGATTCGCAGGATCCCAAGCAAGAAGGCTTTATGAGCATTATCGACAACCGCAAGGCCACGCACGACTATTTCATCGAAGACCGCTACGAGGCCGGCCTTGTCCTGCAAGGCTGGGAAGTCAAGGCGATCCGCGACGGCCGCGTGCAGCTCAAGGAAAGCTACGTCATCGTACGCGACGGCGAACTGTACCTGCTCGGCATGCACGTGAGCCCCCTGCCCACGGCGTCCACCCACATCCACCCCGACGCCATGCGCACGCGCAAGCTGCTGCTCAAGGCCGAGGAAATCAGCAAGCTCATCGGCAAGGTTGAACAGCGCGGCTATACGCTGGTGCCGCTCAACCTGCATTACAAGAACGGGCGCATCAAGCTCGACTTCGCGCTGGGCCGCGGCAAGAAACTGTTCGACAAGCGCGACACCGCGCGCGAAAAAGACTGGGCGCGCGAAAAAGAACGCATCATGAAGCACGACACGCGCGCCCCGCGCAGGTCCAAGGACGACTGACCGGGGCTGCACTGCCCCGGCGGCGGCCGGCTCAGGCCGCCACGGGCAGCAGCGGGCGCTCCGCCTCCTGCCCCGGGCCCACGATGCGGTTGCGCCCCGCCGTCTTGGCCGCATAGAGCTTGCGGTCGGCCCGCTCGAAGAACACCTGCAGGTTCTCGCCGGGGATCCAGTCCTCGACCCCCGCGCTGAACGTATAGGAAATGGTGCTGCCGCCGTGCGCACACGGCGTGCGCCGCACGGAATCCAGCAACCGCTCGGCCACTTCCAGCACCGCGTCGCTGCGCATGTCGGCGAACAGCACGCCGAATTCCTCGCCTCCCACCCGCCCCACATGGTCGCCCGTGCGCAGCGTGGCGGTGGCCAGCAGGCCGAAATGGCGCAGCACAGCGTCGCCCGCCGCGTGGCCGTGCGTGTCGTTGATGCGCTTGAAGTGGTCGATGTCCAGCAGCAGCAGTGTCAGCGGACGCCGCATGCGCAGCGCCTGCGCGCAATAGCGCTCGGCCTGCAGCCACCAGGCCTTGCGCGACATCAGGCCGGTCAGGAAGTCGGTGTTGGCCTCTTGTTCGCGGTCGGCCAGCATGCGGTCGTGGATGATCATGATGGTGCCCAGGGTCAGGCACGGCATGATCAGCACGCCCAGCGTCAGGAAGGCGACGCTCCAGATCGTGGGATCCAGGAACGCCGACACCGAATCCAGCCCGGCCAGATAGACCGCCGCCCGCCCGGCACAGACCACGGCGGAAATCATCGTCACCGCCCACACGAAGCGGTAGCTGTAGCGTGAACGGTGCGGCGGCATGTTGCGCTGGACGACAATGGCCACGCCCAGCATGAAGCCCATCTGCAGCAGCGACATCGCCACGATGCGCGGCTCGACCCGCCAGTCCACATAGGTGTAGCCCGCCACCACCACCAGCGCCGCCAGGCAGCCCAGCGTCATGAGATGCCTGGGCACCGATAGCCCGAGCAGCCTGCGCACGCCCGCGTAGTACGCGCACAGGGCCAGCGCGATGGCCGTGTTCGGCACCAGCACGGACAGCCACAGCGGCGCCTTCGTGTTCTGCAGGGCAAATGTGGAAAACGCCAACAGCGTAAGCAGGTTGGCGCGTATGGTCTCGCGGATGCCGGCCATGCCGCTGCGCGCCAGCGATCCCAGTACGCACAGGGAAAGCACCCCCGCCAGCGCTGCTATCAGAAGCAAATTAACGGGAGCGATCATGGGCCGGGCGCCTCGGGGCGCAGTATCAGGTGTTGCGCGTGGACTTCACGATGGTCATGGCGGAAGCGATCATGCCGCCCACATCCGACAGATTGGCCGGCAGGATCAGCGTGTTGCCTTCCTTGGCCACGTTGCCGAACGCCTCGACGTAGCGCTCGGCCACCTTGAGGTTCACCGCCTCCATGCCGCCCGGCTGGCGGACGGCATCGGCCACCTGGGTGATGGCCTTGGCAGTAGCTTCGGCGATCGCCAGCACAGCCGCGGCCTCGCCCTGCGCCTGGTTGATCTGCGCCTGCTTCTCGCCTTCGGAGCGTGCGATCGCGGCCTCGCGTTCGCCGGTCGCGATGTTGATCTGTTCCTGGCGGCGGCCTTCGGAAGCGGCGATCAGCGCGCGCTTCTCGCGTTCCGCGGTGATCTGCGCCTGCATCGAGCGCAGGATCTCGTTCGGCGGCGTCAGGTCCTTGATTTCATAGCGCAGCACCTTCACGCCCCAGTTCAGCGCCGCCTCGTCCAGCGACGAAACGATGTTGCTGTTGATGGAGTCGCGCTCTTCGAAGGTGCGGTCCAGTTCCATCTTGCCGATGACCGAACGCAGCGTGGTCTGGGCCAGTTGCGTGATCGCCGAAATGTAGTTCGACGAGCCGTACGAGGCGCGCATCGGGTCTGTGACCTGGAAGTACAGCACGCCGTCCACCTGCAATTGCGTGTTGTCGCGCGTGATGCAGACCTGGCTGGGCACGTCCAGCGGGATTTCCTTGAGCGAGTGCTTATACGCGACGCGCTCGATGAACGGAATGACGAAGCCGGCGCCCGGCGACAGGACGCGGTCGAACTTGCCCAGCCGCTCGACTACCCAGGCATGCTGCTGGGGCACGATGGCGATCGCCTTGACGACGATCAGGATCGCCAGCGCAACGATGACGAGCAGGACGATAGTGGACGTATCTATCATGATTTGAAGCCTCTTTTCGGATGATGCGCTGACGCTCCCTGCACGGCCGGCCAGGGGGGCCAACGGCTGCCCGCGCCGCTGCGCGGGGCGGTACTGCTATGCCGAACCGGGCCTGCCCTTGGGGGCGAGCACCAGGATCGAGCCGCGCAATTCGGTAATGATGTGTTCGCCGGCCTGGGGCGCGTGCCCCTTCGCCAGTTCGGCCTGCCAGTGGGCGCCGCGGTACCACACGCGCGCGGCGCCGTTTTCGTTCCAGGCTTCGACCATGACGGTCTGGCCAATGTCCAGGTTGACGTCGGCGTTGCGGGCGGAATTGACCTCGCGTTTTTTCAGGACGCGGGTCTTGCGCAGCACCAGCAGGCCCAGCAGCAGCACCACGCCGCACGCCACCAGTTCCCATTCCAGGCCCGCGCTGAACCAGGCTGCGATGCCGCCCGCCGCCAATCCCAGGGCAACCAGCAGCAAATAGAAGGTACCCGTCGCCAGTTCCCCGATGAGGGCAAGCGCGGCCAATCCCAGCCAGATCCACATAGTCTTCTTATCGCCTGTAAGGATGAGTCTCTGAGCGGATTGTACGTATTTCCGGGACGGAACGGGAGCCGCCGCGCCCGTCCGAAACAGTGACGCTGGATTATGATGTGCCTGGCGCACCCGGCCAACGGGCCGCCGCGCCGATCTCATCAATGCACATTTCTTTATGACCGCTGCAACTCCTTCTGCACTTCCCGTCCTGATCCTGCACACCGGCGATCCGGACGATACGCTCAAAAGCCAGTTCGGCGGCTATGCCGAACAACTCTTGCGGGCGGCCGGCCTCGCCCCCGACGCCGTCGAGATCGTGGCTGTCTACGAAGGCCAGCGGCCGCAGGCGCCCGCCAGCTATCGCGCCGCGCTGATCACCGGCTCGCCCGCCATGGTCTCCGACCGCGAACCCTGGAGCGAAGACACCGCCGCCTGGCTGCGCGATGCCATGTCCGCCGGCCTGCCCATGTTCGGCGTGTGTTACGGCCACCAGCTGCTGGCGCACGCGCTGGGCGGCAAGGTCGGCTACAACCCGGCCGGGCGCGAAGTGGGCACCCAAACGGTAGAGCTGCTGCCCACCGCCGCCGGCGACAAACTGATGGCCGGCGTTCCGCCCACCTTTCCCGCCCAGATGCTGCATGCGCAGACCGTGCTGCAGCCGCCTCCCGGCGCGGCGGTGCTGGCGCGTTCGGACCTGGACGAGCACCAGATGATCCGCATCGGCCGCAACGTCTTTTCCACCCAGTTCCACCCCGAATTCGGCCCGGACTTCATCCTCGCCCACCTGGAACGCTTTGGCCGCCGCTACGCCGCCGAAAACCTCGACGTGCCCGGGCTCAGCGCGAACGTGCGCGCCACGCCCGTCGCGGGCGGGCTGCTGCGGCGTTTCCTGGAAACCTACGCCCCCGGCGTCTGAGCTCCTTCGGCCGCCCTGCGCAACAAGCGGAGTGCGGCCCGCGGCGGGCTTTGAGACGATAGCGCCAAGCGTAACCACCACGCGCAAGTCAGGAGTCCCCCATGAGCCCCGCCGCCGCCCCCCTGAGCAAACAGCATGCCGCCGCGATCGAGCGCGCCTGCCGGGCGCTCGAAGCCGAGCAGCCGCCCGACCTGTCCACGCTGGCCGAACAGGCCGGCATGAGCCGGTTTCATTTCCACCGGGTCTTCAAGGCCGCCACCGGCATCACCCCAAAGGCCTACGCCAACGCCCTGCGCGCCAGCCGGGCGCGCCAGCACCTCGAGCAGAGCGCCAGCGTCACCGACGCCATGTACGACGCCGGATTCAATTCCAGCGGGCGCTTCTACGAGGCCGCACCCGCCATCCTGGGCATGACGCCCACCGCCTTTCGCAAAAACGGCGAAGGCGTCGACATCCGCTTCGCAGTGGCGCAATGCTCGCTCGGCGCGTTGCTGGTCGCGGCCAGCGACACCGGCATCTGCGAGATCGCCCT
Source organism: Achromobacter arsenitoxydans SY8 (assembly GCF_000236785.1). Lineage (GTDB taxonomy): Bacteria > Pseudomonadota > Gammaproteobacteria > Burkholderiales > Burkholderiaceae_B > Achromobacter > Achromobacter arsenitoxydans. Next base: position 38,775 of record NZ_AGUF01000081.1, on the reverse strand, counting down.
GGACGCAGACCCGGACCAGCTCGTGCGGAACCTGCAGGACCGCTTCAAGGCGGCCCGGCTCATCGGCGCGGATCGCGGCTTTGAAAGCTGGGTGGCCGCCGTGATCGGCTTCGTCGAAGACCCTTCCCGCGGTCTGGACCTGCCGCTGGACGTGCGCGGCACCGCCTTTCAGCGCAAAGTCTGGGAGGCGTTGCGCGAGATTCCGCTGGGCGCCACCGCCACCTATGCGCAGGTGGCCGAACGCATCGGCTCGCCCCGCGCCGTGCGCGCCGTGGCCCGCGCCTGCGCCACCAACAACATCGCTTTGGCCATCCCGTGCCACCGCGTGGTGCGCACCGACGGCTCGCTGGCCGGCTACCGTTGGGGCATCGACCGCAAGCGCGAACTCATCGCCCGCGAAGCGCAGGCGGCATGACGCCGCCCCCCTGATACCGCCCGCCTGATACCGCCCGGACGGCAACCGCCTTTCCAAGCAGCGCCAGCGGCAAGGCAAAAAAAAGCCCCGCGCCTTCATCAGAAAGCGCGGGGCTTTTTACGTGGCTGGCCGATCAGTTCTTGGCCAGACGCTGCCAGGTGTCGACAACGGTGTCGGGATTCAGGGACATCGACAGGATGCCCTCGTCCTTCAGCCATTGCGCGAAGTCGGGGTGATCGCTGGGGCCTTGGCCGCAGATGCCCACGTACTTGTTGGCGGCCAGGCAAGCCTTGATCGCACGGCGCAGCATGAACTTGACGGCTTCGTCGCGCTCATCGAAGTCAGCGGCCAGCAGTTCCATGCCCGAATCGCGGTCCAGGCCCAGCGTGAGCTGAGTCATGTCGTTGGAGCCGATCGAGAAGCCGTCGAAGTACTGCAGGAACTCTTCGGCCAGAATGGCGTTGGACGGAACCTCGCACATCATGATCAGCTTCAGGCCGTTCTCGCCGCGCGCCAGGCCGTGCTTGGCGAGCAGGTTCACGACCTTCTCCGCCTGGCCCAGGGTGCGCACGAACGGCACCATGATTTCGACGTTGGTCAGGCCCATTTCATCGCGCACCTTCTTGAGCGCTTCGCATTCCATGCGGAAGCACTCGGCGAAGTCCTCGGCGATGTAGCGCGACGCGCCGCGGAAGCCCAGCATGGGGTTCTCTTCCTCGGGCTCGTAGCGCGAACCGCCGACCAGCTTGCGGTACTCGTTGGACTTGAAGTCCGACATGCGCACGATGACGGGCTTGGGGTAGAAGGCGGCGGCGATCGTCGCCACGCCTTCGGCCATCTTCTCGACGAAGAACGCGCGCGGGCTGGCATGGCCGCGAGCCGCCGATTCCACGGCCTTCTTCAGTTCGCCGTCCACGTTCGGGTAGTCCAGGACCGCCTTGGGGTGGATGCCGATGTTGTTGTTGATGATGAATTCCAGGCGGGCCAGACCGACGCCGCCGTTGGGGATCTGGGCGAAGTCGAACGCCAGCTGCGGATTGCCCACGTTCATCATGATCTTCAGATCAATGGCGGGCATGTCGCCGCGGCGCACTTCTTCCACTTCGGTTTCGATCAGGCCGTCATAGATGCGGCCTTCGTCGCCTTCAGCGCAAGACACGGTCACGGCCTGGCCTTCCTTCAGCAGGTCGGTGGCGTTGCCGCAACCCACGACAGCCGGAATGCCCAGCTCGCGCGCGATGATCGCGGCGTGGCAGGTGCGGCCGCCGCGGTTCGTCACGATGGCCGAGGCGCGCTTCATCACGGGCTCCCAGTTGGGGTCCGTCATGTCGGTGACCAGCACGTCGCCCGGCTGGACCTTGTCCATGTCCGAGATGTCGCCCACCACGCGGACCGGGCCGGAACCGATCTTCTGGCCGATCGCGCGGCCGGTGATCAGGACCTGGCCGGTCGCCTTCAGGCGGTAGCGCTGCTGCACGTCGTTGGCGCCCTGCTGCGACTTCACCGTTTCCGGGCGCGCCTGCAGGATGTAGATCTTGCCGTCGACGCCGTCGCGGCCCCACTCGATGTCCATCGGACGCTGGTAGTGCTTTTCGATGATGACGGCGTAGCGGGCCAGTTCATTGACCTCGTCGTCGGTCAGCGAATAGCGGTTGCGCTCGGACACCGGCACGTCAACCGTGCGCACGGCACGGCCTTCGGGACGCTCGGGGTCGAATTCCATCTTGATCAGCTTGGAGCCGATGCGGCGGCCGACGATCGGGAAGTGGCCCTGGGCCAGCGTGGGCTTGAAGACGTAGAACTCGTCGGGGTTGACCGCGCCCTGCACCACGGTTTCGCCCAGGCCGTAGGACGAGGTAATGAACACCACGTCCTGGAAGCCCGATTCGGTGTCGATGGTGAACATGACGCCGGCGCTGCCCTTGTCGGAGCGCACCATGCGCTGGATGCCGGCCGACAGGGCGACATCGGCGTGGGCGTAGCCCTTGTGCACGCGATAGGAAATGGCGCGGTCGTTGTACAGCGACGCGAACACGTGGCGGATCTTATCCAGCACGTCGTCGATGCCGACGACGTTCAGGAAGGTTTCCTGCTGGCCGGCGAACGAGGCGTCGGGCAGGTCTTCGGCCGTGGCGGACGAGCGCACGGCGAACGAACCCTTGCCGTCGGCGTCGAGCTTGGCGAAGGCGTCGCGGATCTGGGTTTCGAATTCCGGCGAGAACGGCGCATCGACGATCCATTGGCGGATCTGCGCGCCGGCGGCGGCCAGCTCGCGCACGTCTTCGGGGTTCAGCGTGGTCAGGCGTTCAGCGATCCGCTTGTCCAGGCCGGAGGCCTTGAGAAAGTCGCGGAAGGCGTCTGCGGTCGTGGCAAAGCCGCCCGGCACGCGGACTCCCGCGCCAGACAGCTGGCTGATCATTTCGCCCAGTGATGCGTTCTTGCCTCCTACCGAGTCCACGTCCGTCATGCGGAGCTGCTCGAACAAAACAACATACGACATTGAAGTCACCTTTTACAATGGAATGAAAGCGAGTTTGGTCAATGCATGAAAAGCGCTGTTTTGACGCGCCGGCGAAGACGACAGCCGGCATGCAAAAAGGCTTTTTCAGACGCTGACCAAACTGGCCTTGGACCGCCCTTGGGGTGACTTATAGGGGCCTGATTGTACTCGGTGGAGTACGTCCGGCCATCTGCCCGGTTGGAATTTTTTACACATGACATCTACCCCTATCGTACGCACGGTATACATCGTTTCCGACAGTACCGGCATCACTGCGGAAACCTTCAGCCAGTCAGTACTTTCGCAGTTCGAGGAGGTCAATTTCAAGCCCATCCGGCTGCCTTTTGTCGACACGCTGGAAAAGGCCGCGGAAGTGGCCATGCGGATCGACCGCAGCGCCCAGGACGCCGGCGTTCCGCCCATCGTCTTCAGCACCCTGGTCAACCCCGAAATCCTGGCCCGTGTTCGCCAGGCGAACGGCGTTTTCCTGGACCTCTTCGGCACCTTCGTCAGCCACATCGAGCAGGCGCTGGGGCTGAAATCCAGCCATTCCATCGGCCGCTCGCACATGCAGGCCAACTCGGAAAAGTACCGGAACCGGATCGACGCCATCAACTTCAGTCTGGCGCACGACGACGGACAGTTCGTGAACCAGCTGGACCAGGCCGACGTGATCCTGGTGGGCGTATCCCGCTGCGGCAAGACGCCGACCAGCCTGTACCTGGCCATGCAGTACGCCATCAAGGCGGCCAACTTCCCGCTCACGCCCGACGACTTCGAGCGCGGCACCCTGCCCTCCACCATCGCCCCGCATCGCGCCAAGCTCTTTGGCCTGTCCATCCAGCCGGAACGCCTGGCCGAAGTGCGCAACGAGCGCCGCCCCAACAGCCGCTATGCCCAGCTTGAACAATGCCGCTACGAAGTCGCCGAAGCCGAGCGCATGATGCGCCGCGAAGGCATTTCCTGGCTGTCCAGCACCACGAAGTCGATCGAAGAGATCGCCACGACGGTGCTGCAAGAGGTGGGGCTGGATCGCGGCTGAGAACAGCGCCTGGGCCCTTCACGGGTGCCAGGCCCTGTTTCCTGCTACTGGCGCTGCGAAAACGGCAGCACGGCCGGCTTGGGCACGGGCGCGAACAGCCCGCCAGCCGGCAGGTAAAAGCCCACCAGCCGGCCCGATGACGCCACCAGGTAGGCTTGCGGGCCGTCCGCCTTGCCCATCGACATAGGCGCGTCGATCCGCCGGTAGACATCGCCCTGCACCAGGGCTCCCACCCTGCGCCAGCGAGAGCCCTCGGGCAAGGTCTGGTCCGCGCCGTCAGCCAGCGTCACCACTACATCGCGCGACAGCGTCATCGCAGGCGCGGCCTCGCCAGCCACGACCGGCACGAATACCGTCCGGATGGGCGCATTCGATGCGCAAGCCGCCGCCAACCCCGCAAGGCACGCTATGGCGGCAGCCATGCGCAGGCGGCCCATCATCTGGCCGCCAGCGCCTGCCGGCGTTGCTCGAACAGGCATATCGCCGCCGCCGCGCCCACGTTGAGCGATTCGACGGCCGCCGCGTCGTGCGGAATACGGACCTTCAGGCTCGCGGCGGCCAGCAGGGCCGGCGCCACGCCCTGGCCTTCGTGGCCAAAGACCCAGGCGCAACGTTCAGGCAGGCTGCCGGCGTACAGGTCGCGCGCGCCGTCCAGCGCGGTGGCCACCAGGGGCACCCGCAGGCCGGGCAGCAAGGCGGCAAGATCGACGTGCTCGTGGATGGCCAGGGCGAAATGGGCTCCCTGGCCGCTGCGCAACACCTTGGGAGACCAGGCCGCCGCCGTCCCCGTCGCCAGGAACACGCGCTTCACGCCCGCAGCGGCGCAGGTGCGCAAGAGCGTCCCCACATTGCCGGGGTCCTGAATGCGGTCGAAGAGGACGCAGTTCTCGTCCACGTTCAATGGAGGCTGGGGCGCGGGCGGTGTGACCAGGAAGGCCACGCCCTGCCCGCTTTCCACGGCCGCCAGGGATTGCATCAGCCGCGCGTCCAGTGCCAGGCAATCACGGTCGGGGACGGCCGCGGCAAGCGCGGCGATATCGGGTTGCGACAGGCGCTCCACATCGAAGATGGCCTGGTCCGGCGCGCCGTGATGCTGCAGCCAGGCCTGGCACAGGTGCACGCCGTCCAGCAGCACCGGCGCGCCGCGCTTGCCGGCAGTGCCGGCCAGCCTGGCCAGCGCCTTGACCGCGGGATTGTCGCGGGAACTGATGTGCTTCATGAGGTCAGGCCGAAAGCCTTGATGGGTGCGAAACTGCGCCGATGCTCGGCGCACGGGCCGTGTTCGCGCAGCCGCTGCAGGTGCAGAGCCGTGCCGTACCCCTTGTGCTGATCGAAGGCGTACTGCGGGTAAAGCGCGTGCAGACGCAGCAGATCGGCGTCGCGGGCGGTCTTGGCCAGGATGGACGCCGCCGAGATCGCGGGCACCAGCGCGTCGCCCTTGATCACCGTCTGCACCGTGCAGCTCAGCTTGGGCGCCTGGTTGCCGTCCACTAGCGCCAGTTGAGGCGGCACGGCCAGTCCCTGAACGGCGCGCTGCATCGCCAGCATCGTGGCGCGCAGGATGTTCAGGCTGTCGATTTCCGCGACCGTGGCGCTGGCAATGCACCAGGCCATCGCTTGTTCTTTGATCTGGAGCGCCAGCGTCTCGCGCCGCGCCGCCGTCAGCGCCTTGGAGTCGGCCAGGCCAGCGATGGGACGGGCCGGATCCAGGATGACCGCCGCCGCGTAGACCTCGCCCGCCAGCGGACCGCGGCCGGCTTCGTCGACGCCGGCGGTCAGCAGCGCTGGCTGCTCCGGGGCCAAGAACAGGTCAGGCTGCTCCACCGGCAACCTCCAGGATCGCCTGCGCTGCAAGCGCCGGCGTGTCGCGCAAAAGATCTTGATGCATGGCGGTGAAACGCGCCTCCACGCGGGCGGTCAGGGCATCGTCGGTCAGGGACTGCCAGGTCGCCTCGGCCAGTTTTTCCGGCGTGGCGTCGTCCTGCAGGAGCTCCGGCACGGCAAAGTCCCGCAACAGCACGTTCGGCAGTCCTACCCACGGCAGATACGGCCGCTCCTGCCCGGACTTCCAGGCCATGATACGGCGCATCCACGGCGACAGCACATACGAAATCACCATGGGACGCTTGAACAGCGCCGTCTCCAGGGTGGCGGTGCCGCTGGCCACCAGCACGGCGGTGGCGGCTTCCATCACGGACCACGCCACGGGAGCCTTGCGGTCGCCGCCCTCGCCATGCAGGTCCTGCGCGGTGATGCAGCGCAACCCCGGCACGGGGTATTGGGCCAGGATCGCCAGGAACTCCGCCCGCCGCTGGTCATTGACCATCGGTACGACGCATTGCAGCGCCGGGTCCTTTTTCAGCAGGATCTGTGCGGCCTGCAGGAAGCGCGGCGCCAGCAGGCGGATCTCGGACGAGCGGCTACCCGGCAAAATCGCCAGCACGCGGGCGTTCTGGTCGATCCCCAGGCGCTCGCGCGCCGCAGCGCGGTCGGGCTGCATGGGCACGGCGCCGGCCAGCGGGTGGCCGACGTAGGTCACCGGAATGCCTTCCTTGCGGTAGATTTCTTCCTCGAACGGGAACAGCACCAGCATGTGCGACACCGATTCGCGGATCTTGTGGATGCGCTCATAGCGCCACGCCCAGATCGACGGACCGACGAAATGCACGGTGGGCGTTCCCGCCTGCCGCAGCTGATGCTCCAGCCTCAGGTTGAAATCGGGCGCGTCGATGCCAACGAACACCGATGGAGGCTCGGCCAGCCAGCGGCGCTTGACGTCGCGATAGGTGCCCAGCAGGCTGGGCAGGCGCTTTAGCGCATCGACGTATCCGAATACCGTCAAGGCGTGCATGGGATGCCAGGCGTCGAACTGGCGGGCCTCCATCTGGGGCCCGCCGATGCCCTCGCACCGGACGCCGGCGTCGCGCGCTTGCAGACCGGCAATGATGCGCCCGGCCAGCAGATCGCCCGAAGGCTCGCCGGCCACCATGCCGATCCGCGTGCTCATGGGCGGATGATGCCGCGAGAGGCGACGTCCAGGAAATCGAGCAGCGTCTGCAGGTGCTCGGCCGCCTCGGGGATGGACTGCTGGCGCTCGCGCAGTTCGGCGCGGGCCGCATCCAGGGACAGGCCGCGGCGGTAGATGATCTTGTAGGCTTCGCGCAGCGCCGAAATCATCGCGGGCGTAAAGCCGCGGCGCTTCAGGCCTTCGACGTTGACGCCGACCGGACGGCAGGGATTGCCCGCAGCCAGCACGAATGGCGGCGTGTCCTGCATGAGCGAGCTGTTGCCGCCCGTCATGGAGTGCGCGCCCACGCGCGAGAACTGATGCACGCCGGTCAGGCCGCCGATGATGGCCCAGTCGCCCACATGGACGTGCCCGCCCAATTGGACCGAATTGGCCAGGATCGTGTTGCTGCCGATGTGGCAGTCATGCGCCACGTGAACGTACGCCATGATCCAGTTATCGTCGCCCAGGGTGGTTTCGCCGCCGTCTTGCGTCGTACCCGTGTTGAGCGTGACGAACTCGCGCACCGTATTGCGGTCGCCGATGGTGAGCCGCGTGGGTTCGCCCGCGTATTTCTTGTCCTGCGGCATGCCGCCGATGGAGCAATAGCGGTAGAAGCGGTTATCGCGCCCGATGGTGGTCACGCCGTCGACCATGCAATACGGGCCGATTTCCGTCCCGGCGCCGATGGTCACATCGGGCCCCACCACCGCGAACGGGCCGATGACCGCGGTCGGGTCGATTTTTGCCGCCGGATCGACGACAGCGGTGGGATGGATATTTCCTGCCATTTACTCTTCCAGGCTGCGAATCGCGCACATCAGCTTGGCCGACGCCACTTCCTGGCCGTCGACCGTCGCGCGTGCTTGATACTTACAGATGCTGCGGCTCAGGCGTTCCGCCTCGACCTCGATGCGCAATTGGTCGCCCGGCACGACCGGACGGCGGAAACGCGCGCCGTCGATGCCGACCAGGTAATACGCCGTCTTGGAACCTTCGCACTTCAGGCCCCCATTTTCGTCGGTGAACGAAAACAAGGCCGAGGCCTGGGCCATGGCTTCCACGATCAGCACGCCCGGCATCACCGGATGGTGAGGAAAATGGCCGTTGAAAAACGGCTCGTTGATCGAAACGTTCTTGATGGCGACGATGGACTTTCCGGGCACCATTTCAACAACGCGATCAATCAGCAGCATCGGATAACGATGCGGCAGCCTCTCCATGATCCCCTTGATGTCGAGTTCCATTTTTCTATGCTTTCCTGCGAAATGAAATAATTTGGCGGCGCGGACGCGCCAGGGCGGCGAATGCGCCCTAGGCTTTTTCCAGCGTCCGCACGCGGCGGCGCAATTGCGCCAACTGTTGTATCACGGCGGCGTTGTGCTGCCATTCGCCATGCTCCGCGTACGGGAAGACCCCGGTGTAGCGGCCAGGCTTGGAAATATTGGACGTCACCGCCGTGCCGCCCGAAATGTGCACATCGTCGCCCAGGACCAGGTGCCCCGACAGCATTGCGGCGCCACCGATGGTGCAGCGTTCGCCGATGGTCGTGGAACCCGCCACGCCGACGCACGCCGCCATTGCGGTATGCGCGCCGACGCGCACGTTGTGGCCCACCATGATCTGGTTGTCCAGCTTGACGCCGTCCGCCAGGACGGTGTCTTCGAGCGCCCCCCGGTCGACCGTGGTGTTGGCGCCGATTTCGACATCGTCGCCGATGGACACGCCGCCGAACTGGGGAATCTTGCCCCAGGCGCCCTTGCCCAGTGCGGGATCCGGGGCAAAGCCGAAGCCGTCTGCACCGAGCACCGCTCCACTGTGCAGGATGACCCTGGCGCCGATTTTCACGCCTTCGTACAGCGTGACATTGGCATGCAAGCGGCCGCCGGGCCCAATGGACGAGCCGGCGCCGATGACGCAGCCCGGTCCCAGCACGGTGCCGCGGCCGATGCGGACACCGGATTCCACGACGCAATTGGGGCCGATGCGCACGTCCTCTTCGATGATCGCGTCAGGCGCAACCACGGCGGAAGGATGGGTATCGGCGGGCAGCGCGGGCCGGCGGGCCGTGTCGAACCACTGCGCGACTCGCGCGTACAGCAAATAGGGATGTTTGCAGACGACCAGCGCGAACGGCGGATGGGAACCGTCGGCTTCCAGCGCCTGGGCGACGTCGGGCGAGACGATGACCGCCCCTGCCCCGGTGGCGCCTAGCTGGCTCTGGTAGCGCGGGTTGGCCAGGAATGCGATTTCCTGGCTGCCAGCCGACGACAGGGTTCCGATGCCGCAGACCCGGAACGGGTCCGCACCGGGAACCGCACTGATGCGCCAGTCCAATCCCTGGGTATTGGCGGCGCCCAACAACGCTTCGAGCGTGGGCGCGCGGGCAAGATCCAGTAAAACCGGCATGACTGAACGGCTACCGCTTACTTGCCCAGGCTCTGGATCACCTTGTCGGTGATGTCGATGCGCGGGTTGACCGTCACGGCGTCCTGGATGATCAGGTCGTAGCTTTCTTGCTCGGCGATGCGCTTGATGGCCTCGTTCGCCTTCGAGACGATGCCCGAGAACTCTTCGTTGCGGCGGCGGTTGAAGTCTTCCTGGAATTCGCGGCGCTTGCGCTGCAGGTCGGTATCCAGGTTGGACAGTTCACGCTGACGCTTGACGCGGTCGGATTCCGACAGGACGGGCGCGTCCTTGTCGAACTTCTCGGCTTGCGAGCGCAGGCTGTTGTTCAGGCGCTGGAGTTCGTCGTCGCGCTTCTTGAATTCGGCTTCGATCTTGCTTTGCGCAGTCTTGGCCGGACCCGATTCGCGCAGGATACGCTCGGTATTGACGAAGCCGATCTTGGTGCCTTGAGCGTGCGCGGGAATCGCGGCAGCCGAACCGAGAATGAGCGCACCCACCAGGGCAATGGAGCCGCCCAGCTTGCCACGGCGCTTCGCGCGCAGCGTATTCGATGATTTAAGTGCGAAATCAGACATCATGAAAATCTCACCTTCCAGTAAGGCAAAGCCAAAGTGTGTATTGTGCCACTAAACCGCAAGGGCGCCGGGCCGGTCGGCCACGCCCTTGTTTTCAAGAGTAACGCCCAGCTTAGAAACCCGTCCCGATCTGGAACTGGAAGCTTTGCTTGTCGTCGCCCTGCTTGGAGTTGAGCGGACGCGCATAAGACAACTGCAACGGACCCATCGGCGATTGCCACGACAGGCCGACACCCGCCGAGAAACGCCAGCCGCACGGATCCTCGACCTCGGTGTTGTCCCGGCCACGCGTGCAGCTCAGGCCACTGCCTGCAGAAACCTGGCCGGCATCGGTGAACAGGAACCAGCGCAGCGTGCGGTCCTTGGATGCGCCGGGGAACGGCAGGAACAACTGGGCGTTCGCCACGACGCGGCGCGTGCCGCCCAGGTAGTCGCCGGTCTTGACGTCGCGCGGACCCAGCGACGAGCCCTCGTAACCGCGAACCGTGCCGATACCGCCGGCATAGACGTTCTTGATGACCGGATAATCCTTGCTGCCGTAGCTCTGGCCCCAGTCGACCATGCCATTCAAGGCCAGCGTGTACGACCCGCCCAACGGCACGAAATACTGCTGCTGCGCCGTCAACATGGTGTATTGCAGGTCCACGGTGGACACGTCGGCCTTCAGGCGAGTGTACGAACCCTTGGTCGGCGCCAGTGCGCTGTCACGCGTGTCCTTGGACCAGCCGGCGCTGAAAATCACCGAATTCGTGGAATCGCCGTACTGCTTCACGAAATCATCGTAAGCCTGCGGCGAGTTGTCGTACAGATCAATCTGGTTGCGTTCGAAGTTGCCGCCCAGGAAGATGCGGTCGTACTCCGAGATCGGAATGCCGAAGTTCATGCCCAGGCCCATGGCCTTGACTCGGTAATCGCCGTCGTTATTGTTCCAGGGCTCGGTCACGCGGTAGTAGGCCGACGTGGTGCGGCTGATGCCGTCCTTGGTCCAGTACGGGTCCGTGTGCGACAGCACGATGGCGCGGTTCGTCTTGCTGGTGTTCAGTTGCAGCGTCAGGTTGGTGCCGCTGCCGAAGACGTTGTCTTCGCTGATGCCGGCCGACAGAATGGCCTTTTCGGACGAGCCGTAGCCCACACCCAGGTTGATCATGCCGGTGGGCTTTTCCTTCACGTCGACGTTGACGTCGACCTGGTCGGGGGAGCCCGGCACCGGATCGGTCTTGACGTTCACGTCGCTGAAGTAACCCAGGCGGTCGACGCGGTCGCGCGAGGTCTTGATATCGCCGGCGTCGTACCAGGCGGCTTCCTGCTGGCGCATTTCGCGGCGCACGACTTCGTCGCGGGTGCGCGTGTTGCCGCCGATCTGGATGCGGCGCACATAGACGCGGCGGCTCGGGTCGACGTAGAAAGTCAGGTCGGCTTCGTGCTTGGCGCGGTCCAATTGCGGGTTCGGGTTCACGTTGGCGAAGGCATAGCCCAGTTCGCCCAGATAGTCCGTGATGGCCTTGGCCGAATCGTTGGTCTTGGCAGCCGAGAAGGTTTCGTCGGGCTTGACCTGCACCAGATCGTTGATTTCCTTGTCCAGGCCGAGCAGGTTGCCGGCCAGCTTGACGCTGCGCACCTTGTAGGGCTCGCCTTCATGGACGGTAATCGTGATGCGGATGTCCTTGCGGTCCGGCGAAATCGTGACCTGGGGCGGTTCCACCGAAAACTCCAGGTAACCCTGGTTCAGGTAGAACGAGCGCAGGCTTTCGAGGTCGCCTTCGAGCTTTTCGCGCGAGTATTTATCGGAGTCGGTGTACCACGTCAGCCAGCCCGGCGTGGTCAGCTTGAATTCGTCAAGCAGGTCGCTTTCGGAGAAGGCCTTGTTGCCGACGAAGCGGATTTCCTGGATGCGCGCGACAGAACCTTCGAAAACGTCGAAGCTCACGCCAACGCGGTTGCGCGGCAGCGGGGTCACGGTGGAGGTCACTTCGACGCCGTACTTGCCCTTGGACAGATACTGCTGCTTCAGTTCGTATTCCGCGCGTTCAAGCATGGAACGGTCGAAAATGCGGCCTTCGGCGAATCCCACCTGCGAGAGCGAGGTGGTGATGGCCTTGGAATCAAATTCGCGCATGCCGTTGAAATTGACGGATGCGATGGTGGGACGTTCCTGCACGACCACGACGACGACATTATTGTCGGTCTGAATCTGCACGTCGGTGAAGAAACCCGTTCCGTACAGGCGGCGGATCGCCTCGGTGGCTTCTTCTTCGGTGAACTTTTCACCGACCTTGACGGGGAGATAACCAAAGACGGTGCCGGCGTCGGTTCGTTGAATACCCTCTACGCGGATATCCCGCACGACAAAGGGTTCGAAGGCGTGGGCCATGGCCGGCAACAGCAAAGCGGCTATGAGACCCGGCAGTACACCCTTTTTGTGATGAAACATCCGGCGAAAAGACATCCTTGAGTATCCTCGGTCGTGCAAATGGCGGGGGATTTTATGCTAAATCGCGTTCAAGTGAACAAACGCGTGAAATCGTTGAACAGCGCAAGCCCCATAAGGCCTGCCAATAAACCAATGCCGGCGCGTTGTCCGATGTCGATCCACTTTGCTGGCGGCGGGCTGCCCCGCACAATTTCGACGAGATAGTACAGCAGATGGCCGCCATCCAGCATAGGAATGGGAAGCAAATTTAAAACGCCCAGGCTGATGCTGATCAATGCGATATAGGCGATATACGCAACAATACCGATCCGCGCAGTCTGGCCGGCGTAGTCGGCGATAGTGACCGGGCCGCTGACATTGCGCCAGGAAACGTCGCCCGTCACCATGCGGCCCATCATGCGCAGCGAGAACCAGGCGGTGTCCCAGGTGCGCACCGCGCCGCGCCACAGACTTTCGAACACGCCGTAGCGCACCGTCACCATCGGGACATTGCCGCCGAGCTGGACGCCAAGACGGCCGATCTCCTGCCCATTGACCACTTCCGGCCGGGGCGTGACGTTCACGGTGACGTTGGCGCCGTCGCGCGTCACGGTCAGCGCCAGCGTCTTGCCCGCGCTTTCCTGAATTTGCTTGACCAGCGCGCCCGTGTCGGGGGCCGGCTGGCCGTCCACGGCCACGACCAGATCGCCGGCGCGCAGGCCGGCTGCCTGCCCTTCTCCGCCGTCGATGACGCCGCGTACCGCGGGCTTGGGCTGGGCGAGGCGGATACCGGCGGCGGCGAGCGGGTCGCCCTCGGCCGGATCCATCGTATTGGCGGGAAGTTCGAGCTGGCGCTGCTGAACCGAGCCGGTAGGCGTGCTGACTTCGATGCTGGCGCGACCGCCCGTCGACATGACGTCCATCAGGCGCCAGCGGGCGTCGGACCACGAGGCGACCTCTACCCCGTCGATGGACAGGATGCGGTCGCCGGGCAGCAGGCCGGCGACCGCGGCGGGCGTTTCGGCGGCAGGCTGGGCAATGATGGCCACCGGCTCTTCGGTGCCAGCCATGTTCAGGCCGGCATAGAGGAAGACCGCGAGGATCAGGTTGAAAATCGGGCCGGCGGCGACGATGGCGATGCGCTGGCCGACGGGCTTGTTATTGAAGGCTCCGGCGGCAAGCGACGGGCTGGCGCCCGCGGGCGCCTCGTCCAGCATTTTGACGTAGCCGCCCAGCGGCAATGCCGAAACCGCCCATTCCGTGCCGTGCCGGTCCGTGCGGCGCAGCAGCACCTTGCCGAAACCCACCGAAAAGCGCAGCACCTTCACGCCGCACAGGCGAGCGACCCAATAGTGCCCTAGCTCATGGAAGATAATCAGTGAGCCAAGCGCAACCGCAAAGGCCAGCAGGGTGAAAAGCATGGGATCGGAATTCTAGGAAATCACAAGCAAACGCGGCCGGCCATCAGGCCAGCCCCAGGTTGCCTGCAAAGGCGCGCGACTCGGCGTCCAGTGCAAGCACATCGTCAAGACTGCTGAGCGTAACAGATGCTTGCCGTGCCTGCCACTCAAGGGCGGCCTCGATCACCCGCGGAATCCACGTATAGGCCAGGCGCCCATCCAGGAAGGCCTCGACCGCGACTTCATTTGCGGCGTTGAGCGCCACGCAGGCGCCCTGCCCCGCTCGCAGCGCGGCAAAGGAATGCGCCAGGCACGGAAACCGGGACAGATCTGGCTTTTCGAAGTCCAGCCGCCCCAGCCGGGTAAGGTCCAGCGGCCCTACACCGCTCTCAAGGCGATCCGGGAATCCCAGGCCATAGGCGATCGGGGTACGCATATCGGGCTGCCCCAGTTGCGCGAGCACCGAGCCGTCGTCGTATTCGACCATGGAGTGCACCACGCTTTGCGGATGCACGACGACTTCGATCCGGTCGGCCGGCATGGCGAACAGCCAATGCGCCTCTATCACCTCCAGGCCCTTGTTGAGCATGGTGGCGGAATCCACGGAAATCTTGCGGCCCATGCTCCAGTTGGGATGGGCGCAGGCCTCGGCGGGGGTCACTTCGTGCAGGTCTTCCAGGTCGCGGCCGCGGAACGGGCCGCCCGACGCGGTCAGCAGCAGGCGTCGCACGCCCCGGGCCGGACTGGACGGCGCCACGGCTCGCCCCTGGTGAGGCAGGCATTGGAAAATCGCGTTATGTTCACTGTCGATTGGAAGCAGTTCGGCGCCGTTGTCGCGAATTGCCTGCATGAAGAGCGAGCCCGCGGCAACCAGGGCTTCTTTGTTGGCCAGCAGCACGCGCTTGCCGGCGCGCGCCGCGGCCAGGGCCGCAGGCAAGCCCGCCGCGCCGACGATGGCGGCCATGACGGAATCGCACTGGGGGTCAGCCGCAGTATCGGCCAGCGCCTGCCCGCCCACCCGGATTTCGGGCGTTGCCTGGCCGGACGGCCAGGCTTCGATGAATCTGCGCCGCGCCTCGGCGTCCGGCACCACCACGACCGCCGCCCGGCTGGCCAGCGCCTGCTCGGCCAGACGCTCCATCCGGCTGTGCGCCGACAGCGCGTACACCGCCATGCGCTCGGGGTGGCGCGCAATCACATCCAGCGTGCTTACACCGATCGAACCGGTCGATCCCAGCACCACGACGCGTTGAAAAGCGGTCAAAACAAAACTCCAGACAAAAGTAGCGCAAAAGGCGCGACCGGAAGAATCGCGTCGATGCGGTCGTAGACGCCTCCGTGGCCCGGCAGCAGCGTACTGGAATCTTTACGGCCTGCGCGGCGCTTGAGCAGCGACTCGAACAGGTCTCCCACGATGGACAGCACACCCAGCACCGCGGCGATGGGCAACGCAAGCCAGAACGACCAGCGCTCGACCAGCGCGTGGCCGAACGTCCCGGCCCACAGGCTGGAAAGGCCGATCCACACGACCGCGCCCAGGACGCCGGCGATGGCGCCTTCGATGGTTTTGCCCGGGCTCACCCGCGGAGCCAGTTTACGCTTGCCGAACGCGCGCCCTGCAAAATAAGCCGCAATATCGGCAACCCAGACCAGCGCAAGCAAGGACACGACGAACACCGCGCCGCGCGCGACATACATCTGCGCCAGCACTGCCCACGCGGCAAAGGCCGCGGGCACCGAAAACACGGACCAGCCCAGGCTCGCGGGCGGGGCGTCGGAACGCCCGCGGACGACGGCCGCGACGCCGCCAAACAGCCAGACCGCCGAAACGGCGGGCACCAGGTAGCGCAGCACCCAGCCGGGGTCGCTCAGGCCGGCGCGGCCGCTCTCCAGCCACTCGGAGGCAAGCGCCATCATGCCCACGAACAGCAGCACGGCGACGCCGACGGAAATCAGGGGGGATGGCGGTTGCGGCAGCGTCAGGCGCAGCCACTCCCAATTGGCGCAGGCGGCCGCCAGGGCCAGCAAGGCGACGAACCACCAGGGATTGGCGCTGACCATCGCGGCCGCAAGAATGGCCAACAGGATGACGGCGGTAACGATACGCTGGCCCAACATATGACGGTCTCCTCGTGTTCAGCCTGGGAAAGACGCGCGGGTCGCCTTCCGCCTATTTTGTGCTGCTTTCGCTGACTTGCGCGCTGGTGCGGCCGAAACGCCGTTCGCGCGTGCGGTACCAATCAAAGGCGGCCGTGAGTTCATTGGCGCCGAAGTCCGGCCAGTAGCGATCCGTGAAGTAGAACTCCGCGTACGCCATCTGCCAGATCAGGAAATTGGAAATGCGCTGCTCGCCGCCGGTGCGGATGAACAGGTCGGGCTCGGGCGCCCAGGCCATGGAAAGATGCTTGGCCAGCCGCTCTTCATTGACCAGTTCGGGATTGGCCGCCAGGCCGGGCTCGGCCGCCAGCATGGCGCGCGTCGCCTGAAGAATATCCCAGCGGCCGCCATAGTTGGCCGCAACCGTGAGATGCAGGCGATCGTTGTGGGCGGTGCGCTCCTGCGCCGCGGCGATGAGATCGCGCAAGCGAGGTTCAAACGCGCTCAGGTCGCCGATGACGTGCAGGCGCACGCCCTGCTCTTCGAGCTTGCCGACTTCGCGCTCCAGCGCCTGCACGAACAGGCGCATCAGCAGGGACACCTCTTCGGCGGGGCGGCGCCAGTTCTCCGAGCTGAACGCGAACAGCGTCAGGTAACGGACGCCTGCGCGGCCGCAGGCCTCGACGACACGCCGCACCGCTTGCACGCCCTTGGCATGCCCCGCCGTGCGCGGCAGCAGCCGGCGCGTCGCCCAGCGGCCGTTGCCATCCATGATGATAGCGACGTGCTCGGGGATGTCGCGAGTGTCGGGAACCGCCTGGGTCGAACTGGTTGCCATTAGTGTGGGGACTACGCGCGGTGAACCGGCGAAAAACAGGGGTACGGGAAAAAACCTGCGCCGTCGCTTCCATTGCTCCGTATGAGTACCGCGAGGCAATGGACTGGACGGCGCATGTGCAAGAGAATCCTGACGCTCAGGGCCGCCGGCACCGCCGGCGCGCCCCGAAGCGTGCTGGGATTATACGGTCATGATTTCCGCTTCTTTCTGGACGACCATCTTGTCGATGTCGGCGACGGCGCGATCCGTCAGCTTCTGGACGTCGTCCTGGGCGCGACGCTCGTCGTCCTCGGAGATTTCCTTGTCCTTGACCAGCTTCTTCAGCGACTCGTTGGCCTCGCGGCGCAGGTTGCGCACGGCGATCTTGGCGTCTTCGCCTTCGCTGCGCACGACCTTGGTCAGATCGCGGCGGCGCTCTTCGGTCAGGGCGGGCATCGGGACGCGGATGGTGTCGCCCATCGAGATGGGGTTCAAGCCCAGGTCCGATTCGCGAATCGCCTTTTCAATCGGGCCGGCCATGTGCTTTTCGTACGGCTGCAGGCTGATCGTGCGGGCGTCCACCAGGTTCACGTTGGCGACCTGGCCGACCGGCACGGGCGAGCCGTAGTATTCGACCTGCACGTGGTCCAGGATGCCGGTATGGGCGCGGCCCGTGCGGATCTTGGCCAGGTTGGTCTTGAGCGTATCAAGCGACTTGGCCATTCTGGCCTCGGCGGATTTGCGGATTTCTGCTGCGCTCATGGAATTTCCTTTTTCTTTAAACGTGTACCAGCGTGCCTTCGTCCTCGCCGCTCACGACTCGTTTGAGCGCACCCGACTTATTGATCGAAAACACTTTGATCGGCAGCTTCTGGTCGCGGCACAGCGCAAATGCGGTGGCGTCCATGACTTCCAGTCTGCGGACGATCGCCTCGTCGAAGCTGATGCGCGAGTAACGCGTGGCGGTGGGATCCTTGTTGGGATCTGCGCTGTAGATGCCGTCGACCTTGGTGGCCTTCAACACGATCTCCGCGCCGATTTCCGCGCCGCGCAAGGCAGCGGCCGTATCGGTGGTGAAGAAGGGGTTGCCGGTGCCCGCCGCGAAGATGACGACCTTGCCCTCTTCGAGGTAACGCAGGGCCTTCGGGCGGATGTAGGGCTCGACGACCTGATCAATATTCAGGGCCGATTGTACCCGGGTGTCGATGCCCTTGTGCTTGAGCGCGTCCTGCAGCGCAAGCGCGTTCATGATGGTGGCCATCATGCCCATGTAGTCGGCGGTTGCGCGGTCCATGCCCTGCGCACCCGGGGCGACGCCACGGAAGATGTTGCCTCCGCCGATGACGATGGCCAGTTCGACGCCGGTGGCGGCGACTTCGGCGATCTCATCGGTCATACGGACGATGGTGGAACGATTGATGCCGAATGCATCGTCGCCCATCAGCGCCTCGCCGGAAAGTTTGAGAAGGACCCGTTTGTATGCTCTGCTGCTCATAGGTGATATCCCGAAGAACAATCCGACGAAAGTGTAAGACAAGAATGGGGGAGTCCCCAACGCCGCACCCGCTGAGCGGGTTCGCGACCCCAGGGGAACATCCCCACCGGGCCGCCATGCGGCGAAAAGGCCGGACTAGAATTTAATCTAGCGCCGGCCTTTAAGCACTACCTAAGAGGTCAGGCGGCGCCGGCGGCGGCGGCTGCAACCTCAGCGGCAAAGTCGCTGGTCTTCTTCTCGATACCTTCGCCGACGACGAACAGGACGAACTTGCTGATCGAAGCGCCCTTTTCCTTCAGGTGCTGTTCGACCGTGTGCTTGTCGCTCTTGACGAACGGCTGCGACAGCAGCGTCACTTCCTTCAGGAACTTGGCAACCGAACCTTCCACCATCTTGGCGACGATGTCGGCGGGCTTGCCGGATTCGGCAGCCTTCTGCTCGGCAACCGAGCGCTCGGCAGCGATGTCGGCCGGGTTCACGCCGTCGGCGTTCAGGGCCTTGGGCTTGGTGGCGGCGATGTGCATCGCCAGGTCCTTGCCCACTTCCTCGGCGCCGGTGTACTCAACCAGCACGCCGATCTTGCCGCCGTGCACGTAGCTGGCCAGCGAGTTCGGGGTCTGGATGCGCTCGAAGCGGCGGATCGAGATGTTTTCGCCGATCTTGCCGATCAGGGCGGTGCGGGTGGACTCAACCGTGCCGTCGCCGTAGGGCAGCGCCGACAGAGCGGCCACGTCGGCCGGGTTCTGCGTGGCGACCAGCTCGGCCAGCTTGTTCACGAAGCCGACGAAGTCGTCGTTCTTGGCGACGAAGTCGGTTTCGCAGTTGATTTCGATGACGGCGCCTTGCTTGGCGTCGGCGGAGATGAACAGACCGATCAGGCCTTCAGCGGTGACGCGGGCAGCGGCCTTGCTGGCCTTGTTGCCCAGCTTGACGCGCAGGATTTCCTCGGCGCGGGCCAGGTCGCCGTCGGCTTCCGTCAGGGCCTTCTTGCATTCCATCATGGGCGCGTCAGTCTTTTCGCGCAGTTCCTTGACCAGGGCAGCGGTAATTTCAGCCATGTTTGCTCCAAATTTTGCTAAGACACGCCCCGGCGGGCCGGGGCAGTGGTTTGATTCGATGGGACGCCCGCACTAGGCGGGCCTGGAAGATGGGAGCCCAGCTTCGCAGCGCCGGCGAGGTGGGAGCGGACCCGTTTCGGAGCCGCTCCCAGACGTTACCCGCCGGACATGACAACAGGCTTAGGCCTGGTTGTCTTGGACTTCGACAAACTCTTCCTGACCTTCGCCCAGTTCTTCAACCAGACCGTTCAGGTTCTGCTCGCGGCCTTCCAGCACGGCGTCGGCGATACCCTTGGCGTACAGCGCGATGGCCTTGGCCGAGTCGTCGTTGCCGGGGATGACGTAGTCGATGCCTTCGGGCGAGTGGTTGGTGTCAACCACGGCGACCACGGGGATGCCCAGGGTCTTGGCTTCGGCGATGGCGATCTTGTGGTAGCCGACGTCGATGACGAACATGGCGTCAGGCAGACCGTTCATGTCCTTGATGCCGCCGATCGACTTGTTCAGCTTGTCCAGTTCGCGTTGGAACAGCAGGCCTTCCTTCTTGATCATGCGCTCGGCGCCGCCTTCGGCGACAACGGCTTCCATGTCCTTCAGGCGCTTGACCGAGGTCTTGACCGTCTTGAAGTTGGTCAGCATGCCGCCGAGCCAGCGGGCGTCGACGTAGGGCATGCCGCAACGGGCGGCTTCGGAGGCGACCAGTTCGCGCGCAGCGCGCTTGGTGCCGACAAACAGGATGTTGCCGCCGCGAGCAGCCAGCTGCTTCACGAACTTGGTGGCTTCCTGGTACTTATCAACCGTCTTTTCCAGGTTGATGATGTGAATCTTGTTGCGGTGGCCGAAGATGTACTGCGACATCTTGGGGTTCCAGTAACGGGTCTGGTGACCAAAGTGGACACCCGCTTCCAGCATTTCGCGCATCAAAGACATGTAATTCTCCAAGGGTTGGTTTCTTGCGCCGCACCTGCATCAGCATCCTGCTGACACCCTGGGTGGTGTTGCGCGCGATTTCCCGCACATGCGGGATGACAAAATTTTAACCGGGCCGGCCGATCACTGCCGCAATAACGACGACGCTCCAGGCTTTTTGCCTGAAACGGCTCGCCTTCAACCTACTGCGCCGACTACTTACTACGCTGCCGCGATAAACCCAGACGGCCGCCACACGACAAGAAGCCTTGCGCCGCGCACTTGTCTATTGCGCCTGTCCGACACTCCAGGAACTTCCTGGAAGTTTCTTCAAGGCGCACCCGGAATTGTTTTGTTGGCGGCGAAATCCAGTTCTTCGCACCCTGGCCGCAAGGCCTGGCCGCGCATCAGACAACTGTGGCATCTCTTAAGAAAGCGCCCTTTCAGGACCGCTTTCAAGAAATTAATCCAGCGTCCATACCGAACCTGCATCGCCGCTCGAAAACACTTCCGGGCTTACAAGCACGCCGCGCCCAGCTGACGCCAGACTCCAGACCCCAAGCGCTTCCAGCCCAAACCCATGTCCGGCGCGAAACTTCCAAAACCCGCCGCCTGCCCGAATTCGCTCCACAACCTTCGCTTGCGGTGAAACTTCAGGGCTTGCCGCCGATCTCATGAAAGAACCGCGCAAAACCAGGATTGCTGCCGGGGCGCCCAAGGACCCAAAGGCCCGCACCCGCCGGATTGGCCACGCCGCTGCCCGTAAGGCTGACTGTTATGGTTCTGTTCCATATGGCTTTTGCCCATATGGTTTCCACAACCTGTGGGTTTCCCCACAACCAGTACGACCACAGTCAGCGGCTCTTGCCGGTAACCCGATTGCTCCCCAAATTTTTAGGGAAGCCTATAATTCTACTATTCTTTCAAGCAGACATTCAAGCGAGAGATCGCCAAGCTACCTCCATGGGCACTATCACCAATCCGGCCGACCTGGCCAAGATGCGCGCGGCCTGTCAGGACGCCGCCAAAGTCCTCGATTTCATCACGCCCCACGTCAAGCCGGGCGTCACTACCGGGGAGCTGGACCGCCTCTGCCTGGAGTACCTGACCGACGAACTCAAGGTGAAGTCCGCCACGGTGGGCTACGCGCCGCCCGGGTACCCGCCCTTCCCCGGCGCCATCTGCACGTCGGTGAACCACCAGGTCTGCCACGGCATTCCCGGCGACAAGGTGCTGAAAAACGGGGACTCATTGAATATCGACGTCACCATCATCAAGGACGGCTGGTTCGGCGACACCAGCCGCATGTATGCAGTGGGCGAACAATCCATCCTGTCCCGCCGCCTGACCGACATCACCTTCGAGTGCATGTGGAAGGGAATCCAGCAGGTGAAGAATGGCGCCACCCTGGGCGACATCGGCAACGCGATCCAGAAGCATGCCGAATCCAACGGTTTTTCGGTGGTGCGCGAATTCTGCGGCCACGGCATCGGCCAGCGCTTCCACGAAGATCCGCAGGTGCTGCATTACGGCAAGCCGGGCACCGGCGTGAAACTGGTGACGGGTATGCTGTTCACGATCGAACCCATGATCAACGCCGGCCGCCGCGAGATCCGCCAGTTGTCCGACGGCTGGACGGTCGTCACACGCGACCACAGCCTGTCCGCGCAATGGGAGCATGCTGTCTGCGTGACCGACACGGGCTATGAGGTGCTGACGCTGTCGCCCGGCATGCCCCAGCCCCCCGCCTTCATTACCGAACCCCTCGTCATTCCCGCCGTCTGAAGCGCCCCCGCCAGCCATGACCGCCGAAATCCTCACCAAGCTGCGCGAACGCATCCAGGAATCCCGGCGGGCCGCGGTGGCCCAGTTCCGGGAACATGAACGGCCGGACACCCTGTTATCCGAATTGCGCCGCATCGTGGATGCGGCGCTGCGGGACCTGGTCAAGCACTACCCGCTGCCGATCGGCGCCACGCTGGCAGCCGTGGGCGGCTATGGCCGCGGCGAACTTTACCCGCACTCCGACGTCGACCTGCTGATCCTGCTGCCGCACGTCCCCACGCCCGAAGACGAATCCGCCATCGAACAACTGGTGGCCTCGCTCTGGGACCTGGGACTGGAACCCGGCCACAGCGTGCGCACCATCGAAGACTGCGAGCGCGAGGCCGACGCCGACATCACGGTCGAAACCGCGCTGCTGGAATCCCGCTGGCTGGCCGGCAGCCGCGTGCTGATGCGCAAATTCGACGCGGCGACCAAGTCCCGCCTGGACCCGCGCGCCTTTTTCCTGGCCAAGCGCACCGAAATGCAGCAGCGCCACGCGCGCTACCACGACACGCCGTATGCGCTGGAGCCGAACTGCAAGGAATCCCCGGGCGGCCTGCGGGACCTGCAGGTCATCCTGTGGATGGCCCGGGCGGCGGGTTTTGGCAACACCTGGCGTTCCGTGGCGCAGGCCGGCCTGCTCACGTCGTCCGAGGCGCGCGACTTGCGCAAGGCCGAGCAGGCCTTCAAGCGGCTGCGCATTGAACTGCACCTGCTGTCGAACCGGCGCGAAGACCGCGTACTGTTCGACCTGCAGCCGGCGCTTGCCGAGGTCTATGGCATCCACGCCACCGCCACGCGACGCGGCAGCGAACTGCTGATGCAGCGCTACTACTGGGCGGCACGGCTCGTCACGCAGCTCAACGGCATCCTGGTGCAGAACATCGAGGAACGGCTGTTTCCGCGGCCCGACAGCGATGCCCGCGATATCGACGACGATTTCCGCAACCTGCGCGACCGCCTGGACATCATCCGGGACGACGGCTTCGAGCGAAATCCCACCCTGCTCCTGCGCGCCTTCCTGGTGATGCAGCAGCACCCGGAACTCACCGGCATGTCCGCGCGCACGCTGCGCGCCATCTGGCATTCCCGCCACCGCATCGACGCGCAGTTCCGCCGCAACCCCGTCAACCGCAAGCTATTCCTGCAGATCCTGCAGCAGCCGCGCGGCATCGTGCACGAGCTGCGGCGCATGACCATGCTCAACATCCTGCCGCGATACCTGCCGGTGTTCCGCCGCATCGTGGGCCAGATGCAGCATGACCTGTTCCATGCCTATACCGTGGACCAGCATACGTTGGCGGTGGTGCGCAACCTGCGCCGCTTCACCATGCCTGAGCACGCCCAGGAGTATCCGCTGGCCAGCCAGCTGATCGCGGGCCTGGACCGGCACTGGCTGCTCTACGTGGCGGCGCTGTTCCACGACATCGCCAAGGGCCGCGGCGGCGACCATTCCGAACTTGGCGCGCGCGAGGTCCGCAAGTTCGCGCAGGATCACGGCATGGACCCCGAAGACGCCAAGCTGGTGGAGTTCCTGGTGCGCCAGCATCTGCTGATGTCCGCGGTGGCGCAAAAGCGCGACCTGTCCGATCCGGCCGTGGTGCAGGATTTCGCCGCCACTGTAAAGGACGAGCGCCACCTGACGGCGCTGTACCTGCTGACCGTAGCGGACATACGCGGCACCAGCCCCAAGGTGTGGAACGCCTGGAAGGGCAAGCTGCTCGAAGACCTGTACAAGCTGACCCTGGCCGCGCTGGGCGGCGCCCACGCCGACGCGCACACCGTGCTGACCGAGCGCAAGGAAGAGGCCGCGCGCCTGACCCGCCTGGCCGGGCTGCGCGACGACGCCCGCGAGGCCTTCTGGAACCAGCTGGACGTGGCGTATTTCCTGCGTCACGACGCGTCCGACATCGCCTGGCACACGCGCCACCTGTATCACCAGGTCGAGCCCGCCCAGGCCGTGGTCAAGGCCCGCCCCACCGAACACGGGGAAGGCCTGCAGATCATGGTCTACACCCGCGACGCGCCCGACCTGTTCGTGGCGATCTGCGGCTACTTCGACGCCAAGTCGCTCTCCATTCAGGATGCGCGCATCCACACCACCCGTCACGGCTGGGCGCTG
Source organism: Achromobacter arsenitoxydans SY8 (assembly GCF_000236785.1). GTDB lineage: Bacteria > Pseudomonadota > Gammaproteobacteria > Burkholderiales > Burkholderiaceae_B > Achromobacter > Achromobacter arsenitoxydans. Next base: position 14,692 of record NZ_AGUF01000081.1, on the reverse strand, counting down.
GACAGCTTCATCGTCCTGCTGCCCGAAGGCGCAAGCGACCTGCGGGCCCAGGCCACGCTGGTCGAGCACGAACTGGCCGAACGCCTGAAGGATCCGCATGCGGCCGCGCAGGCGCAGCCCGCGCGCGGCGGCTGGTATGGCCGCGGCCGCCAGTCGCGGGTGTCGCGCGTGTTCCCCGTCATGCCCCAGGCCGAACTGCAACCCGACGAGCGCAGCACGTCGTGGCGCCTGTCCGTCACCGCCACCGACCGGCCCGGCCTTCTGCACGCCCTGGCGCGCGTGTTCGCCCAGCACGAAGTCAACCTGCTCATGGCCAAGATCATGACGCTGGGCGACAGAGTTGAAGACGTTTTCATCGTGGACGGATCCGCCCTGGCGCGGCCCCGCAGCCAGATGCAGTTCGAACGCGACATCCTTGATGCGCTATCGGGCGAAGACGCCCAGCAGCGCGCAGCCTGACCCCCGCGCCGCAAGGCGCCGGGGCATCGCCATGACCGGGCCGGAAGGCATACAATCCGGTTTTCGGCCATGCGATGCTCGTTCTCATGCAGCTAATGGACTATCTGCGCGTTTTCGGTGGCAGCTTCTTCTTTGCGCTGGCCACCCTGCTGCCGTTCCTGAATCCCCCCGCCATCGCTCCCATTTTCCTGTCGCTGACCGAAGGCGCGTCGTCGTCCACGCGGACGGTGCTGGCCAAGCGCGTAGCCATCAATGTCTGCCTGATGCTGATCGTGGCCATGGTCGCCGGCAACGTGCTCCTGAGCTTCTTCGGCATCTCGCTGTCCATCGTCCGGGTGGGCGGCGGCATGCTGGTCATCGCCAGCGCCTGGCGGCTGGTGAACTCGCCCGATGCCGACACCGAGCGCGTGGCGCGCATGGCCGAATCGTTCACCCCCGAAATGGCCAAGGCGCGCGCCTTCTACCCGCTGACCTTCCCGATCAGTTGCGGCCCCGGCTCCATTGCCGCCGCCATCACGGTCGGCGTTTCGCTGCGCGACCAGAACCACGCGCTGAGCCTGGTGCGGCTGGCCGGCTCCATTCCCGGCATCGTCGTCGTGTCGCTGACGCTGTATGTCTGCCTGCGCTTCGCCGCGCAGATGCTGCACCGCCTGGGCGACAACGGCACTGCGGTGTTCATGCGCCTGTCGGCCTTCATCATGCTGTGCCTGGGCGTACAGATTTTCTGGGAAGGCGCGCGCGAACTGATGCTGGGCGTGCTGACCCAGGTCATGCAACCAATTCCGATTCCCAAGGCCTAAGTGTGGCCGGGCGAGTCCCCGGACCCGACCAACCCATTCCAACGCAACAATGACAACCCGCTCTGAACGCCTGCTTCGCCTGATCGCCCTCTTCTGCTTCGGCGCCGTGGGCGTCGCCCTCGTCTCCCAGCACGTCTTCGACATGCCGCCCTGCGCCTGGTGCGTGCTGCAGCGGCTGATCTACCTGGTGATCGGCGTGGTCGCGCTGATCGGCGGCTTCGGCGGCGGGCGCGCCCTGACCCGCATTTGCGGCGTCCTGGCCGCGCTGCTGTCCCTGTCGGGCATCGTGGCCGCCTGGTACCAATACAGCGTGGCCGCGAACATGCTGTCCTGCGACCAGACCTTTGCCGACCGCTTCATGACGGGCATCGGGCTGGAAAGCGCGGTGCCGTCGCTGTTCGGCATCTACGCCACCTGCATGGACGCCAAGGTGCCCGTGCTGGGCGTCGAATACGCCCTGTGGAGCCTGGCGCTGTTCGTGATCCTGTTCTTCATGGCGCTGCCGGTCGTGTTCCGGCGCGCCCAGGCCTGAGCGCGCCCCCCCCCGCCTCGCATCAATCGTGCAGACCCTGAAGTACCTCACGGGCTATCCGGAACCCCTGCTGGCGCAGGCCCGGAAACTGCTGGACCAGGACAAGCTGGGCGCGGCGCTCCTGGCCCGCTATCCAGGCGGGCCCCACGGCGTGCGCACCGACAAGGCGCTGTACCAGTACGTGACCGACCTGAAGAACGCCTATATGCGCAACGGCGACCAGATCAACAAGGTGGCGTTCGACAGCAAGATCCATGTGATCCAGCACGCGCTTGGGCAGCACACCTACATTTCGCGCGTGCAGGGCGGCAAGCTGAAGGCCAAGCATGAAATCCGGGTGGCGACGCTGTTCAGGAGCGTGCCGGAAGAATTCCTGAAGATGATCACGGTGCACGAACTGGCGCACCTGAAGGAAAAGGACCACAACAAGGCCTTCTACAACATGTGCCTGCGCATGGAGCCGCACTACCATCAGTACGAGTTCGACCTGCGCCTCTACCTGACGCACCTGGAGGCCACGCGCGCGCCGCTGTGGGATCCCAAGACGTAGCCGTCCCGCGCCGGAAAAAAAACGCCGTCCCGAGGGACGGCGTTTTTATGGGCGCGAGACGCCGGGACGGTCAGGCGTCGTCGGAGGTATGGCCCATGTTGAAGCGCAGGCCGCCCGCGCCCTCGTCCTGGCCGGCTTCCGAGCGCGACTGACCCAGGCGGGCCAGGTACTCGGGGGTGATGTCGCCGGTGATGTACTGGCCGTCGAAGCACGACGCTTCGAAGCGCGACAGCTTCGGGTTGATGTCGCGGACCGCCTGCTGCATATCATGCAGGTCCTGGTAGATCAGGCTGTCGGCGCCGATCGCGCGGGCGATTTCTTCGTCGGTGCGGCCAGTGGCGATCAGTTCGCTCTGCGTCGGCATGTCGATGCCGTACACGTTGGGGAAGCGGACCGGAGGCGCGGCCGAGGCGAAGTACACCTTGTTGGCGCCGGCGGCGCGGGCCATGTCCACGATTTCGCGGCTGGTGGTGCCGCGCACGATCGAGTCGTCGACCAGCAGAACGTTCTTGCCCTTGAACTCGGAGCCGATGGCGTTGAGCTTCTGGCGCACCGATTTGCGGCGCACGGCCTGGCCCGGCATGATGAACGTGCGGCCCACATAGCGGTTCTTGATGAGCCCTTCGCGGTAGTCCAGGTTCAGGCGCGCGGCCAGTTGCATCGCGGCCGGACGCGAGGAATCCGGAATCGGCATGACGACATCAATGTCGCCCAGGCGCATGTTGCGCGCCACCTTGTCGGCCAGGTATTCACCCATGCGCAGGCGCGCGTCGTACACCGACACGCCGTCGATCATCGAATCGGGGCGGGCAAAGTAGACGTATTCGAAAATGCAGGGCACCAGCTGCGGGTTGTCGGCACACTGGCGGGCGACCAGACGGCCTTCCAGGTCGATGAACACGGCTTCGCCGGGTTCGACGTCGCGCACGAACGCGAAACCGCTGCCTTCCAGCGCCACGGATTCCGAGGCGACCATCCATTCCACGCCTTCTTCGGTTTCCGTGCGGCCGATGCACAGCGGGCGGATACCGTTGGGATCGCGGAAGGCCAGCAGGCCGTACCCGGAAATCTGGGCCACCACGGCATAGGCGCCGCGCACCCGCTTGTGCAGGGCGGCGACCGCGCGGAACATGGCGTCGTCGTCGAGCGACACGCCGTTGGCCGCGGACTGCAGTTCGTGCGCCAGCACATTCAGCAGCACTTCCGAATCGGAGTTGGTGTTGATGTGGCGGCGGTCGACGCGGTAGAGCGATTCGCGCAGTTCACGCCAGTTGGTCAGGTTGCCGTTGTGGGACAACATGATGCCGAAAGGCGCGTTGACGTAGAAAGGCTGGGCCTCTTCCTCGCTGGCGCTGGAGCCCGCGGTCGGGTAGCGAACCTGGCCGACGCCGGACGTGCCGGGCAGCGCGCGCATGTTGCGCGTGCGGAAGACGTCGCGCACCAGGCCGTGCGCCTTGTACATATTGAACTGGTTGCCCTGCGACGTCGCGATCCCCGCGGCGTCCTGCCCGCGATGCTGCAACAGCAGCAAGCTGTCATAGAGCAGCTGGTTGACCGGCCCGCGCCCGACGACGCCTACGATTCCACACATGGTGAGATTTCCTGGTTGATTTGAAGCTAATCAATACGGCAGGTACGTCGCCAGGGATGGCGGCAACCACGTCTTGATATGTTTGACGGCCTCGATGGCCGAATGCGAAAACATGGCGTCCTTCCACCATGGCTCTTCCGGCAGCGGCGTATAGCCTGCGGCGGCGACCAGCGCCAGCACGATCAGCAGACCACGGGCCAGACCGAACATTCCGCCCAGGCCGTGGTCGGCCGGGCTGAGTCCGGTGCTGCGGATCAAGGCGGCAAGCGTCATATTGACCAACCCAACGCCGAGCAACACGATGATGAACACCACGGCGTATGAGACTCCCATGCGCAGCAGCGTCGTTTCAATATAGGGTTCCAGCCACGTATAGACCGTGGGGCCCCACCATATCGCGGCCACGAAGGCCAGCAGATAGGCGACCAGCGACAGCACCTCTTTGAGCAGGCCGCGCACCAGGCCCAGCACACCCGATACCGCCAGGATGGCCAGCACGACGAAGTCGAAACCGGTCACTATTGGGCGGCAATGAAACCATTGTCATAGCCCAGGGTGCGCAAGCGCGCCTGGGCCGCCTGTGCCGCCTCGCGCGAGGGGAACGGCCCCACGCGCAGGCGGTACTGCTGCTTGCCATCTTTGGAGACCTGCTCGACGAATGCGTTCGTCACGCCGGCCTGATGCAGCTTGCCGCGGCGCGACTGGGCGTCTTCCGAAGTGGAGTAAGCCGCGATCTGAAGCACGAAATTGCCCTTGGATGCAGCCGGCTTGGGCGCCGGCGTGGCGGCGGGCGCGGAGCGCCCCTCAAGCAGCGCAAGCGCGCGGGCCCCGTCGTCGGAGCGCGTATCAGGCTTGGGCGGCGTGGCCGGCTTGGGCTCGGGCTTGGGTTTCGCTTCGGGCTTGGGAGGCGTGGCGGGCTGGGCCGCGGGCGGCGCTGCCGGGGCGGCCGCCACGGGCGGCGGCACGGACGTCACAGCGGGCGGCGTGGGCACGGCGGCGGGATCTGCGGGAGCGGGTTCGGGCGCTGCAGGCGCGGCGGCCTGCGGCTCGGATATCTGGGGCTGGAACGGGGTGCTGCGTTCGGGCACCTTGATGGGGATGTTGTCGGCGACGGGCGCCGGCTGCGAATCCAGCACCATGGGCAGCACGATGACGGCGGCCAGCACCAGCGCCACGGCGCCCGCAAGCCTGCGACGCGCGCGGCCGCGCAGTTCAGCGGCCTGGACCTCGCTGGGCACGGCAGCCCGTTTGGAGGCCTGCGCCTGATCGGCAGGATCTTTGCGTTTGAAAAAACCCATGGAGGAGAATTCCTTGCGGCGCCTTGCGGCAATACGGCGGCGGGCCGCCACCACGCGAATGGCCCGATTTGCCTATGCCTTGCGACCCAGAGCCTGCAAAACCGAGGCTACGGTGAGAAACGACCCAAACACCACGATTCTATCATTCTCGCCTGCCCGTTCGCGCGCCGCGGCATAGGCCTGGGCCGGATCGGCGTAGGCCTGGATGCCAGGGCTTTCGCTGCCCGCGGGCGACGGCGGCAGCGCCGCCGCGACCTGGTCCGCCAGCGCCTGGCCGGGCGTGCCGCGCGGTCCGGGCAGGCCCGCGCAATACCAGTAGTCGATGCGCGATCCCAGCTTGGCCACGACGCCGGCGAGGTCCTTGTCGTTCAGCATGCCGAACACCGCATGGGTGTAGGGATGGAAGCCCATGTTGTCCAGGTTCTGGGCCAGCACGGCAGCGGCGTGCGGATTGTGCGCGACGTCGAGGATGACGGTGGGCTGGCCCGGCAGGATCTGGAAGCGGCCGGGCAGCGACGCCTGCAGCAGGCCCAGGCGCACGGCCTGCTGCGGCACCGGGAGGCGATCGCGTACGGATTCCAGCGCGGCCAATGCGGCCGAAGCATTCAGCAGCTGGTTGGCGCCGCGCAAGGCCGGATAGGCCATCCCGCTGCGGCGCTGTTCGCGCCCGCCGTAGGCCCATTGCTGGCGGTCGCCGGAATAGTTGTAATCGCGCCCGAACAGCCACAGGTCGGCGCCGATTTCCTGGACGTGGTCCAGCAGCGATTGCGGAGGCACGGGATCGCTGCAGATGGCGGGCCGGCCGCTGCGGTAGATGTGGGCTTTCTCGAGACCGATCTTCTCGCGCGTGTCGCCCAGCCACTCGGTGTGGTCGAGGTCGACGCTGGTGACGATGGAGCAGTCCGCGTCGACGATGTTGACCGCGTCCAGGCGCCCGCCCAGACCGACTTCAAGGACGACGGCGTCCAACCTGGACTGCGAGAAAAGGCGCATGATCGCCAGGGTGGTGAATTCGAAGTACGTCAGCGAGACGTCGCCGCGCGCGGCCTCGACGGCCTGAAACTGGGCGATGAGGTCCGCGTCGGAGGCGATCTGCCCGTTGACGCGGGCGCGCTCGTTGAAGTCGATGAGGTGCGGGGACGTATACAGCCCGACCTTGTAGCCGGCGGCCAGCAGGATGGCCTCCAGCATGGCACAGGTGGAACCCTTGCCGTTGGTGCCGCCGACGACGAACTTCACGCCAGGCAGCGCCAGGCCCATGCGGTCCGCCACGACGCGCACGCGGTCCAGGCCCATGTCGATCGCGGTGGCATGGATGGACTCCAGGTACTGCAGCCAATCAGACAAGGTTGCGGTAGCGTCAGGCGTACGAACAGAAGACATGGCGGATTCGCGAAAGAAAATCAGCCTTCGATTTTAGCAGTCCGCGCACGGTGTTTTCCCTAATCCCCTAGGGAGCGGCACGGTTTAGCCGGCCAGAAAATGCTTGCCCATGTTTTTCTCATACGTAAAAATAAATTCATGTATGAAAAATATAAGGAAGAGACATGACGCAGCAAAAGACACCTGCCTGGCTGGTCCGCGAAGCCGACGTGCCGGGCTACCACCCCGCCAACCACACGGGCACATTGAACCGGCGGCTGATCTCGCCTGACACCGTCGGCGCCCGCGGCGTCGAAGTGCTGCTGGGCGTGATCGACAAGGGCAAGGGCGCGCTGCCCCACGCGCATCCGGGCATCGAACAGGTCTGTTACCTGATTTCGGGCACGGCCCGCGCGCAGGTGCAGGACGAATGGGCCGACATGGGGCCCGGCGACTGCTGCTACTTCCCCCCCGACATCCCCCATGTCTTCACCGTGACCAGCGACGAGCCGGCGCGCCTGCTGGTGATCTACACGCCTCCTTACGAAGAATCCCCAGATCGCGTGATACGCGACTTTCCGGCGTCACCCCCAGCCGCCTGATGCGGCGACCTGACGGGCAGCGGCCGTAGAAGCCGCGCCCTTCTCATTCCTATAAAAGACAGGAGACAAACCCATGCAACCCATACGCCTGCTAGGCGCCGCGCTCGTCAGCGGCGCCGCCTTGATCGCGGCGCCCGCCGTCCACGCGGCGGACTACCCGTCCAAGCCGATCACCCTGGTCGTGCCCTTCCCCGCGGGATCCGGCACGGACGCCGTGGGACGAATCTTCGGCTCCGAACTGTCGGCCATCCTGGGCCAGCAAATCGTGGTCGAAAACAAGCCCGGCGCCAATGCGACCATCGCGGCCAGCTACGTGGCGCGCGCCAAGCCGGACGGCTACACGCTGTTCGTCACGACCAATACGTCGCATTCGGCCGCGCCCTGGCTGATGAAGAACGTGCCCTACGATCCGGTCAAGGATTTCACGCCGATCGCCCGCGGCGGCAATCTGCCCTTCATCCTGGTCGTCAACCCCAAGCGGCCCTGGAAGACGGTGGGCGACCTGGTGGCCGACGCCAAGAAGAACCCGGGGCGCATTACATACGCCAGCGGCAACAGCACCGGCATCGTGGCTGGCGCCACGCTGGCCAACCGCGCCAAGGTCGACATCCTGCACGTGCCCTACAAGGGCACGCCGCAAGGCCTGACCGACGTGGTCGGCGGCCAGGTGGACTTCATGTTCACCGACCTGGCTTCCGGCCTGCCCTTCGTGCAGTCTGGCCAGTTGCGCGCGCTGGCCGTCTCCACCGCCGAGCGCAGCACCATCGTGCCTGACCTGCCGTCCATGGCCGAGGCGGGCGTGCCCGATTTCGACCTGAACTCCTGGAACGGATACTTCGGCCCGGCCGGCCTGCCGCCGGAAGTCGTGGCCAAGCTGAATGCCGCCATCAACCAGGTGGTTGCCAAGCCCGACGTGAAAAAACGCCTTGCCGGACTGGGCTTCGACGCCTTTTCCAGCACTCCCGAGGCGTTCGCCCAGTTCGTGGGGGAACAGCGCGACCTGTGGGGCAAGCTGATCCGCGACGCGGGGATCGAACAGCAATGATGGACCAGCCCCTTCCCGAAACGCCTTGCGCCGGGCCGCTTGCCGGCGTGCGCATCCTGGACCTGAGCTCAGTGGTGATGGGGCCGTACGCGACCCAGGTCCTGGCGGACCTGGGTGCGGACGTGATCAAGGTGGAATCGCCCGCGGGGGACAACATGCGGGCCGTCGGCCCCATGCGCAACCCCGGCATGGGCCACATCTATCTGCACCTGAACCGCAACAAGCGGTCCATCGTGCTGGACCTGAAGACCCCCGAAGGCCTGGACGCCTGCCTGAAATTGGCGGAGAGCTGCGACGCCCTGCTCTACAACATCCGCCCCCAGGCAATGGCTCGCCTGGGCCTGTCGTACGAGGCGGTGGCGGCCCGCAACCCGCGCATCGTGTACGTGGGCGCCTATGGCTTCGGCGAGGCCGGCCCCTATGCCGGCCGCCCGGCCTATGACGACCTGATCCAGGGCCAGACCGGCATCGCCGCGCTGTCCGCCCAGCAGAGCGGCGACGTCCCGCGATACGCGCCGCTTACGCTTGCCGACCGCGCGGTAGGCCTGCATGTGGGCATCGCGCTCGTGTCGGCGGTGCTGAGCGCGCGGACGCTGGGCCGCGGCCAGCAGGTGGAAATTCCCATGTTCGAGGGGATGGCGCATCTGGTCCTGGGCGACCACCTGGGCGGCGCCACCTTCGAGCCGCCCCTGGGCCCGACAGGTTATGCGCGGCTGCTGGCGCCGCATCGCCGTCCGTACGCCACGGCCGACGGCTACATCTGCCTGCTGATCTACAACGACAAGCACTGGCGCAATTTCTTCAGCCTCATCGGACGCCCCGAACTGTCGCAGGACCCGCGCTTTCACACGCACGGCGCGCGGGCCGCAAATATCAGCGAGGTCTACGCCTTCGTGGCCGAGGTGATCGCCACCCGGCCCAGCCAGGACTGGCTGGCAGACCTGGCCCGAGCGGACATCCCCGCCTCGCAGCTCTACACGATTGACGGCCTGATCCAGGACGAGCACCTGACGGCCACGGGTTTCATCCAGGAAATGGACCATCCCTCGGAGGGCCGGATCCGCACCACTGGCCCGCTGGGACGGTACGAAGGCACGCCGACATCCCTGCGCCGCCCCGCCCCGCGGCTGGGCCAGCACAGCCGCGAAGTGCTGGCCCAGGCCGGCTACGGCCCTGAACAGATCGCCGCCATGCTCGCCCGCGGCATTACCCAAGACGGAAACGAAGATGGACTTTGAATTCACTCCCGACCAGTTGGCGTTGCGCGACGCCGTGTCCCGCATCTGCGACCGCTACCCCGACGAATACTGGCTGGAGCGCGACCGCGAAGGCGGCTTTCCCGAGCCGCTGCACGCCGACCTGGCCCGCGACGGCTGGCTGGGAATCGCCATGCCGCAGGAATACGGCGGCGCCGGACTGGGCATGACCGAAGCCGCGCTGATGATGCAGACCATCGCCGCCTCAGGGGCCGGCTTCACCGGCGCCTCGGCCGTCCACATGAATATCTTCGGCCTGAATCCGGTCGTGGTGTTCGGCAGCGACGAGCAGCGCGCCCGCTGGCTCGAGCCGCTGATCGCCGGACGGGAAAAGGCCTGCTTTGCCGTTACTGAACCCGACGCGGGCCTGGACACGACCAAGCTCAGCACCCGGGCCGTGCGCCAGGGCGACGAATACGTCGTCCATGGCCGCAAGATCTGGATATCCACGGCGCAGGTGGCGAACAAGATGCTGCTGCTGGCGCGCACCACGCCGCTGTCTGAAGTGGAAAAGCCCACGCAGGGCCTGTCGCTCTTCTATACCGACCTGGACCGCGAACGGATCGAAGTGCGGGAGATCGAGAAGATGGGCCGCAAGGCGGTCGACTCGAACATGCTGTTTATCGACGGACTGCGGATTCCCGTGGCGGACCGCATCGGCGAAGAAGGCCGCGGCTTCGAGTACATCTTGCACGGGCTGAATCCGGAACGCATCCTGATCGCGGCGGAGGCCGTGGGCATCGGCCGCGCGGCGCTGGACCGGGCCGTCAAGTATGCCGGCGAGCGCACCGTCTTTGGCCGCCCCATCGGCAAGAACCAGGGCATCCAGCATCCGCTGGCCCAGGCCTGGATGCAGCTGGAGGCCGCGGACCTGATGGTCTTCAAGGCGGCCAGCCTGTACGACGCCGGCAAACCTTGCGGCCCCGCCGCCAATTCCGCGAAATACCTGGCGGCCGAGGCCGGCTACAACGCCTGCCAGACGGCTGTGATGACGCTGGGCGGGATGGGCTACGCCAAGGAGTACCACGTGGAGCGGCTGCTGCGCGAAAGCTTCATTCCGCGCATTGCGCCCGTCAGCCCGCAGCTGATCATGTGCTTCATCGCGGAAAAGGTGCTGGGGCTGCCGAAATCCTATTGACCCGAGCGGGCGTCAGGCCTGCTGTTCAAGGCCGGTGCAGGCGGCGCGCAGGATGCGGGCATAGGCTTCCTGCTGGGGCTCGATGCGGTAGATCGGCCCCCCCACCGAAATGGCGTAGTGCTCGCCTGAAAGCGTGACGGGCCAGGCGATGGCGCCGACGTCGGGAATGGATTCGCCGCTGTTCATGAACCACCCCCGCTGGCGCGACACGTCGATGTCCGCCAGCAGGGCCTCCCGCGTCACCAGCGTGCGCTCGTTGTAGCGGGTCATGGCCGCCTCTGCCAGCACCACGTCCCGGGCGGCGTCATCCAGCAGGGAAAGCAAGGCTTTTCCCAGCGAATTTGCGTGTACGTCTTTGAACTCGCCTGCAACGGGCGCGTATCTGATCGTATGCGGCGAATCCAGCACATCCAGGTAAACCACCCGACCGTCGGGCGCCAGCTTGGCGAAGACCACGGTTTCGCGCGTGGCGTCCCTTAATTCAGTGAGGCTGGGATAAACCCGGTCCAGAACGGGATCGGCCCGCGCGATGCGCTGGGCCATGGCCAGGAGGCGGCCGGTGGGGTAATAGCCTTGGCGCCTGCCTGTTTCGTACAGATAGCCCAGCCCGGTCAGGGTGCGGATCAGCGCCAGGCAACTGGAAACGGGGACATCGAGCAGGCGGGCCAGTTCCGACAGGGGCAGCGCGCGTTTCTCGCGGGCGTACGTTTCGATGATTTCGATGACTCGCAGCGCCGTCTTGACACTCATTGACCGATCCGAACCCTTAGCACGTGAAGCACCTGTTTGCGCGGGGCTAAAGTTCCCTGCGGCAGTGTCGTTATGGTAACTGAGAATTTCCTGAAAACAGCGCGTTCCTCCGAGACGCCCCTCGCCGTTGGAGTGATCATGGCCGTAACCCCGTTAGCCCCCGCAGCGTTCGCGTCGTTACCGGTTTCGACCGTAATCGCCGCCCCAGACCCCTCAGCAACCGCCACGCCCGCCCCGGCGAGCACGAACAGCAGCGCATCCGACAGCGCCACGTCGGACCAGTCCAATGCGCAAAAGCTGCCCCTGGATAAAGCGATCGACGAAATCAACGATCAGATGAAGGCCTGGTCGACCCAGCTTCAGTTCGAAATCGATCCCAATGTCCACCAAGTGGTGGTGTCTGTGGTGGACGCGGAGTCAGGAGACGTAATTCGCACGATCCCCAGCGAAACGGTACTCAAAATCGCCAAAATGATTGTGAATATGCAAGGAAACGGGATCAAGACTTCGGCCTGATCCGGCACTTAAAACATTGTTGGGCACGTGACTCGACGGGACGCGGCAAGAGAAGCGCCGAATTAGGCCCGCCTTATGCCTTTACCCGGCCAATCGCCGGCATCCATTTTTTGACAGAATTGCATCGCTAGGAAGGAATTTCACATGGCCACCATCACCAACCTCGGTTCGAATTCAGGCTTGCCCCTGGAGGACATCCTCACGAAGCTGCAAGCAGCCGAGGAAAAGAAGCTGGAGCAGTACACCGTACGGCAGACCAGCTTCGAAACCCGCGTTACGGCATACGGCCAACTGAAAAGCGCCGTGGAAGCCGTGCAGAAGGCCGCCGCCGTGCTGGGCAAGGCCGAGACGCTGGGCGCCGTGAAAGGCAGCGTGACCGGCGGCGACGCCCTGACCGCGACCGTGGCCGCCGAAGGCGCCGTGGCGGGCCAGTACACCATCAATGTGAAGAGCATCGCCACCTCGCAGACCCTGCAATCGGGTGCGGTGGCCGACCGCAAGGCGTCCAATGGCGCCACGGGTTCCTTCGAAATCGAATTGGCCGACGGCACCAAGAAGACCGTCGACCTGAAGGACGACACTTCCCTGAACGGCATCGTCAAGGCGGTCAACGCCGACGACACGCTGGGCGTGCGCGCCACCGTCATCACCGACGGCGACGGCAAGAGCTACCTCATGCTGACCGCCAAGGACACCGGCGTGGAGGCTTCGGTCAAGTCCATCACCGTGACTGGCGACCAGTCGCTCAAGGACGTCCTGAACTACAACACCGACGCCGCCGACACCAGCACCAAGATGACGGCCACCGCCGCCGTCGACGCCGAGATCGACATCAACGGCATCACGGTCAAGAGCGGCACCAACAATATCTCGACCGCCATCGACGGCGTGACCTTGAACCTGACGGCCAAGACCGAAGCCGACAAGCCGATCACGCTCAAGCTGGAAAGCGATCCCTCGGTGGCCAGCAAGGCCATCCAGAGCTTCGTGACCGCCTACAACACGCTGCAGACGACGATCAAGAACCTGACGGCGTTCGACGCGACGGCCGCCACCAACCAGCCGCTGACCGGGGACGGCACGACGCGCAGCATCCAGTCGTCGCTCGCCAGCGCGCTGCAGTTCGTGACGGGTGAAGGCTCCATGCGTTCGCTGGCCGACCTGGGCATCACGACCAATCCGAACACGCGCCAACTGACGCTGGACCAGACCAAGCTGGACAAGGCGCTGGCCTCCAATAGCGCCGACGTCGCCCGCATGCTGTCCGGCGCCGACGGCCTGGCCGCGAATTTCGAAAAGGCCACCAAGGACATCCTCAGCGACACCGGCTCGATCAAGACCAAGACCGACGGTCTGGCCAAGTCGATCGAGAACGTAAAGAACCAGTACACCCGCGCCAAGGCCGCCGGCGAAGCCCAGCTTGAGCTGATGCGCGCCCAGTTCGTCCAGCTGGACAAGTTCGTTGCACAGCAGTCTGTCACGGCTAACTACCTGACCCAGCAGTTTGCGGCCATGAACAAGTCGAACTCATAACCAAGAAGATGCATTAAATGACGTACGCCGCGCGCCGCCCCTCAGGCTCATACTCCGTCCGCTCCTACGCCGATATCGGCCTGGAAACGCAGGTCATGAGCGCCACCCCGGAAAGGCTGATCACCCTGCTTTACCAGGGGGCGCGCGCGGCAATCGGACAGGCGCGCATCCACCTGCAGGAAGGCCGCGTGTCCGAACGGGGCACGGCAATCACCAAGGCAATCAAGATCGTCGACGAAGGCTTGAAAATGGGCCTGAACATGGAGGCCGGCGGCGACATCGCCGCCAATCTCAGCCGGCTCTACGACTACATTGTCCGCACACTGCTGATGGCGAACCTGAAAGCGGACGTCGAGCAGCTCGACATCGCGGACCGCCTGCTGGCGGATCTGGCCGAAGCCTGGCAGACCTCCATCGACCGGCCTGCCCCCGGCGCACAACTTTGATGGCCCACACGACCCATTCAGCCAGCCATCAAGCGCCCGAGAGTTCTATGACGTCCCTTACCCAGTACTCCGCCATCCTGGAACAATATCAGGAGATCGCCCTGTCCACGGGCGAGATGTTGACGGCCGCCCAGGCCGGCGACTGGGACACCGCGCTCATGCATGGGCAGCTCTACTGTGAACAGGTCGAGCGCCTGCGCCACGCCGAGCGCTCCAGCCCCCTGGACGAAGCCGGCCGCAGCATGAAGTACGACCTGCTCGTGCGCATCCTTGAAAACGATGCGATGACGCGCGACCTGGCACTGCCCCAACTGGCGCGGCTGGGCGAACTGCTGGGACGCATGAAGCGCCAGCAGACCTTGCTTTCCGCCTACGGCAATCAGGCGCCTGAAGAATGAGCATCGGTCCCGCCGCGCTCGGTAACGTCCTGGTCCAGCGGCTGGACGCCGTGCTTGGCACGACGATGTCCGCCGCAAACGCCAACCAGATTTCCGGCGCGCGGCCCGACGCGGTCAGCCAGCCCGGCAGTCCGGAGAAAGCCGGACCGTCGGATGGATCCACCCGCGATTCCCGGCAAGGCATACAGACTGGCGGCGCCCGAGGCGACCGCCAGAATACTGTTGTCGACCCCAAAACCGCCGCCGCGCTGGCGCTGGCCGCCCGCGGCCTGGTCACCAGTAGTGACACCACGGCATCGGCGCCGACCACGCTGGGCACGACCGCCCGCACCATCCTGGCCCTGCTCGCTCAGTTCCCCGAGGCCGCGCCGCCGGTTCAGGGACGCGCCCCGCTATGGAGCGCGGACGCCGCAAGC
>NZ_AGUF01000082.1 GCF_000236785.1 Achromobacter arsenitoxydans SY8 | reverse complement strand
CAAACGATTGGAGACGCAATATCCGAATCAAGTAGATCATTACGCTCCGCCAGTCGGCACCCTGATTAAGCAGCAAGTAACTCAGCCTACGAAACAACTCGCAGAAGAGAAGGGCGGCAAATTTTCGGACGAGACCAGCGATGAAATTCCTGCGCAAGAGTCCGATCCCGAATACGACATCGACACGGCGACCAACGCGACGCCGACTCTTCGAGTAGCAGACAATCTGATCCTATTTGGTCCGCCGGGGACGGGAAAAACCCACGAGATGCAGGCCCGAATGAAAATCGCGTTTGAGAAGGGGGAGGTTTGTGAGTTCGTAGCATTTCATCCCAGCTACTCCTATGAGGACTTCGTTGGTGGCTTGCGGCCAGTGGCGTCGGCGGATGGCAACGGCGTAGTGGTGGTTTACCAGAAGGGCCCATTTCTCCGTTTGTGTGAAGAAGCTCATGCAAATCCAACCCAGCAGTTCACTCTATTTATCGACGAAATAAACCGGGCGAATGTAGCCAAAGTGTTTGGCGAGTTGATCACGCTTATCGAACCTAGCAAGCGTGTAATCGCCGGTAGTAGGGCCAAGGATGAAGGGGCATGGGTAACACTACAAGGGCTTTCATACCGCTTTGGCGTGCCTGACAACCTTAACCTAGTCGCTACGATGAATACGGCTGATCGTTCGGTTGCAATGATGGATATTGCGCTGCGGAGGCGCTTCCGCTTTCAAGAGTGCGCGCCCGAGGTAGCACGCGTTGAACCTGCGAAGATTGGATCAGTTGATTTGCGGGCGTTGCTCCAATGTCTGAACGATCGGCTTGAATACCTGTTGGATCGGGATCATGCTATTGGTCATGCGATTTTCATTGGGATCAGTTCACTTGACGAGCTGAGACAGGTCCTGGCGCAGAGAGTGATTCCTTTGCTTCAGGAATACTTTTTCGAGGATATGGAGAAGGTTCGGTTGGTGTTGACCGGAAGCCGCGAAGATAGTGTTTTCATCACATCTCGCACGCTTTCGCCTTCCAAGCTGTTTCCTGGAGCGAAGCAATCCTTGGGGCCAGAGGTTAGGTCGACATTCTCGGTCGGAGACCTAAGTTCCTGGACCGAGTCCGATATTGTCGGCTTGTATTCAGCGGCTCCAATCCTCGCCTTAGGCGCGCAGACCGCATCCGAGGATTCGGACCCCAGTAATATTTTGAGCGCTGAATGACTCAATGGAAGGTCTACGAACAATTTCGGTATTGGAGCATGAGACCATTCCCGTTCGAGAATGGTTTGACTCCGCAAAGTCGATAGCGGATGCAGATATGTGGTTGACCGAGGCCGACGCTCAGGCGCTGCTTCTGCTCAATCAAATGCGAAAGGGATTTTGCGAACGTCGAGCAGAAGGGGTGAAACTTGCGCAGTATTGTGGAGTGGTGCGCTTGCCTACTTGTGTGCTTGAGGTTCTGCCCAAGGTCGGAGTATCCGACGCTAGACTGCCGGGTGAAGTGGATAGTTCGCGAGGAGCGTTGTTGGCCATGTTGCACGGCGCTCGCCGAGTAACCATAAAGAAGGTCGGCACTGTTCAACAGCAATCGGTGCAGGCGCCCCTTTTGGATATATTCATTGAAGCATTTTTGCTCTGCGCTCTTGAGCAGGCGAGGCGTGGCTTGCTAAGCCGATACATGGTGCATGCTGAAGATTTGCCAGTCATCAAGGGAAGATTTCACGCCCAAGGCCATGCCCGGCGCAATGCGTCGCGCCCTCACTTGTTGCATTGTGAGTACGACGAATTTACGGTCGACAATGTCTACAACCGCAGCATTCGCGCTGCGCTAGTGGCGTGTTTCGGCTGGATCAGAACAACAGCTACGCAGCGGCTTTGGTACGAAGCGCATGCCAGGTACGGCAATGTTTCAGCGGTGAAGATGTCAGCGGAGGATGTAGCGCGTCTGCCACGCGACCGGACAACACGCCGATACACTGACGTGCTCACCTGGTGTGAATGGTTGCTGGGCACGGTCAGTCCCGCAATGGCCAAAGGCATCACGGAGGCTCCAGGACTTTTGTTCGACATGAACAAGCTGTTTGAAGCCCATGCAGCTAGGCTAGAAGAAGTCCGGGCCGGACCTAATCGGATCGTAAATGTGCAGGGACCGCCTCTGCACCTAGCCAGTCATGGAAAGCACAAGATATTCTTGTTGAAGCCGGATATCACTATATGGCGCACAGACTTGGATGGCAACGCATCAAGCATTGACCGCGTGGTGGATGCAAAGTGGAAGCGGATCAACCCTCGTGCGTCAGATCTTGGCGTAGATGAGGGTGACATCTATCAATTGCTAGCCTATGCCTTACGCTACGACTGCAAAACGGTCGAGCTGGTGTATCCGATGCCGAGGGGCGCCGAGTCATATCGGTCTCAAATGACATTCAACATTTCGCTCGCCGGCCAATATGCCAACGACTCGATCGCAATCTCGGTGAAATTTATATCGCTTTGGGAATGACCCACTGGTTGGGTCAAGGCGTGAAACGGCGCGGTTGGGCCTGTCAGTAGTTTCGTGTTTAAGGCATAACATGCGTCCACGGAGCATTTATGCCACGCAACCCGAAGTCCAAGCTAGCCGATCTGCCGGCTATTCCCCCCCTGAGCTGCTGGCGTCGTTCGGCGACGGTCCGACGACGGCCGAAGAGATCAACGCCGCCTCGCTGGCCTTCAAGAAGGCGTTGATCGAGCGACCGCTCGGTGGTTAGATGAACCATCATCTGGGCTATCCGAGCGGGTCTGCCAAGCCCGTTGATGTCGCGAACCAGCGCAACGGCAAGGGCGCCAAGAGGGTACTCACCGGGGAAGGCCCGGTGCGTATCGAGGTGCCGCGCGACCGCGACGGGAGCTTCGCGCCGCTGCTTATCCTGAAGCACGAGCGGCATTTCACGGGCTTTGACGACAAGATCGTCGCGATGTACGCCCGAGGCATGACGGTGCGTGAGATCCTGGGATTTGGGCGGTGCGTTTCATCCCCTCACTTCCACTTCCGTTACTCCAAACGTCAATCTATCAGTGTCGGGTCGACGGTGTAGCTCACGCCCCACCCCCGCACTTCCCCTAATACCCCCTCCCATCCTTATACGATTATCGTATTTTCAACGCACCCCTCCCGGGGCACGTACACAGCCGAGGCAACGCGGGCTGGCAATGAGATGCACGTTTTCGGACGAGACTTCCTATGCCTGATTCAGCTTCCCGAGTACTGTTGAAAAAAGATGCGGTGGTTGCATTCCAGTCAGAGCCCAACCTGACTGACCGCGTCACGGAAATGCTGCTGGATGAGATCACCAGCGGCGACTATCAAGTCGGCGAGGTCTTGCCTCCAGAGCAGACCATCGCGACCCGGCTTGGCGTTTCGCGCACGGTGCTGCGCGAAGCGGTTTCCCGCCTGAAGGGCGATGGCATTGTTCAAAGCAAGCAGGGACGCGGCCTGACCGTCATGCAGACGGCGCGGCCTTCCGTGCTGCGCATGCAGGCGGCCGATATCGGCGATGCGGACCAGGTGCTGCGCATCGTGGAGCTGCGGCGGGGCTTTGAGATCGAGGCCGCGCCGCTGGCGGCTGCACGCCGCGATGACGATGACCTGGCGGCGATGCGGGTGGCGTTGCGCAAGATGGCCGATGCGATTGCGTCGGGCGATGTGGCGGTGGGCGTGGACGCGGACATGGAGTTCCATCGCTGCGTGGCGCGCGCGACGCGCAATGAACACTATCTGAATTTCTTCGATTTCCTGGCGGTGCTGCTCAAGAAGAACCTGCGTGTGTCGCGTTCGCGGTCGGCCAAGATTGCGGGGCGCGGTGCGCAGGCGCAGAAGGAGCACGAGGCATTGTTTGCCGCTATCGAGAAAGGCGACGTGGAGCTGGCGCGGCAGCATGCGCGCACGCACGTCGACAACACGGAAGCACGTCTGCGTACAGCGGCGGCCACGGCGGAACAGTCGTAGGCGCCCAATCAAGGGCATCCTCCAAGGGGAAGTGGTGATGGGTCATAAGACGATTGATGAGTTGGTGCGCGCCGACGAAGGGCTGGTCAGCCGGTCTATCTTCGTGGACGACGAGATCTTCCAGCAGGAGCTGAAGCAGGTGTTCTCGCGCGCGTGGCTGTTCGTGGGCCACGAGAGCCTGGTGCCCAAGCCGGACGACTATTTTGTGTCGCGCATGGGTACGGAGTCCGTGATCCTGACGCGCGACCGGCAGGGGCAGATCCAGGTCATGCTCAATAGCTGTGCGCACCGCGGCATGAAGCTCTGTCGCTACGACCACGGCAACAACCGCACCTTTACCTGTCCGTACCATGGCTGGAGCTTTTCCACCGACGGCAAGCTGGTGGAGCGGCCCGGCGAACTGGTGGGCGTGCCTGGCCATGCGACGCATTACAAGGGCGAGCTGGACAAGAAGCAGTGGGGCTTGAAGACGGTGGCGCAGGTAGTCAATTACAAGGGCGCGGTGTTCGCGACCTGGGATGCGGACGCGCCGCCGTTCGAGGACTATCTGGGCAATATGCGCCTGTACCTGGACGCGGCGCTGGACCATCGCGATGGCAGTCCGGGCGGGTCGGAGGTGATTGGCGGGGTGCAGAAGTGGCGCATCAAGTGCAACTGGAAGTTCGCGCCCGAGAATTTCATTGGGGATCTGTACCACGACATCAGCCATCGCTCGGTGGATATCGTGGGCATCGGGCCGGGCGCGGGCAAGGGGCGGCGCGATGCATCGGTCAGCCGGTCGGCGATCTGTTTTCCGGATCTGGGGCACGGACTGCTGGGGCGTCTGCCGTTCTATGAGGAAGGGCCGTACGCACCGCAATACGGGCGCTACCCAGAGGTGGAGGCCTATTACCGCCAGATCCACGAGACGCGCGAGCGCACGCTGGGGTCGGCGATGCGGGTGCAGACCAGCGTGGGCACGATTTTTCCGAACATGTCGTTCCACGGCCGCCAGCCGCGCACGCTGGCGGTGTTCCACCCCATCAGCGCGACCGAGATGGAGATGTGGCGCATGTACCTGGTGGACAAGGATGCGCCCGAGGCCGTGAAGGACGCGGCGCGGCACTATTTCCTGCGCTACTCGGGCCCGGGCGGCATGACGGAATCGGACGACATGGAAAACTGGACGGGCGCCACCGAGGCCAGCATGGGCGCGATGTCGCGCGAGCTCTATTTCAATTACCAGATGGGCGTGGGGCACGCGCAGCCGGTGCCTGAGATCCCGGGCTGTGCGGTAAACGGGGAATACACGGAAGAGAATGCGCGAGCCTATTACCGGCGCTGGGCGCAGTTCATGAATGGCCTGTCGTGGGATCAGCTGATGGCGCGCGCGGTGCGCATCGAGGAGAAGGCGGCATGAACGCGACCATCGAAAACGACGCGCAGGTGGCGCAGGACGACAGCGTGGACGACATGCTGCTCTGGTGGGAAGCACAGCGCTTTCTGCACCTGGAAGCCGATCTGCTGGACCATCGCGAGTTCGACGCGTGGCTGGGCCTGCTGGACGAAGCCATCACCTATCGCATGCCGCTGACGCGCAATGTGCGCCGCGATGCGATGGCGCAGGAATATTCCGGCAAGCAGGATGCCGCCTGGTTCGACGAGGGCATCGACACGCTGCGCCAGCGGGTCGCGCAGATCAAGACGGGCATTCACTGGGCCGAGGAACCCGCGTCGCGCGTGTCCCATCTGGTGACCAACATCCGCGTGCTGGATGTGAGGCCGGACGAGGGCGGCGGAGATCTGGTGCGCGTGCGGTCGCGCTTTCTGATCTATCAGAACCGGCTGCAGGCCGAGGTCAACCTGTTCGCGGGCAAGCGCGAGGACGTGCTGCGCAGGCGCGACGGACGCTGGACGATTCTGCAGCGCGAGATTCACCTGGACCAGAACGTCCTGCTTGCCAAGGCGCTCACGATCTTCTTCTAGCGCCGATCACAGCCGCGCCGGCCGGTCTGCCGGCATTCGATGGTTTTCTTTCCACTCGGGGCCAGTCCGCCGGAAGGGCGAGGCTCGCCCATACCTGGAGTCGCAGCATGCATAGACGTACTGTATTGAAAGCCATCGCCGGCGGCGCCGCGCTGGCTGCTACCGGGACTGCCTGGGCCGCGGACGGCGCCTATCCCAGCAAACCGATACGCCTGATCGTTCCTTATCCGCCGGGCGGCGTGACCGACGTGGCGGGGCGCCTGGCGGGCGAGATCCTGAGCCGCAAGTTCGGGCAGCCGGTGGTGGTGGAGAACCGCCCGGGGGCCAACGGCATGATCGGCAGCCAGCAGGTGGCGACGTCGCCGGCGGACGGCTACACGCTGCTGCTCAATGGGCTGGGCGGGATGGTGCTGCCGATGGCCACGGTGACCGGGCTGCCGCTGGACACCTCGCGCGCGTTCACGCCGATCGGGCAGATGGCTGAGTTCATCAATGTGCTGATCGTGCGCACGGATTCGCCGATACGCAGCGTCGACGACCTGATCGCGACGGCGCACAAGCGCAGCAAGGACGGGCTGAACTATGGCTCGAACGGCATCGGCTCGTCGGTGCATCTGACCACGGCGTTCTTTGCCCAGCACACGGGCACCAATCTGCTGCATGTGCCGTACAAGGGCAGCGGCGAGATGCTGGTGGATGTGGTCAACGGCAACCTGGATTTCAGTTTCAGCAATCTGCCGCCGGTGATGGGGCTGATCCGCAAGGGTTCGATCCGCGCCATCGCGGTCACCAGCAGCTATCGCAGCAAGCAGCTGCCGGACGTGCCGACGATGGCGGAGCAGGGTGTGGCGGATTTTGATGTGACGAGTTGGCTGGGACTGTACGGTCCGGCAGGCATGCCGCCGGACCTGGTGCAGAAGCTGAGTGCGGCGTTGCAAGAGGGTATGGCGCTGCCGCAGTCGGCGGAAACGCTCAGCGCCGCAGGCTTCGAGCCGCGCCCGAGCGGATCGGCGGCGTTCGCGGAACTGAATCGGGCCGAACTGGCGCGCTGGAAGCAGGTTGCCACCCGCGCCAGCATTTCCCTGAAATTCGGAGCCTGAGCGCCATGGAACCTTCTTCCCGTTTGCAGCACGTTCACACGGCCATCATCGGCGCGGGACATGCCGGGGTGGAGTGCGCGTGGGCCCTGCGCGCCGCGGGCGTCGAGGGCGACGTCGCGCTGTTCGGCGCGGAGACGCACGCGCCCTACGAGCGTCCGCCCCTGTCCAAGGCGCTGCTGACCGGGACGACCAGCACGGAACGCATTGCATTGCGGGCAGATGCCGCCTACGAGAAGTCGCGCGTGGTGGTGGTGGCTGGCGATCCGGTGGCCAGCATCGACACGGCCGCGCACACGCTGCGCACGAGCTCCGGCAGGGAGGTGACGTATGAGCACTGCGTGCTGGCCACGGGAGCCAGCGCGCGCGGCATCGCCGAGGTCTCAGGTGAACACGTGTACTCGGTGCGCGGCCTGGACGACGCGCACCGGCTGCGCGAGGCGCTGCGTCCGGGCATCCGCCTGCTGGTCGTGGGCGCGGGATACCTGGGGCTGGAGGCGGCGTGCTCGGCGCGCAAGCTGGGCGCCGACGTGCTGGTGTTGGAGCAGGGCGGCAACGTGATGGCCGGCAAGGTGTCCGAGCCGACCGCCACGCGCATCGGCGACCTGCATCGCGAGGCCGGCATCGAGATCCGCCACGGCGCCGCGGTGGCGCGCTGGGAGCGCTCTGCGGCCGGCTGGCGAGCCCATCTGGCCGACGGCGGCGCGCTGGACGCGGACCTGGTGCTGGTGTCGATCGGCGCCGTGGCCGAAACGGCCCTGGCCGAGGCGGCCGGCCTGATCTGCCTGGACGGCGTGGTGGTGGACGAGTGCTGCCGGACTTCGGCGCCGGATGTCTACGCCATTGGCGATTGCGCCAGCGCATTTCGCGGCGAGCTGCAGCGCTACGCCCGCATCGAAAGCGTGCAGAACGCGCTGGCCCAGGCGCGCACGGCGGCCGCCGCCATCGCTGGCAAGAGCCCGCCCGCGCCGCGCCCGCCCACCTTCTGGTCCGAGCAGCAGGGCCGCCGCCTGCAGATGGCGGGCCTGGTCAATCCGGCCGAACCGTGCCGCGACGTGCTGCTGCCCACCGCCAAGGGCTGGCTGGTCGAGCGCTACCAGCAGGGCCGGCTGGCGGCGATCGAAGCCGTCGACAGCCCGGTGGAATTCATCAAGGGCGTGCCGCGCATCGGCTCGCCCGAAACAGCCTCTTGAGACTTGTGGACAAACAACAGGGAGACGATATGCCCTCTGCCATCTTTGAATTGCCCGACGGCGCCGAACAGGTGCTGGATGTTCCGGACGACTGGTCCCTGATGGAGGCCGCGCGCCGTGACGGCCTGGAAGGCATCGTCGCCGAATGCGGCGGCGGCGCCATCTGTGGCACCTGTCATGTGCAGGTGCAGGCCGACTGGCATGCGCGGCTGGAACCGCCGGGTATGGCGGAAGAGGCGCTGCTTGAAGTGGTGCCGGAACGCTGCGCCACCAGCCGCCTGTCCTGCCAGGTGATCATGACGCCCGAGCTGGACGGCATCCGGGTGCGCGTGCCGTCCGCGCAGCTTGAACTGTAGCCAAGGCCTTCAGGAGCCCATCGCCATGGCCGACAACAAATCCATCAATCTCGTCGATCTGCAACCCGGCGTGCGTGTGCGCATGGCCGGCGGCGCGCTTGCCGAGATCATCGAGAACCCGCAGGACGGTTTCTGGCTGATCGTCCGTTACCTGGACCATCCCGCCGAACCCGCGCTGGTCGACGCCGGTGAGCAGCAGGTGTTTGCCACCGACGTCGAAGCAATTGAACCCTGACCCCTTCTGGAGCCCCCAATGAATCAAAAGCCCAAAGTCATCGTCTCCGCGCCTGTGCCGGCGGATCTGCGCGAACGCCTTGCAGAGCGTTGCGAGATCGTCGAAGTGCCAACCGGGCAGAATCCCGCCGAGGTGCTGCCGGCCGATCAGCGCGCGCAGATCGAAGGCATGGTCTGCACCGTGCGCACCAAGGTCGACCAGGCGCTGCTGGACGCGCTGCCGGCTTTGAAAGTCAGCTCGAACTTCGCAGTGGGTTTCGACAACGTCGACCTGCAGGCTGCCACGCAGCGCAAAGTGCTGATCTGCAATACGCCGGGCGTGCTGGACGGCGCGGTGGCCGACGTGACCATCGGCCTGATGCTCTGCCTGTCGCGCAACCTGGTGGCGGGCGACGCCTTTGTGCGCAGCGGCGCCTGGACCAAGGGCGCCTTTCCGCTGACGCGCGACATCCGCGGCAAGACGCTGGGTCTGCTGGGCATGGGCCGCATCGGCCGCGTGGTGGCGCGCGCGGCGCAGGCCTTCGACATGAAAGTGGTCTATCACAACCGCCGGGAGGATCCGCAGGCGGAAGGGCTGGCCACGTATGTCGACCGCGACGAGCTCTTCAAGACGTCGGACGTGCTTAGCGTGCATATCCCGCTGTCCGCCGAGACGCGCCATTCCATCGGCAAGCGCGAGCTGGGCCTCATGAAGCCGACGGCTTACCTGATCAACACCGCGCGCGGCGCGGTCATCGACGAGGCCGCGCTGGTCGAAGCGCTGCGGGCAGGAACGATTGCCGGCGCCGGGCTGGACGTGATGGAGCAGGAGCCGCAGCCGGCCGAAAGCCCCCTTTGCGCGCTGCCCAATGTGGTGCTGCAGGCCCACGTGGGCAGCGCCACCCACGAAACGCGGCGCGCCATGATCGACCTGGCGGTGGCCAACCTGATGGACGCGCTGGGCGGCCAGAAGCCGCAGGCCATGGTCAACCCCGAGGTCTGGCAGGCGCGCGCCTGACGCGTGCAGCAAGAATGAGGCCGGGGCCGCCCGACGTGCGGCCCCGGCCTGTCGCTGCGCGTCTGACCGACGCGCGGTTCGCTACTTGCCGCCGTAGTCCACGACGATGCCGGCCTGCTGCGCGACCTCGCTCCAGCGCTTGAACTCCGCGGCCGAAAACGCCTGGAATTGCGCTGCGTTGCGCAGCTTGGGCTCGAAGCCGGCGCCGATGATGCGGGCCTGGAATTCCGGCGTCGCCAGCCCCGTGACGATCAGGTCCGACAGCTGGGCGATGATGGCGGGGTCGACCTGGGCGGGCGCGTACATGCCCAGCCAGCTGGTCACGTCGAAGTCCGCCATGCCCTGTTCCTGCATCGTCGGCACCTTGGGCAACTGCCGCGCCCGGTAGGCGCTGGTGACCGCCAGCGCCTTCAAGCGCTTGCCGTCCACCATGGCCAGCGTGGGCGGCAGGTTCATGAAACAGATGTCCAGGTCGCCGTTGGCAGTGCCGACCAGGGCCTCGCTGGCGCCTTTGTAGGGCACGTGATCAAACTTCAGGCCGGTGCGCATGGCGAAGAGTTCCGCCGTCATCTGCGACGAGCTGCCGACGCCGTTGCTGCCATACAGCGGCTTGCGCTTGCTGGCGCGCAGGTGTTCGATCAGTTCGGGAACGGTGTTGGCCGGATGGTCCACGCGCACCACGAGCGCGTTGACGAACTCGGCCACCTGGGCGATGGGAAGCAGGGCGGTGGGGATGTCGATGGGCAGCCCGCGCAACGTGGCGGGCGGCAGCACGTTGTGGCCCAGTCCGCCCGTGGTCAGGGTGTAGCCATCCGGCTTGGCGGCGGCCGCGGCCTGCATGCCGATGACGCCGCCCGCGCCGGCGCGGTTTTCGATCACCACGCTCTGGCCGTATTTGGCGAAGAGCAGGTCCCCGACCAGCCTCCCCGCAAGATCGGTGGCGCTTCCTGGCGTGGACGAGACGATGATCTTGATAACGCGGGACGGATAGGCCCCGTTCTGTGCCCAGCTCGCGCCGGTCAGGCTCAGGCCGGCGGCGGCCCCCATCAGCTTCAACGCACTGCGACGTTTCATGATGACTTCCCCTTGGGTTATAGACCTACTGCTTCACGTGCTGCTCCAAAAAATGTGATCCGGACTTTGTACGATAAACATATTTCTCGTACGGTACGGGGCACGCGCAAACACGCAAATTGCGGCTAACCCTAGGGAAGGTCTGCAAACCACTGCCGGAACGGCTCAGGGTCCAGATGGGCCGGCACGTACCAGACCTTGCGGGTCCGGTCCCATTGGGCTCCTAGCGCCTTCACCACGTCCCGGTTCGCGTACGCGACTTTCAGGTCGCGATGGCCCAGGGTCTTGGTGGGAGCCGCCTGATTGCGGCGCAGGGTGTTGTCCGCCCGCGCCTGGGTGCCGGCCAACTGCATTTGCGCCAGGAAGGGGCTGCGTTGCTCGGGAGATTCGGGGGCAATCATCGTCAGCCGCGATTTCGTGCGGGTGGCGGCGACATAGAACAGGTTTCTTTCTTCTTCCAGCTCCCGCAGCGGGCTGGGAAATTCTTCGGCGTCCATGAACGGCAGAATGACGTGGTCGAACTCCTTGCCTTTGACGTTGGCGACGCAGTCGATCAATACGGTGTTCTTGCCGGGACGCCCGCCGGCAAACGCTTCCGCGGCGCCGATCCATTCAGAGAACTGGCGCAAGGTCTTGCCGGAGTCTCCTGCCGTAGTGATGAACCCGCGCACGGACTTGGTCACCACCGACGCGTCGTAGGGGTTGATATACAGCCGCCGGGCCAGGTTCTCCATGTCCATGATGCGGCAGACTTCCTCCAGCGCGCCAAGGGCCGGCGCGTCGGCGGACAGCCCGCGCAGGTGCGACACGGCCTCGGCGATGCGAGTGCGCGCGGCGACGCTGCCTACGCGCTGAATCTGCCCATCGAAAAAATGCTTCAGTGCAGACGGTTCCTTCGCAAGCGTGGCCTGGGCTTCGCGCAGTTCCTGTGGTGTCAGGGGCACCTGCGCAAAGGTGGCCAGCGCCCCGACGATGGCTTCGCGCGTGGCGGGGGACGCAACGTGGTGGAAATCGTCGAGCGCGATGGCGACCATGCCCCGCAGAAACAGGATCTCCTCGCGCAGCAGATAGCTGTGCATGGTGAGCGTGCGGTACTGCACGCTCGCGTTCATCAGCGCGTTCTCGATTTCGATGGATTGGTGGGCGTCGCGCAGCAGGATCGCGCAGCCGTCCAGCGGCTTTCTGTCCCGTTTCCATTGCAGGACGGCCTGCACGACCTCGGCGCCGCACGCGCCCGGCGCGGCCGCGTAGGCCGGTTCGCGGATTTCCGTGCGCAGGGCAAGACTGGAATCGACGGGTTTGTGTTTGAAGGCCTCCATGGCATAGGCCAGGTGCGGTCCATGGCGGTATGTCATCGTCAGGGGCAGGCTGGCGCAATCCGGAAAGCTGGAAGCGATGCGGTGCTGCAGGAAGGATTCATCCGCGCCCAGGTGCGAATAGATGACCTGGTCCTTGTCCCCGACGCCGACGAAGTAGCTGATGCCGATGCTCAGAAAGGCTTCAAGAATGCGGAACGACGCTTCGTTGACGTCGTGCATTTCGTCGCACACCACCAGCTTGAAATGCGGCAGTTGGTGGCGGATATCAGGGTCTGCAGCCAGCCGGCAGGCCAGGTCGTAGCTGGCATCGAAAAAACCGCGGGCGGCCACCTGGCCGAAAATGTCGACGCGCAGTTTTTCGTATTCGATGGCCCACAGGTAGTCAGTCAGAGGAACGCCCGCGCTGGCCGCCGCGTACTCGGGATCGTCCCCGCCATCGACGGAAAGCGTCATCGTCGCCTTCAACCGCAGCAGATTGTCCAGGAACTGGCTGACGGCCGTATTGTGGGTGCGGATGTCGAGCGAGTCCGCATAGTGCGGGTTGTTGAGCGCGACGTTTTCCAGCGCCGCCAGGGCGTGGTCTTGCTGTTCGCGCCGGGAAGGCAGGATTTCCGGCTTGCCGTCCTCGATGTTGGCCAGGATGCGCTGCGCAAAGCCTTCCATGGTCTGGACGTGAACGCGCCGGGCGGTGTCGTGGGCGATGCCCACGTCCTTCAGGCGGGTCTGCAAGACTTGCCTGGCTTCGTCGGTGAAGGTCAGCGCCAGGATGTCTTCGGGCGCCAGTCCCCGGGTCAGCGCTTCGCCGATGCGCAGGGCCAGGGTGGTGGTTTTCGCGGCGCCGGCATTGGCGATGACCAGGGTGCTCCGGTTCCGCGAGGTCTGGATCTTGCGTTGTTCTTCGGTGGGGACAAATCCCGCCGGGATGAACTGGGCGGATGCGGAAGGCGTGGTCATGGGCAGGTAAACAGGCGGGCAACAAAGGCCGCTGGGTCCAGCGGCGGCTTCAGTGTAAGCGGAGGGCGGCGCTGCCCAGGGGGCAGCAGCCGAAATCCGCCGGAACGCCCGCCTGGGCCTTACCTGACCGGCCAGCCGTACATCAGGCCGCCGTTGCGGTAGGAAGCGTTCAGGCCGCGCTCAAGCTTCAGCGGGCTGCTCGGGCCCAGGTTCTTCTCGAAGCTTTCGCCGTAGTTGCCGATGTGCTTGATGATGTTGTAGGCCCACTTGTCGTCGATGCCCAGGTTCTTGCCCATGCCCGGGGTCACGCCCAGCAGGCGCTGGATGTTCGGATTGGTGCTCTTGAGCATTTCATCCACGTTCTTGGACGTGACGCCGTATTCCTCGGCTTCCAGCATGGCGAACATGGTCCAGCGAACCAGGTTGAACCATTGCTCGTCGCCTTGGCGCACCATGGGGCCCAGCGGCTCCTTGGAGAAGTTTTCGGGCAGGATGTCGTACTGTTCCGGGTTTTCCAGATTGCTGCGCGCCGCGGCGAGCTGCGACTTGTCGCCCGTGAAGGCGTCGCAGCGGCCCACGGCGAAGGCGCGGATGATCTCGTCCAGGCGCTCGACTACGACAGGCTTGAAGGTGATGTTGTGCGAACGGAACCAGTCGGCCAGGTTCAGTTCGGTGGTGGTGCCGGGCTGCACGCAGACGGTGGCGCCTTCCAGGTCCTTGGCGCTCTTCACGCCCAGGGACTTGTTCACCATGATGCCCTGGCTGTCGTAGTAGTTCACACCGACGCCGATCAGGCCCAGCGTGGTGTCGCGCGTCAGCGTCAGGGTGGTGTTGCGGGTCAGCACGTCGACTTCGCCGGACTGCAGCGCGGTAAAGCGCTGGACGGCGCTGATGGCCTGGATCTTGGACTTGGAGGCGTCGCCGAACAGGGCGATGGCCAGCGCGCGGCACAGGTCGACGTCCAGGCCGATCCAGCCGCCCTTGCTGTCGTTCACCGAAAAACCGGCCACGCCGGTGGATACGCCGCAATGCACGAAGCCCTTGCTTTTGACCGCGTCGAAGGTCGCGCCCGCATGGGCGGTCCAGGACGAGATGAACAAGGCGGTGCCTGCCGCTGCCAGTTTGAGTGCTTTCATGGTGTCTCCGCGCAATTCCGCGCATTTGTATCGTTCAGCCGAAGGCTGAAGTGCGGCGAATGGTAGCCATCGGGTCTGGGGCGGAGAATCAGGGTATTCCCGTTAAATCCGGGGGGCGGAATTTGGCGGGGCTGGCGGCTATGGGCCGCCGTCCCGGTTTGCCGTCCCCGGGCCGATCGCCCATACTGGACGCTTTCAGAACCGGACCGTCATCCGGGCAATCCCATGAAAAGAAGCGACGAACCCGCGGGGCGGGACGGCAGGCGACGGCGCCCGGGCGTCTTCGTCAAGGACCAGCTGCACGGCACGTGGACCGAGCTGACCCGCGTCAACGCCAGCGACCGGCCCTGGGAAATGCCGCTGGCCGCCGCGCTGTCGTCCGGCCTGCCCCTGATGGTGGGCGCGTATTTCGGACGCATGGACTACGGGCTGATGTCCAGCCTGGGCGGCATGGTGTTCCTGAGCCTGCCGAATGCGTCGCTGCAGATCCGCATGATGATGCTGCTGGCCGCGTCCTTCGGGATGGTGGCCTGCTATGCGCTGGGCGCGCTGACGCAGTTCTGGCCCACCGCGACCATCGCGGCGCTGACGCTGATCGCCATGGTCGTGAACATGGTCTGCCGCTGCTATCGCCTGGGCCCGCCGGGCAGCCTGTTCTTCATCATGGCCACCGCGATCGCCGCCTACACGCCCGGCACCATCCAGGACGTGCCGCTGCGCGTGGGCATGGTGGCGCTGGGCTGCCTGGTCGCCTGCCTGGTGGCCTTCGCCTACTCCCTGCACATGACGCGCGTGGCGCCTGCCCCGCCGCATACCGAGTTGCCCAAGCCCACGTTCGATTTCGTGGTCTATGACTCGGTGATCATTGGCCTGTTCGTGGGGATCTCGCTGCTGGTGGCCGAACTGCTGCAACTGCAGCGCCCATACTGGGTGCCCGTCAGCTGCCTGGCGATCATCCAGGGCGCCAGCCTGCGGGCGGCCTGGAGCCGGCAGATGCACCGCATCCTGGGCACCACGGTAGGCCTGTGCGTGGCGTGGGCGCTGCTCAGCCTGCCGTTGAATGTCTGGACCCTGAGCCTGGTGATGATGGCGCTGTCCTTCGGGATCGAGACGCTGGTGGTGCGCCACTACGCCAGCGCGGTGGTGCTGATCACCCCGCTGACCATATTTCTGGCCGAGGCGCCGCATTTGGGGCAGGGCTATCCCATCGACGTGATCGAGGCGCGCTTCCTGGACACCGTGATCGGCGCGTTCATCGGGGTGCTGGGCGCGGTATTGCTGCACAACCAGCGCATCCGGCCGCACCTGTCGCGCTGGATGCGGGCGGTGCTGCCCCGGCGGGTGAATTGAAGGACGCGGAGATCGCCGCGCAGTAGCGTTCCTGGCGCCGCGGCATCACTGTTGCGGCGCTTTCTCCGTCTGCCGCGGCTTCCTGTCCTTTCTCCCCCGCACCTTCACGCCTGCTGGCGCCGGCTTATCGTTGATGACGTCCCGCATGTACTGCAGGAACAGTTCCGAACTTGCCGACAGCGACCGCAGGCGGCGCGTGATCAGACAGACCTCCCGCGACAGCCGCGGCGAACTCAATTCACGGAATACGAAAGGCCCGGCTTCAATCCCAGGACCGGCCGGGGGCGGCGCGATGGAGCCGGCCGCCAGCGCCGGCAGGATGGAATAGCGGCCGCCGCCGCGCAGCAACGCATGCAGGGACGAGGTCCGCGAAACTTCGTCATGCTGCTGCTCGAAAAATCCGGGCTTGCCCGCATGCGCCCGCAGGAACACGCCGATGCCGGTGTCTTCCGTAAAACCCACATATTCGGCCGGGTCCAGGTCTGCCCATTTCAAGGGCCGGGATGCTTGCGCATAGGCGTGCGACGCCGCGCAGACCACCCCATAGCGGTCCTCGAACAGCGGCGTGTAGACCAGCTCGTCCAAGCCATGATGCGAGGTCGAAATCGCAAAGTCGATGTCGCCGTTGGCGATCATCTTCTCGACCTGTTCGGAGCTCGCGTCATGGAGCGAAAATGTGATCTTGGGGTAGGCCTGGCGGAAGGCCGAGATGGCGTCGCCCAGGAAGTAGTTGGTGACAGACGCCACCGCCGCGATTCTGACGTGCCCCTGCCTCCCCTGCGACAGCGCCTCCAGGTCGCTCAGCGCGCCATCGAACTGGCTGAGGATGCGCTCTGCCTCCGCCTTGAAGCGCGCCGCCTCGGTCGTCATCGCAACGCGGCGCGTGCTGCGGTCAAAGAGCTTGACGCCCACGGCTTGCTCGAACTGCTGGATCGTCGCGGTCAGCGAAGACTGGGTCAGGAATAGCTGCGACGCGGCCTCGGTGAACGAACCCGTGTTGGCCACCGCAACGAAGCAGCGGAAGTGCCGCAGGGTGATGGTGCGCTTCATCGTCTTGCTCCGGAACCGCGAACGCTGCGGGGCGTCCTGGATATATTGGAAAAAACGAATAATAAGCAAAAATCAACAATTTGTAGTGAAGAAAGCCTGGCCATAGAATTTGCTCCGATCCGGCGCGGTGTGCGCCGGCGCCTATCGGGTGAAAAGGGAGCCATGACGACACAACAACCGCTGCGCATCCTGATGTCGGCGCAGACCCTGGGCCGGATCGGCGACGCCGTGTCGGAAACGCTGGGCCGCCGCGCTTTCGAACCCGTTGTTGCCGCCGGCACGCATGGCCATGAGCCTGCGGACGTCGACTTGGCCTTTATCTCCCGCGACGTGACCGGGCTGTCCACCAAGCACCGCGTCCTCGAACCGCTGGAATCCTTTTACGTATCGCTGCGCAAGTCGCCCCGATTGGCCTGGGTGCACGTCCACTCGGCGGGCGCGGACCGGCCCATCTTCGGCGAGCTCAAGCAACGCGGCGTACGAGTGACGACATCGTCCGCCAACGGGCAGGTCGTGGCCCAGACCGCGCTGGCCGGCATCCTGGCGCTGGCGCGCGAATTCCCCCGCATGTTCGATGCCCAGCGCGCGCGGACCTGGACGCCGCTGATCGGCGGCCTGCTGCCGCGCGACCTGGCCGGACAGACCGCCGTGATCGTGGGCTGGGGTCCGATCGGACGGCAGCTGGCCGGCTATCTACAGATGCTGGGCCTGAAGGTGATCGCCGTGCGCAGCGCGGCCGAGCCCGCCGCCGACGGCGTGGAAACCTTTGCCTTCGAGGATCTGGCGGAGGTAGCCGCCCGCGCCGATTGGCTGGTGCTGGCGTGCCCGCTCAGCGACCGCACGCGCGGGCTGGTGGACGCCGCCGTGCTGGCGCGCATGGCGCCGCATGCCCGGCTGGTCAACGTGGCGCGCGGCGAGGTCGTCGTGGAACAGGATCTGATCAAAGCGCTGCGCGCCCAGGCCCTGGCCGGCGCCTATCTCGACGTCTTCGAGCACGAGCCGCTGGATGGAGAATCGCCGCTGTGGAACCTTCCGAACGTGATCGTTACGCCGCATTCTGCCGGCCATTCGGATGGTAACGAGGCCCGCGTCGATCGAATTTTCCTGGATTACCTGCGCGAATGGCGGCAGTGATCCCCGTCTGGATGCCGGGCCCTGTGCGGGCGGCAGGACTTCATCAGGTATCTGCTGGACGAGGAGAACCTGGCGGCGTGGCCCGCTAACTGGCCGCTGCGCAGTAGGGGCATTCCGTCCCGCAAGCCTTGCCGGCCGCCGCGGCCTGGCCCGCATCACCATGAAAACACTCATGCGCCAGCCACTGGCTCAGCCGGTCGTAGCTTTCCATGTTGCTGCGCCAGTTCGGCGCGCAAAGATAATAGCCAAGCGGGCTTTCGAAGCTGCGGTCGAATATGTCCACCAGCTGTCCGGTGGCCAGTTCCTTTTCGATGAGGCAATGCGGCATCAGCGCCACGCCAAATCCCGACGACGCCGCCTGGATAATCATCGAAAACAGATTGAAGCCGGGCCCGAAGCGCGCCCGGTCATAATCGCCCAGGTACGTTGAAAACCAGTATTCCCACGACAGCGGAATCTCGATGTGCTGCAGCAGCGTGCACTGCTTGATGTCTTCCAGGCTGCTTATCGGGTGCTGTTCCAGATACTCCTTCGAGCAGACGAGGCGGGTTTCCCGGCCGGTCAGGTATTTGGCGTCGCCGTCATGCCAATCGCCATACCCATACTGGATCGACGCATCGAAATCGAGTTCGGTGCTCTTGTAGTCCGCAACGCTATAGCGCACGAAATTGATGGAGATGTCCGGGTTGACCTCGCGGAACGTCTTCAGGCGCGGGAACAGCCATTGCGCGGCGAAGGTCGGCGCCGCGGATACGTTCAGTGATTTGGCCGATTGCTGCGTGGCCATGACCTGCGATGTGGCGCTTTCCAGCGTGTGCAGGGCCGGGCGGATCAGGCTCAGGTAGGTGGCGCCCATGCGCGTGAGCTGCAGCCCGTTGGTGCCCCGGATGAACAGCGCGTGCCCCAGATAGCTTTCCAGCGTGGCGATGTGCCGGCTGATGGCGCTTTGCGTGACGAACAGTTCCTTGCCCGCCTTCGAGAACGACAGATGCCGGGCCGCCGCGGAAAACGCATTCAACTCGGAAAGGGTGGGGCAGCGACGTCTCATAGGGGGGTATGAGTAATGCTCATAAGGCTGTTCAAATTTGTGTCGAACGCATAGGGGGAGACCCGGTATCGGACCCCCGAATTGTACCGGTAGAGTGCGGCATGCCTTTATTTCAGGCGCTTTGAACTGTTTACGTGGTTGATTATGAAGCCGGTTGTTATCAAGAATTGCAGGATCCTCAATACCCGAACCCTGACCCTCGAAAGCGCGGCGAACGTGCTGGTCGAGGACGGACTGATCACCCGCATCGGCGCCGATGATCCGGCCCCGGCGGATGCGCAGGTCGTGGACGCCAAGGGTATGACCCTGATGCCCGGCATGATCGACTGCCACGTCCACGTGGTGGCGTCGTCCTTCAACCTGGGGCGCGTTGCGGCGCTGCCTAATGCGTTGGCGCTGCTGCGCGCGCTGCCCATCATGCAGGGCATGCTGGACCGCGGCTTTACGTCGGTGCGCGACGCCGGCGGAGCCGACTGGGCGCTGGCGCAGGCCGTGCTGGACGGCACGGTCGACGGCCCTCGCTTGTTCTGCGCGGGCAAGGCCCTGTCGCAGACGGGCGGCCATGGCGACTTCCGCCAGCGCAACGACGAGCTCGATCCGTGCCCGTGCTCGGTCAAGATCGGCAACATCGGCCGCGTGGTCGACGGCGTCGACAACTGCCGCCTGGCCGTGCGCGAAGAAATCCTGAAAGGCGCCACGCAGATCAAGGTCATGGCATCCGGCGGCGTCGCCTCGCCCAACGATCCCATCCAGAACCTGGGCTTCTCCGAGGCCGAGCTGAGCGCCATTGTGGAAGAAGCCAGCAACGCCAACACCTACGTGATGGCGCATGCCTACACGCCGCGCGCCATCACGCGCGCCGTGCGCTGCGGCGTGCGCACCATCGAACATGGCAACCTGGTCGAC
This sequence comes from Achromobacter arsenitoxydans SY8, assembly GCF_000236785.1. Taxonomy (GTDB): domain Bacteria; phylum Pseudomonadota; class Gammaproteobacteria; order Burkholderiales; family Burkholderiaceae_B; genus Achromobacter; species Achromobacter arsenitoxydans. The sequence goes on along the minus strand of NZ_AGUF01000082.1, from coordinate 72,514 downwards.
CGCGAGGCGGCGCAGGTCATGAAGGAACACGGCGCCTACATGGTGCCGACGTTGATCACCTATGAAGGCCTGGCGAACGACGGCGAACGCTATGGCCTGCCGCTGGATTCGGTGAAGAAGATCGCCACCGTGCGCACGCAGGGCCTGACCGCGCTGGAGATCCTGGACGAAGTCGGCGTGAAGATGGGCTACGGCAGCGACCTGCTGGGCGAGACCCACTACATGCAGTCCGACGAACTGGTGCTGCGCAGCCGCGTGCTGGGCAACGCCAAGGTGATCCAGCAGGCGACGCTGATCGGCGCCGAGATCCTGAACCAGGTGGGCCTGCTGGGCGAAGTCCTGGAAGGCGCCTACGCCGACCTGCTGCTGATCGACGGCAATCCGCTGGACGACATTGAACTGCTTACCAAGCCCGACTCGATCAAGCTGATCATGAACCGCGGCCTGCTGCACAAGAACGCCTGCTGACGTCTCCTTTCTTTATTTCTTCGGAACCTCTTCACCATGTATTCCGTATCGGACCGCCTTGAGCGGCTGCCGTTCAGCAGCTTTCATTTCCGGCTGCTGATGATCGGCGGCCTGGGCCTCGCTTTCGAAGCGCTGGACGCCGGCATCATCGCTTTCATCATTCCGTCCCTGCGCACGCAATGGGGCCTGTCCACCGGCCAGATCGGCTGGATCGCCAGCAGCACCTATGTGGGCTTCCTGGTCGGCGCGCTGTTCTCCGGCATCCTGGGCGACCGCTACGGCCGCAAGAAGATCATGATGTGGGCGCTGCTGCTGTTCTGCGTGGCCACCTTCTTCAACGCCTTCGCCCGTAACTATCACGAGTTCTACATCCTGCGCATGATCGCCGGCATCGGCATGGGCGCAGAAGGCGCCATCATTGCGCCGTACCTGGCCGAGTTCGTCAGCAGCAAGTATCGCGGCCGTTTCACGGGCGCCCTGGCGGGCTTCTTCTCGTTCGGCTTCGTGATGTCGGCGCTCTTGGGCTACTTCATCGTGCCGATGAGCGACGACGGCTGGCGCTGGATCATGATCATCGCCTCCGTGCCCGTGGTGTTCCTGCTGTGGTGGCGCAAGTCCCTGTTCGAATCGCCCCGCTGGCTGGAGCACACCGGCCAGACCGCCGAAGCCAACCGCATCTGCGAAGCCATCGAGGCCGAAGTGCAGCAAAGCACCGGCCGCCCGCTGCCCAAGCCCGTCGCCACGCGCAAGGCCGCGCCGACCGCCGCCGACCAGCAGACCGCGATGGCCAAGCTGGCCTCGCTGTTCTCCAAGCAATACCTGGGCACGACCGTGCTGGTGTGGGTCTTCTGGATCACCGTGCTGTTCTGCTACTACGCCTTCCTGGTGTGGATCCCCAGCTTGCTCGTGGAACGCGGCTTCACCATCACAAAGAGCTTCTCGTACACCATCCTGATCTACCTGTCGCAGATCCCGGGCTACTTCTCGGCGGCGTACTTCAATGACCGGATCGGCCGCAAGTACACCATCCTGGCCTACATGCTGTTGTCGTGCCTGTCGGCGCTGGGCCTGGCGCTGGCCAGCGGCGAGCACCAGATCATCATGCTGAGCATGCTGCTGTCTTTCGGCATGAACGGCGTCATCGCGGGCCAGTACACCTACACCGCCGAAATCTATCCCACGTCGATCCGTGCGACCGGCATGGGCGCGGCGTCGGCCTTTGCCCGCATCGGCTCCATCGCATCGCCGACCATCGTCGGCGTGGCGTACCCGGTGCTGGGCTTTGCGGGCGTCTTCGCCATGATGACCGCCATCCTGCTGATCGGCGGCCTGGGCATCCTGTTCTATGGCAAGAACACGCGCGGCGTCGTGCTCGAGGAGATTCACGCATGACCACGACGTTGGCAATCGGGCCGCTGGCCATGCATGCGCGGGCGCTGGGCATGGCGCGCGACTCCCAAGCGCAGTGGGGCGCAATCTCCGCTTTGCTTGAAGAGACGTTCGGGCACAAGCTGTTCACGGCGTTGCTGTATCTGGAAGAGCATCGCCTGATGAAGCGGTTGCACACGTCGGACGAAAGCATCAGTCCGCTGGGCGGATTCAAAGCCACCGGCAACGGCCCGTGGTCGCGGCTGGTGCTGGAAGAAGGCCAGTTCTACGTGGCCAGCAACGAAGACGACGTGCGCACCGTGTTCTCCGAGGCGCCGATGCTGATCGACCGCGGGCTGCAGTCGGCCTTCAACATCCCGGTGCGGCACCAGGGCCGGGTGATCGGTTCGCTCAACATGCTGGCGGCGCGCCATGCGTACGACGATGCGGATCAAGCGCTGGCTTCCGTCGTCGCCGGCCTGTGCGCGCCGGTTTTCATTGAAGCGATGAAGGATGCGCAATCGGCCGTGGCGGGCGTGGACCGGTCTGCGCTGGATAGCGTGTGATTTTCTGCGTTTGAGTATCCGTCCCGGTGCGGGACTGGGTTTGCGGGCTGCTTGCCGGAGCGGCCCGCCTTTCTTTCGGACCGCTTCCTCAGGCGGTCTTTTTTTTGCAGGGTGCTTGCGGATTCAGGCCGGCCGCTTGTTCAGGATCACCAGCGAAACGCCAACGAGCACCAGCGCCGACGCGGCCATCAGCAAGCCTGTCAGCGGTTCGTCCAGAAACACCGTGCCGCCAAACGCCGCCAGTACCGGGACGCTGAGCTGCACCGTCGCGGCGCGCGTTACGTTCAACTGCTTGAGCGCTGCATACCAGAGGATGTAGCCCAGCCCTGACGTCACCGCGCCGGACACCACTGCGTACATCGCGCCGGCGGCGTCCATGCGGATGTGCGACGCCAGGAACTGCGCGACAAACAGCGCCAGCGCGATGGGCGTGGCGCGGATGAAATTTCCCGCGGTCGCGGCGGCCGGGTTCTTCGATCCCCGGCCCAGCAGCGAATAGATGCTCCACGCCACCCCCGAAAGAATCATCAGGAAGCCGTAGAACAAAGGCGGCGCGCCCACGCTGGGCAACATCAAGCCCACCAGCCCGCAGATCGCCAGGCCGATTCCCAGGCCTTGGACGAACGACAGCCGTTCGCCGATGACCAGCCCATACACGATCATGCTGATCTGGATCGCCCCGAACAACAGTAGCGCGCCCGTGCCGGCGGGAATCCGCGTGTAGGCGTAAGAGAACGCCACCGCATACGCAAACAAGGCCAGCGCGCCCGCCCAGTTGCCTTCCAGGCGCGCGGATTCCCGGCGCATATACAGCACCAGCCACAGCATCAGGGCGCCGGACACGATGCGGATGGCGACGAAAGAAGTGGGGTCGATCGGGGTCTGCTTAAGGGCCAGCCGGCACAGCAGGGAATTGCCGGCAAAGGCCAGCATGGCGAAGAGGGTGAGCGCGAACAGGCGGAGTGACATGGCGCGGGCCTTTCAATGACCTCAGCGGACCGCCGGCAGCGCCGGTTATTGCCCGGCCCGGGCGGCTTCGAGGAACCGCTGCACCAGCGGGGAACCGTCTTCGGAACGATACGCCAGCAGGACCTGGCTTTGGGCGTCGGGCGTGTCCAGTTCGCGATAGATCACGCCAGGGATGCCCGTCTTCATGTACGTGTCGGGCAGGATGGAAATGCCCATGCCCGCCGCCACCAGCCCGATGATGGTCGCGCCTTCGCGCGCCTCCTGGCCCACCTGCGGCGCAAAGCCCGCCCGGCTGGCCAGCACGCTCACGTGGTCGAACAGGCCGCAGCCCAGCCCGCGCGGGAACAGGATGAAGGATTCGTCCACCAGATCCGTCATCGCCAGCGGCGTGCTGCGCCGCGCCAGCCGGTGCGACTGCGGCATGGCGACCATCAGCCGGTCGCTCCACAGGGGCAACGTCGCGATATTGGGCGGCGGCACGAACAGGATCGACGGGCGTAGAAACCCCACGTCGATGTCCTTGGAGGCCAGCGCGCGCAGCTGCTGCCCGGTGGACTGGTGGCTCAGGTCCACGCCCACGCCCGGGAACTCCGTGCGAAACGCATGGACGATGCGCGGAAAGGCGTCGAACATCGGCACCGACGCGGTGAAGGCCACGCGGATCTCGCCCGTTTCGCCCAGCGCCGACTGCCGTACCACTTCGCCAGCGCGTTCCAGATGCGCCAGCGCACGGCGGGCCTGATCCAGGAACAGCGCGCCTGCCTGGGTCAGTTCCACGCTGCGGCTGGTGCGCGTCAGCAGCGGCGACCCCAATTCCTCTTCCAGCGCCTTGATCTGCAGGCTGAGCGGCGGCTGGCTGACGTGCAGCCGGCGCGCGGCCTGGCTGAAGCTCAGTTCCTCGGCGACGGCGACGAAGTAGCGGAGTTGGCGGAAATCCATATCAATTTGGAAAGCAAATAGATCGTCTTGAAAAACGGTATTGGACGATATGAGTGTACTCCGCGCATCATTCAGCCATACCGATACGTATAACTAGACAGACAGGAGACAACCATGAAGGAACTCGCCCCGTCGCGGCCCCGCCGCGCCATTGCCACGGCCGCGGGATTGGGCGCGCTGCTTGCCGCCGCTGCCCTGATGCCGCTGCCGGCCGCCGCCCAGGCCGCCTTTCCCGATAAGCCGATCCGCATCGTCGTTCCTTACGCCGCAGGCGGCGGAGTGGACATCGTCACCCGCCTGGTCAGCCAGAAAATGGGCGACGCCCTGAAGCAGACCATCATCGTCGACAACCGCCCCGGCGCGGCCACCAACATCGGCATGGACGCCGTCGCGCGGGCGCCGGCGGACGGCTACACGCTGCTGACCGCATCGAACACCCTGGCCGCCAACGGCGCCCTGTTCTCCAAGCTGACCTTCGATCCCGCGCGCGACTTCACGCCGGTGGGCGCGATCGGCTACGCGCCGCTGGCCGTGGTGGTTCCCGTCGAATCGTCGTTCAAGACCTTGAAGGACCTGACGGACTACGGCCGCGCCCACCCGGACAAGCTGACCTACGCTTCGGCCGGAAACGGCAGCTCTGGCCATCTGGCCAGCGAACTGCTCAAGACCGAGAGCGGCATGAAAGCGCTGCACGTGCCCTACAAGGGCGGCTCGCCCGCGGTCACGGACCTGCTGGGACAGCGGATTTCCTTCATGTCCATCAACCCGCTGGAAGTGGTCTCGCACGTCAAGGCGGGCAAGCTGCGGGCGCTGGCCATCCTGGACGACGAACCGGCGGCCATGCTGCCCGAGGTGCCCACAGTCGTGTCGCAGGGCTTGCCCGGCGCGATGGCCACGGTGTGGTGGGGCCTGATCGGTCCCAAGGATCTGCCGCCCGACGTGACGGAAAAACTGAACAGCGCGCTGCAAAGCGCATTGAAAGACCCCGAAGTGAAAAAGCGCTTCGGCGAAATGGGCGCCATCGTCACGCCCGGCACCGCGCCCCAGTTTGGCCAGTTCGTCGCGGCCGAAACCAGCAAATGGACCAAGGTCATCAAGGCTGCGGGCATCAAGGCCGACTGACCGCGCTTGCGCCGGCACGGGGCCGCAATGCGGACCCGGCCGGCAATCATGCATAGAGGAATTGAAATGGAACGGCAAAAGAACGGGCTGATCGTCAGCGCGCATTCCGCGGACTTCGTCTGGCGCGCGGGCGGCGCCATCGCCCTGTACGCCAGCCGCGGCTGGAAAATGACCGTGGTGTGCCTGTCGTTCGGCGAACGCGGCGAATCCGCCAAGCTGTGGAAGCAACCCGGCATGACGCTGGACCGCGTCAAGGCCGACCGCCGCGACGAAGCGCGCCTTGCGGCCGACATCCTGGGCGCCGACATCCGCTTCATGGATTGCGGCGACTATCCGCTGCGCGTGTCGGACGATGCGCTGTTTCAGCTGGTGGACGTATACCGCGAACTGCAGCCGGAATTCGTGCTGACCCACTCGCAGAAAGACCCCTACAACTTCGACCATCCGCTGGCCACCCACGTCGCGCAGGAAGCCCGCGTGATCGCCCAGGCGCATGGCCACAACCCCGAACAGCAGGTGCTGGGCGCGCCGCCCGTTTTCCTCTTCGAGCCGCACCAGCCCGAACAGTGCGAATGGAAGCCCGAAGTGCTGCTCGACATCTCTGAAGTCTGGGACCAGAAGCGCCGCGCCTTCGAGACCATGGCGGCGCAGGAACACCTGTGGGAGTACTACACCCGCGTCGCCCTGCAGCGCGGCGTGCAGGCATCGCGCAACTCCAACATGAAGATCAAATACGCCGAAGGCTACCAGCGCGTGTTCCCGCAAGTCAGCGGAGAACTGGCATGAGCATCGCTGTCAGGCATATCCCGCGCGCCGACGGCGCGGTCATCACGCGGCTGGCCACGGCCGGCGTCGCCACCGCGCACGAAGCGCAACAGCGCACCGGCTTGCTGCAGCCCTATATGCGGCCCATCTATGCCGGCGCCGCCATCGCAGGCAGCGCGGTCACCGTGCTGGCGCAGCCGGGCGACAACTGGATGCTGCACGTCGCCATCGAACTCTGCCAGCCTGGCGACTTGCTCGTCGTGGCCTGCGCGTCGGCGAACGAGGACGGCATGTTCGGGGAATTGCTGGCGACGTCGATGCGCGCGCGTGGCGTGCAAGGGCTGGTGATCGACGCCGGCTGCCGCGACGTGGTGGCGCTGAAGGACATGCAGTTTCCCGTCTGGTCCAAATGCGTATCGGCCAAGGGTACGGTCAAAGCCACGCCCGGGTCGGTCAACGTGCCGGTGGTGTGCGCGGGCGCGCTGGTGCAGCCCGGGGATGTCGTCATCGCCGACGATGACGGCGTCTGCGTGGTGCCGCGTGCGCGGGCGGCGGCAGTGGCCGATGCTTGTGATGCGCGCCTGCGCAACGAGGCGGACAAGCGCAAACGCCTGGCTGCGGGCGAGTTGGGGCTGGATATCTACGGCATGCGCGAAAAGCTGGCCGCCGCAGGGCTGGTGTACGTGGACAGCGGCGCCGAGGCGTAAACGCGATGCATTGTTGATGCCTGGCGGCTTCCTGCGTGAGCTGCCGCGCCCGGCCGATGCCGGGCGGCCGGGTGTCACCTGGTAGTGCAGCTCACGGAATTGCCGTAGCGGTAGCAATCGGTGGTGCGCGGCATGGGCGGATTCATGTACGGCATCATCAGCATCATGTTCTGATCCCGCTGCGCCTGTTGCTGCGCGGCGAACTGCCTGGCCTTGTCGAGCTCGGCCTGCATGGCCTTCTGCGACTCCGTCACCAGCCGCAATGCAGCGGTGTTGTACTGGCCGAAACTGATCTTCTTCGCCCACAACTGCGCCCTGAGGGCCTTGCTGTCGGCCCTAAGGGCGTCGAACGTCGCGACCACCACGCCCGGCGTATAAGCCTGCAGGTATGCACGCCGCATATCGAAGCACTGCGCCATCACCGGATCAAAATCGCTGATCGCCTGTTGTTCCGCGGGTGTAGGCAAGCTCGGGTCCGCCAACTGCGGCAAGGTCGCGTCCTGAACTTTCGCAGGCAGCTTCGCCTTGATGGGATCCAGCCGCGTATCGGCCCACGCGTTGGCGCAAAAGGTCTCGACATTGTCGGAATCGACCTTCTGCTGGTTCACCCGCTGGGAGTTGGGCAGCGCGCATCCGCCCAGGATGCCGGCGATGAAGAAAACGGCAACTGCTTTCATACTTGACAGCCTATTGAGTATTGACGCCCTGCAACGCTCGGTCGACGACTGGTGCAGTGTCATCGGTCCGGGCAGATTCTGGTCCACATAATCCGGGCAGTCCCGATTAATGGACGATGTGGATCATACGGCGAGCAGGGCCGCCGCGTGTTGCGCATTTTATATGCGCGCGCTTCCCCGGAAGATGGGCGGAAAACGAACTTCAGGAGCGTCCTTGAGTTGGAGGCTCTTGTGAAGGAAATTGAAGCGGGGCGACTATGGCGCCATCAACGCTGCCGCTGCGCATCCACCGGCCCGGTTACCGTAATCACCAACGGCACGCCATTGATTTCCCGAGGCAGGCGCGCCGCTACATTGGCATCCGTCACGCCCACGGCAATCGCTTCTTCTCCCGGACGTCCGGTGGCAACGCCGACCGACACGACGCCAGGAATGGCCAGGAGCCGCGATTCCTCGCTGGCCAGCACCTGTCCGACCGCGCCGCTCGATTGCGTTTCGGCCGGGCTGTATTCGACGGGGCCGGCGCCGGAGAAATCTGGCCCTGGGGTTTGCGCGTCGCTCATGGCGTCCACTCCTCTAAGCTTGTCGAATCCAGTGTAATCGGCCGCCCCGCCTGGCGACAGGGCGGCCGGGGGCTGGTCAAGGCAGCAGTCTGATGTTCAGTGCGGAAAGCACTGACGCAATCGGATTAGCAAACGTCGTGCCGCCGCCACCCGCGAACAGCAGGCCGACTGGCCGCACGCCCGAAGCCCAATGCCAGATCAGCGAACCGGAATCGCCGCCGGCCGAGAACGGATTGGCGTTGACCGACTGAATGGCAATCTGGTTACGGAACAGCGCGACGCGGCCGCCGCCGAAATTCACGTTAACCGACACGCCGATCTGTGTCACCCGGCCCTGGGTAAGGCCCGTGGTGCGTCCGCTCTTGCCGACGATGAGACCGAGCGAGGCGGCAAGCGCCGCCGTGCCAGTACGGTAATAGGCGGCGCTGCCGCCCGACAGGTAATACTGTTCGCCACGGATGCGATCGTGCCACGCCCAGCCGAAGGCGCAATCCACGAAGTTCGCCGCGCCGCCGAAATTGATCGGCACCCAGCGCGCCAGCACCGCGATCTGGTCTCCAGGATGACGGCCGCCATCCGCCGAGCCGGGCTGGATGATGCTGTCGTTCACGCTCGCGGCATTGGAATTCGCCAGCACGTGGTTGTTGCTCAGAATCAGGTGCCGGTTGTTCCACGGCGCCGTCAGCCCGATCGCCCGGCTTCCGAGCGTGCCCGCGGTGACATTCACGTGTCCTACTGAAACGCCGCCCGGCGCAGGGCGATGCCTTGCGCGATGCGAATAGGCGTCCACAACGCCCACCGGCACCTGCTGCACCGGCACGCTCGACAGGGAGCGCGTGCCGGCGGCTTGCGCCACCTGGCCCAGAACGGCCTCCTGAGGCATTGCGCTCTCAGTGAAAATCGTCAGCACCGGCTCGCCCGGCCCGCCCGCGCCAAAGGTGACGTTGGTCGGGTCCGGCAAGCCTATCCCGACGCCGACGATGCCCTCGGACGACGATCCGTCCGACTGCGCCCGGGATTCACCGGACGCCGAGAGCAACCGGGCCTCGATCGCGTCCCGGAGCGCCAGCAAATCGTCCGAAACGCCGGCCTCGGCAAAAACGGCTTGTTGTTCCGCCTCTTGGCTCAGCGCTTCGAGTCCGGCGGCGTCAGAGTCCGGGTTCTCGGGCGCCCCGGAAGCGGACTTGCCCGTGGCCGGTCCGCCTTCGTCTTCTTCGCCCGGGTTGTCCACCCGTGGGGTGTTGTTGTTCTTTCCTGACATGACAGTGTCCTCCAACAATATGAATAGGCGTTAGATAGAACCGTGTGGAAATTGCATGGGGTTATTAGCGGCCCTGATGTTCCAGGAGTGGGGCGGGAGCTAGTCGCTCCGCGTCGGCTGGCATCGCTGCCCGATCCTGGGAAGGGGTCCGTTGCAGGCTCCTCGTAGTGGTTGGCCGGTAAGGCCGGACGATGGGCAGCCCTGATGCCATGAGCAAGCCGTGAACGCACGGCCAGCGGGATCAGGACCGGGAAAGATTTTGGGAGGAAGCGCTGTCGGGGTGCCCCGCGGGTGTGTCCACGATCAGGACGAGACACGTCCCCGCGCGACAGATGAGAAGGCCCAGTGACCCGCCGGATGTCCGGCCGCTACGCGTGGCGCGCTAGCCGATGCCGCGGTGGATTAGGCCATTTGGCCCCTGGATGCGAGCCATTATTTGGCTGCGCTCGACCGTTGTGTATGGGCAAGTTGGAGTATGGACAGGGCGAGGGGGGAGGGGTGGTTTAGATCCGGATGGCGACTTGGCCAAGGCTGCAGCGAAACCGTGGACTTTGAAGCGTGAGCCTTTTGGACTTTCACGGATTGGCCTGTACGCACACCGGTGGCAGTTCTGTTGGATTCAACCTTTGACTGACTTCAAGTGCATTTCCGTGAGTGCTTGCGATTTTCGCCATGCTCTCGAGCAAGTAGCCGCCCCCCGCGCGGATGTTATGAGAGGGATTAGCACGGACCGAACTTGTCGTCCTGCGCCGCTTTGATTGGCGCCTGTCTTGACCCAAACCATAGCCTTGATTAGTTTCTAGTCTCGAGAAATGTGGCCAGCCGTGCCTGACAAATTATGTTTGTAGTCGTTGACGGCCTGGCGGACCTCGCACTCCCAACCATTCGAGTATGCGCGGGCTGATGCGCTGGCCAAGGTATCCAGCCACTGTTCGAGCCTGGTACCCATGACAGCTGGATCGGTCATTGTCTTCCTCTGTAGGGAGATCCCAGGCGCTACTGGGGTAATCAAACCGGAGCGCGTCCCGTCATCTCCTTCGTCGGCGCAAATTCGGATGACGATGGGCTTGATCCAGAGAGTCCCGATCAAGCGGCACGGATACAGTTCGAATGGCACGCCATCGACTTGATTGTTAGCCTTGACCCGATGTTGTTACGCACGCCGGACGGCAATCCCGGTTTTAACCACTTCGACGCAGATGGAAACGGCAGGCAGATTCGGTGCGTCGAAGTGAAGTCGATGAGCAGTTGCCTCCAAGATCGCCCTGCGGGGGTGTCACACACGCAATTCGACTGTACTCGCGAAAAAGGTGGTGCCTACTAGCTGTACGTGAACGATCACGCGACCGATCCAGCACAAACGCGCGTGCCGCAGATTCAAAATCCTGCTGGGCACGCCCGGACGTTCACCTTCGACCGTGATTGGAGCGAGATTGCTCGAACGGCGCCTTGCCCTACTACCTTATAAATGGCAAACTTGGTAACTTCTCGTAGGTTTTTATTTCGCAGGCGTTCGATTGCGCCGAGATGTCCCTCCCGATATGGGCTACCGCGCGAAGTTGATTATTTGTTTAAACGGCTCATGGCAATACCAATAATATTGATAGCGGTCGGTGTCGTATCCCTCCTCGTTGGAACTGCTATTACTCTCAAATGGGAAGAAATCGTAGTCTCGTTACAAGGTAAACGACTCGCGATCCTCGGCGCACGCGGGGTGGGTAAGACGCGCCTCGTAAATTTTCTAGCTACTGGCTCCATACCCTCTGAGTACAAGCAAACTGTCGCACCCGAAAAGACTTCTTCGCGCCGCTTCCAGCTCAACGAACTGGATATGAAGTTGAAAGAGTCGCTCGACGTGTCTGGCGACAAAGCGGCCTACGCCGAGTGGAGAGAACTGCACGATCAAGCTGACATTGTGTTCTATCTACTTCGCGCCGATCGACTGATACTTGGCGATTCCGATGTCGAAGAACGCGTCAAGTGCGATCTAAAGCATATTGGGGATTGGCTTGATTCCCGCGACCCACGCCCACGATTTTTCATCATCGGAACCCATTGCGACCTCGATACAGAATTTGGCAATACCTTGGCCGACAAACCGGGTGACTACGTGGACAAATTCAGGAAACTTCCTGTTGTCGCGGAGCTCGTTGGACATGCGGGTGGCGCACAGCAAGCGAAAGTCATCTTAGGAAGCATGAAGACCGTTCAGCAAACGGAAGCGCTAGTCTACCAAGTCTTCCAGCAGGTGATTTCATGACCGATAAGTTCGTGCTGTGGGCTCAAGCTCTAGATAACGCGTCCCCTGATCACTTTGAAATGCTAGGGAAGATGCTTGACGCGGAAGACACTGTGCAACGCCAAAAAGCCGTGTCACTAGTGTCGAGCGTCATTAAAAAGGGATCGCGGGTGCGAGAGCAGAGTGGTGTGATATTGACCGCCGACCGTCGACACTTCATCTTGGAGGTTCCGTCTGCTCAATGTGATAATGCCGGGCGGACTGCACCCATCGTTTGCTACGGCGACTATCGGCCATTCAGCAATTCGCATAGCGACTCGGCTGCAACTGCGCTTGATGATTTCACGAGGAAAATCGGACGCACGCTTCGCCCGGAGCACCGCGCGCTCGTGCGGGAGTCCTTAGAAAGCCTAAAAAAAAACGTTGACGACAAGGCTCGCACCCTTCATTGGGTTCGGGGCGGCCGGCCTTGTAGTGTTCGCCGCAGTCTATTGGTGGGTACAAAAGATTTCGTGATCAGGTTCTAGACGCAAACGCACCGAGCTGCACCTGCTCGGCAGGCAACAAATGCACGCATTATTGAGCCAATATTTAGTGACTTTAAATCTATGATGGCAGGAATCTTTCCTAGCGATCCAAGTCGCCGTAAGGCGATTCTGGTTCTTCAGCAGCATGACCTTGAAAAGTGCGCTTATGAGCCGGGCGCGGCCAAATCTCTGTTCGATGAGGAGACCCATATCCTACAGTTTCCCGCTCGACAGCAAGGTGCTGTGCCACAGGCTCTTCGAAATATTGTCGACGCGGGGCTTGATCGTCCAGGTAGCGTGTTAGTTCAAAGCCCCTTCGATGCCGATACTTACGAGGAGGCCTCACTTGCTCCACAGCGCTTCGCGCTTGCGAAGCATATGTATTTCTCGACGCTATGCATGTATTTAGGCGCAAAGGAAGTCAGCGTTGAACAAATAGATCTCCGCACGCGCACAGGTAAGTCCTCTGCCTCTGTCAAGGGGGATGGACTCGGTGCAAGCGCTGACGGGCATGTGCAGGCCGAGGAGCTTGAGCGCTTCCGCGCCCAACTGAATCTCCGCGATGAGTTCGCGGGAGCTGCGCCAGACATTCCGGCTGCTGAAGGGCTTCTACGTCGTACCGGTCTGTTGGCAGATTTGAATATGCGTACGCTTCTCGAGATGCGGCGGGGAAGTATGAATCATCTGCTGACACGAAAACTGACCCTAAGTCTGTCCAATGAGGCAAAAAACAATCTCAACGTGGTCGCGCGTCTAAAGGTGCCAAAGTTCGTGACTCTCTCCGTCGAGTATGATCGAGTGCTCAAAGAGCAGCATGACTATACATTGACAGTCGTCGTTAAATTTTGACGCAATGGCAATCCTGTCCTACGCCATTGCGTGTGCCATTAAGTTGAACGGTTGTTGTGAACACACCCCGACCAACCCCGGCCTGAAATCACGGAAATGGACTATGGCATGCAGGGTGGCGTGTTGAGGATGAAGCTGCGTGCCGCCACGGCGGGCTACATCCTGCGCAAATGGAGTGTGGATTGTTCGCCCGATCACAGTTTGCGCGGACATGACTACCGACTCTGGTTGAAAGACTCTCTCGCTATCTATGGCGTGCGCAGTGCTGTGCTGGCGCCAGGATATGCAGCGCCAGAATCTTCCAGCTGAATACGAATAAATGGGAACCTTCTTCAGATGACCTTGCAAACCCACTGCGTACCAAGACCTTCCGTATTCGCTGCGGATCGACGTGCCACTGTTCTGAGCCTCGATACCTTCCTCAAGGCCAAGGTGCATGGACAGGTGTTCTTTGACGAGAACTACTTCACCAACGGCATGCTGACACTGGTTGATCGCGCTTTCCGTCATCTTGCGGGTGAAGGGGCTGGCTCGTCAGTATTCCAGCTCTCGCAAGCCATGGGCGGTGGTAAGACTCACAGCATGATTGGTCTTGGCCTGTTGGCACGAGATCCTGAACTCAGGAAGCGTGTCTTGGGTGCAGAGGATCCCGCGCCAAGGTTGGGTAAATGCAGGGTCATTGGTTTCAATGGCCGCAGCACGGATGCCACTGGTGGTATTTGGGGCTCTTTGGCTGAGCAGCTTGGCAAGGCTGAGCAGTTTGCGCGCTACCTTTCGCCGTTGTTGAGTGCCCCTGGCCCCGAAGCCTGGAAACAGATTCTAGGCGGCGATCCCACGATTATTTTCCTCGATGAGTTGCCGCCATATCTGGAGTATGCCGTCGCGGTGCCAGTCGGTGATGCCAACCTCGGTGTAGTCACAACCACGGCGCTGGCCAACCTGTTCGTGGCCGTTGCCGAGATGGACAACGTCTGCCTGGTGATGTCCGATCTGGCAGGCGCAAACTATTCCACCGGTCAGGCTGGTCTGCAGGCAGCCATGGATCGAGCCATCCAGGGCATATCTTCGGAGTCCAAGCGGATTGCTGTGCCTATTACGCCGGTCAATCCTAATGGTGATGAGCTTTATCACATTTTGCGTAAGCGCCTATTCGAAAAGGTTGCGGATGAAGCAGAGATCAAGCGGATTGCAGGGGCTTATCGCGATGCATTGAAAGAGGCGGTCAACATGAGCTTGACTTCGACTTCGCCTGAGTCGATGTATCAGCGCGTCAACGATGCCTATCCCTTTCACCCTGATTTGCGAGAACTGGTCGGGAAGTTCAAGGAGAATGAGGGTTTTCAGCAGACCCGTGGCGTGATTCGCTTGATGCAGATGGTTGTGTCAAACCTTTGGCATTCTGGCAAGGCCGATCAAAACGATCTGATTCACCCCTACGACATTGACCTCAACGTCGATGAGTTGGCGTCCGAGATACGCACCATCAATCCCTCACTCAGCGAGGCGATTGCGCACGATATTGCGCACGGTGGCGACGCCGAGGCCGAGCAGATTGATTCGGCTAACAGGAATAATGATGCTGCCGAGGCAGCAAAGTTGATTCTGCTAGCTTCTCTTTCGACCACGCCTGGCGCCATCCACGGTCTGCAAGAATACCAACTGGTCGATGCGTTGCAGCGTCCTGGACGTGATCTGTCGTCGTTTAAGGCCAATGTGATGGACAAGCTCCATACGCGAGCCTGGTATCTTCACGACTCTCCGGACGGACGCATTTACTTTAAGAATCAACAGAACCTTGCAGCAAAACTGCGCTCGACGGCACTATCACTGCATGCGGAAGTCGTTGATCGCATGCTTCGCGACAGGTTGGATAAAGAGTTCGCTCCTTCGCTTCGGGACTGCTATCAAGCTGTTGCAGTATTGCCCCCTCCGGATGAAGTGCAGGTCGATCAGGATCGCACAACCTTGGTAATCGTCCGGCCAGGCGGCCAGGCCTCCAGTCTGCCCATTTCATCGGACTGGCAGGCATGGTGGGGCCAGCAACAATACAAGAATCGTGTGTTGTTTCTGTCCGGATCGCGTGACACCTACCAGAAGGTCATTGACGGTGCCCGTCAAACTCGGGCGCTACAAAGCATCGAGGACGATTTGAAGGCCGAGAAGACGTCTTCTGATGATCCTCAATGGCGTGTCTTGGATGGTCTGCGTGATCGGGTTGCCCTGCAATTCAACTCGGCCTTGAAAGAAGCTTTCGATCAGATCGTCTATCCGTCGATCAACAACTCCTTGCGCGCTAGCGGGATCGATTTGGCTTTTGCTGGCAACCAGAACGGTGAAAGCTCAATCCGCAAGACGCTGGAAGGTGCTCAGAAGTTTACGACCAAGACTGATGATGACGCCTTCCGCACCAAGGCCGAAGCACGGCTGTTCGGTTCTTCGGACACCAAGGTTGTGCTGTGGAATGACTTTAAACGCGCCGCTGCAGTGAACACCAACTGGCCTTTGCATCGCCCGTCAGCGTTGGACGAACTCAAGGCAGAATGCCTGCGTCGCGATTTGTGGCGAGAAGAGGGCAATCACGTACGTCGTGGCCCGTTTCCGCCGCCCGAGCCGGATGTGGCTATTCGTGAACTCGCTGTCGACGACGAGAACGATGGGCGCACCTATCTCAAGATCGAGCCATTGCACGCGCCATCTGTGGTGTACGAAACCGGGGATTCAGAGCCTACACATGCGTCCAGTCCTGTGCCGACGCCGTCGCGCTTTGAAGCCACCGGCTTGCATTACAACTTCCGTGCTGTTGATCCGGAAGATTTTGCTCGCGTCAGTGGCGTGCGTGTATGGAAAGCGCGGCTACGGCTGAAGTACCAGTTGCACCAGCGCGATGATCACTACGAGCTCGAACTCAAGGTCTTGCCAAAGGCCAACGGAATTCAGATCCGCTATACCACGGACGGCAGCTCGCCGACCAGTGCAGGCCATGCTATTTACGACGGCCCGATCCGCGTACCGAACAATTGTCGTGTGGTTTGTGCCATGGCAGTCGCTGATGCCTATGACCTTAACTCTGAGCAGATCAGGGTCCAGATCCCGCAGAAGGGTGAGGAAACACGCACGGTTGATCCGCATATTCCGGCGAAACTCAAATTTCAACAGAAGTTCGACGACACCGGTGCCGTGTGGAATTTCATCGAGCAGTTAGGCAAGACTTCGGGCGTGACTGTCAACGACATTAGTCTGACGGCCGAAAGTGCCAACGGCCAGCAGCACGTTGAGTTCATGGGGGCTGCGGATGCCGGCTACGACGCAGGCGCACTGAAGTCGCTGGCCGACCGGCTGGTCGAGACAGCGGGTGAGGGCGCGCTGCGCATGCAGGTTTCAATCTTCAACTTTGCGACAGGTCAGGACTTGCTTGACTGGTTGCGGGCCAACAAGCTGCCGTTCGAGCAACATCGAGTAACGCAGTAATGAGTACCACAAAGAGAATCCCACCACGAAAGGCGCTAGGGCTTGGCTTCCTTCCGGAGGAAGCTCGGCACGGTTTTGTCATCGACATGAGTCGGACTGGCAAGTGCGCCTCGGTGTACATCGCCGAGTTGCGTGGTCAAGACCTTGAGCGATGGGAAACGGTGGGTGGCATAGAGTCCACAAGCCCCGCACTCCGGGTCGTGATCACGCGTGAACGTTGGCTGGAGCTGGCGCCCGCCTTCTGGGAGGAGGCCAATCGCCGGTTGCGAGCCAACGGTTTGCCGGCGCACAGATTCCAGAAAAGTTCTGCAAAGCTAGTGCCGGTCCATGCGTCGCTCGGCAAGGAGTTGTGCATCCTGTGCTGGGCGGTGGAAGACGCGCCATTAGATGATATTCCGAATGCCATCCGCAACTGGGAAGCGCTGGCGCCTGAAGAGCGCTGGTGGCTGTTCACCATGACCGTGGCTACCACCGGCCAGGCTGCTCAGCGTGGCTTGGGTTGGCGCAAGGCGCTGCGCGCAGCGCTGGCCGACAACCCCTTCGTCAAGGGTGAGGGTCTGTCGCCTCGCGCCCGTCGTGAGCTGCTGGGGCATTCCCAACTCACTCTTTCTCTCTGATTTCCGCTACATGACGACGTCCTTCATCGAAACCCAATTCCCAATCGCCCGACTCTCTGCAGAGTCGTATAAGGAGCGAAAGGCTAATAATGGTCAAACGCTTACGCGCCTCGGGAAATGGTGGGGACGTAAACCACTGATTTTGGTGCGGGCCTCCATTCTCGGCATGCTGATGCCGGCCTCGAATGCCCCCAAGAAGGATCGTGAGATTTTTCTAAAGATCCTGACTATGGATGACGACGGTGTATGGGACCGATGTCTAGGTAGCGTTCCCGCCAGCGATTGGCGCGACGCGGCATCGGCCGAAATCAGCGATGAGTACTTCGGAACTCGCGGGTTCGTGCAGGGGCTGTCGGATGAAGAGAAGGACGAGGTGCGCCAGCGCATCTGGGAATCACTATCGCCCGAGCAGCAGCGGGAGCTGGATGCCAAGAAACGGCGGCCGATTCCGGATCGTGCAGAGTTCGACGCGCTGCCCTACGCTGAGCGCATTCAGCATTGCGACAGACCGGAGAATGTTGCGGGCCCCACGGCAGCTGCATGGGAAGAAATAAACCAGTACATGGGTACTACTGCGTCGAGCTTGTCGGAACTTGTCGATCAACTGGGGCAACGCCGTTTCGGTCACCGTCCGCGTGTGGGCGACAGCTTTTGTGGAGGCGGGTCTATCCCTTTCGAGGCGGCGCGCATTGGTTGCGAAGCCTACGCCTCAGATCTTAATCCGGTAGCCGGACTGCTGACTTGGGCCAGTCTGAACTTGTTGGGTGGCGGTCGCGCTGTACACGAAGAGGCAATGCGTGTGCAGAACCGTGTGTTTGCTGAGGCGGATCATCAGATCACTGAGTGGCGCATTGAACATAATGATGATGGCGAGCGCGCTGATGCTTATCTGTACTGTGTTGAGGTCAAGCCAGAAGGCTGTGAATACTACATTCCGCTTGCCCCAACCTGGGGGGTAGCTGAAAAGTCCCTCGTGGTTGTCGATTGGTATAGGCCTCAAGGTTCGGATCGCCTTCAACCGACTACGCGCAATGTCACAGCTAGCGAGTTTGCTGAGTACAAGGCGGGAAAGGGTGCCACGTTGGTCGATGGACGGATAGTGGATCCGTTGGACCGTGAGCGTAGTTGGTCGCTTGAGTCGCTGCGTGGTCCTGATGGACTTCGGCTCTGGACCAATGACGATGTCTTGCCGCGAACGAGCGATGTTTTTCAAGAGCGTATTTATTGCATCCGCTGGGTAAAAAAAGTTCGCAGGAACGGAAAACTCAAGGACGTTAGACGTTACGCCGTGCCGGATGAGGCAGATCTGCGGCGCGAAATGCGAGTGCTGGAGTTGCTTCGTGAACGATTCTTTGACTGGCAGAAGGAAGGATTCATTCCATCTACTCCAATCAAATCAGGTGATGAGACTGATCGGTTGGCACGTGAGCGTGGTTGGACTCATTGGCATCAGCTATTTACTCCCAGGCAATTGCTGACAATCGGTCTGGTTGCCAAGATAGCCTCAGAAATTGCATCCAGCGCAACCGCAACAGTTGCTTGCATGCTGGGTATCGGACGAATGGCCGATTGGAACTCTAGGCTAAGCGCATGGATGTTTCATAAAGGGAATGAAAAAGGGAATCAGGTTTTTTACAATCAGGCCTTGAATACGCATAGTAGCTATGCGGCTAGACCTCTTCATAAGTTGTTCGATACGTTCGCAGTGCTGTCGGGTAAAGAAGGAATAAGTACAGGTTCGGGGACCTCTAGTCTTCTCGCGCGGGATGCTCGTGATTTGACTTGCTCCTGCGATCTATGGGTAACAGATCCTCCCTATGCCGATGCAGTCAATTACCACGAGTTGGCCGATTTCTTTCTTGCATGGTACGAACACAAGATTGCGATGTCGTTTCCAGCTTGGATACCGGATTCGCGAGCTGAGTTGGCTGTCCGAGGTGATGGCGACGACTTCCGGCGCTCAATGGTTGACATCTATCGCAACCTCGCCCGGCACATGCCGGACAACGGGCTGCAGATGGTGATGTTCACCCATCAGAACCCAGCGGTGTGGGCTGACCTCGGCATGATTCTTTGGGCGGCCGGATTGAAAGCAACCGCCGCGTGGACAATTAGCACGGAAACGGAAGCGGCTGGGATCAAGAAGGGCAATTACGTACAGGGTACGGTATGTCTTGTTCTGCGCAAGCGTCCCGGCAACGAAGCAGGCTTCCTGGATGAAATCTTCCCGATGGTGGAAGACGAGGTGCATCGCCAGATCGACTCCATGCGTGCTTTGGACGAAGGTGACGAACCCAATTTCAATGATGCCGACTACCAGTTGGCCGCCTACGCTGCGGCACTCAAGGTGCTCACCCAGTACGGCAATATTGATGGTCGCGACGTCGAACATGAAGTCTTTGCCGTCCGTGCCCGAAATGAGGTTAGTGACTTTCAGAAGGTTATCGAGCGCGCCATCACCATTGCCTGCGATTATCTGATCCCGCGTGGTCTGGATCCAGTCTGGCGCGATCTGGACTTGTCCGAGCGTTACTACTTGCGCGCGTTGGACATCGAGTCCCGTGGCGAGCGCCGCAAGGGTATGTATGAGGAACTGGCGCGAGGGTTCAACCTGACCGACATCCGCCCGCTGCTGCTGTCGGACAAGGCCAATGGCGCGCGTATGCTGACCCCGACCGGGTTTTCCAGCACGACTCTTGCCGTTGCTGGCGAAGATAACTCGGTCATCCTGTCGGCCCGGCGTGGTCGTGCGGTTGCGTCGGGTCCGCATCCCTTTGCGACAACGGCGCTGCGCCACGTGCTGTTCGCAGTGCGTGAGACAGCACGTAACGATGTTGACCCAGAGCCTGGTCGCCAGTACCTGCGTGACACGTTCGGGCAGGGTTATTGGCGCCTACGCGAACGCTTTGTTTACTTGCTCGATTGGCTGGCTGCTCTTGGCAATACCGAAGAAATGGGCGAGTGGGCTGGGGATTCCGAGGCGGCCCGTATCCTGGCCGGACGTCTCCGCAACGATCACGCCTGATCATGTTGCAACGACACTCCAGCCGTCGGACACGCCTTGACCAGTCGGTGCTCAACCGGCGGCTGGAGGGTGCGGTGTCCTATGACCGCATCGCGGGCTATTTCCGCTCCAGCCTGTTCGAAGTAGCAGGTGAGGCACTGTCCAAGGTCACCGGTCCGATCCGAATTATCTGCAATTCGGATATCGATCCGCAAGACATGGCCACGGCAGCTGCTGCGCAGGCAGCGCTGCGTCGAAGCTGGTGCGCTGGCGATCCCGAATCTGCGCCTCCGCCGGCTTTGCCACGTTACCAGTCGCTATACGACGCACTGATCAATAAAAGGATCGAAGTTCGTGTATTACCCGATGCGGCATTTGGCCTGATTCATGGCAAAGCTGGCGTAGTCCGGCACGCTGATGGTTCGGCGACAGCTTTCCTTGGTAGCGTCAATGAAAGTGCTTCTGCCTGGCGAATCAACTATGAACTTCTTTGGGAAGACTCGGCGCCCGAAACGGTGGTGTGGGTGCAGGAAGAGTTCGATGCTCTGTGGAATGATCCGCGCGCGGTTGATCTCTCCGTTTGCCCATTCATTCCCCAGGATTTGCAGCGAATCATCAAACGTCGTGTCATCGAACCGAAGGAGCTGGATTCGCAGGATCCCGACAAGGCTGCCGCCGCAGCGGCGGTAGAAACACCGGTCTACCGTCGGGAACAGGGCTTGTGGCCGCACCAGAAATATTTCGCCAGCCTGGCGTTAGAGCGTCATCGCTTCGGAGGTGCCCGTTTGGTACTGGCTGACCAGGTTGGCCTCGGCAAGACGGTGCAACTCGCCATGGCGGCCATGCTGATGGCGCTGGATGAGCCGGATGGTGGTCCGATCTTGGTGCTTGCTCCAAAGCCGCTGCTGGAACAGTGGCAGGACGAGCTGATGGAGTTGCTGCATCTGCCTTCAGCGCGTTGGAATGGCCGGACCTGGGTGGATGAGAACGATGTCGAGCATCCTGGAGATGGGGCCCGCTCTCTTGGACAATGCCCGCGCCGTATCGGTCTGCTCTCACAAGGGCTGGTAGTGCGCGGAAACAGCGAAGTGATCCGCCAGTTGCTGGCGATCAACTATACCTGTGTGATCGTGGATGAGGCGCACCGAGCTCGACGTCGCAATATTCCTAAGGTAGAGGCCAGCGATGACGAAATCGACGAACGTGCAGAGCCTGGCAAGCTGATGAACTTTCTACACCGGATTGGTCCGAAGACCAAGAGTATGTTGCTGGCAACAGCCACGCCGGTGCAGTTGCATCCCGTGGAGGCCTGGGATTTGTTGCGCATCCTTTCCCAAGGCAATGACGGTGTACTGGGCGGTTGGACCCATAGCAGCCCTTGGTTCAAGCCCAGCCGTTGTTTGAGCGTAGCGACGGGAGAATTGACGGTGCCTACAGAATCTGCCGATGGTTGGTGGTACGCCAGTGACCCGCTACCCTCGCGTCATGAGTCTAGCGAAGCGTCAGCGATTCGCAATCGTCTGAACGCTCCAGATACCAAGTGGCAATTTCGTCCTGAGGATTTGGATAATCTGCCTGTCGTGCAGCGTCGCGTGCAATTTGAAAATGGCTTGCTCCCGAACTACGGCGAGAAGTTCAACCCTTTGCTTCGCTGCATAGTCCGCAGGACACGTGCCTACCTAGAGCAACAGATCAACCCCGCTACTGGCGAATACTACTTGCCTCGCGTTGCGGTGAAGCTGTTTGGCGAGAATGACAACGAAGCCTTGACGCTCAATGGCTATCTCCGCGAGGCATATCAGGAAGCCGAAAGCTTTTGTCAGTTGCTACAGCAGCGCGTGCGTGGCGCTGGTTTCTTCAAGACACTGTTGTTGCGACGACTTGGTAGTTCAATGGAGGCGGGCCGGCGGACTATCGTTAAGCTGCTCGGCGCTGACTACGATAGTGTCGATGAGGAAGAAGACGATATTGAAGATGATGAGCAAGCGGGACCTGGCCGCCCGCCAACGGCATTGAGCGACATGAAGAATTTTACGAGCGATGAAATTGCGTCGCTTGAGCGTTGCTTGCAGTTATTGAAAGAGGGCGGTAATCGCGATCCCAAGCTGGAAGCGCTGATTGGCTACCTGCTCGGCATCCGTCGGGATGCGGATGAGCGCTGGGTCGATCTGGGTTGCGTTCTGTTCTCACAGTACTACGACACGGTGAAATGGGTGGGAGATCAGTTGGCAACTCGACCGGAGTTTGCTGGCATGGACATCGGCCTTTATGCCGGTAGCAACCGTTCGGGCTTCTGGCGTGAAGGACGTTTCCAACGGTGTGACCGTGAAACACTAAAAAAACGCGTTCGCAGCGGTGACCTCAAACTCATTCTCGGAACCGATGCGGCATCGGAAGGCCTGAATCTTCAAAGGCTCGGTACGCTCATCAATATCGACTTGCCCTGGAACCCAACTCGCCTGGAGCAGCGCAAAGGTCGAATCCAGCGTATAGGCCAAGCCAGAAACGAGGTGTGGATCGCGAATCTGCGGTATCGCGATTCCGTAGAAGATCGCGTCCACAACGTCCTGGCCAGTCGGCTGGAGGCCATTCACGAATTGTTTGGCCAGATTCCGGACACTCTGGAAGATGTATGGGTCAAGATTGCCCTGAACGATGAAGCTGCCGCCAACCTGATGATCGACCGGGCTGCGGCTACCCGGAATCCATTCGATGTGAAGTACAGCAGGGTTGATGACGCGAACTGGGAGGCGTCATCTTCTGTGCTGAATCCTATTTCCGTGCGGGAGATTCTTGAGAAGCGTTGGTAGTTTCGTGACCGGGACGATAG
This sequence comes from Achromobacter arsenitoxydans SY8, assembly GCF_000236785.1. GTDB lineage: Bacteria > Pseudomonadota > Gammaproteobacteria > Burkholderiales > Burkholderiaceae_B > Achromobacter > Achromobacter arsenitoxydans. The sequence continues at coordinate 49,575 of NZ_AGUF01000082.1, read as the reverse complement.
CTTCGCGCCGCTGCTCATCCCGAAGCACGAACGACGATTCACGAGCTTTGACGATTCGATCGTCGTCATGTATGCCCGAGGCATGACGGTGCGCAAGATCCAGGGACTTCTGCTAGGGCAATACGCCACCCAAGTCTCGCTCGATTTCTTCAGCTCGGTTACCGATGGTGTCATGGCCGAGATCACTGCCCGGTGGTCCCCGCCCCTGAAACCCATCCACTCGGTCGTGTTCTTTGACGCGTTACGGGTCAAGATCTGCGAGGATACAGACGTGCGCCACAAGGTTATCTACCTAGCGCTGAGCATGTTGCCCGATGGATCATGCGACATTCTAGGCCAAAGCTAGCCAGCGCGCTGTAGCCGCGACAAATGTCGGTAAGTAGCGAAAGTCTGTGCGTGATGAGGTCTTGGCCGTGGGCGGCCAACCTGTCTTACGAATGAGGGCTTTGCAAGGCACTCCGTATGAGGCATACCGTTTCATCACTGTACCGAAACTGTACCTGACCACAATTTTTGGAAAGTCCCCGGGGCGGGGCTTGTACTGCGAAATCTTCTAACGGTTTGAATTAGCAGAAGATTTAGAGATGGTGCCCGGGGCCGGAATCGAACCGGCACGCCTTGCGGCGGGGGATTTTGAGTCCCCTGCGTCTACCAATTTCACCACCCGGGCTAGGGGGTCGCGAGCACGTCCAGATGACGGCTGCGGGAGATGCGAAGACCGCGATTATATGCGGACTTTCCTGTCTTGTCAGGCGACCCGCTGGCGGGCCGCCTGAAGCAGGGGCTGGCCCGGGCCGCGCAACCATGCGCGTCCAGGGCCAAATCCCCTCAGTTCCTCACTTCTTTTCAGGCAGGAACCAGTTCATGACCAGCGCGCAAATGCCGCCGGTCGCCACGCCCGATTCCAGAACGCTCTTCACGGCATGCGGCAGGTGCGACAGGATTTCCGGCACTTGCGACACGCCCAGGCCCAGGGCCAGGGACACGGCGATGATCAGCAGGGCGCGGCGGTCCAGGTGGATGCCGGCCAGGATGTTGATGCCGGACGCGGCGACGGCGCCGAACATGACCATGGCGGCGCCGCCCAGGACGGGTTCGGGCACGGCCTGCAGGACGCCGGCGACGACGGGGAAGAGGCCCAGCAGGATGAGCATGCCGGCGATCCAGACGCCGACGTGGCGGCTGGCGATGCCGGTGAGCTGGATGACGCCGTTGTTTTGTGCGAAGACGGAGCTGGGGAAGGTGTTGAAGACGCCGGCCAGGAGCGAGTTGGCGCCGTTGACCAGCACGCCGCCCTTGATGCGCTGCATCCACAGGGGGCCTTCGACGGGCTGCTTGGACACTTTGCTGGTGGCGGTGACGTCGCCGATGGCTTCCAGGGACGTGACCAGGTAGATGATCAGCATCGGCACGAACAGGGCCCACGAGAAGCCCAGGCCGAAGTGCAGGGGAACCGGAACCTGGAACAGGGCGGCTTCGCGGGCGCCGGTGAAGTCCAGGCGGCCCATGTAGGCGGCGGCGATGTAGCCGACGGCCAGGGCCAGGACCAGGGCGGTGCTGCGGATCCAGACGACCGGCACGCGGTTGAGCAGGATGATGGTGCCCAGGACGAGGCCGGACAGGGTCAGGTTTTCGGCGCTGGCGAAGGTGCCGTTGGCCATGGCGCCGAAACCGCCGCCCATGCTGATGAGGCCGACCTTGATGAGGGTCAGGCCGATGAGCAGCACGACGATGCCGGTGACGAGCGGGGTGATGAGGCGCTTGACGAAGGGCAGGATGCGGCTGATGCCCATTTCGACGAAGGATCCGGCGATGACGACGCCGAAGATGGCGGCCATGACGGCCTCGACCGGGGTGCCTTGCTTGACCATGACCGAGCCGCCGGCGATCAGCGGGCCGACGAAGTTGAAGCTGGTGCCCTGCACGATGAGCAGGCCGGCGCCCAGGGGGCCGAAGCGCTTGCACTGGACGTAGGTGGCGATGCCGGAGATGACCAGCGACATGGACACGATCAGGGTGGTGTCGCGGCTGCTGACGCCCAGGGCCTGGCAGATGAGCAGGCCGGGGGTGACGATGGGGACCAGGATGGCCAGCAGGTGCTGCAGGGCGGCGATGAAGGCGACGGGAGGCGCGGGGCGGTCGTCGGGGCCGTAGACCAGGTCGTGGCTGGGTTCTGCGTCTTGGGGCGCGCCGCTGGGGGCGGGTTGGGCTAGGGAGGCGGGTTGCATGGCGGAGTGCCGGCCAGGGGGGTAGGGTAGAAAAGTGCGGGATTTTACCGAGGACAGGCGGATGTCAGGTTGCTATGCCGCCACCCGGCCTTGAAAAGTTCCCATTGGCCCCCACATCAGTAGGGTTTCCCGGGGACTGCGCGGGCGCATCGCCCCAGTTGCCGGATATTCCGTCCCTAATTTTTTAAAGCCACGTAGAACTATGAGCCAAACCGCCACGACTTCCGCGTCCGAAACCCTGGGCTTCCAGGCCGAGGTGAAGCAGCTGCTGCACCTGATGATCCATTCGCTGTACAGCAACAAGGAAATTTTCCTGCGTGAGCTGGTGTCGAACGCATCGGACGCCTGCGACAAGCTGCGCTTCGAGGCCATCGACCAGCCGGATCTGCTGGAAGGCAATGGTGAACTCGCGATCACGGTCAGCTATGACAAGGCTGCCCGCACGATCACGATCTCGGACAACGGCATCGGCCTGTCGCGCGAAGAAGCGGTGGCGAACCTGGGCACGATCGCCCGCTCGGGCACGCGCGAGTTCTTCTCGCAACTGACGGGCGACAAGCAGAAGGATGCGCAGCTGATCGGCCAATTCGGCGTGGGCTTTTATTCGTCGTTCATCGTGGCGGACAAGGTCACGGTGGTGAGCCGCCGCGCCGGTTCGTCGGATGCGATCCAGTGGGAATCCGACGGCCAGGGCGAGTTCACGATTGCCGCCGCTGAAAAGTCGGGCCGCGGCACGGATGTGACGCTGCACCTGCGCGCCGATGAAGATGAACTGCTGAATGGCTGGAAGCTGCGCGAGATCCTGCGCCGCTACTCCGACCATATCTCGCTGCCGATCCGCATGGCGAAGGAAGAGTGGGATCAAGAGAAGGGCGAGCAGGTCAAGACCGAAGAACTGGAAACGGTGAACCAGGCGAATGCGCTGTGGGCCCGCAGCAAGTCGGACGTGACCGAAGAGCAGTACCGCGAGTTCTACAAGACGGTGTCGCACGACTACGACGACCCGCTGGCCTGGACGCACAACCGCGTGGAAGGCCGCAGCGAATACACGCAGCTCTTGTACGTGCCCAAGCATGCGCCCATGGACATGTGGGACCGCGATGGCCGCCATGGCGTGAAGCTGTACGTGAAGCGCGTGTTCATCATGGACGACGCCGACCAGCTGCTGCCGTCGTACCTGCGCTTTGTGCGCGGCGTGATCGACTCGGCGGACCTGCCGCTGAATGTGTCGCGCGAGATCCTGCAGGAAAGCCGCGACGTGCGCGCCATTCGTGAAGGCTCGGCTAAGCGCATCCTGTCGCTCCTGGAAGACATGGCCGAGAACAAGCCGGAAGACTACGCCACGTTCTGGTCGGAGTTTGGCCAGGTGCTGAAGGAAGGCGCGGGCGAGGATTCGGCCAACCTGGAACGCATCGCCAAGCTGATGCGCTTTGCGTCGACGAATTCCGGCGACCAGGCGCAGACGGTGTCGTTCGCCGACTACGTGTCGCGCATGAAGGAAGGCCAGGACAAGATCTACTACGTGACGGCGGATACGTTCGCCGCGGCCAGCAACAGCCCGCATCTGGAAATTTTCCGCAAGAAGGGCATTGAAGTCCTGCTGCTGTCGGACCGCGTGGACGAGTGGATGCTGTCGTACCTGCGTGAATTCGACGGCAAGTCGCTGGTGTCCGTGGCCAAGGGCGGCCTGGACCTGGCGGAACTGGCCGACGAGGAAGAAAAGAAGCATCAGGCCGAAGTGGCCGAGGACTTCAAGCCGCTGGTCGAGCGCCTGCAGAAGACGCTGGAAGAGCAGGTCAAGGAAGTGCGCGTGACGCTGCGCCTGGTGGATTCGCCGGCGTGCGTGGTGGTGGGCCAGAATGAACTCAGCCCGCACCTGTTGCGCATGCTGAAGGCCGCGGGCCAGGAAGCGCCGAACGTGAAGCCGGTGCTGGAAATCAACCCGGAACACCCGCTGCTGGCCCGTATTCGCGCGGCCGACGACGGTGAATTCGACCAGTGGGCGCGCCTGCTGCTGGATCAGGCGCTGCTGGCCGAAGGGGCGCAAATCGCGGACCCGGCGGCGTTCGTGAAGCGGTTGAATGCCTTGCTGCTGAAGTAAGCGGCGCGGGGTATCGGCTAGGGAAGGGCGTCCGAGAGGACGCCCTTTTTGCGTGGGTGGTGTTCTTAGAGGAAAGCACCGATCGGTAATTTTTAGAGATTGCCGTCGATTGCAGACTCAAAATATTACCGATCGGTAATTTAATCTGGAAAACTACCAGAAATCCCATAAATATTACCGATCGGTAATTAATATGGCTGTGGCAAGGGGAAAAGCGCTAATATTCCCGTACGGTAATTAAGGGGCAAGCCATGAATTCCGACGTAGACGCTTTTCCGGTTGCAATTCACTCCTCGGCCGAGCTGGGCGAACTGGTGAGGGCCGTCCGGCGCTCGCAGGGTTTGCTGCAAGCGGATCTGGCCGGCCTGTCTGGGACGGGCAATCGTTTTGTCGTGGATCTGGAACGGGGCAAGCCCACGCTGCAATTGCAGAAGGTGCTGGACATGTTGGATCTGCTGGGCCTGGAAGTCCAGGTGGCGCCCAAGCCCGCGAGGCTGCCATGACCGCTGTCGACGCGCTCGACCTCTACCAACAAGGCCGGAAGGTCGGCCGTCTGTTCGACGAAAGGCCGCTGCGCTTTGTCTATGACGACGCCTGGCTTGACCGCCCGGATGCGCGCCCGCTTTCTCCGTCGGTGCCGCTTCAGCGCGGCGATCATACGGGCGACGCCGTTCATGCCTACTTTGAAAACCTGTTGCCCGAAGGTCATGTGCGCCAGGTCCTGCAAGTCAGCCGTCATGCGACGACTGTGTTTGGCCTGCTGCGCAGTGTGGGGGGCGATACCGCGAGCGGGCTGACGATGCTGCCGCAAGGGGAGTCGCCCGCGCCCGCGCACTACCGGCCTACGACGTGGCCGGAAGTCGCGGCGCGCCTGGAGCGTGCGGGCGTGCCGGCGCTGGTGGCCGAGAATGCCGAGGGGGCGCGGATTTCGCTGGCGGGCGCGCAGGACAAGCTTCTGCTGACTGTCATGCCGGACGGCACGCCCTGGCTGCCGGAGGGCGCTGCGCCTTCGTCGCACATCCTCAAGCCGGACATCCGCGGCCTGGATGGCGTGTGGGCGTCGGCGCTCAATGAGACCTTGGTGATGCAGCTTGCGGCCCGCTTGGGACTGGGCGTGGCGCAGGCCAGCTACCAGCCGGACACGCGCGCGTGCCTGATCGAGCGCTACGATCGGGTGCCGGACGGTCAGGGCGGATTGCTGCGCCTGCATCAACTGGACCTGTGTCAGTTGGCGGGCAAGCCGTCGGACGTGAAGTACGAATCAGATGGTGGTCCGACGCTGGCTGATTGCCGCAAGCTGTTGGCGGCGATGGGCGTGGGCGGAGCGGACGTAAAGCGGTTCCTGCAGTGGGTGCTTTTCAATCTGCTGGCAGGCAACAACGACAGCCATGCGAAGAATCTGTCGGTGGTCCTGGATGGCGGCGGGCGCTACCGGCTTGCGCCGTTCTACGACCTGATGTGCACGGCGATGTACCCGGGGTTGAGCGCGCGCTTCGCATTTGCCATCGGCGGGGAAGACAAGCCGGGCGCCATGGGCAAGGAACACCTTGAGGCGATGGCCCGCGACCTGGGCTTTGGCGCCCGCTATGTCGCCACGGTGGCGCAATCCTTGATCGCGGAGTTGCCTGGCGTATTGGCGCAGGTCCAGGCCGCATTGATGGCGCAGGCTAGCGCAGGAACCGAGCGGACACTGGTGGAACGGCTGGGGCAGTGGATCACGACGAACGTCCGCAAGCACGCCAGACGCTGGGGCTTGAACGCCTGACGGCTGGCAGTCACGGGGCGGACATCTCCTCGATTAGTGATCCCAAGTCAAAAGTGTTTGCCCGAAAGACGGCTTTTTCTGCAAGGATCTGGCCGTCATACTGCACGCCTGTCTTTCCGATGCGCCGGCCTTTTCGGGCCGGCCGCGCCCCAGGAACGTCCTGCCGGCGCCGTCGAAACCAAGGAACTTGCATGAACCCCCAAGATACCCAGCCGGTCAAGGCCGGCCCGCCTCTGTTGGCGCTTGCCGTCGGCGCTTTTGGCATCGGCGTGACCGAGTTTTCGCCCATGGGCCTGCTGCCCGTCATCGCCGATGGCGTGAATGTGTCCATTCCTAGCGCGGGCATGCTGGTCAGCGCCTACGCCATCGGCGTGATGGTCGGCGCGCCGCTGATGACGCTGGCGTTTTCGCGCTGGTCGCGCCGCAAGGCGCTGATCCTGCTGATGGCGATTTTCACCATCGGCAACGTGCTGTCGGCGCTGTCGCCCAATTACACGACGCTGCTGCTGGCTCGTCTGGTGACCAGCCTGAACCATGGCGCGTTCTTCGGGCTGGGCTCTCTGGTGGCCGCCAGCGTGGTGCCGCGCCACAAGCAGGCCAGCGCGGTGGCGACGATGTTCATGGGCTTGACCATCGCCAATGTGGGCGGAGTGCCGGCCGCGACATGGCTGGGGCAGGCGATCGGCTGGCGGATGTCGTTTGCCGCGACGGCCGTGCTGGGGCTGATTGCGATGCTGTCGCTGTGGCTGGCGCTGCCGGCGGGCGAAGCTGGCCGCCGTCCCAATGTGCGCCATGAATTGGCGGTGCTCAAGAGCCCCGCGGTGCTGCTGGCGCTGTTGACCACGGTGCTGGGCGCCGGCGCGATGTTCACGCTGTACACCTATATTGCGCCGACGCTGGCGGAAATTACCGGCGCGTCGCCGGCTTTCGTGACGGGCATGCTGGTGCTGATCGGCCTGGGCTTCACGCTGGGCAACGGCGTGGGCGGGCGCATGGCCGACCGGTCGCTGGACGGCACGCTGATTTTCTTCCTGGTGCTGGTCATTGCGGATCTGCTGGCGTTTCCGTGGCTGGCCTCGACGCCGGTGGGCGCGGCGATTTCGCTGCTGATCTTCGGCGTGGCGACGTTCGCGGTGGTGCCGCCGCTTCAGATGCGCGTGATGCGCGCCGCCACGGATGCGCCGGGCTTGGCGTCGTCGATGAACGTGGGCGCGTTCAACCTGGGCAATGCCGTGGGCGCGGCGGCCGGGGGCGCGGTGATCTCGGCGGGGCTGGGCTATGCGGCGGTGCCGATCTCTGGCGCGGTCATCGCCACGGCGGGCCTGGCGCTGGTGCTGCTGCAGCGCGCCAGCAATGTCCGCCGCCGCAAGCTGGCGATGCAGGGCTGCTGAAATCCGGCCTGCGGGCCGCGTCATGAGCGCACCGAGAACCCCGGCGGGATGCCTTTCCGCCGGGGTTTTTTCCTGTACAGCAGATTCAGAACTTGAAGACGTCTTCCAGGTCGACCGACTCTTCCACCGATTCCAGCTTCACGCTCTGTTCGATGTGTTCCAGGTGGTGCAGCGTCAGTTCCTCGGCGCGCTGGGCGTCGCGGGCGGCGATGGCCTCGGTGATGAGTTCGTGCTCGTCGTCGCGGCAGCTGGTGGCCGTGGGCAAGTTGTACAGGAAGATAACCAGACAGGTCAGCGTGGACAGTTCGCGCATGGTGCGCGCCAGTTCGCCGTTGCCCGCCAGTTCGCTTAGCAAGATGTGGAATTCGCCGGCCAGCCGGATGATGGCGCGCTTGTCGTCGCGCTTGCGGGCGTCGTGTTCCAGGACGACGTGCTCGCGCAGGCGCGCCAGCTTTTCAGGCGTGAGGTTCTGCGTCAGGCGCCGCACGACGGCGGGCTCGATGAGCCGGCGCGCCTCGAAGACGTCGCGCGCCTTTTCGATGGACGGCTTGGCGACGTAGGCGCCGCGCTGGGGGAACAGTTCGACGATCTGTTCGTGGGCCAGGCGCGCCAGGACCTCGCGGATGCGCGGCCGGCTGACTTCGAAGATTTCGGCCAGACGCTCTTCGACCAGCTTGGTGCCGGGCTTGAGACGGTTGTCCAGGATGGCGCGGTAGATGCGCTCGTAGATGCCGGTGACCGAAGTTTCGCGTTTGTCTGATGCCATGGGCTCGTTCTTGGTTTGCGCGTGGGCCAGGGCGGGATCGCCGCCGTGGGTAATGAGCGGTTCTTTGCCGCTTGTAGACGTCGTGTTGTCTGCAACCTGACGGGTGAACGTGAAGATACCCGATCGGGCGCCGTCGTTGTGAACCTGGGTCAGGCGCAGTCAAAAATAATGTTAACAATTTGGACTTGAAATGTATATTTCAGGGTTATCACTAGAGTAATCATTTTTGTATTCGGCCTAGAATCCGCTCACAACATGTCCATCGGCCCGCGCTTTCGCGAGCCGGAAACGGGCGGATCAGACGGGCTGACGCATATGACGAAGCAGGGTTTTGATCTGGTGCTGCGCGACGCGGTGCTGGCGACCGCCGGCGATACCTGCCGCGCGGATCTGGGGATTTCGGACGGCCGCATCGTGCAGATCGGGCGGGGCCTTGCGCCCGGCCTGTGCGAAATCGACGTGGCCGGACGCGTGGTGACGCCGGGCGGGGTCGACGCGCATTGCCACCTGGACCAGCCGATGGCGCCGCCCGTGAAGTTGGCGGACGACTTTTTCACAGGCACGCGGTCGGCCGCCTGCGGCGGGACGACGACCGTGATCCCATTCGCCGCGCAGCGCAAGGGCGGCACCGTGCAGGCCGCCATCGACGACTACCACCAGCGCGCCGAAGGCCGCGCGTGCGTGGACTATGCCTTCCACCTGATCCTGACCGACCCGACGCCCGCCGTGCTGAACGAGGAACTGCCGCGCCTGATCGAGGCTGGCTACACCTCGTTCAAGCTGTACATGACCTACGACGCGCTCAAGCTGTCCGACGGCCAGATCCTGGACGTGCTGGACGTGGCGCGCACGCATGGAGGGATGGCGATGATCCATGCCGAGAACTCCGATTGCATCGCCTGGCTGACGCGCCGCCTGGAATCGTCGGGCCGCACCGCGCCGCGCTTTCATGCGGTGTCGCGGCCGACGCTGGTGGAACGCGAAGGCGCGCATCGCGCCATCGCGCTGTCAGAGCTGATCGACGTGCCCATCCTGCTGGTGCACATTTCGGGCGGCGAGGCGGTTGCACAGATCCGCGAGGCGCGCGCCAAGGGCCTGAACGTTTACGCCGAAACCTGCCCGCAATACATCCTGCTGACCGCGGCTGACCTGGGCACGGACGACAGCTATTTCGGCGCGCGCTGTGTGTGCAGCCCGCCGCCGCGCGACAAGTCCAGCCAGGAAGACATCTGGCAGGGGCTGGCGGACGGGCTGTTCACGGTGTTCTCGTCAGACCACTCTCCCTTCAACCTGACCGGCGACGACGGCAAGACGCCCGGCGGCGTAGAGGTGGCGTTCCGCCACATCCCCAACGGCATTCCCGGCATCGAAACCCGCATGCCGCTGCTGTATTCGGAGGGGGTGCTGGGCGGGCGCATCAGCCTGAACCGCTTCGTGGAACTGACCGCGACCCAACCAGCGCGCGCCTACGGCCTGTACCCGCAGAAGGGCACGCTGGCCATCGGCAGCGACGCGGACCTGGTGATCTGGGAAGAGCGCGATTTCACGCTTTCCAACGACCACCTGCACCACGCGGTGGACTACACGCCGTATGCAGGCATGTCGTTGCGGGCATGGCCTGCGATGACGCTGCTGCGCGGACAGATCGTCTGGGACGGCGCGCGCTTCGCTGGCGCAGCGGGCCAGGGAAAGTTTTTGCCGCGCGGGCTGCCCAGCCTGGCGCCCATCAGCGCCCGCAAAGGGGCGCAACCCGCCTGGCGCTAGCGCGCCGCACGAATACCGCTATTCATTTCGGAGGATATTGCGTTGAACACTACCCTGATCAAGAACGCCGAGGTTGTGGTTGCCTGGGATGAGGCGCGCCAGCGGCACGTGTACATGAAGAACGCCGATGTGGCGTTCGCGGACGGGCGTATCACGCACGTCGGCCCGGGCGCGCAGGCGGCGGCGCCGGATGCGGAGATCGTCAGCGGCAGCGGCATGATGGTGATGCCGGGCCTGGTGGACATCCACAGCCACCTGGTGCACGAGCCCATCAACAAGGGCTACACGGACGAGACCGGGTCAGCGGGTCTGTACAACTCTAATCTGTACGAGTACATGCCTACGATGGAAGGCGACGACGAGGCCGCGCCCGCCCAACTGACACTGGCGGCCGCGGAACTGCTGATGTCCGGCGTGACGACGGTTGTGGATATGTCGGTGGCGCACGAGCACTGGATCGACATCATGGTGCAGAGCGGCCTGCGCGCCTACATCGCGCCGATGTTCCGCTCGGCGCGCTGGTATACGCGCAATGGCCACGTCGTGGAGTACGACTGGAACGAGAAGGCCGGCGAGGCCGGCATGGAGCGCGCGCTGGCGCTGATCGACAAGGCCGAGGCCCATGAATGTGGCCGGCTGACAGGCATGCTGGTGCCGGCGCAGATCGACACCTGCACGCCCGAGCTGCTGAAGGCCAGCCATCAGGAGGCCAAGCGCCGCGGGATCGGCTGGCAGACGCACGCCGCGCAGTCCCTGCCGGAGTTCCACGAGATCACGCGCCGTCACGGTTTGACGCCCGTGCAGTGGCTGCACAGTCTGGGCGTGCTGGACCCGGGCAGCATCGTCGGCCACGGCATCTTTGTGGACGACCATCCCAACACGCACTGGAGCACGGCCACCGACCTGACCATCCTGTCCGAGACGGGCGCCAGCGTGGCGCACTGTCCCACGGTGTTCATGCGCCGGGGCATGGCGCTGCGCGACTTCGGGCGGTATCGCCGCGCGGGCATCAACCTGGGCATTGGCACGGACACCTATCCGCACAACATGATCGAGGAAATGCGCCACGTGGGCTACCTGGCCCGCCTGATGGCGCAGACGCCGCGCGCCGTCACCACGGGCGAAGTGTTCCACGCCGCGACCGTCGGGGGCGCAAAGGCGCTGGGCCGCGAGGACCTGGGCCGGATCGCGGTGGGCGCGCGCGCCGACCTGGTGATGGTGGACATGACGCATCACCTGATGCGCCCGTCGCGCGACCCGGTGCGCAGCCTGGTGTATGCCGCGGCGGACCGCGCCGTGCACACCGTGTACATCGACGGCCGTCGCGTGGTGCATGAAGGGCAGGTGAATTCGCTGGACTACCGCAAGGCCGCGGAACAGGTGGACGAGGCCCAGCGACGCGCCGAGGCGCTGGTGCCGTCGCGCGACCTGGTGGCCGGCCGCAGCGCCGAACAGATGTCGCCGCTGTCGTTCGACATCGTCTGAGCTGATCGCAGTTCAACCCGAGGGGCCGGCAACAGGCCCCGTTCATCCATAAAAACTCAAGGGAATGAAATGGCTTATCTGAACGCTGAAAAACTGGAAACCCGCTACGGCCTCACCCGCATCGGCGCCGCGCTGGCTTGCGCCGCCGCCCTGGCCTGGGCGCCCGCGCAGGCGGAGACGCTGACCGTGGTGATGGCCAGCAAGCTGACGGTGCTGGACCCCGTGCTGACCGCATCGCATCAGACGCGCAATCACGCCTACATGATTTACGACACGCTGCTGGCGACGGATGCCGACAACAAGATCCAGCCGCAGATGGCGGACAAGTGGGAGATCTCGCCCGATGGCAAGACTTACACGTTCACGCTGCGCGACGGCCTGAAGTGGCACGACGGCACGCCCGTGAAGGCCGAGGATTGCGTGGCGTCCATTCAGCGCTGGGCGCAGTCCGACAAGACCGGCCGCCAGCTCATGCCGCTGGTGGCGTCGATGGACGTCGTCGACGACAAGACCTTCAAGATCGTGCTGAACGCGCCGGCGGACGTGCTGTCGGCGTTGGGCAAGCCCAGCGGCCTGCCCAGCTTCATGATGCCTAAACGCGTTGCGCAGACCCCGGTCGCGCAGGCGATCACCGACTACACCGGCTCGGGCCCCTTCAAGTTCGTACAGAAAGAGTTTCAGCCGGGCGTGAAGACGGTGTATGAGAAAAACACCGACTACGTACCGCGCAAGGAAGCGCCCAGCTGGACGGCGGGCGGCAAGGTGGTCAACGTGGATCGCGTGGAGTGGGTGGCGATGGCCGATCCGATGACGACCGTGAACGCCTTGCTGGGCGGCGAGGTCGATTACATCGAAACCGTGCCGTTCGACCTGGTGCCGATGGTGAAGAGTTCGCCCGACCTGACGCTGCGCATTCTGGACAAGATGGGCTATCAACCCATGTACCGCTTCAACCAGCTCAATGCGCCGTTTGACAACAAGCTGGTGCGTCAGGCCGCCATGTACGCGGTCGGCCAGGACGACATCCTGAAGGCGCAGGTGGGCGATCCGGAATTCTTCAAAACTTGCGGGGCGGTGTTCGGCTGCGGCCTGCCGTACTCCAGCAATACCCGCGCCGACATGATCGTGCCGTCCAACATCGAGAAGGCCAAGGCGCTGCTGAAGGAAGCCAAGTATGACGGCGCGCCGGTGGTGATCCTGCACGCCACCGACATCGCGATGGCCTCCGCCATTCCGGTGGTGATGGCGCAGCAACTGCGACAGGCCGGCTTCAACGTGCAGTTGCAGGCCATGGACTTCATGACCATGCTGTCGCGCCGCGCCAACCGCGACGTGCCGGCCAAGGGCGGCTGGAGCATTTTCGTGACGACGTGGCACGTCAGCGAGATCATGGATCCGCTGCGCAACTACGGCGTGTCGGCCAACGGCGAGAAGGCCTGGTTCGGCTGGCCGACCGTGCCGCAGGTGGAAGCGCTGCGCGACAAGTTCCTGGTGGCGGCGACAGAGCCGGAGCGCAAGCAGATCGCTGAGCAGCTGCAGGACGTGATGCTGGACGAAGGCGTGGCCATCACGCTGGGCCAGATCGAGACCGCCGCGGCCTACAGCAAGAAGCTGTCCGGCGTGCTGGATTCGCCGGCGCCAGTGTTCTGGAACATCAAGAAAGCCAGCAGGTAATCCCGTATGTTCAGCTACATCCTCAGACGCGTCCTGGCCACGGTTCCCGTGGTGTTGACGGTGGCCGTGCTGGTGTTCTGCCTGTTGCGGCTGACGCCGGGCGATCCGGCGCTGATCCTGGCGGGCGATGCAGCCACCGAGACGCAGCTGGCGCAGATCCGCGAGCACATGGGGCTGGACCGGTCGCTGGCCACCCAGTTCATGCTGTGGGGCGGCCAGGTGCTGCAGGGCGATCTGGGCACGTCGCTGCATTCGGGCACGCCGGTCACGGCGATGATCGGCAGCCGCGTGGGGCCGTCGCTGGCCCTGGCGCTGTCGACCATCCTGCTGTCCACGCTGATCGCGGTGCCGCTGGGCGTGTTCTCGGCCTGGCGGCGCGGCACCCGCGCGGACCGGGCGGTGATGGCGTTTTCGGTGCTGGGATTTTCGGTGCCGATTTTCGTCACCGGCTATGCGCTGATCCTGCTGTTCGCCATGAAGCTGGGCTGGCTGCCGGTGCAGGGCTACAAGTCGCCGTCGGCGGGCCTTGTGGCCTTCGGCATGCATCTGCTGCTGCCTACCATTGCGCTCAGCACGGGATTTGTGGCGCTGATTGCGCGCATTGCCCGCAGCAGCGTGCTGGAGGTGATGGGCGAGGACTTCATCCGCACCGCCCGCGCCAAGGGCATTACTGAGCGCGCCGTCATGATGGCGCACGCGCTGCGCAACGCGGCCGTGCCCATCATCACGGTGATCGGCGTCAGTATCGCGCTGCTGATCAGCGGCGTGGTCGTCACGGAGTCGGTGTTCAACCTGCCCGGCCTGGGCCGGCTGGTGGTCGAGTCCGTGCTGGCCCGCGACTATCCGCTGATCCAGGGGCTGATCCTGCTGTTCTCACTGGTCTACATCGGCGTGAACCTGACCATCGACGTCCTGTATTCGGTCTTCGATCCGCGCATCCGTTATTGAAGGAATCCGCATGTCCACTTCCATACACTCGATCGCGGGTGGGGCCGGCGTCGCGCCCGCAATCCGCAAGCGGCCCCGGTCGGCGCTGGTCCGAACGCTGTCTACCTGGCCGGTGATGACCGCGTTGACGCTGCTGGCGATCATCGTGCTGGCCGCGATATCGGCCAATCTGCTGGGGCTGGCCGATCCTATGGCCATCAACCCCATGCAGCGCCTGAAGGGCTTTTCCGCCGAGCACTGGTTCGGCACGGACGCCTACGGCCGCGACGTGCTGTCGCGAGTAGTCCACGGGGCGCGCATTTCGCTGATGATCGGCGCGGGAACCGCCGTCGCGGCGCTGATCCCGGGGCTGGTGCTGGGCGTGATTGCCGGGTACTTCCGCGCAGCGGACATGGTAATCATGCGGATCATGGACGGCATCATGTCCGTGCCCAGCATCCTGCTGGCCATTGCGCTGGTCGCCGTCACCGGCGCCAGCATGCTGACGGTGCTGATCGCCATTGCGGTGCCGGAGTTTCCGCGGGTGGTGCGGCTGGTGCGCGGCCTGATTCTGAGCCTGCGCGACGAGCCCTATGTGGAGGCTGCGATTTCGCTGGGTACGCCCACGCGCGTCCTGATGATGCGCCATCTGGTGCCCAACACGATGGCGCCGCTGATCGTGCAGGGCACCTTTATCTTCGCGTCCGCCATGCTGTCGGAAGCTGTCATGAGCTTTCTGGGCGTGGGCATGCCGCCTGAATTTCCGTCCTGGGGCAACGTCATCGCCGAAGGCCGCATGTACTTCCAGGTCAGGCCCGAGCTGATCCTGCTGCCGGGCCTGTTCCTGGCGCTGACGGTGCTCAGCGTGAACATGCTGGGCGACGCGATGCGCGACGCCCTCGATCCCAAGATGGCGCGGAGGGTCTGACATGAACGATTCCACAATGCCCGTACTGCAAGTGCAGAACCTGTCCGTGGCGCTGGTGGGCGCGCCGGACGATGAGCCGCGCCACGTGGTCGAAGGCATCAGCTTCGACATCCGCGCGGGCGAAACCCTGTGCGTGGTCGGCGAGTCCGGATCGGGCAAGTCCGTCACGTCGTTTTCCGTGATGGGACTGCTGGCGCCCGACGCACTGCGGCCCAGCGCCGGACGCATCCTGCTCGACGGCGAAGACGTGCTGGCCTGCACCCCGGAGCGCCTGCGCGAACTGCGCGCTACCCGCATGTCCATGGTGTTCCAGGAACCCATGACGGCGCTCAATCCCGTGCGCACCGTGGGATGGCAGATTGACGAGGTGCTGCGCGCCCACAGCGGCATGGACGCCGTCGCGCGCAAGCGCAAGATCCTGGACATGCTGGAATCGGTTCGCCTGCCCGACGTGGAACGCATCTACCAGTCGTATCCGCACCAGCTGTCCGGCGGGCAGCGCCAGCGCATCGTCATCTGCATGGCGCTGATCCTGAATCCCAAGCTGCTCATTGCCGACGAACCGACCACCGCGCTGGACGTAACGACGCAGAAGCAGATCCTGGCACTGATCCAGGAGCTGCAGCGCTCGCACAGCACGGCGGTGCTGTTCATCACGCACGATTTTGGCGTGGTGGCGGAGATAGCCGACCGCATCGCCGTCATGAACCGCGGAAGGCTGGTGGAAGTGGGAACGCGCGACGAGATTCTGGCGCGCCCGAAAGAGGCCTATACCCGCATGCTGGTGTCGTCGGTGCCCGGCCTGGCGCCGGCGGCGCGGCAGGCGCCCGAGGGCGAACCCGTGCTGGTGGTGAACGGGCTGCAAAAGACCTACGCTGAACGCGGCTTTTTCAAGGCAAAGCGCACGGTCCACGCCGTGCGCGACGTCAGCTTCACGCTGCGCAAGAAGGAGATCGTCGGTATTGTGGGTGAGTCCGGCTCGGGCAAGTCCACCCTGGCCCGCTGTATCGCGCGTCTGATCGACCCCAGCGCCGGCAGTGTGCGCCTGGATGGCACGGAGATCGCCACCGCCACCAAGCGGGAGTTTCATCCGGTGCGCAAGCGCATCCAGGTGGTGTTCCAGGACCCGTACCGATCGCTGAATGCGCGCATCCGGGTTGGCGATTCGATCATCGAAGGCATGCGCAATTTCGGCGTGCCGGAAGACGAGGCCCGTTCTCGAGCCATCGAGCTACTCGACATTGTCGGCCTGAGCGCGGACACCATGGACCGCTACCCGCACCAGTTCTCGGGTGGCCAGCGTCAGCGCATCTGCATCGCGCGGGCCCTGGCCTTGCGGCCCGACATCCTGATTGCCGACGAGGCCGTGTCGGCGCTGGACGTGTCGGTGCAGGCGCAGGTGCTGGAGCTGATCGAAGACATCCGCGCCCGCACTGATACGGCGGTGCTGTTCATCACCCACGACCTGCGCGTGGCGGCGCAGATCTGCAATTCCATCGTGGTGATGAAGTCGGGTCAGATCGTCGAGGCGGGAGAGGCCGCCGAGGTGCTGACCCGGCCACGGGATGGCTACACGCGGCAGTTGCTGGAGGCGGCGCCTGGCAGGCATTGGGATTTCAAGCGGTTCCGGCCGGCGGAGGCCGTGTTGCAGTAGCGGGCGATAGCACTGCAGGACTAACCTGCATGCGAGCGGTCCAGCGGCTGCACGGCCAGCCGCAATCCCATCGCCTTCAGGATTGCCGTCAGGCTGCTGAGGGCAGGGTTGCCGCTGGGCGACAGCGTGCGATAGATCTGCGTCGGATTCAGGCGTGCCTGGATGGCTACCGATTGCACGCCGCCGAACGCCATCGTGAGCTGGCGCAGCGCGATCAGCAATTCGGGCTGATCGCCGTCTTCCAGCACGCTGTTGATCAGCTCCGCGGCCAGCGCCGGGTCGTTGCGGTACAGCTCCGCCATCGCTTCGTCGTGAGGTCTGCTTTTCATGGTCTCTGTTCCCAGTCTTGGCGGTAGCGCACGGCCCTTTCAATGTCCAAGTCCTGCGTATGCTTGTCACCGCCGCATAGCAGCAGCACGACTCGCCGCCCTGACATGCAGTAATACACACGGAAGCCGGAGCCTATATTGATCCGCAGCTCCGATATGCCATCGCGGCAATATCGGTGGTCGCCGAAGTTGCCCAGTTCAATTCGCGAAATACGCCGAATGATTGCGACTTTGATCCGGTTGTCGCGCAGGCCTCTCAGCCAATCAAGATAGGGATTCGTGCAGCCATCGGGGGCGAGGTAGTGCTCGATTTCGTACATGCATATTCGTTTATTGACGAAATTCTGTCAAGCCGCTGACCGCCTGGAAGCCGGCGGTCATCCTAGGTCGTTTCGTCCCCGACGCTGGTGCGGCGCGTGGAGAGATATTCCAGGCAATGGAGGGGCGGAAGCAACCGCCAGAGTGACCTTCTTGGCACGGTTCGAGACGGCCGGATGAATGCGGAAGACGTCTGCACAAGCGTCTCTTCAGGCTTCGTTGCTATGCCACTATCGACGCTGTCCAGAAAACCCAAGGGCGTCCATCCGGACGCCCTTGCCTTCACCTGCGGGAACCGCGGATCGTCAAGCCTCGATCCGCTCCACCTTCCCGACCAGCAGGATGTACGACAGCGCGCCCAGCAGGGCCAGCGACGACACGTACACGATGGCCGGCGCGAAGTTGTCCTTGGACACCAGGTAGCCAATCACGATGGGCGTGCAGATCGACGACAGGTTGCCGACGAAGTTGAACACGCCGCCGGTCAGGCCCAGCAGGCGCACCGGCGCCAGCGTCGACACCAGCGACCACGTGATCGACGCCAGCCCGTTGCCAAAGAACGCCACGGCAAGGAAGAAGATGACCCAAGGCGTGGAGTCCGTGAAGTTCGCGCCGATCATGGACGTGGAGATCAAGAGGCCCAGGATGATGGGCAGCTTGCGCGCCATGCCGACGGTCGCGCCGCGGCGGATCAGGAAGTCGGACAGCACGCCCGAGCACAGCACGCCGATGAAGGCGGCCAGGAAGGGCACGGACGCCAGGAAGCCGGACTTGATGAAGTCCATGCCGCGGTACTTGACCAGATAGGTGGGGAACCAGGTCAGGAAGAACCACAGCGTGGAGGTCAGGCAGAACTGGCCGAGGTATACGCCCCACAGCTTGCGCTTGCTCATGACCAGGCCCAGGTCGTTCCAGTTGAAGGGGGCCTTTTTTTCGCGCACGCGCGTGTCCAGGTCGACCACGCCGCCGCCTTGCTGGATGAGCTCGATT
Organism: Achromobacter arsenitoxydans SY8; assembly: GCF_000236785.1. Taxonomy (GTDB): domain Bacteria; phylum Pseudomonadota; class Gammaproteobacteria; order Burkholderiales; family Burkholderiaceae_B; genus Achromobacter; species Achromobacter arsenitoxydans. The sequence continues at coordinate 31,255 of NZ_AGUF01000082.1, read as the reverse complement.
TCCGCCGCGTTGGCGCCCTTGAACTGGCGCGGCTCGCGGTAGATCATGAACCACAGCACGCCCCAGACGATGCCCAGCAGACCGGTGCTGACGAACACCATGTGCCAGCCGTAGTGGTGCTGCAGCCACACCAACACGGGCGTCAGGAACGCCAGGCCGACAAACTGGCCGGACGTGTAGAAGCCGATGGCGGTGGCGCGTTCGCGTTCCGGGAACCAGGTGGTGACGACGCGGTTGTTGATGGGGTAGGCCGGGGCTTCCAGCGCGCCCACGGCCAGGCGCAGGACGAACAGGAGGACGAAGCTGCCGGCAAAACCCATGAAGAACGTGGCCGCGGACCACAGGATCAGCGCGGCGGCGTACAGCACGCGGGGGGACACGCGGTCCACCAGCCAGCCGCCGGGGATCTGCATGGCCGCGTAGGTCCAGCCGAAGGCCGATAGGATCAGACCTTCATGCCAGGGGTCCAGGCCGAATTCGTCCCTGAGCGAGGGCGCGGCGATGGACAGGTTGCTGCGGTCCAGGTAGTTGATGACGACGGTGATGAACAGCATCACCATGATGATGTAGCGGCTGCGGGTGGGGCGCTGAGCGCCCTGCAGGCCGGCGTGTGCGGCGGTGGTCAAGGGGGTCTCCTCTCTCTTTTATCTGCTTACCATTCGGCGAAGCTGCCGTCGGCGTGGCGCCAGATAGGGTTGCGCCAGCGGTGGCCGACCGCGGCGCGTTCCTTGACGTACTCTTCGTTGACCTCGATGCCCAGGCCGGGACCTTGCGGAATCGCGACCATGCCGTCTTCGTAGGCGAAGACCTCGCGGTTGCTGACGTAGTCCAGCAGGTCGTTGGCGGCGTTGTAGTGGATGCCCAGGCTCTGTTCCTGGATGAAGGCGTTGTAGCAGCCGGCGTCGATCTGCAGGCAGGTGGCCAGCGCGATGGGGCCCAGCGGGCAGTGCAGCGCCAGCGCCACGTCATAGGCTTCGGCCATGGCGGCGATCTTGCGGGTTTCGGTGATGCCGCCGGCGTGCGACGGATCGGGCTGGATGATGTCCACGTAACCTTCGGACAGCACGCGCTTGAAGTCCCAGCGCGAGAACAGGCGCTCGCCCAGCGCGATGGGCGTGGACGTCAGCGGGGCCAGTTCCTTCAGCGCTTCGTAGTGTTCGCTCAGCACGGGCTCTTCAATGAACATGAGCTTGAACGGATCCAGCTCTTTCATCAGCACCTTGGCCATGGGCTTGTGGACGCGGCCGTGGAAGTCCACGCCGATGCCCACGTTCGGGCCGACGGCGTCGCGCACGGCGGCCACGTTCTCCAGGCACTTTTCGACCTTGTCGAACGAGTCGATGTATTGCAGTTCTTCGGTGCCGTTCATTTTGACGGCGGTGAAGCCGCGCTCGACGGCGTTCTTGGCGGCCGCGGCGGTGTCGGCGGGACGGTCGCCGCCGATCCACGAGTACACGCGGATGCGGTCGCGCACGTTGCCGCCCAGCAGTTGCGACACGGGCACGCCCAGGTGCTTGCCCTTGATGTCCCACAGGGCCTGGTCGATGCCGGCCAGGGCGCTCATGTGGATGGCGCCGCCGCGGTAGAAGCCGCCGCGGTACAGGACCGTCCAATGGTCTTCGATGTTGCGGGGGTCTTTGCCGATCAGGTAGTCGGACAGTTCTTCGACGGCGGCGGCGACCGAGTGCGCGCGGCCTTCGACGACGGGTTCGCCCCAGCCGACGATGCCTTCGTCCGTTTCAATCTTCAGGAAGCACCACCGGGGCGGCACGATGTAGGTGGTGAGCTTGGTGATCTTCATGCTTGTGTCTCCTGGGCGGAATAAGCGCTTTGCCAGGCGGCGACGAAAGCGCGCGCGTTCTGGCCGACGTCGGCGGCCGAGAGGCCGGGTTTGTACAAGGCGGAGCCCAGGCCGAAGCCGCTGGCGCCCGCCCGGGCGTAAGTGGAAAGGTTGTCGGGCGTGATGCCGCCCACGGGAACCAGCGCGATCGGCGGGCGCATTACGGCGCGCCAGGCCTTGAGCACGACCGGGCCCAGCTGTTCGGCCGGGAACATCTTCAGCACGTCGGCGCCGGCGGCCAGCGCGGCGAAGGCTTCGGTGGGCGTGGCCACACCGGGGCAGGACGCCATGCCGAGCTTCTTGGCCGCGCGGATCACGGCCGCGTCGCTGTGCGGCATGACGATGAGTTCGCCGCCCGCCTGCTGGACGCGGGCGCAGTCGTCGGGATTCAGGACGGTGCCGGCGCCGATGAGGCAATCGGTGGGCAGCGCGGCGCGCATGGCGCGGATGCTGTCCAGCGGATCGGGCGAGTTCAGCGGCACTTCGATCAGGCGAAAGCCGGCGTCGTACAGCGCCTGGCCGACGGCTTCGGCTTCAGCGGGGGTTATGCCGCGCAGGATGGCGATCAGGCCGCAGTGGGCCATGGCGGTTTGCAGACCGGGATGGTTCATTGAATGTTCCTAGGCGGAGATCGGGGTGGAGGCGGAGACGAGCCCGCCGCTGACGGCCAGGTGCCACAGGCCGCGCTCGGTGGCGTTCTGCGCCTGTTCGGGCGCGCCCAGGCCGTAATGCCGCATGGCCAGCATGTAGCGCTGGCACAGCGCGGGTTCGCCGCACAGCACGATGCGGGGTTGTTCGCCCTGCTGGCGCAGCATGTCGGCCAGCGCCGAGATTTCGTGGCCGATCAGCAGGCCCGACAGATAGTCGGCCTGCGATTCGGGCGCGAGTTCGCCGGTCAGGCCCAGCGCGCGCGTACTGAAGATGGTGGACAGCACGCCCGCGCGTCCGGCGGGGGCGCCGGCCACTTTGACGCCGCGCTCGAAGGCGGCCATGTCGGCGCTGGCGGCGTCGGCCATGGTGCGGCCCAGGATGGTGTGGCCGCGCAGCGCGGCGTAGACCTCGCCGGTCATGAAGGTGTCGAAGTGGGTGACGCGGCCGCGGCGGGCGTTCACCCACTTGGAATGCGTGCCGGGCAGGCCGATCAGCACACTGTCGGCGTTGCCGCCGGCCTGGTCGTACATCACGCCGAAGACCTGGGTCTCTTCGCCGCGCATCACATTGGGCAGGCCGTGGCGCTGGATCAGGCCGGGCACGATGTGGACCGGCGTGGCGCCCTGGCGGTCCACGACAGTCAGCAGCGTGCCGATGCGGTCCAGGTCCACGGGCACGTCCAGGTAGGCGGCTTCTTTCCAGCCCTGGGCGCTGCCGACCATGCCGCAGGCGATCACGGGCAGGCCGGGTTCGGCGCGCAGCCAGTCGCCGCAGGCCTGATCAAAGGCCAGCTCGAAGCCGGACAGCGCGGTGGTGGCGGCGCCGTCCTGCAGCGGCTGGGGCAGGCGCATGATGCCCCAGGGCAGATGGCGCGTGTCGAGCGTGCGGCCGGTGGCGTCCAGGCGATACGCGCGCAGCGAAGAAGTGCCCCAGTCCAGCGCGATAAGAGCCGCACGGGCGGGCGATCCGGTAGTCATCAGAGTCTGTCTCGTCTCTGGCCGCGTATCCGGTTGCGCCGCGACACGCCAGGAGGGGCGCGGCGCGGGCGGATGCCGCGGTCGTTGTTGTCTGAAGCCCGCGAGCCGCGTGAAGGCACGCGGGCGGGCGATGCGAAAAATTCTAGATCAGCGCTTGAAAAATCTCAAAATATAGAATTAAATCCCACATACAGGGAATCCAATCGGGCCAGCAAGTCGGCGGACATACGCCGCAGCGGCCTGGAAATTCCCGCTTTTCCGGGCATTCCGGCCCTCGGGGCCGGGTATGCTTGGGCCTGAATCCTGCCGCCTACCGCTTCATCTTCATGACCGCCACCTTCCTGACTCCCGATCAACCGCCCACCCTGGATCCCGATTCCGCCGCGCCCGCCGGCACGCAGACGCTGATGCGCGGCTTGGCCGTGGTGCAGGCCGTGGCCGACGGCGCGCGCGACCTGAAGGAGATCTGCGCGCGCATCGGCGTGGCGCGCAGCACCACGCACCGGCTGGCAAGTTGCCTGGTGCAGGAACGCTATCTGCGCGCCTTGCCCGGTGTGGGCTATGTGCTGGGCCCCAAGCTGATCGAACTGGGTTTCCAGGCGCGCGAGGCCTTCCCCATGGCGACGCTGGCGCGCCCCTATCTGGACAGCCTGGCGGAACTGACGGGAGACACCATCCACCTGGCCGTGCGCGACAACAACGAAGTGCTCTACCTGGAAAAAATTCCGGGCAAGAAGGGACTGGAGATGCGCTCGCGCGTGGGCCACCGCATGCCGCTGGCCGCCACGGGCGTGGGCAAGGCGCTGCTGCTGGATGCCGAAGAGCCGCAATGGAAGTCGCTGCATCGCGTCGGCGCGCCGGTGTCGTCGCGCGCGCTGGGCGGCCAGCAGGGCTGGGAGGCTTTCCGCGACCGCATGCGCGACTATGCCGCGCAGGGCTATGCGTTCGACCTGGAAGACAACGAGCCTTCGATCCGCTGCGTGGCCGCGCCGGTGCGAGATGCGTCCAGCGGCATCGTCGCCGCCATCAGCGTGTCCAGCACCGTGCCCTACATGTCGCTGGACCGCATGCGCGAGATGGTTCCCGTCGTGCAGGGCGCGGCGGCCGGAATTTCCGCCGAACTGGGCTGGAAGGTCGAGCGCGGCTGATCGGCCGCGCCCGATGCCCGCGCGCGGTCAGTCCGCGGGCGTCATTGGGGGCAAGGGCAGCAGCCGCGGCTGAATCTCTGCCATGGCGATTTCCAATTGCGCGACCAGGGCCTGCGCGGCCGGCGACAGCGAGCGGTCGCGCCGGTGCAATAGGCCGATGTAGCGGCGCGCCGATGCGTCGCCCAGCGGCGTGCAGCGCAGCCCGGACAGGTTCAGTTCCGGCAGCGCCAGCCGGGGCAGCACGCTGACGCCCAAACCCTGCCGCACCATGCCCGCGGCCGTTCCCATGTTGGTCACGTCGTAGCGCAGCGCGGTGGCGGGCGCGTCGGCTTCGTCGCGTACCGCGCGGTCGAACTGCTGGCGTGCATTCGAGCCCTGCGACAGCAGGATCAGGTCGTAGCGCAGCACATCGCGCCAATGCAGCATGCCGGGTTCATCGCCCAGCGGGTGGCCGGCGGGATAGACCGCGCAGAAGCAGTCTTCGCCCAGCGGCGTGAACGTCAGGTCGGAGGCCGGTTCGGCCTGCGCGGCCACCGCGAATTCGATCTGGTTGGTGCGCAGCAGGGCCACCAGTTCGTCGTTGTGCGCCTCCACGACCCGCACTTTCAGGGCCGGGTGCGCCTGGCGCAGCGTGCCGGTCGCGACGGGCAGCAGGCTCAGCGCGGTGGAGGGCAGGGCGCCCAGGGCCACGTTGCCGCGACGCACCGCTGCCAGATCGGCCAGGCTGCGATAGGCCTCTTCCAGGTCGGCGATAGGGCGCTGTACGCGGGCGTAGAAGTCCTGGCCCGCCGACGTTAGGCTGATGCTGCGGGTGGTGCGCTCGAACAGGCGCAGGCCCAGCACTTCTTCCAGGTCTTGGATCAGCGCCGTGAATGACGGCTGCGTCACGCCCAGCTGATTGGCCGCGTGCGTGAATGAGCCGGTGTCCACGGCCAGCAGGAAGGCCTTGAGCGGGCGATATTTGATATTGATAGCCATGGGCTAAGAATATTGGATAAATATCTATTTGTGTCTAATAATTGACCGGCCGATCATGACGTCTACCGCAGCCCCTCCGGATTCAAAGACGTTATGGACGCATCAAGCCACAAGCCATTCCGGCTGGGCGCCAACTGGCGCCTGAGCCAAGACGGCGACGCCGTCATCACCTCCATCAACCCGGCCGACGGCAGTATTGCCGGCGTTGTCACGCGCGCCCTGCCGCAGGACGTGGACACGGCCGTCGCCATCGCCTGGGACGCCTTTCAGCACAAGCCCTGGCGCAAGCTGCGCCCGGACCAGCGCGCCGCCACGCTGTACGAGATCGGCCGCCGCCTGGCCGCCGAACGCGAGCCGCTGGCCCGCCTGCAGATGCAAGACAGCGGCAAGCCGTGGAAGGAATGCCTGAACATGGTCGACAGCGCGGCCGGGCATTTTCGCTATTACGCCGCGGTGTGCGAGACCTGGCAGAACGAGATGACCTCGCCGCGCGGCGAGTATTTTTCCATGGCCCTGGCCGAGCCCTTCGGCGTCGTCGCCGCCATCACGCCGTGGAACTCGCCCATCATGAACGAGGCGCAGAAGGCCGCGCCCGCGCTGGCGGCGGGCAATGCGGTGCTGATCAAGCCTTCCGAGGAAACGCCGCAACTGGCGCTGGAACTGGCCCGCATCTGCACCGAGGCCGGCCTGCCTGAAGGCCTGTTGATCGTGTTGCCCGGCCACGGCGAAGACGTGGGCGCGGCGCTGGTCAAGCATCCCGGCGTGCGCATGGTGTCGTTCACAGGCGGCACGGAAACCGGCCGCGCCATCGGCGGCATCGCCGGCCAGCGCCTGATTCCGGTGGGGCTGGAACTGGGCGGAAAATCGCCGCACATCGTGTTCGAGGATGCCGATCTGGACCGCGCCGTGGCCGGCGTGGTGTCGGGCATCTTCGGTTCGGCGGGCCAGAGCTGCGTTGCGGGTTCGCGCCTGTTCGTGCAGAAATCCATCTACAAACGCTTCATGGATGCGCTGGTGGAGCGCACGCAGCAAGTGCGCGTCGGCCTGCCCGACGATCCGGCCACGCAGATGGGCCCGCTGGTGTCGCGCGCGCATCGCGACAAGGTTGCGGGCTACGTCGACATCGGCCGCGCCGAGGGCGGCCGCGTGCTGGTGGGGGGCGCGGCGCCCACGCAGGCCGAACTGGCCAATGGCTGGTTCTACATGCCCACCGTGATCGACGGCCTGGGCAACGGTGCGCGGGTCTGCCAGGAAGAGATTTTCGGCCCGGTGCTGGTGGCGCTGCCGTTCGCGGACGAGGACGACGTCGTCCAGCAGGCCAACGACACGGCCTTCGGCCTGGCCGCGGGCATGTGGACGGGCGACTACGCCCGCGCCTGGCGCGTGGCGCGCGAAATCGAAGCCGGCTCCATCTGGATCAATACCTACAAGCAATCGCATATCGCCACGCCCTTCGGCGGCTTCAAGGCCAGCGGCATCGGGCGCGAGAAAGGCCTGCACGGCCTGCGCCTCTACAGCCAGGTCAAGAGCCTGTACTGGGGCATGCACGACAAACCCATGGGACTTTGAATAAATATGACGACTGAAAAGAAAGGCGCGGCGCTGTCCTTGGCCGACTCCCGCATCCTGATCGCCGGCGCGGCCAGCCTGGTGGGCTCCCACACCGCCGACGCCCTGCTGGCGGCCGGCGCGAAGGAGGTGATCCTGCTGGACAACTTTGCGTTCGGCACGCCCGAGGCCATTGCCCACCTGCAGGACAACCCGCGCGTGAAGGTCGTGCGCGGCGACCTGATGCGGCTGCCCGATCTGCTGGCGGCCACCGAAGGCGTGGACGGCGTGCTGCACCTGGCCGCCTACATGACGCTGGGCTTTGCGCAGACGCCGTGGCAGGCGGTGGACGTGAACATCCGCGGCGCGCAAAACATGCTGGAGGCCTGCCGCGCCAACAAGGTGAAGAAGATCGTCTTCGCCTCGTCGAACGCGGTCTATGGCTACGGCACGGGAATCTCCGGCGCGCTGGTCGAGAACGGCCCCTTCCATTCGGTGGGCGCGCCGCCGGCCGCCATCCTGTATGGCGCGTCCAAGATCATGGGCGAACAGCTTTGCCGCCAGTACTACCAGAAGGCCGGGCTGGACTACGTGGTCCTGCGCTATTCCACGGTGTATGGCGAGCGGCAGCATTACCGCGCGGCCAATTCGCTCTACATCATGGAAACCTACGACCGCGTGCGCAAAGGCGAACGCCCCGTGCTGCCCGGCGACGGCACCGACACCAAGCACTTTGTGCACGTGTCCGACGTGGCCCGCGCCAACGTGGCGGCCTTCCAGAGCGCGGCTACCGACGTAGCGGTGAATGTGTCAGGCCCCGCGCCCATCACCACGGGCGAGCTCGTTCGCCTGGTGCTGGACTACTGCAAGAGCGACCTGCAGCCCGAGATCAAGCCGGATCCGCCCGGCACGGTGCGGCTCACGTCGGGCGGCGCGTTCCACATCCCGCATGATCTTGCCGGCCAGCATATTGGCTGGCAGCCCAAGGTGAGCATGGCCGAAGGCGTGACCCGGCTGCTGGCCTGGCGGGAGGCGCAAGAAGCCGGTTAAACCGCAAGTTCTGCCCGCGTGCGGGCAGAAGCCGCCGCACGGCGCCGTAGAGCGCCGGGGCAAGGCAGTGAAAGGCATCAGGGGCCGCACAGCAGAAAGCGGGCCCGATGCGCACACGAGGAGACAAGACCATGAAGATTGCATCCCTGTTGCTGGCTGCGGGTCTGGCGCTGTGCGCGGCCGCGCCGGCCGCTGCCGCAGCCGACTATCCGGCCCGGCCCATCCGCCTGGTGGTTCCCTTTCCGGCGGGCAGCACCACTGACGCCATGGCCCGCTTTTTGGGCGAACGCGTCGCCAAGACCTTGGGCCAGAGCGTGATCGTCGAGAACAAGGCGGGCGCGCAGGGCAGCATTGCCGCGTCCGAGGTCAGCCGGGCCGCGCCCGACGGGTACACGCTGCTGGTGGGCACCAACTCTACCCAGTCGGCCAATGTGCACCTGTTCCACAAACTGTCCTATGACCCCGGCCGCGATTTCGCGGCCATTACGCAATTCACCATGAATCCCCTGGTGCTGGTCGTCCGGCCGGACCTGCCCGTCCAGGACGTGCAGCAGTTGATCGCGTACGCCAAGGCCAATCCCGGCAAGCTCAATTACGGCACCGGCAATAGCGGCAGTCTGGCGGCCGCGCAGATGCTTAAGAGCATGGCCGGTATCCAGGCCATGGACGTGCCTTACGCAGGCACGCCGCAGGCCATCACCGACCTGTTGGCCGGCCGGCTGGACTTCATGATCACGGACATCTCCGTGACCCGCCCCTACATCGAGGCCGGCAAGCTGCGCGCCCTGGCCGTCACGCCGCGCGAGCGCGTCGCGTCCCTGCCCGATACGCCCACGCTGGCGCAGTCCGGCCTGCCCGACTACGAGTTCGTGGCCTGGGGCGGATTGTTCGCGCCGGCGGCGACGCCCGCGCCGGTCATCGACCGCCTGAACCAGGTTTTCGTGCAGGCCCTGCAGAGCGATGAAGCGTCGGCCTTCTTTGCCAAACAGGGCCAGGAAGCCGCGCCGCGCACACCGCAGGCCTTCGACGATTACGTCGCGGCCCAGACCGTGCTGTGGGGCGAGCTGCTGGCGGCGGCCGGGCAGAAGAAGCAATGACGGCGCGCCGGCAGGGCGCGGGCATCAATAGAAGGCGGGAGGCGAAATGAGCGCTATCAATGTGGACGCGGGGCGGGTCAGGCGCCAGATCCTGGGCATCCTGGATGCCTGGGGCATGGCGCCGGACCTGGCGCAGACCGCCGCGGACATCATGGTCGAAACGGACCTTCTGGGCGTGGACTCGCACGGCGTGTCGATGCTGATGATGTACGAGGAGATGCGCGGCTCGGGCATGCTGTCGCTGCAGGCCCGCCCGGCCGTCGTGCGCGACCGGGGCTGCACGGCGCTGCTGGACGGGGGCGCAAGCCTGGGCCATCCCGTGTCGGCCATGGCCATGACGCTGGCGGCCGACAAGGCCCTGGCGCACGGGGTCGGCGTGGTGGGTGTGCGCAATTCGCATCACTTCGGCGCGGCAGGCCTGTATGCGCGCATGGCCAGCGCGCGCGGCCTGGTCGGCCTGGTCACCACCGCCACCCGCGGCATGACGCTGGTGCCGCCGCGCGCGTCAACGCCCGTTCTGGGCACCAATCCGCTGGCGTTTGCCGCGCCTGCGGGACGCAATCCGCCATTCGTGCTGGATATGTCGACGACTACCGTCGCAGCCAACAAGGTCAAGGTCTATCACCTGAACGACAAGCCCATGCCGCCGGGTTGGGTGGTGGATCCGGCCGGCCAGCCGGTGCTCGATCCGCAGGCGGGCATGGATTATGTCTTCAAGCGGCCGGAAGGCGGGCTGACGCCCCTGGGCGGTTCGCTGGACCTGGGCAGCCACAAGGGCTACGGCCTGGCGATGATGGTGCACATCCTGGGCGGCACCCTGACCGGCGGATCGTTCTCGCCGATCCGCAACCGCACCCAAAGGCCGGGCGACCCCGACAACATCGGCCATTTCTTCATGGCCATCGACCCGGACGCATTTCGCGACGAGGGCGAATTCGAAAGCGACCTGGACGCGGTCATCGACACGATGCACGCGACGGCGGCGGCCGATCCCGCCAAGCCGGTGCTGGTGGCCGGCGACCCCGAGACCGCCACGCGCGACCAGCGGCTGCGCGACGGCATCCCGATACCGGCCCGGCTGGACGCGCACATCCGCGAGATCTGCGCGCGCTGCGGGGCCGAATACGTACTTCAGTAGTCACGACAACAACATCCACAGGAGACAGGACAATGAAGAAGCGCAACTGCATTGCCGGCGTATTCATCGCCATGGGACTCGCGCTGGGCGGAGGCGCGGCGCTTGCCGCGGGTTACCCCGACAAGCCCGTGACGCTGGTCGTGCCCTACCCGCCGGGAGGGGCCACGGACGTCATCGCGCGCCTGATCGCGGAAAAGCTGCCGGCCGCATGGGGCCAGCAGGTCATCATCAACAACCGCCCCGGCGCGGGCACCACCGTGGCCGCCGAGGCGGTGGCGCGGGCGCCTGGCGACGGCTACACGCTCTACATGACGACGGCGGCGCACACCATCAGCGCCAGCCTGTACAAGAAGCTGAACTACGACCCCCTGAAGGATTTCGCGCCGCTGACGCTCACCTCCACCATTCCGCTGGTGCTGGTGACGGCGCCTTCGTTGCCGGTCAAGAACCTGGACGAACTGATCGCCTACGCCAAGGCGGCGCCCCAGGGGCTGAGCATGGCCTCCACAGGCAATGGCACGCCGCAGCACCTGACGGGAGAGCTCTTCAAGGCCAAGGCGGGGATCAAGCTGGTCCACGTGCCGTACCGCGGCGATGCGCCGATGCTGACCGACCTGATCGGCGGCCAGGTGCAGATGGCCTTCGTCACGCTGTCGGCGGCGCTGCCGCACATCCAGTCGGGCAAGCTCAACGCGATCGCGCTGGCGCATCCGCGCCGGGTCGACGCCATCGCGCAGGTGCCCACGATGGCCGAAGCGGGCATGAAGAACTTTGACGCGGCCACGTGGTTTGGCCTGTTCGCGCCGTCCAGCATGCCTGCCGAGCTGCGCCAGAAGATCTATCAGGACGTCGCCAAGGTCGTTGCCACGCCAGAAATGACCAAGAAGCTGCAAGACATGGGCGGGGACGTGAACAACAGCTCGCCGCAGCAGTTCCAGGCATTCATCAACGACGAAGCGCAGCGCTGGGCAGAGGGCGTCAAGCTCTCGGGCGCGCAGATCGACTGACCGGCCGCATGGGCCTTTCCGACGGGAGTACACACACGATGAGCAAGAACGATCAAGACCTGCTGGCGCGCTGCGCCGCCATCGGAACCAGCACTTGGGCTGACGCCATGGACACGCTGGGCATCGCGGGCGTGGTGCAGGGCATCGCGCGCCGTGGCGGACAGGGGCGCATCGCCGGCTTTGCCGCCACCGCGCGCCACGTCTGGGGCGGACTGGGCGATTTCGACCGCGCCGACTTTGCCGTGGGCCGGCTGGTCGCCGCCACCGGGCCAGGACGCGTGCTGATGGTGGACGCAGGCGGGACCTGCATTTCCACCTTTGGCGGCATCGCTTCCATGGCGGCTTCCAAGCGGCAGGCCACGGCGGTGGTGATCGACGGCGCCTGCCGCGATGTCGATGAAATCCAGGCGACGGGGCTTTGGCTCGCCAGCCGCCACGTCACGCCCCTGACCGGGAAGACGCGGCTGCGGCTGCAGGCCATGGGGGAACCGGTGACGATAGGCGGCGTGCAGGTGGCCGAAGGCGATCTGGTGGTCGGCGACGATACCGGCCTGGTCGTCGTGCCGCGCGCGCGGCTTCAGGAAGTGCTGGCGGCCGCGCAGGAAGCCCTGGAAGTGGACGAGCGCGTGGAGCGCGGCATCCGCGACGGCCTGTCCTTCGCCGAAGCCGCGGCGGCCGCGAACTACATCCCCGCCAGCGGCGGAGGCCGTGCGTGACTGCCGCCTACGATGTGGTGCAGGTGGCGTCGCTGGGTCCGCAGTTCGATGAGCGGCTGGCGGCCAGCTGCCGGGTTCTGCAGGCGTGGCGCGAGCCACGGGGCCTGGCGGCGTTCAGCGAGGAATTGCGTGGCCTGCGTGTGGCCGTGACCTCAGTCCGCCACGGATTCACGCGATCCATGTTCGATGCGCTGCCCGGTCTGCAGGCCGTGTGCAGTTGGGGCGTGGGCCACGACACGCTGGACCTGCGCGCAGCCGCCGCGCGCGGCATCCGCGTCAGCGTTACGCCCGACGTGCTGGACGATTGCGTCGCCGATCTGGCTTGGGCGCTGCTGTTGTCGGCGGCGCGGCGCACCGCTGTGGGCGACCGCTACGTCAAGACGGGCCAATGGCGCGCCCTGGGGCAATTCCCGGTTGCCACCAGGGTGTCGGGCAAGCGGCTGGGCGTCCTGGGGCTGGGGCGCATCGGAGAAGCCATTGCCCGGCGCGGCGCGGGCTTCGATATGGAGGTGCGCTATCACAACCGCAGTCCCAGGCCTCAGTCGCCCTATGGGTATGAGGCTTCGCTGACGGACCTGGCCGCGTGGGCCGATTTCCTGGTCGTCGCCTGCGTGGGCGGCGCCGCCACGCGGCACCTGGTCGATGCGCAGGTCATCCGCGCGCTGGGGCCGCAAGGCATCCTGGTCAATATCGCGCGCGGCAGTGTGGTGGACCAGGCTGCCGCGTTGGCGGCGTTGCGGTCCGGCGAGCTGGGCGGCGCGGGACTGGACGTGCTTGAGCAGGAACCCACCGACGCCGCCGAGTTCGCGGAACTGGATCAGGTGTCCCTGATGCCCCACGTGGGCAGCGCCACGCGGGAGACGCGCGCCGCCATGGCGGAACTGGTCTACGACAACGTGACGGAGTTCCTGCGGACCGGCAGGCTGCTTACGCCGGTGCCCGACCGGGAGATGCAGGCATGACGCGGGCCGCGCTGCTGGCGGATCTGATCGCCTGCCTGGGCGAGTCGAATGTGTTGACGGGCGAAGACGCAGCGCCGTACCTGACCGACTGGCGCCGGACCGTCACCGGCCGGGCCTTGGCCGTGCTGCGGCCGGGCGATAGCGGCGAGGTCGCGCGGGTGGTGCGCCTGTGCGCGGCCGCCGGCGTGCCGGTGGTGCCGCAGGGCGGAAACACCGGCCAGGTCGCCGCCGCCACGCCCGACGCCAGCGCGTCGGCCGTCGTGCTATCGCTGGCGCGCATGAATCGCGTGCGCGCCGTGGATCTGGACAACGACACCATTACCGTCGAGGCCGGCTGTGTGCTGCAGGCGGTGCAGGAGGCCGCGCGCCAGGCCGGCCGGCTGTTCCCGCTGTCCCTGGGAGCGCAGGGCAGCTGCACCATCGGCGGCAATCTGGCCACCAACGCCGGCGGCACGCAGGTGCTGCGCTACGGCAATGCGCGCGAGCTGGCGCTGGGGCTGGAAGTGGTCACGCCGCAGGGCGAGATCTGGGATGGGCTGCGCGGCCTGCGCAAGGACAACACCGGCTACGACCTGCGCGACCTGTACATCGGCAGCGAAGGCACGCTGGGCGTCATCACCGCCGCGGTGCTCAAGCTCTTTCCTCTGCCGCGCGCGCAGCGCACGGCGCTGATCGCGGTTCCCGGCCTGCCGCAGGCGCTGCAGTTGCTGCAGCGCGCCCGCGCCGGCTTTGGCGCGGGGCTGACCGCCTTCGAAGTCATGTCGGCGGCCTGCATGCGCGATGTGGTCCAGGCGTTTCCGCTGCAGCGCATGCCGTTCGCGGATCTGCCAGGCGATGCCTGGTGCGCGTTGCTGGAAGTGTCCGACAGCGAGGACGAGCAGCATGCGCAGGAACGCCTGGAAGCGGTTCTTGCGGCCGCGCTGGAGGAGGGCGAGGCGCTGGATGCGGCGGTCTCGGTGTCCGGCGCGCAAAGCGCCGCGTTCTGGCATCTGCGCGAAAGCATCACGCTGGCGCTGGCCCAGGCCAGGGCGTGCGTCAAGCACGACATCTCGCTGCCCGCGTCTCGCATCCCGGATTTCGTGCAGTCCACCGACGCCGCGCTGGCCGCGGCCTTTCCCGGCGTGGCCATGCGCGTGTTCGGCCATCTAGGCGACGGCAATCTTCACTACAACCTGCTGCCGCCGGAAGGGGCCTCGCAAACGGACATCCAGCGGCTGGTCCATGACCGCGTACACCAGGCCGGCGGCTCCATCAGCGCCGAACAGGGCATCGGCCAGCGCCGCGTGCAGGACCTGCAACGCTACAAGAGCGTCGTGGAACTGGATTTGATGCGGCGGATCAAGCGCGCCCTGGACCCGCAAGGGCTGATGAATCCCGGCAAGGTGCTGTCCGCCGATTCGGACGGCGTACTGCCCTAGCGCGCCGCGCTTTTTCTTTGACGGCCATTCGGCCGATTACATATCGCTTGGAGACAACAACATGTTTTTATCGTGCAAGACCTTCGCGCGCGCCGCGCTGTCCGTCGCGGGCCTGTGCGCCGCATTGCCCGCCTGGGCCTGGCCCGATCGCCCCATCGAACTGGTGGTCGGCTTTGCGCCCGGCGGCGGCACCGACCTGACGGCGCGCTCGCTGGCGGTCTTCCTGGAAAAGGAGCTGGGCACGACCGTGGTGGTGCAGAACAAGCCGGGCGCGTCCAGCGCCATCGCGCTGTCCTACGTGGCGCGCGCCAAGCCCGACGGCTACACGCTGGCGATGACGAACATGCCGGGCCTGGTGTCCCTGCCGATCGAGCGCAAGGCGGGCTTTACCGGCGGCGACTTTACCTATCTGGCCAACCTGGTGCGCGATCCCAGCGCGTTCAGCGTGTCCAGCGACAGCCCCTACAAGACGCTTGAGGCGCTGGTCGCCGCAGCCAAGGAAAGGCCCGATGCGGTTAGCTACGGATCGACGGGCGTGGGCACGGACGACCATCTGGCGCTGGTGCTGTTCCAGGCGCAGACCGGCACGAAGCTGAACCATGTGCCCTATAACGGCGCCGGTCCGCTGCGCAGCTCGGTGCTGGGCGGGCACACCGTCATTGGCGGCCTGAACCTGGGCGAAGTCATGCCCTACAACGGCAAGAACATGCGGGTGCTGGCGCAGGCGAGCGAAAAGCGTTCGCCGCTGGGGCCGGACGTGCCGACGTTCAAGGAACTGGGGGTGAACCTGGTGTTCGCGTCGGAACGCGGCATCGTCGCGCCCAAGGACCTGCCCGCCGACGTGTCCGACAAGCTGCGCCGCGCGCTGGGCAAGGTGGCCGCCAACCCGGAATTCCAGGCCCAGATGAAGCAGCAATTCACCGAGATGGACTACGTGGACGGGCCGCAGTGGCAGGAGCGTCTGAAGGGCGACGACGCGCGCCTGCGCCAGATCTGGGCGCAGACGCCGTGGGTCGAATAGGCCGCGGGCTTATTCCAGCGGCAGCGTCAGCACGCCCTGCGGCGCGGGACGCATCATGACGCGGCGGTACCAGGCCGACAGCGCCGGCGTGTCGGGACGCTCGATCGGCAGGGCCAGCCAGCGATGCGCGGAGCTGACCAGGGCGATGTCGCCCATGGTCAGGTGGCGGCCAGCGATGAACTCGCGGCCTTTCAGGGCCTGGTCCAGGATCAGGGCGCGCGCGTTCGAACGCTTGATGGAGTTTTCGATCGCGGCCTTGTCGCGCTTGTCTTCGGGCGTACGGATCAGGCCCAGGAAGGCGGGGACCATGGCGGGCTGCCATTCGGTCGCCTGCCAGTCCATCCAGCGGTCGGCGTCGGCGCGCAGGCAGACGTCTTCGGGCCACAGCGTGCCCACGCCGTAGCGCGCGGCCAGGTAGCGCACGATGGCGTTGGATTCCCACAGCACAAAGCCGCCGTCGTCGATGACGGGGACCAGGCGGTTGGGGTTGAGCTTGGCGGCGTAGTCCTCGGTGTCGACCACGCCGAACGGACCGCCCGCCTGGACAAAGGTGTGCGGCAGGGCCAGCTCGCGCACGGCCAGCATCACTTTCTGAACGTTGACGGAAGTCAGGCGTCCCCAGATCTTCAACATAGCCAATCCTTGTAAGTGTCAGACCGGCGGCAATTGCCGCCGTGCAAAACCGCTGTTGCGCGAAAAGCGCGTCCAGTCAAAGGCAGGCCCGGGGTCGGTCTTGCGGCCCGGGGCGATGTGTTCGTGTCCCCAGGCGGCAACCAGGGGATAGCGCGTTCGCAGCACGGGCGCCAGCCTGCGCAGCGCCGCGTATTGCTCGTCAGTGTAGGGCAGCGTGTCCGTGCCTTCCAGTTCGATGCCGATGGAAAAGTCGTTGCAGCGTTCACGGCCCGCAAACCGCGACACGCCGGCATGCCAGGCGCGGCGGTCGGTGGAAACGAACTGCACGATGCGGCCGTCGCGGCGTATGAAGAAGTGCGCCGATACCCGCAGGCCCCGCAGGCGTTCCAGCCACGGGTGCGAGCCGTAATCCAGCGTGTTCAGGAACAGTCCGGCAACCTCGGGGCCGCCGAACTGTCCCGGCGGCAGGCTGATGTTGTGCAGCACCAGTAGGGACACCTGCGCGCCGGCGGGGCGGGCGTCGCAATTGGGCGAGGGCAGCAGGGAAACGCCCGGAGCCGGCGCCAGCCAGCCATGTCGATCCAGAAGCAAAGGCATAGGGAGGAAGCATGTGAGGATTCCGACATGCATTATGCCGTGCGTCCAGGCAATGCCCTAGCCGGCGCGCAGGCGGACGCGCCGGCCGGCGGAAAGCGGCCTTGCCGGACTCAGCGCCTGGCCGGACCCAGGCGCGCGTGGTCGGCGCTGCACCAGGTCTGGCCGTTCTGCAGCAGGGCCTCGGAACGGGGCAGGTGGATGCCGCAGTGGGCGCAGCGCACCATGGATTCCAGCGGCTTGGGCTGCGCGGGGGCCTGCTTTTTGTCTTTGCCGGATGGCGCGCCGGACTGGCGCTGGGCGGCCATGCGGCCGGCGATGCGGGCGACGAACAGCACCAGGATGATCAGAACGATCCAGAACAGCAACTTGCCCACGTCAGCCTCGATGCAGAATCATTTCCAGCACGAACCGGCTGCCGGTGTAGGCCAGAATCAGAAAACCAAAACCCGTCAGGGTCCAGCGCAGCGCGACGCGGCCGCGCCAGCCCCAGATGTGCCGTCCCGCCAGCAGCACGCCGAAAGTCAGCCACGACAGCAGGGTGAAGACGGTCTTGTGGTCGAACGGCAAAACCTTGCCCGTGAGCTTCATGGACGCAACCGAGCCCGAGCCCACGGCCAGCGTCAGCACGACGAAGCCGATCCAGATGATGCGGAACAGCAGCTGTTCCTGCACCAGCAGGGGCGGCTGGGAGTCCAGGACGCGGCCGATGATGCTGCGTTGGGCGGGGGCGTCCAGGGGGCGATGCAGGTGGCGGTCCAGCAGGGCCATCATCATGGCGTGCAGGGCCGCGATGGTGATCAGGCCGTAGGCGGCCAGGGCGATCAGCAGGTGAGCGCGCAGCCAGGGATCTTCGGCATGGGGCACGAATTGCCCCTGTGGAAAGAGGGCGGCCAGGCCGCTTGCCAGGGCCGCGGCGGGCAGAAGCAGCAATTGCAGGCCGTCGATGCGCACCAGCAGGCTTTCCAGCCAGAAAACCACCATGCCCAGCCAGATGGCCGCGGACAGGGCCAGCGCCCATCCGATGAACAGATGCTGGGCGCCCAGCATCGACTGTTGCAGCCCGATTCCATGGAGAACCAGGGCTCCCAGCAGGCACAGACGGGCAATTTTGCCGGTCTGTTCCACTTCCCCGGCGCCGGCCAGGCGGGTCCAGAGCGACCCCCCGAGCACTGCGTACGCCAAGGCAGCCGCTGTGTGAAATACAATGCCTAGTGACATAGAAACCGTTGTCTGGATGGGGCCTTGGGGTGCACGTCACCCGAAAGCGCAGAATCCGCGCCTGCGGCCACCGTTCAATCAACTAGTTTAAGCGGAAACGCCTCTCATGCTCGATAACCTAACTCAACGCCTGTCGCGCGTCGTCAAGACGCTGCGCGGGGAAGCCCGCCTGACCGAGGCCAATACCCAGGAGATGCTGCGCGAAGTGCGCATGGCGCTGCTGGAAGCCGACGTGGCGCTGCCCGTCGTGCGCGAGTTCGTCGCGCGCGTGAAAGATAAGGCGCTGGGCGAAGAGGTCGCCTCCAGCCTCAGCCCGGGCCAGGCCCTGGTGGGCGTCGTCCACAAGGAACTGACCGCCCTGATGGGCGGCGACCTGGGCGCCGATTCCAACGAACTGTCGCTGGCCGTGCAGCCGCCCGCCGTCATTCTCATGGCGGGCCTGCAGGGCGCCGGCAAGACCACCACCACCGGCAAGCTGGCGCGCTGGCTGTCTGAAGGCCAGCACACGCAGCACGGCCGCAAGACCGGCAAGAAGAAAGTGCTGGTGGTGTCCGCCGACGTCTACCGTCCGGCCGCTATCGACCAGCTGAAGACCGTCGCCGCGCAGGTCGGCGTGGACTTCCTGCCGTCCGATCCCAGCCAGAAACCTGAAGACATCGCGCGCGGCGCGGTGGACCACGCCCGCCGCCACCACTACGACGTGCTCATCCTGGACACGGCCGGCCGCCTGGGCATCGACGAGGCCATGATGCGCGAAATCCGCGCGCTCCATGACCTGGTCAAGCCGGTGGAAACGCTGTTCGTGGTGGACGCCATGCAGGGCCAGGACGCGGTCAACACCGCGCGCGCCTTTGCCGACGCGCTGCCCCTGACCGGCGTGGTGCTGACCAAGCTGGACGGCGACGCCCGCGGCGGCGCCGCCCTGTCGGTGCGCCACGTCACGGGCAAGCCGCTCAAGTTCGTCGGCGTCTCGGAAAAGCTGGACGGCCTGGAGCCGTTCTACCCCGACCGCATGGCGCAGCGCGTGCTGGGCATGGGCGACATCGTGTCGCTGGTGGAGCAGGCGCAGAAGAATATCGACATCGCCGAAGCCCAGAAGCTGGCCTCGAAGATCAAGTCGGGCAACAAGTTCGACCTGAACGACTTCCGCGATCAGCTTGGCCAAGTGAAGAAGCTGGGCGACATGGGTTCGCTGCTTGAAAAGCTGCCCGCCCAGTTCCAGCAGGCCGCGGGCCAGTTGCAGGGCGGCCAGGCCGAAAAGCAGCTGCGCCGCACCGAAGGCATCCTGAATTCCATGACCGCCGCCGAACGCGCCAAGCCCGAACTCATCAAGGCCTCGCGCAAGCGCCGCATCGCGGCCGGCTCCGGCGTGCCGGTGCAGGAGGTCAACCGCCTGCTGGCCCAGTTCGAGCAGATGCAGGGCATGATGAAGCAGATGAAGAAGGGCGGCATGGCGAAGATGATGCGCGCCATGGGCGGGATGAAGGGGCTGGGCAGGTTCGGGATGAAGTAAAAAAATGGCCAGACATTGCGTCTGGCCAAGCAATCGCGGCCGGCAGGGGGCGCCGTGCCGCGACACAAACCGGAAAACGCATGGGTGTTCTCCGGGTTGTCGGTAATCGGCGCCGCTTACGACAGCGGCGGAATGCGCAGCACCTGGCCCGGGTAGATCTTGTCGGGGCTGGTCAGCATGGGCTTGTTGGCCTCGAAGATCAGCGAGTTCTTGGCGCCCTGGCCCTTGCCGTATTGCGCCTCGGCGATCTTCCACAGGTTGTCGCCCTTCTGCACCGTGTACATCTTGGCTTCGGGCGTGGCCTGCTTGACCTTCAACTGGTTGTCCACCGCGGCCACGCCCACGGTGTTGCCCAGCGCCAGCGAGATCTTCTCGGCGTCTTCCGTGCTCAACGCCTCGCCCGCGACGGTGACCTTGTCGCCGTCCACCGAGATTTGCAGGCCATCCGCGTTCAGGCCGTGCTTATCGAGCTCTTTCTTCAGTTCGTCAGCCGTCGCGGCCTTGGCCTCGCTGGCGCCGAAGAGCTTTTCTCCAACGTCCTTGATGAAATTGAGCAGACCCATAGTGTTTCCTTTAACGATGTTGCAGTGAGAAAACCAAGCCTTGTCAGGGCGCGCGGCCCACAAGCATTTTTTTCACGATGCCGACAATCAGCGTGAGCACGGCGCCGCCTACGCCGCCGCCAACCACGCTGCCTGCGATCGCGGAAAGATCGAGACCCGCATTGCCCGCGGCGACCGCGCCAGCGCCGGCGGTGATCATCGGGGCCAGCCAGGATCCGCCGGCCAGGCCGCCGATGGCGCCCGCGATGGTGTTGCCCGCGGTGCCCAGGTTGAACTGCTGGAGCATTTTGCCCAGTCCATTGCCCCCGGCTGCGCCGGCGACAAGCTGGATGATCAGGTTGATGATGACCGCAGTGTTCATGATGCCTCCTCTGCCCGGATGGGCGATGTGCAACGCTAGAACAGCAACAGGACAACGGTGGTACGCCAGCAGGAACGATTATGACTCGCACATTCGCCGGGCGACGAGGGGTTAACGTGTAACAGGTTGCTAGCCTCTTGCCAGACTACGCAACAATGCTGGCTACTTCGAAGGGCGTTGGTATCCGTGGGTTTACGCCCACTCGTACGCGGGGCTGCATGCAAAAAGGCCGCTGATGTCAGCGGCCTTTTTTTGCGTTGCCACGGCGCGCCAATGCGCCGCAAATGCGAGGCGTCAGCCGCCACCCACGGCGACCACGATTTCGACCTGGTCGCCATCCGATAGCGCGGTTTGCGCATGCAGGCTCTTGGGCACGATTTCGCCGTTGCGTTCGACGGCCACGCGCTTGCCGGCGTAGCCCAGGGTTTCAAGCAATTCGTTCACCGTGGTGTCCAGCGGGAATTCGCGGGCGTCTCCGTTCAGGGTGATATGCATGACAGGTCTCCTCACTGTTTTGCGTAGGCGTCGGTGGCGGCGATCAGGCGCGCCAGCGTGCCGGGTTCGTCAAACGCGTGGCCGGCGTCGGGCACCAGGTGGAAATGCGCTTCGGGCCAGGCGCGATGCAGGTCCCACGCGGTGCGCGCGGGCGTGCAGACATCGTAGCGGCCTTGCACGATGGTGCCGGGGATGCCGCGCAATTTGTGCGCGTCTCGGATCAATTGGCCTTCTTCCATGAAGCCGGCGTTGAAGAAGTAGTGGTTTTCAATGCGCGCAAAGGCCAGCGCGGCGCGGTCGGCGGCGTGGCTTTGCTGGTGGCGCGGGCTGGGCAGCAGCGTGATGGTGCTGTCTTCCCATTTGCTCCAGGCCTTGGCGGCGCGCAATTGCTCGGCGGGATCGTTGCCCGTCAGGCGCTTGTGATAGGCAGTGACCAGGTCGCCGCGTTCGTCTTCGGGGATCGGCGCCAGGTACTCTTCCCAGCGGTCGGGGAACAGCCACGATGCGCCTTCCTGGTAGAACCACTGGATTTCGGCGCGACGCAGGCCGAAGATGCCGCGCAGCACCAGTTCGCTGGTGTGCGTGGGATGCGTTTCCGAATAGGCCAGCGCCAGGGTCGAACCCCAGGATCCGCCGAACACCAGCCATTGTTCGGCGCCCATGACTTCGGTGCGCAGGCGCTCGATGTCGGCGACCAGGTGCCAAGTGGTGTTGTTGTCCAGGCTGGCATGCGGCAGCGAACGGCCGCAGCCGCGCTGGTCGAACAGCAGCACGTTGTAGCGTTGCGGATCGAACAGTTGGCGATGCAGGGGCGAGCAGCCGCTGCCGGGCCCGCCATGCAGGAATACGGCGGGCTTCCCGTTGGGGTTGCCGCACATTTCCCAATAGAGCTGGTGGCCGTCTCCGGTGTCCAGCATGCCATGGCGGTAAGGTTCGATCGGCGGATAGAGCATCAGGCGACTCGCTTGAAGATCAGGTCCCAGACGCCGTGGCCCAGGCGCAGGCCGCGTGTCTCGAATTTGGTCAGGGGGCGGTAATCGGGGCGGGGGGCGTAGCCATCCACCGTGTTTTTCAGCTGCGGTTCGCCGCCCAGCACTTCCAGCATCTGCACCGCGTAGTCTTCCCAGTCGGTGGCGCAGTGGATGTACCCGCCCGGCGCGATGCGGCTGGCCAGGAGCGAAATAAAGGCGGGCTGGATCAGGCGGCGCTTGTGGTGGCGCTTCTTGGGCCACGGATCCGGAAAATAGATGTGCACGCCGGCCAGCGAGTCGGGAGCGATCATGTCGCGCACCACTTCCACGGCGTCGTGCTGGATGATGCGCAGGTTCGGGATGCTGGAATCTTCGATGCGGCGCAGCAGCGAACCCACGCCCGCGTTAAAGACTTCCACGCCCAGGAAGTTGTCGCCGGGGCGGGCCAGCGCGATCTTCTCGGTGGTCTCGCCCATGCCGAAGCCGATTTCCAGCACCGTCGGGGCCTGCCGGCCGAAGGCGGTGGCCGGATCCAGGCGGCGCGGGGCGTAGGGGATGGACCACTGGCCCATCAGGCGTTCCAGCGCGGCCAACTGGCCCTGGGTGATGTGGCCGCGGCGATGCACGAAACTGCGGATGTGGGTGGCGCCGGGGCTGTTGGGCGCGTGGGCGGTGCTGGCCAGCGCGGCCTGGGTTTCCGGGGAAACGGGGGCGGGCGCGGCGTCGGAGGCGGGCGTTGCGGAGGGCGTCACGGGCGGATTCGCGGGCGTGTCCGCGGGATTATTCGTATTCATAGCCCGAATTGTAGTGGCAGGCTCGTCGGCGCGGAGTCGGCCATAGGGACTAAAATAGGGACAGATTTATCCCGCCAGGCCCCGGCCATCGTTTCAGCCCGGCCCGATTTGCGCCATAGGCCCTTTTCATGAACCTGGCCCGCTGTGGCAAAGTGGTCAAGGCCGCGAACATCACATTGAATTCATCCCGCCCGGTTTGCGGCGGAAGGGGGCGGCTTGCGTTGCCGCTCCGCCCGAAAAAAGCCGCGCTATAATCGCGGCTCTGCCCGGCCCATGGCCGCGGCACGACACCCGAGCGGGTGTAGTTCAATGGTAGAACGGCAGCTTCCCAAGCTTCATACGAGGGTTCGATTCCCTTCACCCGCTCCACACGCACATTGTCCGTAGGCGTGTGCTCAACGAAAGTCAGGCAAGCAACGGCCGATCTCGTTCGGCAGCTATTCCGAAGTCTCGCTGCGATCTAAAGGGTTCAGCACCGGGGCTGTGATAGATCAACCGTTTGCAGCTCGAAAGGCCTCTCCCATCCGCTCTTGCTCGCGCGCCGGTAGGCCCAGTTCTCTGGCCACGGTTCGCCACTGGCTAACGATTGCCTGGAACTCTTCGATGATTTCATCGGCCTCGTGTAGATCCAATCGAAAGTACGCTGCGACTTCGCGGGCCAACTCCAGATCTAACGCATTGTCCACTTCGGTGATGTTGAGCTTTAGGCCGTCGGCAAAGGGCACCGGGTTCATGTCGTAGGCTTCAGAGAGGCGCCACCCAGCCCCAGGCACCAGGATGAATCCGTGATTGCGTAGGTGATCATCCGTGTTGGAGACGAGAATGTTGAAGACGATTCGTGACCATAGCTCGCGGAGGTCTGCGTTGGTCCGGGAGCCATACCTGATAAGGACCTCAGCCAGCTCCAGGTAGCTGACTCCAGTCGACGCATCATCACCATCGACATGACCAGTCATGGTCATTGCGGAGGCAAAGTGCAACCGTCGCCCTTCATCGGTGCGATCAAACCGCCGCACCATGAAGCAGTGGTATTCACTCGCAAATTTCCGCGCTTCAGCGGCCGCTACATTCAGCCCGCAACCGACCGCCAGGGCATTGACGACCATCTCCCATCCACCGACGTCATAGTCATCGCGAGCGCTCGGAAATTTGGCGATGTACAAGTGTCCCTGTTCATCAGCCACGCTTGCCTTGGGCCTGGCGCCACCCAGGGAGCCGCCGGGAGCGATCAGCATTCTCAGCCAATCCTGGCCTTGTTGAGCTTCGTCGTTCGGATCTTCCTCGAGCGCCCGGCTCGCTTGTTCCAGTGCTCGAATCTCGGCAAAAGGAGGGGCCGCTAGTCCAACCGTGTTATCGAGAAATTCGCCTTCATCTTCTCGCTTGTAGCGCAAGGCGCCAACGCGGTAGAGATCGTGCACGCCAAGCAGGTAGTCCGTTTCATACAGTCGAGTGCCGGCGGCCCGCATACCTGTGCGAATATCCCGTGCGAGGCGACGGTCCATAAGCAGACGGCCCCACCGATCAGGGCTGGAGTCAGCGAACACGCCGAATCTGTCCTGGGGCGCGGTGGGATACTGGGGCCCGTCGAACAGGAAGATCTTTGGGTCAAGAACCAGATGTCCAATGACGGGGTCTGCAAGCGCTGCAGGGTCGTACTGAAATTCAAACGTCTCGTGCGCACGAGTCCTGCGGGAGTTCAGAACACCGACTCGCTGAGGTCGCGGCAGGCCATCCCAATCTGCATACACTCCGATCATCGTCATGTTTTGTCGTCCTCCTTTCGCTTCTTGGAAGAGGGCTTCAAGAGAGAAGCAAGATTCTTTGAGGTCGCTCGAGAGTCTCCAACAGCGGGTCGGTGGGAGTCGACATAGGTACCGCCGCTTGGCTCATTAACGACGCTGTTTGATCTTTTTCCACTTTCTTTGCGAGTGGGCGGTTTGTCGTTTGTCTTTCCCGCGCGAGACTCACCACCTCTCTCGCTCCGGCCAGCCTTGGGAGGAATGGATGGCGGTGTGGCTCTTGCCGGCACAAGGCGTGCGTCCTGAAGTCGGCGGCCAAGCTCATCGTCGGCGCCGAGCATGGCGAGGTCTTTTTCAATGCCGAGGACTTGCATGACGGATAGGTAGGCGCCTATGGTCACTCCCGGCCCCCCTGACTCCAGTGAGCGCAGTGTCATCGGCGACATCCCGGCGCGCTCCGCCACTTGCTTGGCGGTGATCCTGCGGCGCAGACGCGCAAGTTTGAGCCGCTCGCCAAATTCTGCGAGCAGCTTTTGGGTCGCCGGCATGAGGGGGGCGGTTTTCTTCGCCATGGCGATAATATTCCTGCATTTTTATGCCGATATCGCCAAAATATTAGCATCTTGGTGGCTAGTGTTCCACTGGCTCAGACTTCGGCATTGATGTCGGATTTGCTGAAAGCGCCAATATTTCGTCAGAATATTGATGAAAGTGTAAAAATATTGGCACTTTTGTCGAGGGGTGAGTGTCGTCAGTGTTAGTTCGTCCTGACAACTCCATTGGCCTCGCATCAGGTGAGCGCCAACACAAACCCTAGCACCGCCACGGTCATCAATCCGCCAGCAACCGCCGCCGATGGCCGATAGTCCGGCCCCGACCCCTTGTCTTTGAACTGGAACGGCCGTGCAACGCTGACGTATAAGCTGGCCGCCAAAGCGGCGGCGGCTGCGAAGCCCCACACGTAGGCAAGCATCATGGCTCCCGGGCAAGGGCGTTCACTGCATCAGCTCCTCGGCCAGGAACCCCCCGCTCTGATGCCGCCACAGCCGCGCGTACACGCCGCCCAGCTCCAGCAGTTCCGCATGGCTGCCCTGTTCGATGATGCGGCCCTCATCCATGACGATGAGGCGGTCCATGGCGGCGATGGTGGACAGCCGGTGCGCGATCGCAATGACCGTCTTGCCTTCCATCACTTCGTCCAGGCTTTCCTGGATGGCTGCTTCCACTTCAGAGTCGAGGGCGCTGGTGGCTTCGTCCAGCAGCAGGATGGGGGCGTTCTTGAGCATGACGCGGGCGATGGCGATCCGTTGGCGCTGGCCGCCGGAGAGCTTGACGCCGCGTTCGCCGACCAGGGTGTCGTAGCCCCGGTTGCCATGGTTGTCGCTCAATTGCTGGATGAACTCGTCGGCCTGGGCGCGGGCCGCGGCCGCCTGGATCTCGGCGCGATCCGCATCGGGGCGGCCGTAGGCAATGTTGTCGCAAATGGACCGGTGCAGCAGCGAGGTGTCCTGGGTGACCATGCCGATGGCGCCGCGCAAGCTGTCCTGGGTGACCCGGGAGATGTCCTGGCCGTCGATGCGGATGGCGCCGCGGTCGACGTCGTAGAAGCGCAGCAGCAGGTTGATGAGCGTGGATTTGCCGGCCCCGGAGCGGCCGACCAGGCCGATTTTCTCGCCGGGGCGCACGGTGAGGCTCAGGCCATCGAGCACCTGGCGTTCGTTGTTGTAGTTGAAGAAGACGTTGTCGAATTCAACTTTGCCGCGGGTGACGTGCAGCGGCGCCGCATCGGGCGCATCCTGCACTTTGGGCGGGTGGGTCAGGGTGCCGATGCCGTCCTGAACGGTGCCGATGTTTTCGAAGAGCGACGTCATCTGCCACATGATCCAGTGCGACATGCCGTTGACCCGCAGCGCCATGGCGGACACGGCCGCGACGGCGCCGGTGCCGATTTCGTTGCCGTGCCACAGCCACAGGGCGTAGCCGCCCGCGGAGAAGATCAGCGCGGTGGCGAGCACCTGGTTGAAGATCTCGAACTGGCTGACCAGGCGCATCTGGCGATAGCCGGTTTCCTTGAAGTCCTCCATGGCGGCGCGCGCAAAGCGCGCTTCACGGTTGGTATGCGAGAACAGCTTGACGGTGGTGATGTTGGTGTAGGCGTCGGTGACCCGGCCCGTCATGGATGAGCGCGCGTGCGCCTGCTCTTTGCCGACCTTGCCCAGGCGCGGCACGAAGTACATCATGATCAGGCCGTAGAGCGCCATCCAGGCAATAAAGGGCAGCATCAGGCGCAGGTCGAATCCGCCCGCCAGCGCGACGATGGCGAAGAAGTAGACGGCGATGCCCAGCACGATTTCGCAGAAGGTGAGCAGCACTTCGCGCACCGCCAGGGCGGTCTGCATGACCTTGGTGGTGACCCGGCCGGCGAACTCGTCGGAGAAGAACGACAGGCTCTGCCGCAGCATCATGCGGTGGAAGTCCCAGCGCAGGCGCAGCGGCAGGTTGATGGCCAGGATCTGGTGCTGCACCATGGTGCGCAGGCCGACCAGGACAATGCTGGCCAGCAGCACCAGGCCGATGCCCCACAGCACCTGGCGCTCGTGCGCCGATGCGGGCTGGCCCGCGTGCCAGACCCCGAGCAGGTCGACGATCTGACCCAGGAAGGCGAACAGCCAGGCTTCGTAGATGGAGACCGCGGCGCTCAGCACCGCCAGCGCGGCAATGTATCGGCGCGATCCGCGTGTGCAGAACCAGAGGAACGCGAAGAACCCCTTGGGCGGAAGGGGGGCGTTTTCGGGCGGGAACGGGTTGAGTTGGTTTTCAAATCTGCGGAACAAGGCAGAGACTCCAGGGTCGGGGGTATTGCTTGCGGGCGGGCGGCGGCGCGATGGGCGAGCGGCGGCTCGGCCGGCAGGGGGATTCTGCGACATTTAACCGCATTCAAGGATGGCGAGGTATGCCCATAAAACTCGCGCTATCCGCCCAGCGTCGCCCCGGCCACGCGCCGCCTGAAAAGGTCCGCCATGGTCGCCGCCGCAAGCGACAGCGGCGTGCCTTGCAGCGTCATGATGCCGACGCTGGCCACCGGCATGGGCGCGTCCACCCGGATCCGCCGGGCCTCGTCGCCATAGGGCTTGACGTTAAGCATGCCTGCGGGGCAGATGATGAGGGCGTCGCTGCGCGTCATCAGGCTCCACATGACGCCGAAAGTGTCGCAGTCGATGACGCGTTCGGGCGTCGGCAGGCCGTGGTCGTGCAGGCCTTGCAGAAAGGCCTCGGTATGGCTGCCGCCCGACACGTTGAGCAGCCATTCGCAGCCGCGGATGTCTTCCCAACGCCGTGCGCGCGCCAGCGGATGGCCGCGCCGGCAGGCGATCATGAATTCGAGCGGGCGCAGTTCCTCGAATTCGAACTCGTGGCCGGCGCCGCCGTCCATCATGCGCGACGCCACCGCGAAATCCAGCGCGCCATTGCGCAGCGCGGGCTGAACCGACGCCAGCAGGCCTTCCGAGACCTTGACCCTGGCCGCCGGCATGCTGGCCCGGAAATCGGCCAGGACGTCGGGCAGCACGCTAAGCATCACCATCGGCGTGACGCCGACCGCCACGCGCGCCTGGGCGCCGCTGAGCAACTGGCGGATGTCCTGACGCGCAAGCGAGAGTTGGGCCTGGGCCAGGCGCGCGCGCACCGTAAGATGTTCGCCGCATTCGGTAATGGCGATGCCCCGCGAGCTGCGCGTAAGCAGCGGCGCGTCGAGTTCGGATTCCAGTTCTTTGATGGCCTTGGTGACCGCCGCCTGGCTCAGGTGCAGGCTGCGCGCCGCGGCACGGATGCTGCGCAGTTCGGCGACTTTCAGCCATGCCCGAAGTTGATGGTCCTTCACGTGCGCGTCCCCTGACAACTAAGGGTTGTCACCTTAACAAAAATATAGCCTTCCACGCAGCGCGGGCGATCCCTAATCTAGCCAGCGACAAGGAACCGGGCGCGATCCGTAGCCCGGTCCGCGATGCCCTCAAGGAGAAAACCATGTTTGTCTTCCCCCGCCGTATCCGCCGTGTCTTATCGCTAATGCTGGCCCTGTCCGCTGCGACGGGCGCCGGCGCTGCCCGCGCCGAATGGCCGGAACGCCCCATCAAGCTCATCGTCCCGTATGTCGCGGGGTCCGGGCCCGACGTGGTGCTGCGTCCCATTGCCGACGCCCTGGGGCGGGAACTGGGTCAGCCGGTCATCGTGGACAACCGGGGCGGCGCCGGCGGCATCGTTGGCACGCAGGCGCTGGCCTCGTCGCCGCCCGACGGCTACACGATCGGCTTTGGCAACCTGGTGACGTTGGCGATCAACAAGAGCATGTACGCAAAGCTGCCCTATGACCCGCAGCGCAGCCTTGCGCCCGTCAGCCTGGCGATCAGCAATGCGCTGGTTCTCATCGCGCGCAACGACCTGCCGGCAAGCAATGTGCAGGAGCTGATCGCGTATGCCAAGACGCATCCGGGCAAGGTCAGCGTGGGGTCGCTGGGCGTGGGGTCCAGCGCCCACCTGGCCGGGGAAATGCTTAAGAGCGAAACCGGCACGACCATGCTGCATGTACCCTACAAGAGCGGCCAGCAGGCCGTGGTGGACATCGCGGGCGGGCAGCTCGACGTGATGATCGACAACGTTGCGGGCGTGCTGCCCTTCATCCGCTCGGGCCAAGTCAAGGTGCTGGGCGCCACCAGCCTGAAGCGTGTTCCGGTGCTGCCGGACGTGCCGACGCTGGACGAGTCGGGACTGAAGGGCTTCGAAGTGGTGTCGTGGGGCGGGATCGTGGTTCCCGCCGGCGCGCCCAAGCCGGTGATCGACAAGCTCAACACCGCCATCGCCAAGGCGCTTAAGGACCCGGCGGTGCTCAAGCTGAACGAAACCCTGTCGGTGGACGCGACGCCGTCCACGCCTGAGCAGTTTGCGAGTCTCATCGCGACCGAGATCCCGCGCTGGGGCGCGATGGTGAAGCAATCGGGAGCGTCGGCCGATTGATCGCATTGCCTGACGATAAGGAGACATCATGACGAACGAACTCTGGCGCTGGAGCGCGCAGGATCTTGCAAAGGCCATCCGCAACCGCGAGGTGTCGAGCCGGGAGGCCGTGCAGAGCTGCCTGGACCGGGCGCAGCAGGTCAATCCCGTTTTCAATCCGCTGACTGAGATCTATGCCGATCAGGCGCTGCGCGCCGCCGACGCGGCCGACGCTGCAGTCGCGGCAAAGCAGGAACTGGGCGCGCTGCACGGCGTGCCCGTCACGATCAAGGCCAACGCCGACCTGGCGGGCACGGCGACGACAAACGGGGTGACGGCGTATCGGGACCTGGTGGCCAGCGAGAACAATCCCGCCGTTGACAACTGGATCAAGGCGGGCGCCGTGGTCATCGGCCGCAGCAATGTGCCCGCCTTCTCATGGCGCTGGTTCACCGACAACGATCTGCACGGCCGCACCCTCAACCCGTTCGATGCCGCGCGCACGCCCGGCGGGTCCAGCGGCGGCGCGGCGGTCGCGGCCGCGCTTGGCATCGGCCCGCTGGCGCACGGCAGCGACCAGGGCGGATCTATCCGCTACCCGGCCTATGCCTGCGGCGTCGCGGGACTGCGGCCGTCGCAAGGGCGGGTGCCGGGCTACAACGCCAGCCAGTTGTCGGAACGTCCGGTGGCTTCGCAATTGGCCGCGACCCAGGGGCCATTGGGCAGGACGGTCGCCGATTTGCGGCTGGGACTGGCGGCGATGTCGGCCGGCGACTCGCGCGATCCGTGGTGGGCGCCCGCGCCGCTGGATCAGCGTCGTCCGGGCGAAAGCCGCAGGGTGGCGTTGTTTCGCGGCGCGGCGGGGTTCAAAGCCGATCCGGCCGTGGACGACGCGCTGCAGCGGTCCGCCGCGTGGCTGGAGGACGCGGGATACATCGTGGAAGAAGCGGAGCCGCCGCGCTTTGGCGAGGCCGCCGAGCTCTGGCTCAGCGTGTTGATGAACGAAGCGTCCGGCTCCATGGGCCGCGAGATCGAGCGCGCGGGCGACGCGGCCATCCAGCGCGCCTACCGGAGCATGCTGGCGCACGCGCCGCGCCTGGACAAGGACGGTTTCGTCAACGCGATGGCAATGCGCACGAGCATCCTGCGCGAATGGGGCCTGTTCTTCGATCGCTATCCGGTGCTGCTGATGCCGGTGTCGTTCGACTTGCCGTTTCGGGTGGATCAAGACCAACTGGGCGAGGACGCCATGGCGGACATGCTGCGTGCACAGAGCCCGTTGGTCTCGACCGCGATCCTGGGCTTGCCGGGCCTGTCGGTGCCGGTGGGCATGGCGGACGGCGTGCCCGTGGGCGTGCAACTGGCGGCAGCGCGTTTCAGGGAAGACCTGTGCCTGGCAGCGGGCGAGGCGGTCGAGGCGCGGGCGGCGTGGTCGGTGCTGGATCGGCTGACCGTTTGACGCCCGGCGGCCTTGCGGCGCGGGCGCAGGCGGGTCATCAGCGCCTTGCCGCTGGCGCCGCCGCACTCCTTGGCCTGGTCTTCGGGCTTGTCCTCGCGTGGCCGATGTCCCGGATGCGCATTCATCTCCACGGCCATCGTCCGCTCAATCCCCGCATTTTTCGCTTACGGAAGCTCCCAATTTAGTACTGGTCCAATTTTCAGCGTTTTGAACCATGGGCAGGATTGCGAACGGCATCCATGCACGCCCGCTCCGATCAGAGACTCGATGGACGGGTAGCTGAACAGGGAGTGAACGTTCTTATGTATAGCTGGAAAGAAACCTTCGAGCTGTGCGCGGAAAACCGCAGGTGGATCGAAAACGAATTGAAGT
>NZ_AGUF01000083.1 GCF_000236785.1 Achromobacter arsenitoxydans SY8 | reverse complement strand
TTCGGATCTTTACCTCGTGACGTCGGTACCGAATCAAGTCAACCTGTCCAATGCCACGGGCGTCACGCTCAACTACTGGGACGGGCAAACCGGCCATCTCAATGGCGCCATTGAGGGCGGCGCCGGAGTCTGGAACACCAGCAGCACCAACTGGACGGATAACGGCGCCGTGATTCACGGCGCCTGGAACCCTGGCGATTTTGCGGTGTTCCATGGCGTGGGCGGCAATGTCACCGTCGAAGCTGGGGCGTCAGTCATGGTCGGGGGCATGCAGTTTGCCGTGGATGGCTATGCGATTGACGGCGCCGCCATCGAACTGGCAAATGCCGAGACGGTGATCCGCGTTGGCGACGGCACCTTGGCCGGCGCGGGCACAACCGCCATCATCAATGCTGAGCTGACCGGCACAGGCGCGATGGTCAAGACCGATTACGGCACGCTGGTGCTGTCTGGCGGCGCCAACTACACGGGCGGCACCTTTGTCCGCGACGGCACGCTGCGGGTCAACAGCCAGCTTGGCGGAAACATGGATGTGCTTGCCGGCGCGCGGCTCGAAGGCCATGGCACGGTTGGCCACACCAGCAATGCCGGCGTTATTGCGCCGGGCGGCTCGATCGGCACGCTCACCATCGCAGGCGATTACGAGGGCGCGGGCGGCGCGCTGCACCTGGAAACCGTGCTGGACGGCGACGCCTCGCCGACCGACCGGCTGGTGATCACCGGCGACGTCTCCGGCACCACTCAAGTCGTGGTTACGAACCGGGGCGGCGCCGGTGCGCAGACGGTCAACGGCATCAAGGTCATCGAAATCGGCGGCGCTTCGCCCGCCAACGCCTTTGCACTGGCTGGCGACTTTGTCACCGCCGACGGCCAGCAGGCGGTGGTGGCGGGCGCTTATGCCTACACCCTGCAACACAACAGCCCGTCGCTGCCCGCTGACGGCAACTGGTACCTGACCTCGGCGTTGTCGGCGACGGAGCCGGCGGCCGGGCAGCGCTACCAGCCCGGTGCAGTGGTGTACGAGCAATACCCGCAGGTGCTGGCCGCGCTGAACACCGTGCCGACGCTGCAGCAGCGTGTGGGCAACCGCTATGGGTCGCAGGGCGCAGAGGCCGGTGGTCAATCCGAACGCCGCGCCGTGTGGGCCCGCATCGAGGGCGGTCACACGGCATTCGATGCCTCCCGTTCCACCACCGCTACCCGGCGCGACGTCGATGTATGGAAGCTGCAGACCGGCATCGACTTCACGCTGCATGAAGGCAAGAACGGCGCATCGCTGGTCGGCGGCATCAACGGCCTGTACGGCACCGCCAACGCCGGGATGCGTTCCGCGTTCGGACGCGGCAAGGTCGACGCCACCGGCGCCGGCCTGGGCGCAACGCTGACGTGGTACGGAGCCGATGGCTTCTATGTCGATGGCCAGGCGCAAAGCATCTGGTTCGACAGCGATATCAGCTCCCGCACCTTGGGCCGCAAGCTCTCCTCGGACAACAGCGGCCATGGCTATGCGCTGTCGGTTGAAACAGGCAAGCGCTTCGGCCTGGGCAACGGCTATGCCGTCACGCCGCAGATGCAGCTGGTCTATTCACGCGTGCACTTCGACAGCTTCAACGATCCGCTCGATGCCCAAGTTTCGCTGCGTGATGCCGACAGCCTGCGCGGCCGGTTCGGCCTTGCCGTCGATCACGAGGCCGCGTGGGGCGGAACGAACGGCAAGCAAAGCCGCTCGCACGTCTTCGGCAGCGTCAACCTGTACAACGAGTTCCTGCAGGGCAGCACGGTCAGCGTCGCCGGTGTTGACGTTGCCAGCCGCGATGAGCGCCTGTGGGCGGGGATCGGGGTCGGCGGC
Organism: Achromobacter arsenitoxydans SY8; assembly: GCF_000236785.1. Lineage (GTDB taxonomy): Bacteria > Pseudomonadota > Gammaproteobacteria > Burkholderiales > Burkholderiaceae_B > Achromobacter > Achromobacter arsenitoxydans. The sequence continues at coordinate 15,103 of NZ_AGUF01000083.1, read as the reverse complement.
ACCTACGAGTGGAACAACGGCGCCTATGCGCTGTACGCCACCGCGGATCTGGCCAGCAGCACCCGGAACTTCGGAGACAACTACAGCTTCGGCGGCACGGTCGGCATGCGCGTGCGCTGGTAGTTGACCGACATCGCAAGGTGTCTGACACCTATCCCCCACGCGCACGCCAGAGGCGGGCTCGACTGCGCTTGGTCCTAAAAGTTGCACAACAAGCGCAATTTCGTTCTGGTCATATTTCCAAGGGGATCACTCAGCTTCTCTAATGCCGTGATGCAGCAAACATCTGCATCAGTTTGTCAACAATTGGTAAAAGAGAGCCTGATGGAAACAAATAAGTACGATTCTCCGGCCCCTGTCAATTCGGCCAAGCGCCTCTTGTCAGGGGCGTCAACCTTGGCGCTGTTGATGAGTTGCGGCTCGGCGTACGCGCAGGATGCCGTTTGGTCCGGATCGACATCCAGCGACTGGTTCGTGGCATCGAACTGGGTATCCGGCATACTCCCTACATCTAGGCCTGTCCACATCGGCGGGCCGTCGGGATTTGCGTTTTCTCCGGTCTTCGGCGCCGGCCAGAGCGATTCGGTTTTTGCACTTCGTATCGGCGGTGGCAACGCCGGCGATACCGGCGCCTTTACTATCGAGGGTGGCGGCAGGCTCTCCGGTGTTGAACTGGCCGTTGGCCATGAGTCGGGCACTTCAGGCCTCATGGACGTAAAGGACAGCGGTTCAAACTGGACATCAATCTGGCAATCTGATGTCAACACTGGCAATAGCTGGATCGGGTATGCAGCGGGCAGTACGGGCGAGTTGAACATCTCAAACGGCGGCAGCCTCAACACGCATGTGCTCGTGGGTGGCCACTTTGGCGAAGCTGGTTCTTTCAGCCCCTCCGCGGGCATTGTCCGCGTCGAAGATCCGGGCTCGCAGCTTTCCGCTGCCAGCATATTTATTGGCAACTACGGCGACGGCAAGCTCTTCGTCTCGCAAGGGGGAAGTGTCGCAAACCAGTACACCGTCATTGGTGCGGAGCGTGGCGGCACCGGCAAGGCTACGGTTAGCGGCGCCGGCTCGCAGTGGACGATGACTGGCGACATGAATGTCGGCGGGTATGGCTCTGGAGAGCTGCTCATCTCCGATCGCGGGCAGGTCACGACGGGTTCGATCACCAGGATTGCTGCTTTTGGTTCTAGCAGCGTCGGCCTGGTTCATGTGAAGGATCCGGGCTCAATCTGGGACATCGCCAATGATCTGAGCATGGGGAGCAACGGGGGGCAGGCCACCCTGACCGTCTCTGACGAGGGCGAGGTGCGCGCAAACTTCATCACCGTGGCCCAGGGCGCCGGTTCTACCGCCAACGTCAATATCGGCGGCGCGGCCGGCGCAGCCGCCGACCGAGCCGGCACACTCGCGGTCTCCGGCCTGAGGTTCGGCGCCGGCAATGGCCAGCTCAACTTCAACCACACCGACAGCAGCGGCGCCTATGCCTTCTCGGTGCCGATTTCGGGCTCAGGCGCCATCAACCATGTCGCCGGCCACACCCGGCTCAATGGCGCCAGCCCCGCGTTCAACGGCGCGATCGTCGCCACGGGCGGCACATTGCTGGTCGACAGCATGCTGAACCTGGGCAGCTCGGCCACGGTAGGCGCCGGCGCAGCGCTTGGCGGCATTGGCCAGCTCGGCAACGTCTCCATCCAGGACGGCGGCATCTTGCTCGGCAGGCAGGGCGAGCAACTGAGCATGAATTCACTGGTGCTCAACAATGGTTCCCAGGTCAATGTGCAGCTTGGCGCACCGGGCTCGTCCAGCCTGTTTGATGTGGCCGCCGACCTGACGCTGGCTGGCAGCCTGAACATCAGCGATCTGGGCGGTTTCGGCGCTGGCGTGTACCGTCTGTTCGATTACGGCGGCGCGCTGACCAACAATGGCATGACCATCGGCTCGACCCCGGTGGGCACCAATGCCTCGGATCTTTACCTCGTGACTTCGGTATTGAATCAAGTCAACCTGTCCAATGCCACGGGTGTCACGCTCAACTACTGGGACGGGCCAACCGGCCATCTCAATGGCGTCATTGATGGCGGCGCCGGTGTCTGGAACACCAGCAACACCAACTGGACGGATAACGGCGCCGTGATTCACGGCGCCTGGAACCCGGGCAATTTTGCGGTGTTCCATGGCGTAGGCGGCAATGTCACCGTCGAAGCCGGGGCGCCAGCCACGATCGGGGGCATGCAGTTTGCCGTGGATGGCTATGCGATTGACGGCGCCGCCATCGAACTGGCAAATGCCGAGACGGTGATCCGCGTTGGCGACGGCACCTCGGCCGGCGCGGGCACCACCGCCATCATCAGCGCTGAGCTGACGGGCACAGGCGCAATGGCCAAGACCGATTACGGCACGCTGGTTCTTTCCGGCGGCGCCAACAGCTATGCGGGCGGCACCACCGTGCGTGGCGGCGTCCTCGAAATTTCCGCTGACGGCCACCTTGGCGCGGCCGCTGGCGAGCTGACCCTGGACAACGCCGCCTTGCGCACGACCGCCAGCCTGGACTCCAGCCGCACGGTCAACCTGGCCGGAACCTATGCCACCATCGACACGGCAAACGGCACGACGCTGTCCCTGACAGGCGCCATGTCGGGCCCCGGGTCGCTGGTCAAGGACGGCGCCGGCACACTGGCGCTTGACGGCGCCACTTCCTACACAGGCGGCACCTTTGTCCGTGACGGCACGCTGCGGGTCAACAGCCAGCTTGGCGGAAACATGGATGTGCTTGCCGGCGCGCGGCTCGAGGGCAACGGCACGGTTGGCCACACCAGCAATGCCGGCGTCATTGCGCCGGGCAGCTCGATCGGCACGCTTACCATCGCAGGCGACTACGAGGGCGCGGGCGGCGCGCTGCACCTTGAAACCGTGCTGGACGGCGACGCCTCGCCGACCGATCGACTGGTGATCACCGGCGACGTCTCCGGCACTACTCAAGTTGTGGTTACCAACCGGGGCGGCGCCGGTGCGCAGACGGTCAACGGCATCAAGGTCATCGAAATCGGCGGGGTCTCGCCCGCCAACGCCTTTGCTCTGGCTGGCGACTTTGTCACCGCCGACGGCCAGCAGGCGGTGGTGGCGGGCGCTTATGCCTACACCCTGCAACACAACAGCCCGTCGCTTGCCGCCGACGGCGACTGGTACCTGACCTCGGCGCTGTCGGCCCCGGAACCGGGCCCCAATCTGCCGGGTTCCGGCGCGCCTGGCGGGCAGCGCTACCAGCCCGGCGCCGTGGTGTACGAGCAATACCCGCAGGTGCTGGCCGCGCTGAACACCGTGCCGACGCTGCAACAGCGCGTGGGCAACCGCTATGGGTCGCAGGGCGCAGAGGCCGGTGGCCAGTCCGAACGCCGCGCCGTGTGGGCCCGCATCGAGGGCGGTCACACGGCATTCGATGCCTCCCGTTCCACCACCGCTACCCGGCGCGACGTCGACGTATGGAAGCTGCAGACCGGCATCGACTTCACACTGCATGAAGGCAAGAACGGCGCATCGCTGGTCGGCGGGATCAACGGCTTGTACGGCACCGCCAACGCCGGGATGCGTTCCGCGTTCGGACGCGGCAAGGTCGATGCCACCGGCGCAGGCCTGGGCGCAACGCTGACCTGGTACGGGGCCGATGGCTTCTATGTCGATGGCCAGGCGCAAAGCATCTGGTTCGACAGCGATATCAGTTCCAGCACCTTGGGCCGCAAGCTCTCCTCGGACAACACCGGCCATGGCTATGCGCTGTCGGTTGAAACAGGCAAGCGCTTCGGTCTGGGCAACGGCTATTCCGTCACGCCGCAGATGCAGCTGGTCTATTCAAGCGTGGACTTCGACAGCTTCAACGATCCGTTCGATGCCCAGGTTTCGCTGCGTGACGCCGACAGTCTGCGCGGCCGGTTCGGCCTGGCCGTCGATCACGAGGCCGCGTGGGGCGGAACGAACGGCAAGCAAAACCGCTCGCACGTCTTCGGCAGCGTCAACCTGTACAACGAGTTCCTGCAGGGCAGCACGGTCAGCGTCGCCGGTGTTGACGTCGCCAGCCGCGATGAGCGCCTGTGGGCGGGTATCGGGGTCGGCGGCACCTACGAATGGAACAACGGCGCCTATGCGCTGTACGCCACCGCGGATCTGGCCAGCAGCACCCGGAACTTCGGAGACAACTACAGCTTCGGCGGCACGGTCGGCATGCGCGTGCGCTGGTAGTTGACCGGCATCGCAAGGCCCGTGCATGTCCGCCGCGATTCGCGGCGGCCTCACGGGCCTTGATGCTTCCGGGTAACTGCGATCTGGCGTGGGGCCCGATGAAACCGTCTCGATCGCATGTCATCGGCTCCTGTGCCGGGGCGCAGCTAGCGCGGCGATGGAGTCGGTGTCCCTTATTTTCATGCCGCTGCGGCGTATGCTCCCTCAGCGTGCGCATGTGCCCGTTTCACGCTTGAAACTTGCCGTGCGGCGCGTAATATTCATGCATCAGCGCGGGCGCGGTTCCGCAACTCCCAAGCACTGCACGCGGCAACGCGCCCGCCGCGGCAAGGCCCGGTCGGGCTTGCCGTTCGCCACGTAGCCAACCGCTAGGGAAGAGGCCATGACTCGCAAGACGCGCATCGAGCTTTATCGCAATATCGGCATCAGCGCCCATATTGACGCAGGCAAAACGACGACCACCGAGCGCATCCTCTTCTATACCGGCATTACCCACAAGATCGGCGAAGTCCACGACGGCGCCGCGGTGATGGACTGGATGGAGCAAGAGCAGGAGCGGGGCATCACCATCACCTCCGCCGCCACCACCGCCTTTTGGAAGGGCATGGCGGGCAACTACCCCGAACATCGCATCAACATCATCGACACGCCGGGCCACGTGGACTTCACCATTGAAGTCGAACGCTCCATGCGCGTGCTGGACGGCGCCGTCATGGTCTACGACGCGGTGGGCGGCGTGCAGCCGCAATCCGAGACCGTCTGGCGCCAGGCCAACAAATACAAGGTGCCGCGCCTGGCGTTCGTCAACAAGATGGACCGCGTCGGGGCTGATTTCCTGCGCGTGCACCGGCAGATCGCCGAACGGCTTAAGGGCGACGCCGTTCCCATCCAGCTGCCGGTCGGCGCCGAAGACCATTTCGAGGGCGTGATCGACCTGGTCAAAATGAAGGCCATCATCTGGGACGAAGCCAGCCAGGGCGTGAAGTTCCAATACGAAGACATCCCCGCGTCCATGCAGGCGCAGGCGCAGGAATGGCACGAAAAAATGGTCGAAAAGGCCGCCGAGGCCAACGAGACCCTGCTTGAGAAATACCTGTCCGGCGAGCCCCTCACCGAAGCGGAAATCAAGGAAGGGCTGCGCGCCCGCACGATCGCCAACGAGATCGTCCCGATGCTGTGCGGCAGCGCCTTCAAGAACAAGGGCGTGCAGGCCATGCTGGACGCCGTCATCGACTACATGCCGTCGCCGGTGGACGTGCCCGCCATCAAGGGGCATGACCAGCGCGACCACGAGATCGAGCGCCATCCGACCGACAACGAGCCGTTCTCCGCGCTGGCGTTCAAGATCATGACGGACCCGTTCGTCGGGCAGCTGGTGTTCTTCCGCGTCTATTCAGGCGTGGTGAAATCCGGCGACTCGGTCTTCAACCCCATCAAGGAAAAGAAGGAGCGCCTGGGCCGCATCCTGCAGATGCACGCCAATGAGCGACGCGAGATCACCGAGGTCTACGCGGGCGATATCGCCGCGGCGGTGGGCATCAAGGACGTCACCACCGGCGACACGCTCACGGATCCGGCGCACATCATCATCCTCGAGCGCATGGTCTTCCCGGAACCCGTGATCTCGCAGGCCGTCGAGCCCAAGACCAAGGCTGACCAGGAAAAGATGGGCATCGCACTGGGCCGCCTGGCGCAGGAAGACCCCTCATTCCGGGTGCGCACGGACGAAGAGTCCGGCCAGACCATCATCTCGGGCATGGGCGAGCTGCACCTGGAAATCTTGGTCGACCGCATGAAGCGCGAGTTCGGCGTCGAAGCCACCGTGGGCAAGCCCCAAGTGGCCTACCGCGAGACCATCCGCAAGACCTGCAACGAGGTCGAAGGCAAGTTTGTCAAGCAGTCGGGCGGCCGCGGCCAGTACGGGCATGTCGTGCTCAAGCTGGAACCGCAAGAGGCAGGCAAGGGCTATGAGTTCGTCGACGCCATCAAGGGCGGCGTGGTCCCGCGCGAATTCATCCCGGCCGTCGACAAGGGCATCCGCGAGGCGCTGAACGCCGGCGTGCTGGCGGGCTATCCCGTGGTGGACGTGAAGGCGACGCTGTTCTTCGGTTCGTACCACGACGTGGACTCGAACGAAAACGCCTTCAAGATGGCGGGCTCGATGGCGTTCAAGGAAGGCATGCGGCGCGCCGATCCGGTGCTGCTGGAGCCCATGATGCAGGTCGAAGTCGAAACGCCCGAAGACTTTACCGGCAACGTCATGGGCGATCTGTCCTCGCGCCGGGGCATGGTGCAGGGCATGGAAGACATCGCGGGCGGCGGCGGCAAGGTGGTGCGCGCCGAAGTGCCGTTGGCCGAGATGTTCGGCTATTCGACATCGCTGCGTTCGCTGACGCAGGGGCGCGCAACTTACACCATGGAGTTCAAGCACTACGCCGAGGCGCCGCGCCAGGTAGCGCAGGAAGTCATGGCGGCCCAGGGCGCGGGCCGCTGAACGCGCATCCCGGGGCTCAGGCGGCGGCTGCGGCCGCCGCCGCCGTGCGCGTCTGCCACGAGGCCAGCTTCACGCCCAGCAGGATCATCACGAAACCGTAGGCGTGGAACAGCTGCGGGGCCTCGCCCAGCAGCGGCCAGGCCAGCAGCGCGGCGTAGACCGGCACCAGGAACATCGACAGGCCCGCTGTCGCGGGCCCGGCCTGGCTGATCAGCCGGCCATAAACGTAATACGCGCCCAGGCTGGGCACCACCGCCAGGAACAGCAGCACGGCCGCCAGGCGCGGGTCCGTCCATGGCGCGGCCGTTCCGGTTGCGGCCTCGATGCCGGCGAAGGGCGCCAGCGCCAGCGCGCCAATCAGCATCATCGTGGCCAGCCGGGCGCTGTCGGGCACAGCCGGCAAGACCAGCCGCTTTTGCAGCACCGTGTAGAACGCCCAGCCCGTCGCCGCAAGCAGTACCCACAGGTCGCCCTGGCCAAACTGCAGCCGGGCCAGTGCATGCGCGTCGCCGCGCGCCAGCACCACCAGCACGCCGCCCAGGGCCAGCGCCAGACCGGCCGCGCGCGGGGCCGTCAACGGCTTGCGCCAGAGCATGGCTTCCAGCAGCGCCACCAGAATCGGGCTGCACGAAAAAATCAGCGCGATGTTGGTGGCGCTGGTGGTCTGCGCGCCGATGTACTGCGGCGCGACCGCCACGCCCATGCCCAGGATGGCCAGCGGCGCAAGTGCCGGCAGGCCGCGCCACAGCGCCTTGCGGTGCGTGCGCAGCGCGGGCAGGGCGATCGGCAACAGGATAAGCAGGGCGATGAGCCAGCGGCCGAATGCCAGGAAGACGGGGGGAAGGTTGGCGTCGTGGGCCCAGCGGGCGGCCACCATGTTGGAGGCGAATAGCGCTGGGGCCGTGAAAAGCATGACGGCGCCGGACAGGCCGAGACCGTTTCTTGCGGATGCTGCTGCTGCGTGGGACATGGTTTCCGGCCGCGCGGATCGGCGCGCGGCATGCTGCGTTGGAACTGCCGGCGCATGCGCCGGGTTGTGCCGCAGCGTGCGCCGAAATCCGACGGGCGGGATAAATGCCCGTCTTGCAGGAAAGTCTACGGCCCGGCAGACAAAATAGGTTTCCTGATTCACGCTGGTTTTGGTCGATCAGGAAAATATTCTTCCGCTAGAATCGCCATTCTTAGAGATTCCGTCTTTCACTATCCGATACTCATGGCCATACTGCCCAAAATCGACGAAACCGACCGCAAAATTCTGCGCGCGCTGCGCGCGGACGGGCGCCTGACCAACTTGAAATTGGCCGAGACGGTCGGGCTGTCGCCCACCCCGTGTTGGAACCGGGTCAAGGCGCTGGAAGAGGCGGGCGTGATAGAAGGCTATGCCGCCTTGCTGAACCAGAAGGCGCTCGGGTTGCCGGACACGGTCATGATTGAAGTCACGCTGGAGCATCACGACGACGACACGCTGGCGCGCTTCGGCGAAGAGATCAGCCGCCTGCCCGAAGTCGTGGAAGCCTTCCTGGTGACGGGCGAGTACGACTACCTGATCAAGGTGGCGGTGGCGGGCACCGAAGGCTACGAGGAATTCCTGCGCAAGCGCCTGTACAAGCTGCGCGGCGTGCGCCACAGCCGTTCCACGTTCGTGCTGCGGCGCCTGAAGCACACGCCGTCGGTCGAGCCCTGACGGGCCGGCAGGTCAACTGCCGATGAATTCCTGGATGGCGCCGTTGAAGGCGCGCGGATTGCCCAGGTTCATGCCGTGCGACGAGCCGGCGATGTTCACGCGATGGGCCTGCGGCAGCCATTGCGCCAGGGCGTCCAGCACGGCAGGGTAAGGCGCCGGGCTCAGCGCGCCGCCGATCAGCAGGACGGGCATCGTCAGGCTGCCGATCTGCTCGGGCGTCAGGATTTCAGGGTGTTCGTCCACCTGTCCAAAAAGCGTGCCCACGTTGTCGCGCACCATCTCTTTGAACCACGGCACCATGCGCTGCCAGGTGTCAGGCCCGGTCACGGTGTCCACGAACAGCGCCAGGCCTTCTTCGATGTTCCCCTGGCGGATCAACGCCAGGGCGCGCTGGCGGAAACCGCCGCGCTCGTCGCCGCCGCCGGGCAGCGGCAGGCCGGGGTCGGCCAGCGTCAGGCTGCGCAGGGCATCCGGCTGGCGCAGGGCGGCTTCAAGCACGACGCGCCCGCCGCGGGAATGACCCACCAGATGCGCGGGGCCGCCGGCCACCTGGTCGATGAATTCCAGCACGTCGCTGGCGTGCTGCGCGACCGAAAATCCGCCGCCTTCGCCGTCCCAGGCTTCCGGCCAGTAGCGCCGCAGGCACACGGCAAGCACTCGGAACGACCGGCCCAGCGGCGCCATCTGAGATTTCCAGTATCGGCTGTCCGACAAGGATCCATGCACCAGCACCAGGGGCGCGCCGCTGCCGTATTCGGTGTAGGACATGGCATAACCGCCGATCGGCGCGGTTTGCAGGGGCAGGACGGGTTCGGAACGCATGGGGGTAGGGAGGTATAGCCAGGTCCGCATTCTAGCCCGGCAAGGCCTCGGGGGCGACGGCGCCGGACGCTGATAAACTCGTCTGCGGCGCGCCGGCGCGCCGCCCCATCCATTGATCGGAGTCCGCCCAGATGTCCCCAGAGTCTCTCGCCGCCTTGCCCGAATCCGCCCAGCGCGTGGCCCGCCTGCTGCTGGAACTGGGACACGACAAGCCGGTGGTGATCCTGCCCCAGACGGGCAAGACGTCGGCGGAAGCGGCGGCGGGACTGGGCTGCGAGGTGGCCCAGATCGCCAAATCCATCATCTTCCGCCGCGCCTCTGACAATGCGCCGGTGCTGGTCATCGCCAGCGGCAGCAATCGCGTGGACGAAGCCAAGGTTGCATCGCAGGTGGGGCCGCTGGCCAAGGCCGACGCCAAATTCGTGCGCGACATGACTGGCTACGCGATCGGCGGCGTCTGCCCCATCGGCCATGCGGTCAAGCCAGTGATGCTATTGGACGCCGATCTTTTCAATTACGACAGCCTGTGGGCGGCCGCCGGCCATCCGCACGCGGTCTTCAACCTGACGCCCGCGCAACTGGCGGGCATGACCGGCGCCCCGGTGGCGGACGTGGCGCTGCGCGCCTGAGCGCGGTGCTTGGCTCCTCCGGTCAGCCGGGGTGTTCTTCCAGCCCGTCGACCAGCACCTGCCGCCGTCCGCGCGAGCAGGCTTCCACCCGGGCCTGCACGCCATAAACCGCCGCCAGCGACGCCGGCGTGATCACATCGGCAGGCTCGCCCGCGCCATGCAGCGCGCCCTCGTGGATCATCACGGCCCGGTCCGCGTGCTGCAGGGCCACGTTCAGGTCGTGCAGCACGATCAGGCTGATCAGGCCGTGCTCGCGAGTTTCCTGTTGCAGCAGCCGCATGACGTGGAACTGGTAATTCAGGTCCAGCGCCGACAGCGGTTCGTCCAGCAGCAGCACGCGCGGATGGCGGATCAGTGCCTGAGCCAGGCCCACAAGCTGCTTCTGTCCGCCGGACAGCGCGTCCAGGTAGTGCAGGGCCAGGTGCGCGATGCCCAGCCGTTCCAGCAGCCGGTCGATGGCAGGCAGGTCTACCGATTGCGCCATGGCATCGCTTGCCTTGGCAGCCACCAGCACCGATTCGAACACCCGCAGATGCACCGCCGCGGGCAGGCTCTGGGGCAGGTACACCACGTGGCGGGCGCGTTCGCCGTGATCCAGCCGGGTCAGGTCCAGCCCGTCGAGCGAGGCCCGGCCTTCGCGAGGGCGGATCAGGCCGGCCAGCGCCTTGAGCAGGGTCGACTTGCCGCTGCCGTTGGGGCCGAGCAGCGCGGTGACTTCGCCCGCGGCCAGCGCGGGGATCGACAATTGGCGCAGCACGTCCTCGCGGCCATAGCCGGCCGAAAGCGCGTCCACGGCCAGCCCGGACGGCGGCGTCGGGAGGGCGGGATGGGTCATGGCAATTGCCTGCGCAGCACGACGGAAACGAAAAAGGGGATGCCGACCAGCGCCGTCACGATGCCGACGGGCACCACGACGCCGGGCATGATGTTCTTGGACGCGATGGACGCCAGCGACAGGATCACCGCACCCACCAGGGCGCTGCCCGGCAGGTAGAACCTGTGGTCCTCGCCGAACAGCCGGCGTGCGATGTGCGGCGCCACCAGGCCGATGAAGCCGATGGTGCCCACAAACGCCACCGCCAGCGCCGACAGCAGGCTGACCCGCGCCAGCGCCGCGACCCGCAGCCGGCGCACGTCCACGCCAAAGCTTGCGGCGCGGTCTTCGCCCAGCCGCAGGGCGGTCAGCTTCCACGATTGCCGCATCGCCAGCGGCAGGGCCAGCGCAAACGCCAGCGCCAGCACGCCGACGGTCGTCCAGCTGGACCTCGCCAGACTGCCCATCGTCCAGAAAACCAGGTTCTGCAAGGCTTCGGCGCTGGCCGTGAACTGCACCAGCGACACCAGGGCATTGAACGTGAACACCATGGCGATGCCGAACAGCACGACGCCCGAGGTATTCATGCCGCCCCAGCGGGCGACGGCGTCCAGCAGCAGGGCGGCCAACAGGGCAAAGAAGAACGCGTTGGCCGCGATCAGCCAGCCCGCGGGCACGCCGGGCAGACCCAGCTGCAGCACGATCGCCAGCGAGGCGCCGAAGGCCGCGGCCGACGACACGCCCAGCGTGAACGGGCTGGCCAGGGGGTTGTTCAGGATGGTCTGCATTTCGGCGCCCGCCAGCCCCAGCGCCATCCCCACCAGCGCCGCCATCAAGGCGGACGGCAGGCGGATGTCCCAGACGATCACGCGGTAGGTCGCGTCCGCCTGGGCGGGCGTGAGCAGCGTCCGCCAAAGGTCGCGCCAGGGCAGGCCCGAGGGGCCCGCGGTGAAGTCGATCAGCAGCGCAATGAAAATCGCCGCCAGCAGCAGGGCAATAAGCCCCGCCCGGCGGCGAAGAATGTGCCGGTAGGCGGCAACCGCGCTTGCGGCTTGCCGCATTACTGCAGCAATTGCAGCCGGCTCTTGGCCGTGCTGGCGGCAGGCGTGGTCGGGTAGTCGCGGACGATGCGCTGCAGCGTCGCCTTGGCGCCGGCGCGGTTGTTCAGCTCGATCTGGCTGCCGGCGATGATGAGCAGGGCGTCCGGCGCGCGAGCGTTGTCGGGGGACTTCTGGACCATGCCGTTCAACTGCTCGATGGTGCCCTTGAAATCCTTCAGGGCGTAGCGGCTGCTGCCTTGGTAGAACTGGGCGCTGGGCGCGAGCTGGCTGTTCGGATAAAGCGCGGTGAAGGCGGCCAGCGATTCGGCCGCTTCCTTGTATTGGCCCTTGCGGAACTGGTCCATCGCGCCGTCATAGGCGGCCTGTTCCTGGGGGTCGCCGGCCGAGGCTCCCGGCGGATTGGAGCCGCCCGCGGCGCCGCCCGGCTTGGCGCTGGGCTGCTGGCGCGACACCAGTTCCAGCTGGTCGCGCAACTGCGCGACTTCTTGCTGCAATGCTTGAATCTGATCGGCCAGTTGAAGCTTGGCGCGCTGGCTTTGCTCGTTCTGCTGCTGCACTTGCTTGCGCAAATCCAGGATGGCCTTACGGGCCTCATCGTCGGAAAAAGCGTGAGCGGGCGCCGTCAGGACGGCGAGCGCCAGGCCGGAGGCCACAATCAAAGGACGCAGGGACAGAACGTTATCGCGCATGAATATTCCCGGGTATAAAAACAAACGTCGGGACGGCCGGTTGACCGTCCCGACGCGTGGTAGGGCTCTAGACTAAGCGAAAAGCTTAACGCAGATAGTTGATATCGGCGCGGCGGTTTTCGGCAAAGTCGGCTTCAGTCGTACCCGTCGAGCGCGGCTTTTCCTTGCCGAAGCTGATGGTTTCGATCTGATTGTCGCTGACGCCCAGCAGGGTCATCATGCGACGCACGGCGTCGGCACGACGCTGGCCGAGGGCCAGGTTGTACTCAGCACCGCCGCGTTCGTCGGTGTTGCCTTCGATCTTGATCTTCTGCTGTTGGTTCGAAGCCAGATACTTGGCGTGGGTTTCGACCAGGCCACGGTATTGGTCCGACACGGTGTAGCTGTCGAAATCAAAGTACACCGAGCGCTGTTGCGCCAGGATGCTTTGGGGGTTGAAGGGATCAAGGATCTGGCCGGAGGCCGAGGATCCTTGGCCAGCGCCTCCGCCCTGACCCGCTTTATCGTCGAGAGGGACGGAGCTGCAAGCTGCCAGGGTGGCAGCCAGAGCGGCGATGGTTAGGCTTTTGGCAATGCGCGACTTCATGATAGTTCCTTTGCAAAGAGAGTCACACGTGTTATCGGGTAAATGGGCCCCAAGTCGGTTCACGTATTTCCCCGTTCAGTACCGAAAGCGTCTGTCTTACGCGTCCATCGCTCGACACACCTGCAAGCACGCTACGGCCATTTTGGATGGCGGCATAGAGGACTTGCATTCCGTTGGGCGCAAAGCTGGGAGACTGATCGTCACGACCATCAGTCAGCAAGGCTTCGGATCCAGTGGACAAGTTCAGGGACGCGATTCGAAACGCGCCGTCTCGTCTTGCAACGTACAGCAGCGTCGATCCATCGGGGGAAATTCGGGGTGATATGTTGTAACCACCATTAAACGTGAGACGGCGGGCCTCGCCGCCTGTCGAGCCGGTCTGATAGATTTGCGGCCCGCCGCTGCGGTCACTCGTAAAGATAATGGAAGCGCCGTCGGGCGTAAAGCTCGGCTCGGTGTCAATCCCGGGAGAACGCGTAACTCGGGTAGGATTCGAGCCATCCGACGCATTAACGACGTAAATTTGCGACAAACCGTCGCGCGTCAGGGCCACGGCCAGCTTGCTGCCGTCCGGCGACCAGCCGGGTGCGCTGTTGTTGCCCTTGAAGTTGGCGACCGGAGCGCGGGCGCTGGTTGCCAGCGTGTGCACGTAGACGACGGGTTTGCCCGATTCGAAGCTCACATAGGCCAACTTGGCGCCATCGGGCGACCAGGACGGCGAGATGATGGGCTCGCGCGAGCGCAGGGCGACCTGCGGATTCTGGCCGTCGGCGTCCGCCACCTGCAGTTCGTAGGTGGCGCCTTTCTTCAGCACATACGCGATACGGGTCGAGAACACGCCGCGAACGCCCGTGATCTTTTCGTAAATGCGGTCGGCGATCTGGTGCGCGACCCGGCGCAGTTCCTGTTCGGTGCCCGAGAACGCCACGCCGTCCAGCTGCGACTTCTTGACCGTGTCGGCCAGGCGGTAGCGCACGTCGTAGCGGCCGTCGGCGCCGCGGGTGATGCTGCCGTAGGCGATGAAGTCCGCACCCTTGCCGCGCCAGTCGTCGTGGGCGATGGGAGAGTCCACATTCAGGCCGGAACCCGCGGCGTTGATCAGGCGGAACTGGCCGGTGCGGGTCAGGTCGGCGCGGATCACTTCGGCCAGTGCGCGGCCATGGGTGTCGTCAACAGCGAAATCGGCGATGGCCACGGGATACTGGGTTGCGCCGGTGCCGGAAATATCGACACGCAGTTGCGCATGGGCGGGCTTCATGGCCATCAGGCAGGCCAAGGCCACCATCAGTAGTCCGATCCCATACGATCTCCAGAGAGCGAGGGGGGGTACTCGTCGACTGTAAGCGGGAGTCATGTTCGTCAATCTCCTGTCAATCATACATTCTGTACACAACGTCAATAATGGGTTCATAGCGGCCCGTCGAGGGCTTGGGGAAGGGGTTGCAGCGGCGGATGCCGGTCTCGACCGCGCGGTCAAAGCCCGCGTTGCCCGAAGAACTGGTCAATGTGACGCCGTTAACCTTCCCGTCAGAACCTAACTGTACCCGGTATTGCGCCGTCGGATTCTCCGAGCCGCTGCGCGGCGGGGGCGGATAAGCGACCCCGGGCTGCACGCAGGCGCGGACCTTGGCGCCATAGCCGCTGTCGCGTCCGCCGCCTGCCTGGTTGCGGTCGGCGGTGCCGCCCGGGATCCCGGCCGCGCCCAGCGCGTCGTTGCGGAAAGCGTCCTTCAGGGCCTTGTCGGCAGCGGCCTTCTTCGCGGCAGCGGCCTTCTCGGCGGCGGCCTTTTCGGCTGCGGCCTTTTTCTCCGCAGCCGCCTTCTCGGCGGCAGCCTTTTCAGCCTTTTCGGCCTTTTCCGCGGCGGCCTTCTCGGCTGCTGCCTTTTCCGCGGCAGCCTTCTTGGCGGCCTCGTCCTTGGCCTTCTTTTCCGCGGCGGCCTTTTCGGCGGCAGCCTTTTCGGTCGCGGCTTTCTCGGCAGCCGCCTTTTCGGCTGCTGCCTTCTGCGCGGCGGCCTTCTCGGCGGCGGCCTTTTCAGCGGCCTGGCGCTCTTCCTCCAGACGCTTCTTTTCCTTCAGTTCGGCCTGCTTG
>NZ_AGUF01000084.1 GCF_000236785.1 Achromobacter arsenitoxydans SY8 | reverse complement strand
GCCGATGACGGCCACGCCGTTGGCGCTGCCGCCGTCTCCACCGCCCCCGCCGATGGACTGGGCCAACATGCCGATCGACGCCGAGCCATGGGTGTTCAGGTTGCCGCTATGGGTGACGTTGACCGTGCCGCCCGCGACCGCGCTGCCCCCGCCCCGCCCACCGCGATCAGGCCGGCGCTGGGCCCCGCCGTGCCGCCGCCCCCGCCGATGGCCTGCCCCACGATGCCGTGCGACGACGTGCCATAGGTGGTAATGGTCGACAGGCTGTCGATCTGGACCGTGCCGCTGGCTCCGCCATTGCCCGCGTCCGCGCCCGCATTGCCGAACAGTTCGAAATTTCCCGACGTGGCGCCGCCGATGCCGCCCATCGACTGCGCGAGGATGCCGATCGAGTAGTCGCCCTGCGTCGTGATCGTGCCGCCCGCGACGCCTTCCTGCGCATCGCCGGTGGCAACGACAACCTTGCCGCCGGCGCCGCCCACGCCCGCGTCTTCCCCCGTGAAGTCGACCAGGCCGCTGCTCTGGTTCACGCCGCCGCCCGCCCCGCCATAGCTGCGCGCGACGACGCCGTGCGACTGCAGGCCGGCGGTCGACACGCTGGCGCTGCCATTCACCGCGACTTGCGCGGCGCCCCCATTGCCGCCATTGGCGCCGTTGCTGCTGCCATTGCCGGGGCCGCCATTGCCGCCCTGGCTGATCACGCTGACGCCCGGCAGGTAATTGCCGCTGGTCGTCAACGACGATCCGTCGTTCAGCACGGCGATGACCAGCCCGGAGCTCGTCCCGCCTGCGCCGCCGATCTCGCCGCTGGTGTCGGTAATGGTGTTCGGACCGCCGCCCCCGTCGCCGCCCTGCCCGACCACCACGATGCCGCCGGACAAGGAGGACAGCGAGGTTGGCGCCTGCACGGACTGGCTGGAGACCGATATCTGTCCGAAGTTGACCGCCCCGACCACGCCGAATCCGCCACCGGCGCCGCCCTTGTCGCTGCCGTCGTTGGAAGTGAAACCGGCGTTGCCCTGGCTGGCGGCATACATGCCGCGCACGCCGCCCGTCAGGAGATTGCTGCTGGCTCCCCCCGGCGTCTCGACGTCTACTTGCACCTTGCCGAAGTTTGCGACCTGGGTGTCGCCGCCGGGATTGCCCCCGCCGCCCGTGCCCCCCCAGCCATTGTCCCAGCCGCCCGCGCCGCCGATGGATTCCGCGCCGATGCCCCAGGCGTAACGCCCGGCGCTGCTGGACGATACGGTGACGGAACCGTTGTTGGTGATATAGACGATGTCGCTGTTGCCGCCATTGCCGCCCACCTGATCCCCGCTCGCGGCGCTCATCTGGTTGCCGCCCGTGCCGCCGATACTGGCCCCGTAGATGCCCGCGCCGCCATACGGCAGCTTCTGCACCACGACCTGTCCGTTATTGGTAATGCTGACGGCGGACCCGTTGCCGCCGCCGCCCCCGTTGCCGCCGCCGAAGACGTTGTCCGGCGGCGTGCCGCCCGTGCCGCCCACCGAGGCGCCATAGATGCCGAATTGCGCACTGGAATCGTCCCAGATGCCCGGCGCGGCGCCCTGTGCGGATTCCGTGGGCGATGCGTTGGATTCCACCGATTCGGCGTTCGTGATGGTGATGAGCCCGCCCCACCCGCCGAATGTGCCGGCGTCATCGCCGTCCGGCGAACCCGTGCCTCCCTTCAAGCGCACGAACAGAGGCGCCTGCTGCGGATTGGGCCCCAAGTAGCCGTTGTTGACCACGATGTAGTTGCCGCCATAGCCGCCCTGGTTGGAACCAGTGCCCGTGGCGCCCGTGTAGTCGACGGTCAGGTTGCCGCTGTCCGACGCGCCGACGGTGCATGTCGTGGGCGACGACGAGGACGTCGGCTGCGGGCAACTGATGTCGGCAAACGCGGGCTGCGTCAGCAACAGCCCGGCCTGGCCCAGCAGTATCGCAACCCCCGTGCGCGCGGGCGGTTTGGCAATCAGCTTCTTCATCTCTCATCCTTTGCACGCAGCCGGCCGGCTGCACCTAAGACGTGACGATTTTTATCGGCGCGGCAAGGAGAGACTTCTTTTTTTCGATGAAACGTCGTTTCGGATCGGCAAAACGTGATTTGGTCGGCCCGTAGACAGCAAATGTTTCGGATTTCCCGGCATGTTGCGTAACTGAAAGTAGCTAACCCCTCAGGTGTCCGCGTGCTTCCTGCAGAACGTGATCTGGAAGCTGCCCGGCAGTTCAAAGGCCACGTGATGCCGCAAGCCAGGCTCAATCACCACCCGCTGGCCCGCCGTCAACACGACTTGGGTATGCGGGGCATCGTCCAGCACGAAGCGCAGCACGCCCGCGTGGACCTTCAGCAAGCCCCATGTGCCGGCCTTGGTGGAATGCGCCGCCTTCAGCGCATCGGGCAGATTCTCTGGTGTGAACACCGGGCTGTCCTTGTACGGCTGCAAGCCGTCCGGCAGGGTGTCGGGCAGGCTGGGAATGGCCGCGCGATCCTGCCACACGCTCCATAGCTTGGCGGCGATGCGCTCGGCCATGGCGTCCACTTCAGCCTGCAGTCCGGGCAACCTCAGCTCCGCTGACGTCGCGTGGAACAGGGCCAGCCAGCGCTGAAAAAGCGGCCACGACAGGTCCGGAATGCGGGCATGCGCGGGAATCGGCGCGCCCTTGAAGCGGCCCGTGCCCAGCGTCAGCGACGACCAGAAATCGCACAGCAGTTGCAGATGATGGTCCCGGTCCGCCACGCGCGCATTGAAGATCGGCCCCAGCGTCTCGTCCTGGCGCACCTTGGCGTAAAAGCCGTGCACCAGCCTGCGAATGTCGTCTTCAGTATGGGCGGGCGCGGCAGGATCGGCGGGTGCGGGATGGGACATGGACGGGATCGGTCATGGTGAAGATCCATCCATTCTCCGGGCCGGCGCGCACGGCTCACATGACGAAAGTCATTGGCGGCCCGCCGTGGTCGGCCCCATGTACAGGCGGCACGCCGCCCGCGCCTTCAGCCTTCAGAACGGCCGCCGCGCCGTCATGGACAGGCTGGCCAGGTGAGTGGAGTCATGCAGGGTCCACTGGCTGCGCTTGCCGCTGATGTACCCCTGCGACTGCCACTCGTGCAGCAGGCGGCTCAGCGTCTCCGCCCGGATGCCCAGGTGCGCGGCCAACTGGCGCTGGTTCAGCGGCAGGGTCAATTCAGTGCCCTGACGCTCCTGCAGCCCCATCAGGTAATTGGCCAGCCGCTCCGCCGCCGAACTGGAGGTCATCCAGTCGACCTTGTTCACCTGGTCGTAGACGGCCTTGCTCATGTTCGCCAGCAGCTTGAGCGCCAGGTCCGGCCAACGACGGCACGCGTCGTGCAGGCGCGCGCGGCTCAGCCGCCAGCACCGCAGGTCGGTGCGCGCGCGCGCCAGCATGGGGTAGCGGCCGTGCGGCATGAACATCGCCGCCTCGGCCATCAGCTGGCCGGGCTCGAAGACGCGGAAGACGCGTTCGTCGCCGTCGTAGCTGTAGCGCATGACCTCGGCCTGGCCGCTTTCGACCAGCAGGTAATGGCGCGCCTCGTCGCCTTCGCTGAACAACACCTGCCCGGCATCGGCGCGCAAGGCGCTTGCATCGAGCACGAGATCCGCAGCCACGCCGGCCGGCAGCCCGTTCAGCAGCGGATGCTTCGCCAGCAGTTCGGCGGCGGCAGGCGGCTCGGGCAGATTGATATTTGTCATTCTGGATCTTTGGGCGAGGATGTGAGAATTAAATAATAATAATTCGTATTTAGAATAATGTCCGAAACGACCCTGCACATCCGCCGCCGGCTTTGCGCCGCGGCGCTGGGCGCCGCCCTTCTGCCGCGCCTGCAAACCACCCTTGCCGCCACGCCGCGCCAGCGTGACCTGTTGACACTGGCTGGGCCGGGCGCCGTGGTCAGCTATCCGCTGATGCACATGGCGGCCACCCGCGCGCTATCGGAGTACGCCGGCAAGCTGCAGTTCCGCCTCTGGCAGACGCCGGACCAGCTGCGCACGCTGCTGGTGAACAAGGATATTGATTTCAGCGCGGCGCCCAGCACGCTGCCCGCGCTGCTGCACAACCGCGGCATGCCCGTGCGCCTTTTGAACATATCGGTGTGGGGGATCCTCTGGCTGGTCAGCCGCAACCCTGAAGTGAAGACCTTTTCCGACCTGGCAGGCCGCGAACTGGTGGCCCCATTCCAGCGCGACCTGCCGGCCGTGCTGCTGGACACCTTGCTGCAGTCCCAGGCCGATCGGGGACTCGCGCCCGTTGCGCTGCGGCGCACCCGCGACGCCCAGGACGCCATCGCCCTGGTGCTCAACGGCCAGGCGGAAAGCGTCCTGCTGGTCGAACCGATGGCTTCGCTGCTACTGTGGCGCGCGGCGCAGACCAGCGGCGTGACCCTGCACCGCGCGCAGAGCCTGGAACAGGCCTGGCGCGGCAGCTTCCCGGAACAGCCCTCGCTGCCGCAGGCCGGCGTCATGGCCGCAGCCGGCGTAGCGGAGGACGCCGCGCTCTGCCGTGCCGTGGACCTGGCCTATGCGGAATCGGCGCGATGGTGCGCGGCCAATCCCGAGGCCTGCGCCGACCTGGTGCGCGAACATCTGCCGCACCTGCCCAAGCCTGCCGTCGTCACGGCGATCCGCGGCACCCGGCTGGACAGCCGCAGCGCCCGCGACGCCCGCCCCGAACTGGAAGCGCTGTACCGGCTGCTGGCCAGCCGCTTTCCGCAGCCCATCGGCGGCGACCTGCCGCCCGTCGGCTTCTACGGACCATGAGCGCGCCTCCCGCAAGTCCCGCGCGCACGTCGCGCGGATGGAGCGTGGCCGGCGTCCTGCTGTTGCTGCTTGCGTGGCACCTGACCGCGCGCCACCTGGGGCCGCTGCTGATGGCCACGCCGTGGGACGCGCTACGCGCGATCGGTCCCCTGGTGCGCAGCGAGCAGTTCTTCGCCAATGCCGGCGTGAGCCTGATGCGCATCGGCGTGGGCGTGCTGGCAGGCGCGTCCATCGGCTTCGCGCTGGGCGTGCTGGCGGGGCATAGCGCGCGCCTGCGCGGCCTGATTGAACCGCTGCGCTGGCTGCTCATGGCCATGCCGCCCGTCGTCATGGTGGTGCTGGCCATGCTGTGGTTCGGCCTGGGCTCGCCGATGGTCATCTTCATCACGACGCTGATGATGGCGCCGGGCATGTACGTCAACACGGTCAAGGGCATGCTGCACGTGGACCGGCGCCTCGTAGAGATGACGCACGTGTACCGCTACGGCGCCTGGCTGCGGCTGCGCCACCTGTACCTGCCCGCGCTGAGCGCGCCCCTGCTGGCCGCCCTGCTCATCGCCATGTGCGGCGGCGTGCGCCTGGTCGTCATGGCCGAGGTCCTGGGCGCGGAGAACGGCGTGGGCTACGCCCTCGCCAATGCCCGCAGCACCTTCGACACCGCCGAGCTTTTCGCGTGGGTCCTGCTGATCTTCGGACTGGTCGCGCTGCTGGAGTTTGCGCTGCTGCAGCCGCTGCAGCGCCGGCTCGGCCGCTGGATGGAGCCCAGCCATGCTTGAAATGAACACGCTGTCCCTGCGTTTCGGCGCCCAGACCGTGCTGGAACAGGTCGACCTGCGCCTGGCGCCGGGCGAAAGGCTGGGCCTGCTGGGGCCCAGCGGCGCCGGCAAAAGTTCACTGCTGCGTCTGGCCGCCGGTCTGCTGGCGCCTAGCGCGGGCGTGCTGCGCAACGCCTTCAATCATCCGGTGCTGATGTTCCAGGAACCCCGGCTCCTGCCCTGGCGCAGTGCGCTGGACAACGTGGCGCTTCCATTGCGCGCGGCGGGCCGCGGCAAAGCCGAGGCCCGCGCCGTCGCGGCCGGCTGGCTGAGCCGGGTCGGCCTGGACGCCGCGGCGCAGGCGTGGCCCGGCGAACTGTCCGGCGGCATGGCCCAGCGGGTCTCGCTGGCCCGCGCCCTGGCGCTGGAGCCCGACCTGCTGCTGCTGGACGAACCGTTCAGCGCGCTCGATCCCGCCCTGCGCCGCCAGCTTGCCGCGTGCTGCCACGAGGAACTGGCGCGCCGCGGCGCGGCCCTGCTCTGCATCAGCCACGACCCGAAGGAACTGCTGGGCCTGGTGGACCGCTGCGCGGTGGTCGACCAGGGCCGCGTCACGCCCATTCCGCTCAGCGGCCCTCTTGGCAGCCCGCAACGCGCCGCCGACGCCGACCGCCTGCGCAGTCTGCTGCTCGATTCAAGAAAGCAACCATGACGTATGTCTTTCTGCACCTTTCCTGGTAACGCCCAGTCCGTTCTTCGTGGAATCCACCTGATGTCTACTCCTGTCCTGCGCCAACTCGCGTCCACCCTCACCCTCGGCGCCCTCGGGCTGTCCGTCTCCATGGCGCAGGAAGCGCCGTCGCTCTCTCCCGTGGTCGTAACGGGCGCGGCCGTGCCGCGCGCCCTGGAACCGAACGTGCAGCGCGTGGAGGCCGAGCTGCAGGCTGTGCCCGGCGGCACCAACCTGATCCAGCCGCAGCACGAGGTCCGCCTCATCACCCTGCGCGACGCGCTGGACTACCAGCCCGGCGTGATCGTGCAGGAATTCTTCGGCGGCCTGGACCAGCCGCGCCTGAATATCCGTGGATCCGGCATCCAGAGCAACCCGCTGTCGCGGGGCATCCTGCTCATGCAGGACGGCCTGCCGCTCAACGATGCGGACGGCTCCTTCATCATCAGCCTGCTGGAACCGCGCAACGCCGGCATCATCACCGTGCGGCGCGGCGCCAATGCCCTGGCCCCCGGCGCCAGCACGCTGGGCGGCGAAGTCGACTTCCAGTCGATCACCGGCACGCAAGGCGACTTCATCCGCCTGGGCGGCGGCAGCTTCGGCACGCGCAACGTCACGCTGGCCAAGGGCTTCCAGGACGACCGGATCGACGGCCGCTTCAGTTTCGGCTATGACAAGTCGGACGGCTACCGCCACCATTCCTCGTCGGAGCGCACCAGTTTCCAGGGCAACGTGGGGTTCCGCCGCGGGCTGTTTGAGAACCGCACCTATCTTTCCTACACCGACCTGAAGTTCGATATCCCGCAACCCATTCCCAAGGCGCGCATGTATGAGGATCCGCGCAGCGTGCTGGGCGACGGCACAACACCGCAGGACCTGTCGAACAACGTCTACAAGCGCGACCCGCATCGCGACACCAACCAGTTCCGCCTGGCCAACCGCAGCTTCTGGGGCACCGAAGCCTTCAACCAGACCGCCGGCGTCTACTGGCAGCACACAAACGACGACTTCACCAATCCGCAGGTCGCCAACGTGACCGACGGCGACACCTACGGCCTGCTCTGGCAATTGAACGGCAAGATCGGCACGGTGGACTACCGCGCCGCGCTGGACTGGCAACGCAGCAATATGGACCGCGACCTGTACGCGATCCGCCCGTCCGACGGCCAGCGCCTGCAGCGCTTTGGCGCCTACGACCTGCGCGCCGAGAACCGCAGCGCCATGATCGGCCTGGACTGGCACCTGACGCCGCAGTTCAGCGTGGTGGGCGACCTGAAGTACAGCGTGGCGGTGCGCGACGCGCACGAGCGCAACAGCGGCAAGACGCTGGACCAGGACTGGCGCTACGCCACCCCGAAGCTCGGCGTTATCTGGCAACCCGCTGCGTCGCAGCGCTGGTACGCCAACGTGAGCCGCAGCAACGAAGCCCCGACCTTCTGGGAAATCGTCAACGGCGAAGTCGCCGCGCCCATGAACCCGGCCACCGCCAGCACATCAATGAGCAAACTGGATCTGCAGCGCGCCCTGACCTATGAGGTCGGCGGCGACGGCGTCTTCACCGTGGCCGGCCGCGACCAGCAATGGAGCGTGTCGCTGTACCGCAGCAAGGTCGAGGACGAGCTGATGTCCGTCACCAACGAAAACGGCACGCCGGCCGGCACCTACAACTACAACGGCCGCACGCGCCACCAGGGCATCGAGGCGGGCCTGTCGGGCACCCTGCCCTCGCCCGGCGCCGGCATGTTCGACTACCGCATCGCCTATACCCTCAGCGACTTCCGCTTCCGCAGCGGCCAGTACCAGGGCAACCGCATCGCGGGCGTGCCGCGCCACCTGCTCAGCGCCGAAGTGATGTACCGCATCGGCGGCTGGCGCTTCGGGCCGAATGTACGCTGGCTGATGAGCGACACCGAAACCAACCACGCCAACGCACCCGGCACCCAGCAGGAAGCCTACGCGCTGCTCGGCTTCAAGATCGCCTACGAACACGACGCGCACTGGAGCGGCTACCTGACGGCCGACAACCTGACGGACAAGACCTACGCCAGCAGCTACGCCATCCGCAACACCGCCACGCCGGCCATGCCGATCTTCCTGCCGGGCAATGGCCGCGCGTTCAGCGCGGGGGTGGCGTACAAGTTCTGATGCAGTCGCACCGGCGGCGTCAGAACTCCGTGCTCACGGACAGCAGCACCGTCAGCGGCGCGCCGACCGTCAGGCCTTCGCGCGCCGCTGACTGCCAGTAGTTCTTGTTCAGCACGTTCTCCACCATCGCCCGGACCACCACGGGCCTGCCGTTGGCGTTGAATGCATAGCGGGCGCCGACGTCAAACCGCGTCCAGCCGGGGATCTCTTGCGTGTTGCCCACGTCGACAACCTGCGAACTGGTGCGCAGCATCCGCGCCGTGAGCGTCAGGCCAGGCAAGAAGGGTGTATCCCATTCCGCCGCCGCGTTGAACTGGAAGCGCGGCACCGCGGGCGCCCGGTTCCCGTCGTTGACGCCGCCCTCCGTGCGGGTCAGGCGCGCGTCCGTGTAGGCTACCCCGCCCAGCAGCCGCACCCCGCGGGCCGGCTCGCCCTGAACCAGCAACTCCAGCCCGCGGTTGCGCTGCTGGCCATTCGACACGTAGCGCAGCGAGGCGGGATCCAGATAGCTGCTGGGGCGCTCAATCTGGAAGGCGCTGAGGGTGGTGGCGAAATCGCCGAAGTCGTACTTGGCGCCCAGCTCGAATTGCTTGGAAATCTCTGGCGCGAATACTTCGCCCGCATTGACGGCCCCCTCGGGCGCCGTCCCGCCCTGGCTCAGTCCCTCGATGTAGTTGCCGTACAGCGACAGGCGCTCGGTCGGCTTCACGGTCAGCGCAAACGCCGGCGTGACTGCGGATTTGTCGTAGTTCGACGTCTGACGGCCGGTGGCGGCATCGAAGTTGGCGGACTCAACACGCTGGTGCCGCACACCCGCGATGAACTGCACGCGGTCCTGCGCCAGCGAGATCGTGTCGGCAAGGGCGATGCTGTACAGCCGCGAATCGCTGGTCCTAGGCAGATCCGATGGGCGCGCGATGTTCGGCTTGGCCAGGTCGGCGGGCTGATAGATATTGGAAAACAGCGTGCTGGACCGGATCCGCGCCGACGAATAGTCGATGTCCAGCACACTGGCGCTCAGCGCGGGCTCGTGCTTGAGCGGCCCGGTCTGGAAACGTCCGCGCACGCCGACCTCGCCGGTCTTGCTGGTGAGCGATTCGTTCAACCGCGCCGGCACCGCGCCGATATCGCCCGCCTCGTTCAGCATGAGCCAGCTCGTCTGCAGGCTTTCAAAATCGTGCTTGCGCGCGCCCAGCGCGCCATATACCGTCCAGTCGGACGTCACGTCATACTCGGCGCGCAGCGCGCCCGACCATTCCTTTGTCTTCCAGTAGGTCCAAGACGGAAAGAAATTGCGCCGCGCGTCCGGGGCCCGGCCGATCTCCACGCCCGGCGCAGGCGCGAACAGCAGGCCGCTGCGCGCATCGGTGGTGCGATTCTGATAGTTGATGTCGCCTTCCACCCGAAAGCGCTCGCTCTGGTAGTCCAGGCCTAATGCCACCGCCCCCAGGTCTTCCCGCGCCCAGTCCATCGGCAGGTCGCCGCCGCTGCCGGCCACGTTCAAGCGCACGCCCCACTCCTGGCTGTCGCCATAGCGTCGCGACAAGTCTGCATGCGCGCCAAACTGGCTGTCGCCGATATAGGACACGGTAAAGCGGTTCAGCGGGTCCTGACCGGCCCGCTTGGGAACCAGATTGATCGAACCGCCCACGGAACCGTAGGGCGCCATGCCGTTCAGCAGGGCATTGGGGCCGCGCAGCACCTCCACGCGCTCCACGCCGATCAAGGAGCTGGAGTTGCGCGGCGACACGCCATACAGGCCGTTGAACGACACGTCGTAATTAAAGAGCGTGAACCCGCGGATGTTGAACTCATCCCGCCCTGCCCCGCGCGAATAGGTATTGCGCACGGTCGGATCATTGACCAGGACGTCGCCGATGTTCTGCGCCTGCTGCTCCTCGATCAGCTTTGAGGTGTATTGCGTCGCGCTGAACGGCGTGCTCATGTCGTCGCGGTTGCCCAGCAGGCCCACGCGGCCGCCTCGCGCCACCTGACCGCCCGCGTACACCGGCGGCAGTCCGCTGGACAGCGCGCTGCCGCTCACCGTCACGGTCTCCAGCGTCGCGACCCCGGGTCCGGGGATCACGCTCAGCCGGTACTGGTTCGGCGCCTCGCGCGTGGCGCGCAACCCCGTTCCAGCCAAGGCCAGTTCCAGCGCGTCGTGGCCGGAATGGCGCCCCCGCACGCCATTGCTGTTGCGATCCGCCACCAGTTCCACCGGCGCAGCCAATAAGATGCCCGACGCGTTCGCCAGTCGCGTCAACACTTGGTTCAGGGGCCCCGGCGGGATATCGAACGTGATCTGGTCGGCCACGCCGGCTCCCGCCGGCGCCTGCTGCGCAAGGGAGGGAGGCCCCCAGACCGCGGATACGGCCAGGGCCAGGGCCATGGGCATGCCCCACGTCCGCCAACGGCCGCGACGGGGAGCCAAGGGGCGCGTGCGGGCCGCGGGGAATACCGCGGTGGCGGGGGAAGGACGTTCGGACATGGGGGACCTGTGCTCTCGTGCGTAGTTTTCTGGAAGGCGAGAGCGCCGCGCCGGCCATGCAAATCCCGAGGCTGCAGCGGCTCTCACTATCCTTAATCGAACGAGACGGCAAAACCCGGAAGGACCGGACGCAGATTGCTGTCAGGCGCGCGGTTCGATGCTGATCCACCACGGGAGCGTCCGGCGCACCCGGACGGGCAGCACCGAGGCCAGCATGTCCAGCGCACGTTCCGTGTCCTGGATGGGATAGCTGCCAAACACGGGCAGATGAGCAAGCTCGGGGGCTACGGCCAGGTGACCAAAGTGATAGCGGCGCAATTCCTCGACCACCTGCCCCAACGGCGTGTCGTCGGCCACGAGCGCGCCCCGTGTCCAGGCTTCTCGCGCGGGGTCGGCCGGCGTCATCGCTTCCAGCGTGTCCGCCGTGAATCGCGCCTGCCGTCCGGCCGGCACGATCCCGCTGGAGCGGGACACGGCGGTGTCCACGCGGACGGCGCCCTCGTGGACGGCGACCACGACCCCGCCTTCCTCGCCCCGCACCGTAAAGCGCGTGCCCAGGGCCTGCAACCGCCCCTGAGCGGTATCGACCACGAATGGGCGCAACGGATCTTTCGCTGTGGCGATCAGCATCTCGCCCCCAACCAGCCGCAGGCGGCGCAACGTCCCGCTGTAGTCGACATCGAACGCGCTCAAAGCCTTGAGCCAGACCTGGGAACCGTCGGCAAGCGCGATTCGCCGGGTTTCGCCGATGCCCGCGCGATGGTCGGCCCCCCAGGTCGAGGCCACAATGGGCAACGGTGTCTGGCGCCACGCCGTCCACCCCAGGGCGCCGATGCCCAGCATGCCCGCCAGCCCCAACAACAGTCGACGGCGCCTGCGCGGCCCCGCCGACACGGCCTGGCCGAACGCCGATACCGCCGCATCCCTGTCCGGGCTGGATTGCAAGGGCGCGAACCGGCGGCCGATGCGCTCCACATAAAGCCAGGCCTCGCGATGCTCCGCCGCCCGGTCGAACCACTGTTGCCACTGCAGGCGTTCGGCGGACGATGCCTCGCCGGAGCGCAGCAGCGCATACCATTCGGCGGCCTGCTCCATGGCGCGGTGCGAGGGCTCCCGCGCCTGTGCGGCGCTCATGCCGCCGCCCCTTGCAGCGCGCCGGCTGGCTCGCCCGCAAGCCCCGCCGCCAGCCGCGCCTCCAGTTTCATGCAGCACAGCATGGCCTGGGCGACGTACGTGCGAACCGTGCGCGACGACACCTTGAGGACGTCGGCCACTTCCTGGTCGGTCATTTCGCAAGCCACCGCCATGACGAACGCATGCGCGGTCTTGGGCGGCAATTCGCGCAGCATGGCGTCGATTTCGCCCAGCGCTTCCAGCACCATGGCCTGGTCTTCGGCCGACGACACGGTGGGCTCGGGCTGCGCCGCCAGGACATCCAGCCAGGCCTGCTCCAGGTCGCGGCGGCGCCACAGGTCGACGCACATACCGTTGGCCATCTTGCGCAAATAGGTCCGCGCCTGCCGCGGATTGTCGAAATGGCAAGGCCGCGTCAACAGGCGCACGAAAGCGTCGTGCGCCAGGTCGGCCGCATCCGCCGCGTTGCCCAGGCGCCAGTTCACCCAGGCCAGCAGCCAGCCATGATGATTGCCGTAGAGGCTCTCGAAGTCCTGGGACACACGTTCCGATCCGCTCACGATCCCGCCTGCTCGCGACACCGCCACGCATCACATTTAATGCGAACGGTTATCAATTAACAAAGCGCAGATTATGAACCGGGGCCGCGGGATTTGGCAACTGGCCAAGCCGGCCGCTGGCGCCCCCGGAGGATCAGAGACGGCGCTCGTGGAGTCAACCCAGGTATTCCACGTTCCCGCACACCGAAATGCTCTGCCCGCTGATCATCGCGCCCTCTTCCGAACACAGGAAGGCCACCTGATTGGCGACGTCTTCCGGGCGGGTCATGCGGCGCAGCGACACCTTTTCCACCAGCTGCTCACGCATCTCGTCATTGCTGACGCCGCCCGCCGCCGCGCGCGCGGCGATCACGCGCTCTACACGGTCGCCCGATACAACGCCTGGCAGCACGGAATTGACGCGGATGTTCGACGGCCCCAGCTCCATGGCCCAGGTCTGCGTCAGGCCGGCCAGTCCGAACTTGCTGGCGCTGTACGGCGTGCGCAAGGAAAACCCCAGCCGCCCCGCGACGGACGAAATATTGACGATGGATCCGCCGCCTGCCGCCCGCAGCAGCGGCACGGCGCTGCGCGCGCACAGGAAGGTGCCGGTCAGGTTGACGTCCAGCGTGTTGCGCCAGGCGTCCAGCGTCGTGTCTTCGAGGCGGCTGGTCGGCCCCGACACGCCGGCGTTATTCACAAGGACGTCGAGCGCGCCCCAGCGCTTCGCAAGCGCATCGAACATGGCCCGGACCTGGGCTTCGTCCGAAACGTCGGTGACGCTTGCGCTCAGGGCGGGATGCCTGTCCTGGGCCGCCCGGCACGCCTGCGCATCCACGTCGCAGATATGCACGTCCGCGCCCGACTCCATGAACTTGCGCGCGATCGCCAGGCCGATGCCGTGGGCGCCCGCCGTGACCAGGACCCGGCTGCCTTTCAAAGATTCGATCATGTTGTCCATCCCAAGAATGCGGAAAAGCCGGCGCGGCCGCGGCCGCGCCGGCAGTGCCCGGATCAGAGCGCGAAGTCGGGGCGGATGCCGCTCTTGAGCGGCAGGCCCAGGATCTCGCGCGCCTCTGCGGGCGTGGCGGGCTCCATGTCCATTTCGCGGATGATGCGCACGATGCGCTCCGTCAGCTGGACGTTGGTGGCCAGTTCGCCATGGCGGTAGTAGAGGTTGTCTTCCAGCCCGACGCGCGCATGGCCGCCCAGCAGCAGCGCGCTGATGTTGGCTTCGAGCTGCGACGGCCCGATGCCGCTGACGCAAAAGATGCTGTCCTTGGGCAGCAGGTCCACCATCATCTGCAGGTGGCGGGGCGAAAACGGCATGGCGTTCTGGAAATTGCGATGCACGTTCATGACCAGATTGATGAAATGCGGCCCCTCGTCCAGCCCTTCGTTGATGAGCGTCGTCACGTCCTGCAGGATGTGCGTGGGGCTGAACACCTCCCATTCGGGCTTGATGCCGCGCGCCTTCATGCCCGCTGCAAGCTCGCGCCCCTTGCTGAGCGGCGTGTTCATCAGGTATTCGCGGTCGCCGAAGGCCAGGTTCAGCGTCGTGGCGTCCAGCGTGCACATCTCGGCGCCGGCATCCATGCCCTTCAGGCGCTCTTCCCAGAGGATCTCCCAGGTGCCCGGCGATGTCTCCTTGACCATGTCGCCGTGCACGCCCCCACCCGTGGAGTTGTTCAGGACGATGTCGCAGCGTTCGCGGATCAGCGTGTTCATCTGGCGATAGACCGCCGCGTCGCAAGTGGCAAGATCGTCCGGACGCCGCGCGTGCAGGGCGACCACGCTAGCCCCCGCGTTGTAGCAGCGGTAAACGTCTTCGGCGATTTCGGCGGGCTGCGTGGGCAGGTGCGGGTTCTGGCTTTTCAGCGCCATGCCCCCGGTCGGGGCGATGGTCACAATCACTTTGCGCTTTGCCATGAGGGCTCTCCTAGGATTTCCAGAGCGCGCAACGGCTCTCGGACTGCTTGGTAAAGGCCTGATTGCCGTCAATGGCCTGCAGCACCGTGAAGTAGTCCCAGGGCTCCTTGGACTGTTCCGGCGACTTCACCTGCAGCAGATACATGTCGTGCACCACGCGGCCATCCGGACGGACCACCCCGTCCTTGATGTACATGTCGTTCAGCTTATTGCCGCGCAGGTAGGCGAGCACCTTGTCGGCGTCGTCGGTGCCCGTGGCCTTGACTGCGCGCAGATACTGCAGCGCCGCCGAGTAGTCCGCCGCCTGCAGCGAAGACGGCATGGCCTGCCGCCGTTCGAAGAACTTGCGGGCCCAGGCGCGGGTATCGTCCGACGCGTTCCAGTACCAGCTGTCGGTCAGGTACATGCCCTGCGCCGCCGGCAGCCCCATCGCGTGGATGTCGTTGATGAACATGATCATGCCGGCCAGCTTCATCGTCTTCGTGATGCCGAATTCGTTGGCGGCCTTGATCGAGTTGGTCGCGTCCGCGCCCGCGTTCGCCAGGGCCAGGATCTCGGCCTTGCTGCTTTGCGCCTGCAGCAGGAACGACGAGAAATCGCTGGCGGCCAGCGGGTGCTTCACCGAGCCCACCACCGTGCCGCCGCCCGTCTTGACCACGGTGGTCGTGTCGGCCTGCAGCGCGTGGCCGAAGGCGTAGTCGGCCGTCAGGAAATACCAGCTCTTGCCGCCCGCCTTGACCACCGCGGCGCCCGTGCCGCGCGCCTGGGCGACGGTGTCGTAGGCGTAGTTCAGGGTGTAGGGGGTGCATTGCTCATTGGTGAGCGCCGGGGCGCCCGCGCCCACCACGATGATCGGCTTCTTCTTGTCCGAGGCCACCTTGGACATCGCCAGCGCCGTACTGGAATTGGTGCCGCCGATCAACATATCCAGGCCGCGCTGGTCGAACCATTCCCGGGCCTTGGCCGACGCGACGTCCGCCTTGTTCTGGTGGTCGGCCGTCAGCAGTTCGATCTTCTTGCCATTGATCTCGCCGCCCATTTCCTCGATCGCCATCTTGATGGCTTCCGCGCCCCCGGGGCCATCCGGCCCCGAGTACACGCCGGACATGTCGGTAATGAAGCCGATGCGGATGACATCATCCGAAACCTGCGCCTGTGCGGCAGTGGCGTGCAGGAGTGTAACGGTCATACCGCAAGCGATCGCGGTGGCGGACATCATGCGTGGCATTGACAACATACCGGTCTCCTCTTATGGTTTTTGGCCCGAAGGGCGTCAATCATTCTGCGGCCCGGCAGCCCCTCGGACAGTCATCATGTTGACAATGAAACCTAGGGTTTACCTGGGCAAATTTCCGGAACCAGACAGGGGACGACCATGCGCGGACAGCCTGCCCCGGCGGGCAACGAATCGTCACACGCTAGCCGCCGGCTCGCGCGATGCCCCGTGGACAGCATGCTGGACGTGGTGCCCTGGTACAAAGGCCTGCCGGACCTGGAACGCAGCGTGGTCCGCTCGGAATTGCGCACGGTGTCGCTGTCCGCAGGCGAATACCTCTTTCGCGCCGGATCGCGCTCGCCGGGCTGGTACGGCGTGGTCGAAGGCCTGGTGAAATGGTCGTCGCCCGGCACCGACGGCAGGACGCTGTCGCTGGCGGGATTCAGCACCGGCAGCTGGTTCGGCGAGGCCACCATGATCCGCCGCGAACGCTTTGAATATGAAGTCGTGGCGCTCAGGCCAAGCCGCATCGTCATCCTGCCGCGCGACACCTGTGAACGCCTGTGGAACAACAACATCGAATTCACCAAGGCGCTGATGACCCATCTGGCGCAGCGGGTGAACTGGCTAATGGGCTGCTACACCGGCAACGTGCTGCTCGACGTCGACACCACGGTGGCGCGCGCCGTCGTGGCGCAGCTGGACGCCGAGGTTCATTCGGGCACCCAGGGGCGTCTGAAGATCTCCCAGGAAGAAATCGCCAGCCTGTGCGGCGTGTCGCGCCAGCGCTGCAACGCCGCCCTGACCAAACTGGCCCGCGCCGGCGTGCTGCAAACGCACTACGGCGGATTGACGGTGCTGGACAAGGACGCGCTGTACCGGTTTGCAAAGATCAGCATCGACCCCGCGGCGCAGCGGCGCTAGGGAAGGTCTGAACAAGCCAGGGCCGAACGCGGTTTCGATGGCTTGACCAGCCTGACCTCAAAAAGTGACCTCCAGCTACTGGCGCGGCGATTCTTGACGCCCGCCTGCCGCACGTGCCGCTGAGGCTCAAAGCCCCGCTTCTTCAATGACGCGAGGAAACCGCGGCTCGTAGCACAGCAGCAGCGACAGCCAATGACCGGTGGCATGGATGAGGATGGCCGGCAGTATCAATATATTGATCACCACGAATACCCACAGCCCGCTGTGTCGAAAGAACCGGGTGTCCAGGCCCCAGGCCGCTTTGAACGAGAGCCAGGGCCAGGGGAATTTGGTGAGGAGCTTTTTGGGCGCCGGCGCGGCAGCGGGGCCGTCTTCCATGTAGCGGCGGATGTATTCCCAGAATGCGAGCAATTCGCTGGCGTTGCGTGTCGGCTTGCCGACGAAGGTCACCTCGAAATTGTCTGTGCGCGTACCCTGCAAGTCCACGCCGTCGCCTCTGTCCCAGCCCAGGATAATGAATCCACCCGTGCCCTCCACTTCACTCATGCTCTTGTCCAGGAGCACCTCTGTTTTATCCCAATCCATGATTCTGATGCCGCCCAAATGCTTGGGGCGCAGCAGGTAAACCTTGCGGGTGATGCGGTTGAAGCGAACGATGATGCGCCGAGCGGTCAGGGACTCCAAACGGAAGAATCGGAATGTGTATTTCAAAAGTATCCAGAGCACTACAAGGAAAGCCAAGGGAAAGAAGCTGAGAAACAAATAGTCTGATCCTGATACTGGCTCACCTGCCCAATATCCGGAGACAAAACTCTCAACAGCTATGGCTGAGGTCATCACAAATGCGTAAATCATCATGCTGTAAATTGAGCCTGCAAATATCGTTATGACACCTCGCTTTTCATCGTTGGGGGTGCGGACGTCAATATAGGTGTCGTTATACGAATACAGGGAGTCATTTTCATAGACTGCAGCGGAGACGGATTCACCCACGCCTTCCGGCGCCTGAAGTTCAGCTTGGCCGGGCTGGCGTTGCTTCTTATTGAGCTCCTCCGTGGCATCTTCGTACGACATCAGGCTCTTGGACCATTCGAATCCTCGCTCTAGAAAGTACATCAGAGTTCCCTCTGTATCGCGTGCTGCATTCTTTCAATCTCCTTTTCTTCAGTGTCTACGATGCCATTGCTACGATTCTTGCGGAACGTGCAATGATCGAGAAGCCGTTCTAGATCGTTGGGAAGCACGAAAATCTCGATCAGCACTAAGGCTAAGATCGCAAGATTGAGTCCGAAAAAGACTCGCAGCATGGGCGCCATGCGCACGGCCATTGCTTCGGATAGATGTGAACCCGCCATAAGAAGTCTTCCGAGGAACGGGCGATTTCCGTATTTCTTGAGCAGGTACTCGAAAAATGGACCCGCATGGCCAAGTCCAACCGCGACCGACAGAGAAGCCGCGCCGACTTGCGTGGCTGCGCGTAGGAAATATATTCCAGCGGCAGAGTACTCTTCCGCTTTGACATTCTCGCTAAATTCTTTGAAGTCATACCACGCCCCCACCACTGCAGCCGACCCCGCCAAAACCCCCGCCGTCAACCGCAACCCACTACCAAAAACCCTGGCACCCTGCCGAACCGCAGCATTACCGCTCCGCTCGGCCAGCGACACCGCGCAAGCCCCCAATTCAACACCGGCAGCCGTTAGCGCCACCAGCGCCGTCACGGCCTCGACATATTCCCTGCTCTGTTTATGCAGGACTGTCAGCTTGTTATAGAGATTCCATATCTCCAAGAACACCAGCACGCCGCCGATGCGTACCTCAGTCATCGCCCCCATCTTTCCGGCACTCAGGGCCTCGTCGATGCTGCGGGTGGTGGCGCGGTCTATGCGGGCTGTCGTGCCCCGGCTCAACGCTTTTCCGTCACGCATTTCCAGCCGGAAATACTGGGCAAATTGGCCCAGCCTTGCATGCAGGACGGACGCAAACACCCTGTTGACGGGCTTATCCAGAATGCTTGCCGCCTTGCTCTGAAACAGCGAATTGCCCAGCGTGTTGATGAGCATTGCTCCGCCCACCAGGTAGCTTGATGGCGGCCCGGCGGTGGAGGCGTCAGCCAGCGAATCCATCATGGCGTGGCTCTTGTCGTAGAAATCGGCCAGCCTCTTGATCAGATTCTGCGACGCAGCCGGATCGAGAGACGCCAGCGCGCCTTGGTTGTTGAATAGCTGGTTTACCTCGTCCTCGATGGCGTCCTGGTTCTGCGCCAATGACCGCCAGAACAGGTTTTCGCGGGAGACTCCCGCCGCGCGCCAGCGTTCGAGCAACGCCTCGCCGGCGGCGGTGGCGTTCATGCCTGCGATGGCCTTGCCCATCTGGTCTTCGAACAGCAGGGCCTGTTCCTTGTCGTCCCGGTCAAAGACGTCCAGCGCGTCCAGCAGTTGTTTGCTCTGCAACCAGAGCAGATGATCCGCAGCACGCGCGTCCTTGGCCGCGTCGGCCTTGTCGACTTCCGAGCGATAGCGGTTCAGAAAGTCTTGGCGCATGTCTTCGTTGATGTAGCCGGCGTACTTGTTCCAGCTATCGGCACGGCGAGCCTTGATGGCCGCCTCCCGCACCTGTCGGTGGTGCTCCGGATTGCGATAGATCCTGTAGCCGCCGGACGACTGCACGACTGCGTGGCGGTTGCTCATTTCGTACTGAGGGTCCGAGTAGCGGACGCCGATGTTCTGGTGATCCTTGTAGTAGGCCTGCTCAGCCTCATCCTCGACGAGCTTCCTGATGTTCTCGATGGCGTAGGCGATCGTAAACTTGCGGTGGTTGGTGAGGCTTTCGCCATCCGCCTGCGCCATGAAGGCTTCCAGGGGCTCGGCGCTTGCATTGCGCCAGGCATTGAGTTCCTGGGCGATTCCAATCGGATCGTCCAGGACGACGGCCACGCCGCCCTGTCCGGTCCGTCCGGCTGGCGGCATCATGTCCATGCGCGTCAATTGCAGCGGCGGGGGCAATGCCGAGAAGGCCTGGGCCTTCAACAACGCCTCGAGTGCGGGTTTGCTGTCCTTGGCGAAGTCGGCCACCAGATCAAGCTGGTCGGCACCCAGCACGTGCTCCATCCGGGGAGGCGCGGCGGACGCGAGCTTTACCAGGTTCACCGATCTCATCGTTTGACGGTGGCTCTCTTGGGTGCGGTACTTGTCCCGCACTGCGGACGTGAGAGGAACCGGGCTGAAAAGGAAACGCAAATCGTCGATGCCGTCCACATCGAAGATCTGCAACAACCAGGTCAGCCTTGTTGATCCCCCTGCACCTAAATCGGCCGACGCAGGAGACTCCCAGGGCTTGTCCGCATCAATGTAAGTGAGCGTGCTGATCTCGGAAACACGGTACTGGCTGTGCCACTCATACGGTTTCTGCTTGCGCTTGATGAGCACATAGAGAAAGCCCTGACGCAACGGCCGCAATGCGTAGGACGATTCGCTAAGCATTCCAACCTTATAGGGGTCAGCGGCGTTTACCGGCAGCGGCGGCAGCTGCTTGCGGGAGGTCTCTGCGCCGCCCACCGCGCCATAGCGCAGGGGCAAAATGATGAAGCTGCGCGTGCAGGTCACCGCGGGGCCCG